>JALZAQ010000002.1 GCA_030948255.1 Gemmatimonadota bacterium
GGGCTACTCTCCGACGAGAACGTGAGAGCGAGCCGGGCGGCACCGAGGTCGCCGTGAAACAGCGCGATCCATGCCGCCGCCTCCCCTCCGGAACGGGGGTCGGCAAAGCGGCGGAGCAACCCCTCCGCGCGACCGATGTCGCCCGCCCTCACCCATCCCCACGCCAGCGCGCGTGCGAGCGTCAGCCGTTGATCGGGTCGAAGACGATGATCGTACGTGGCGAGGAGCTTCTCCGCCTCGGGCGCCCGACCGAGCAGAGCGAGAGCGCGCACCTCGGTGGTCACGAGACGGCTGGCCATGCTGGCCGAGTCCAGAAGCGGTGCGGCCGCGAGGCTGAGAGAGAGTGCCGATGCCGCATCTCCGCCGGCCAGCGCGTCCGCCGCCGCCCGCACCGCGTAGTCCGCGCTTCCGGTCTGCGCATACGCCGCGCCGAGCGCGTCGCGGGCGGCGAGCCATGCCTCGCTTTCCTCGGCATGCCGCGCGAAGTCCAGCCATGCCGAGAGCGCAGCACTGTCGCGGGGCAGCTCGCGCAACACCGTCCATGCGGCGCGCGGCGATCCCCAGCCGAGCTCGAGTCCGGCCAGGATCCGTCGCGACGCCACCTGCGGGGGAGGAGCGAGCAGTGCGGCGCGAACGGCCGCGCGCGATGGCGCCGGTGTCGGCAGCAGCGAGAAGACCGCCGCCTGCACGAGATATTCCTGCGCCGCCATAGACGCCCGCCAGGATTCGGCTGCGAGCGCCCAGGCGCCGGCCGATGCTTGCAGCTGGGCCAGCTCGGCTTCCATGCCGCGAGACGTGCCCAGCTCGCTTCGAGCACGTCGCAGGACGCTGTCTGCCGCCGGTGCGTCGCCATCCTGGAGCAGAAGCTTCGCATACTCGCGAAAGGGCGACGGATCGCGGGGCCAATCGCGTCTCCATTTCTCGAACGCGGTGCGCAGTCGGTCCCGATCACCTAGACCATGCAGAGCACGAAGCTGCACCGACCGCAGGCCCCGCTCGCGCGGCTGCACGGCGATCGCGCTGTCCAATAACGGGAGCAGGGAGTCGGTGTGCCCCTGCTGCGCGTACACGCGCTCGAGCCCGAGAATTGCCGCGAGCGATCCGGGTGCGCGGAGAAGTGCTTCGCGATAGGCGCGCGCCGCCTCAGGCAGCTTGTCCGCCTGCTCCAGCTCGATGCCGCGCATGTATGGATCCGGGGCCTGCGCGACCGCGCGGATGGGGGCGACGGCCAGGCAAGCGGCGGCCAGTAGCCGCACCGTGTTACGGATGCTCGGCATTGATTCGCTTGAAGTATTCGAGCACGGCCCGGCGCTCTTCGGCGCTCAGACCGCGAAGCTCGTTCCACGATGGCTCCCGGAAGCGGGCAGCGGCGCGTCCGCTCGCGTCGGTGCCCGTGCCGACGGAGTTCGTCCCGATCGCGGCGTGCGACTCGCGCTGCCCGTTGTCGTCGCGCTCGTCCTTCTCGAGCGTGAGGCCGGCATCCAGCATCCGGCGAAAGAGCCGTTGCTGCCGGTCGAGGACGGCCGGGTCGATGCGACCCGATTCCAGCGCGTCGGCGATCTGGCGCATCTCCTTCGCCATCGCCTCCTGTCGACCTGAGGCATCGCCCTGTCCGAGCTGCTCCATGCGCTCCGCCAGACCGCGCTGCCTCTGGCCCAGCTGCCGCGCCTGGGAGCCAACCTGCGCGCTCGGCTGTCCGCCTGGCATGGGCAGGAGCCCGGATGACTGGCCATTGAGCGACCCCTGCTCCTTCGCCATGTCGCGCATACGCTGCATCATCTCGGCAAAGCCCGACGCCGATTGTCCGCCGGCCGCGCGCTCCCGATCCTTCACCAGCGCCGCTGCGGCCCGGTTCAGCGCCTCCGCCGCGTCGTGCATCGCGCTCGACGTTTCGCTGCCACCGGACTGCCGCCCGGGCTGACCTCCCTGACTTCCGGCCACGCGCTGAGTGGCGTCCTCGACGCGGCGGCGGGCTTCACCGACCGCACTCTGCGACTGCGCCGAGACGTGGGCCGACTGCTGCGCCGCCTTCTGCACGCGCTCGCCCACCTTCTCCACTCCCTGCTGAACGGCGCTCTGCTGTCCGCGCAGGTCACCGCCCTCCGTGCCCGATCGTGCCTGCTGCGCCAACTGCTCCTGCTGTCTCCCCAGCTGGAGCATTTCCTGAATCGAGCGATCGAGTTCCCCGGTCAAGTGGCTCTTCCACTCCTGGATCTGTGCGTCGCGTGCGTCGGTGAGCTGTTTCGCGGCCTCCTCCATCTGCCGCGCCCCCTCTTCCGCAGCCGAAACACGGTCGGACGATCGGGTATCCGGCGCGGGCTCGCCCCCCTGCTCCGCCTTGGGCTCGCCGCTCCTTTGCTCGTCGCCGCTCTTCCGGCCGGAGGCGCGCTGCATGGCCTGAGCCGATTGATGCGCGCCTTCGGCTGCACTCTGCAGCCTGCGCGGCCCGGCCTCGGCGCGCTCGTGCTCGAGGCGCTTCGAGAGCTGCTGGATGTCGCGAGAGAGGTCTCTGGAGCGATCGCCCAGACCTCTGGCAGCGCGCGTCGCCGACGAGTCTCCATGTTGAAGCGAATCGGCCACCGCGTGCTCGCCCCGAGCGACTTCCTTCGCCTCGTCGCGCAGTGTCGCGAGCGCACCTTCCAGCGCCGCACGCTTCAACATCTCGGCACTCTTCTCGAGCTGTTCCCGAAGGCGCTGCTGCTGTTGCATCAGCTGCTCGAGCGACCTGCGCACGTCCTCGCGGGAGAGCTGCTGCGTGGCCTGCATCACATCCGAGAGCAGCTTCTGCATCTCCGGAGTGAGCGCATCGCGCAGCAGCGCCTGGGCCTCACGGAGCTGCCGCAGAAGAGAGCTGTCGAGCGCGCCCGCCGCCGCGAGCTGCTTCTCGAGCAGCTTCGCGTCACGCTGGACCTGGCGAATCTGCTCCTGGAGAGCGTTCTGTTCCTGGGCAAGCTGCTTCGACTGCTCCGCGGCCTGGAAGGACATCGAGCGGTCACGGGCGTCGCGGGAAGCGCGGGGCTCGCCGCTGCTGGTGGTCGCGCCTCCGGGGCGCTGGCCGCGCGAGCGCGCGGCGTCGCCGGTACGCTGAGCGAGCTGTCGCTCGGCCTTCGCCGCGGCCGTCGCGCGGGAAGCCGTGGAGTCGGCGAGAGTGCGCGCGATGTCGCGCTGCTCACTGAGACTCGGCAGTCGCACGACGAGCTCCCGGCTCGACCCGGTCTGTCGCCAAGGCGAATCATCGGTCGCCGTCACCACCAGGTGAAGCTCATCGCCGGGCTCGAGCCCCCGGGACGCGAGATCCATCGTCGTTTCTCCGCTCCACTGCGGCCCGACTGGCGTGGCGAGCGATTGAGCGACCTCGGGAAGGGCGACGCCGCCCGACCGTCGACGCCAACTCCACAGGGTGATCGCGGAGAGGCCGTGATCGTCGACCGCCGCCGCCCGCAACAGGAGCTGCAGGTCTGCCGGCACGACCGTGTCGCGAGCCGGCGCGACCAGCTCGACGCGAGGCGCGGAGTCCGCCACAACGTCGAGCTCGAGCGGGGGCGGAAGGTCGGCGATCGGACCGCCATCGCCGGACGCCTGCCAGCTCCAGCGGCCACTCCGTTCGGCTGCGACGCGACCGGCGAAGATATGACCATCGGGTTGAAGGCGGATCGTGTCGGACGGCCCCGCGAGCGCCACTTTCTGGAGCACGGTCGAGGCCCGGCCTCTGATGGTGAGCACCGTACCCCGCGGTACGCGTGCCGGCTCACCCGTGGGCAGCACCTCTGGCGCACGACCGAGATAGGCGGGGTAGCTCGCGCGGATGGCTACGTCGCCGAGGAAGGGCCGGTCGTTCACGCGAATTGTCAGGGTGTCGCTCGTCATTCGTCCATCGGTCGCGAACAGAGCCACGCCCGCGTCGAGAGGCCCGATCATCGTCGCGGCGATTGCGCGATCCACCGGCACCATGCGCGTCTGCCACGGCATCCCCGTCACACGGAGGTGCAGCGTGATCTCGCGTCGGTCCGCCGCGCTGATGCGCACCGCCAGCCGCTCCCCCCGCATCACATCGGTCGGTACGTTCACGATCCGGAGGGGGGCGAGGAGCGATCCCGTCCACGCGCTGACCGGATGTCGGAGTGCGCGCCAACCATCCGGGGCCACGCTCGCCGCCGCTCCCAACAGCAAGAGCGCCACGATCGCGGCGCCGACCGCGGCGGCTCCCCGTATCCAGTGCCGGCGCTGCACCAGAGGCGCCAGCACCGACCTCCCCCTTCCTTCGCGCAGCTGGAGTGCCAGTTCTTCCGCCGCACGCCGGCCCAGTGCACCGCTCGACGCCACCTCCAGCGCCCCCCTGACCGAGCCCGACCTCAGCCCGCGCTCCCGCTCGACGTCCGATGCGACCTGGCTCGTCGAGGCGACGCGACGAAGCGCGACCCGCGCTCGCCAGAGTAGCAGCGCCAGCATTCCCGTTACGACCAGCCACGCTCCGATCGGCGCGGAGGGGCGCGTGATCCACCGCTGATGCCCGAGCGCCAGCGTGAAGACTCCTCCCAGGAGCGCGGCGGCCCCGAGAGCCGCTGCGGCGGCGCCCCCGGCAACAGCGACTCCGCGGCGGGCCCTCTCATGGGCGATCAGACGGAGAAGCGTCATCGGCGGCTCACGGCACCGGCCGGCTCGTCACGGCGTAGGTGAAGAGATTCACCCCCATGCGCAACGCCGCTTCGTGCAGCGCCGGCCCGTCCTTGTGCACGTCGAGATCCTCCCAGCCATCGCCCAGATCACACTGGTAGTCGTAGAACAGCACGAGGCGGTCGCCGAGAAAGATGCCGAGCCCCTGCGCCGGCTTGCCATCATGCTCGTGGATCTTCGGCACACCGCCCGGAAACTCGTAGACGATATGATAGATGGGATGAGAGAGCGGAACGTCGATCAGCGGACGGTCGGGATAAACGCGCGCCATCTCCCGGCGAAAGCTCTCATCGAGACCGTAGTTATCGCTCACGTGAAGAAATCCGCCCCGGGCGAGATATTCGCGAAGCCGCGCGATCTCGAGATCGCTCAGGTGGATGGTGCCGTGTCCGGTCGCGTGGATGAACGGGACATCCCAGAGGCGATCATCGGTGAGCTTGAGCCGAACCTCGGCGCCGTCCACGCGAAGCGACGTTCGCGCGTTCACCGCCTCGATCAGGTTGGGGAGACTGGAGGGATTGGCGTACCAATCTCCTCCGCCGTCGTATTGCAGACGGCCGATCGCGAGTCGGGTCGAGGCGGGCTGCAACGTCAGCAGCAGCGCCGCGAAAAGCAGGCGAAGCGTCACAGGATCGAGGCCGGTCTCATTCGTGAGCGATTCGGTATGCGACGTTGCGCGGAGCCCCATGCTCCGCGGCGAGCTGCCGGGCGATGTCGCGCGCCGTTGCGCCTTCGGCCTTCAGGCGGCGGGCGGTCTCCCGTAACGCCTGTTCGTCGATCGGAGCGGCGACGACACCCTCCAGGAGGATGACGATCTCACCCCGCGGAGGGATGCTGGCGTAATACCGCGCCAGGTCGCCGACCGTTCCCCGCCGGATCTCCTCGTACTGCTTGGTCAGCTCTCGCGCGACCACCGCCCGGCGAGCTTCGCCACCGACCGACGCGATCTCCTGGAGCGTCGCCGCCACCCGCGAAGGGGCCTCGTACAGCACCGCGGTGTGAGGCAGTGCCGCCAGCTCCTCCAGAGCGCGGGTGCGGTCCGCGCCCTTTCGCGCCAGGAAGCCGAAGAAGGTGAAGCGATCGCCGTCGAGACCGGACGCGACGAGGGCGGCGAGGAGCGCCGACGCGCCCGGTACCGGAATGATGCGTATTCCCGCCTCGGTGGCCGCGCGAACAAGCCGCGCCCCCGGATCGGAGAGGAGGGGCGTTCCCGCGTCGGAGATGAGCGCCATGCTCTCACCGCCGACGAGACGGGCGAGAAGCCGCGGCGTCATCCGCGCCTCGTTGTGCTCGTGGTAGGCCTCGAGGCGCGTCTCGATGGCGTAGTGATCGAGAAGATGACGCGAGTGGCGCGTATCTTCGGCCAAGATCGTCGCCACATCCCTGAGAGTCTGGACGCCGCGTTGCGTGAGGTCGCCGAGATTTCCGATCGGAGTGCTCACGACGTATAGGGACCCACCCGTTCCGTCAGACGTCTGCTCGCTCATCTCGACCCTCGGACGGCTCGTCTGCGCCTCCTCACTCGACTACGGTGGCGACCAGCGCGGCGTTGAGCACAAAAAACCTGGAGAACCGGCACGGTCCTCCAGGCTGAGGCGCGGCGCCGTCACACTGGCGTCAGGCGGCGTGCTCCTGAAACTTCGATTCGAGCTTGGACTTGGGCACGGCCCCGATCACCTGATCCACGAGCTGGCCATTCTTGAAGAACAGGACGGTCGGAATCGATCGCACATTGTATCGCATCGCCGTCTGCTGATTGGCGTCCACATCCAGCTTCGCCACCTTCGCCTTGCCGATGAACTCCGAGGCGAGCTGGTCGAGAATCGGCGCGATCATCCGGCACGGCCCGCACCAGGCCGCCCAGAAGTCGACCACGGCCAATCCGTCGTGTTTGACGATCTCCTGCTCGAAGGTGCCGTCCGTCACCGCCACCGCGTTCGACATACCCTATCCTCCAGTGGGACCTTCGCGGGTCCCTGATCGATCGTTAAGTTATCCGCTCCACTCAGACGGAGCGCGATTCCCATGCCACCCGAGGCTCTCCGCGGTGCCCGCCTCGCCCACCTCGGCATCGCTGTTCGCGCGCTGGACGAGATGCTGCCCTTTTACCGCGATGTGCTCGGCTTACCAGTCGTACCACTCGACGACGCGGACGGCGCGCGCATCGCCGCCCTCGATGCCGGGGGCGCGCTGATCGAGCTGCTCGAGCCCCTGACTCCCGGCTCCCCGATCGACCGATTCATCAGCAAGCGCGGCCCGGGAATCCATCATATCTGTCTTGCGGTCGAAGACCTCGAGCAGGCGCTCGAGCGGTGCCGGAGCGCGGGCTACCCGCTTCTCGATCAGGTGCCCCGGCCGGGCGCCGACGGAAAACGCATCGCCTTCCTCCATCCCGCCGCCACCGGCGGCGTCCTGATCGAGCTCACCGAGGGATGAATGCCCGTCGGATCACAGCCGTTCCCTCGGGGCGTCACGGCTTGCGCGGCGGGCCGCTGGCCCGGCACAGCTCGTTGCCGACCGCGATGACATCGCCATCATTCACGTACCACCGACTGGCGGGACCATTCACGGTCGAGAAGCTCGTGGCTTTGGTGATGTTGCCTTTGGTGAGCGTGACTGCGAGCGTCCGCGTCGTGTCGCTGGATCGCGTCTCGCCCGTGATGGAGAATCGGTCGTGGGCGAACAGACACTGCATGGTGAGCTCGGCCTTCTCGAGATAATCCCGCGTCATCTGATCGCGCGCTGGCCCCTTGGAGGTCCCCCAGACGAGGGACATGGCCTGGATGTCCTGCGCGCGGATGGACGCGAGGAAGGTCTCGAGGGCGGCGCGCGGACTCGCGGCGCCAGGGGTGCCGGCGGGGGCCACGGTACCCGGATCGTAGGATGGCGCGCGATGGACGCAGGCGACGATCACGAGCGCGATCAGGGGCAGGACACGCTTCACGATGTTCTCCACGTGTGAACGAGTGCGAAGCTAACGGCGAATCGGAAAGGCGGCAACAAATGACCACACGCTCAGACCCGAAAGCTACACCGCATCAACGGCTCTACATCAATATCGATCACGTCGCGACGATCCGGCAGGCGCGACGAACGGATGAGCCCGATCCGGTGCTGGCGGCAGCCCTCTGCGAGGAGGCCGGCGCCGATGGCATCACCGCGCACCTGCGCGAGGACCGGCGCCACGTGCAGGACCGCGACGTGGAGCGGCTCGCGACGTCCGTGACGACGGTCCTCAACCTGGAGATGGCGCTCACCGATGAGATGCTCTCGATCGCCGCTCGGCTCTCCCCGCACCAGGTCACGCTCGTTCCCGAGCGTCGCGAGGAAGTCACGACCGAAGGCGGGCTGGACGTGCGACGCGATCCCGAGCGGCTCGCCGCCGGATTGGCCGCGCTGAAACGTGGGGGGGTGCGAACCAGTCTGTTCATCGACCCCGACGTCGAGGCGGTGCGACGAGCGCGCGAGCTTGGAGCGGACGCCATCGAGCTGCACACCGGACGCTACGCCCGGGCACCCGGCGACCGGTCGCAGCTCGACGCGTTGCGCCTCGCGGCGCGGCATGGCGCGGCGCTCTCGTTGGCGGTGCACGCCGGACATGGCCTGACGGTGGGCAACGTGGGGCCGGTCGCCGCGATTGCGGAGATCGAAGAGTTGAACATCGGACACTCCATCGTCGCGCGGGCCGTGTTTGTCGGGATGGCAGCGGCGGTGAAGGAGATGCGGTCGGCCATGATCGAAGGGCGAGGAACAGGATCGTCCGATAGCATCGGCGGGGGCGATCTCCGTTGACCACTTCTTCCGCCCTACCTAACTTCGTGCCGCGCGCACCTCTGGAGCCTGGATGACATCGCCGGTTGGATATCTGGACTTCTTCGTGGTGGAGGCGGGGGAGTACATCGAGCGTCTGGATGCACTGCTCGCTTCGGCGCCCCCGACCGGCCCGGATGCCGAGGAGCTTCGCCGGGCGGCGCGATCGCTCCGGGGTACCGCCACGATGTCCAGGCAATACGGAATCTCGCACGTGGCGGCGGTCGTGGAGCGCAGCGCCCGGACGCTCCGGGAAGGCACGCTCCCGTGGGACATCGGGCTCGCAGGCGCGCTGACGGGAGCGGTGGACGACTTAAGAACGCTGGTCCGCAACGCCCGGAGCTGGAGCGCCGCCGACGAGCGGCGGGTGCGAGCTCGAGTGGCCGAATTCGACCGACTCGTCCCCGGAGCGTCCGGCCTCTCGCGGCGTGACACCCCTCCCGGCGGCGTTGCCAGCGCGTTTCTGGCCACCGAGACCGAGTCGCTCGCCGCCGCGCTCGAACGACTGCGCGGGGAAGCAGGCGCCGCAGCCGCGCTCGGCGACGCGCTCACCCGCGTGCGCGCTCTGCGCGGCGTGGCAGGGCTCAAGGATTCGCCCGCCCTGGCCGACGTCGTGGATGCGGTCGAGCGAGCCGCCAAGACGGTCTCGCTCGACGCCAATTCCCCCGCGACGGCGCCCCGTCTCGCTTTTTTTGCCTCCGCCGCCGCGGCGCTGCGCCACATCGGCACCGAGCTCGCCGTGGGCCGCGAGGTGCAGCGCGATGCGCCCGTCGTGCGGGAGGTCGTGAGCGCCGCCGCACTGCTCTCCACCGCCACCGACGATTCGGTGGAGATCGTTCCGGTGGGCGAGCTCTTCTTCGGCGACAACGGGCCCCACATCGTCTCTCCCGCCCCCCAGCCTCCCACCACCCTCTCGGAGCGCTTCCGGATGGAGGTCGTGGGGCAGGCCGAATACCTCGCTCGCCTCGTGGCCGAGGCGCGCGCAGCCCAGGATCACGGCGGGGCCGAGCGCCAGACGAGAGAGCTGCGACAGGCGCTCCGCTCCCTCGCAAGCCTGGCGCGGAGCTTCGGGGAGCTGGATGTCGCCCGCTTCGCCGGCTCGTGGGCAGAGCGTGCCGAACCTGGCGATCCGGGAGCGCTGGCCGCTCTGGATGGCGCGGCGATCGTTCTCGCAAACCCAGCCATCGAGAGCCACGAGGTGCTGCGCCGGCTCGAGCAGCTCACTCCAAGTGCGATGGCGCGCGTCGCGCCGCCGCCGGAGCGCGGCGACGTCGCGCGTCCCACCCGACCCGCTTCGCTGACTCCGTCCGGCCAGAAGCTCGTGGACATGCTCGAGAGCGGGCTCGCCGGCTTCGGCCAGCTCGACCAGCGACCGCTGAGCGCCCCCGTGCCCCTCCCCGACGAGGACGTCGTCCCGATCCAGACAGTGCTCTACGCGGGTCGCGGCGCGCTGGAGCGCGCGCTGGAGCTGCGCGATCAGCTGCGCGTCCTGGGAGGCACACCGGCGACCGAGACTCTCGACGAGATCTTTGCCCTCCTCGACCTGGCAGCGACCGGATGAGGATTCGATAGCGGTGCGTATCGGGTGGAGGGGGGCGTTCGGCATCGGACTGAGCGCGGTGCTGCTCTGGTGGGTCCTTCACGACAATCTTCGCGGCGTGGCCGAACATCTCCGGACGGCCAATATTCCGCTGCTGCTGCTCGCCGCGGCGCTCGCGACCGCCATCTTCCCCCTGCGCGCGCGGCGGTGGCGTACGATTCTCTCTCCGATCGACCGCACCATCCCGTTCTCGGTGCTCTGGCGCTCGACCGCCATCGGCATGATGGTGAACAACGTGGTTCCGGCCCGCGCCGGGGAGATCGCTCGGGCCTATGCGCTCTCGCGCGAGCAGGCGAGCGTCCCCTTCTCCACCGCGTTCGCCTCTCTGGCCGTGGATCGGATCTTCGACGCGTTCGTGGTGATGCTGCTCATGCTCGTCGCGGTCCTGGATCCCGCTTTCCCGAACATTCCCGTGGCCGGCCGGCCAGTCAGCAACTATGTGGGCGGCGGCGCGTTCGTCACTGCGGTCGGACTCGTGGTGCTCTATCTCATCGTCTTCTTTCCGGAGCCGCTGATCCGGGTCTACGAGATCTTCGCAAGACGGCTCGCCCCTCGGCTGGAGGCGCGCGGCCGAAAGACATTGCTGGCCTTCGCCGCAGGGCTCGGCGTGTTGAGGAGTCCGGGCCGCTTTTTTGGTGTTCTCTTCTGGACGCTGCTGCACTGGCTCACGAACGCGCTCGCCTTCTGGGTGGCTTTCCGAGCGTTCGGCATCCGTGCGCCATATAGCGCTGCCCTGCTGTTGCAGGGGATCATCGCCATCGGCGTCGCCGTGCCATCGTCCCCGGGGTTTTTCGGGGTGTTCGAGTATGGAGCGCGGGTGGGCCTCGTCGTGTACGGCGTGGACCCGTCACTGGCCGTCTCATGGGCGATCGGTTTCCACCTTCTCTCCTTCGTGCCGATCACGGTGATCGGCGCCTGGTACTTCACACGCCTCGGTCTCCATTTCCGGGAGCTCGAGGGAGCAGCGCAGGATCAGCGGAGCGATGCGCCGGAAACCCCACTCGGCCTGGGTGCTCCCACGCCGCCGCCCGCCGAGCGCGGAGCGGGAGCGGCGTAGCGGTGCCGAGCGCGGAGCGGCCGCATCCCGCCGCTCTCGACCCCGGACTCCGCGGCGCTCGCGGGGCCGCGCTCCTCGCGACCGGCAAGATCAATCTCCTGCTGCGCATCCTGGCGCGCGAGGAGACCGGGCATCACCAGCTCGAGACCCTGTTCGCCCGAATCGCGCTCGCCGACGAGGTCCGCGTGCGCGTGGACGGCGGAGGCCGCTTTCTCAGCTGTGACGGCCCGGCGATGCCGGCCGGTGGCCTCGGGCCAGCGGAGGAGAATCTGGCGTGGCGCGCGGCGGCTGCGTTCGCCGAGCACGGCTGGCCGGAGAACTTCACGATCACGATCACCAAGAACATTCCTGTCGGCGCCGGGCTGGGCGGCGGGAGCGCCGACGCCGCCGCCGTGCTGCGAATCCTGTCTGCCCTCCGGCCCACGCCCCTGTCGACGGCCGTCCTGGCGCGCATCGCATCACGGCTCGGTGCCGATGTCTCCTTTCTTGCCACCGCGTTGCCGACGGCCCTGGGGTGGGGTCGCGGCGACCGGCTGCTCGCTCTGCCAACACTTCGCTCCTCGCAGTGCTGGATCCTCGTACCGCCCTTCGGCGTCGCGACGCGCGACGCGTATGCGTGGCTGGATGGTGATCGCACAGCTGACCACCCTCCGTCGCGCCCGCCGCTGAGCGTGGAGGCGCTGAGCTCGTGGCATGCGGTTGCCCTGCTCGCGGCGAACGACTTCTCGGCGGTCGTTGGCCGGCGTCATCCCTCGCTGACGCGGGCGGTCGATCACCTCCATGACCGCGGAGCGTCGCTGGCCCTCCTCGCCGGTTCGGGCTCAAGCGTTTTCGGCGTGTTCGATCCGCCCATCACGGCAGAGGCGCTGGCGGCACCGCGTGAGCTGGGGCGCTGGATCGAGACCGAGACGGTCTCCGACGTTGTTCCGCCGCAGCCGATCGACTAGCTTTGAGGGCTCGCTGCCCCCTCGTCCAACGGCAGGACATCGGACTTTGGATCCGAGAATGGTGGTTCGAATCCACCGGGGGCAATGGAGCGCAGTCGGCCGCGGCATCCTTCCGGCAGCGATCACACGTGACCCCCCCGCCCCGCTCGACTATGCCACACGGCTGCGGCCATGGATGAGATGCTCGCCCCCCGCGGGCGGGGCTTCAAGCTGCTGGCTGGCACGGCCAATCGGGCGCTCGCTGAGGAAATAGGCGGCGCCCTCGGCGTGGAGCTCTGCAAGGTCACGCTCTCGCGCTTCGCCGACGGCGAGATCTTCGTGCGGATCGACGAGAACATCCGCGGGCACGATGTCTTCATCGTGCAGCCCACGAACCCGCCAGCCGAGAACCTGCTGGAGCTGCTGCTGCTGATCGATGCGGCGCGCCGGGCGTCGGCTGCCCGCGTCACCTGCGTGATGCCGTACTACGGCTACTCCCGGCAGGACCGCAAGGATCAGCCTCGGGTCGCGATCGGCGCCAAGCTGGTAGCGAACATGATCATCACGGCCGGCGCGAACCGGGTGCTGGGAATCGACTTTCACCAACACCAGCTGCAGGGATTCTTCGACATACCGGTGGATCATCTCTACGCCTCTCCCGTGTTCGTGTCACACTACCGCAAGAAGCAGTTGACCAACCTCGTCGTGGTCGCTCCGGACGTCGGCTCGGCCAAGATGGCGCGAGGGTTCGCGAAGCGGCTCAACGGCACGTTCGCGATCATCGACAAGCGGCGCCCCGCCGCCAACGTGGCTGAGGTGCTGAACGTGGTCGGCGAGGTCGAGGGTCGCGATTGTCTCATCCCGGACGACATGATCGATACGGCCGGCACCGTCACCGCGGCCGCCCACCAGCTCAAGGAGCTCGGCGCCAAGGATGTGTACGTCTGCGCGACCCACGCGCTCCTCTCCGGCCCGGCGGCGGGGAGACTCGCCGGAGCGCCGATCGTGGAGGTGACGGTCACCGACACGGTCGCTATCCCGGAGGAGCGGCGCTTTCCGCAACTCCGCGTCCTCTCCGTAGGAGAGCTGCTCGCGAAGGCGATCCGGTATACGCACAGCGAGGAATCGGTCAGCAGCCTCTTCGACTAGCAGCCACGACATCGAGATTTCCCTTCGCAGCACGGGTCCGGGCGTCGCGGTTCCCGCTCCCGCAGTTCACTCACCGCACCGATGGAGAGCACCATGGCTACGGCAACACTCAGCTGCACTCCCCGCACCGAGGTGGGCAAGGGCGCCGCACGGAAGCTGCGCGCCGCCGCTCGCGTCCCCGGCGTCGTGTATGGCCATCACCGCGAACCCCAGCCGCTCGAGATCGACACGCGTGAGCTGGAGAAGCTGCTCGAGCACATCTCCTTCGAGACGACGGTCGTCGAGCTCGCGATGAGCGGGAGCAGCGTGCGGACGATCATTCGCGAGATCCAGCGCCACCCGTTCAGGCGGCAGATCCTTCACATCGATTTTCAGGAGCTCGTCGCCGGCGAGCACATCAGCATCAACGTTCCCCTGGTGCTGGTCGGCATATCCCATGGAGTTCGCAACGAGGGCGGCACGCTCGACCAGGTGCTTCGTGAGCTGGCGATCGAGGTGGATCCAGCCAACATTCCGAACCACATCGACGTCGACGTCTCCGGACTGGGGCTCAACGAATCCATCCACGTGCGCGACCTCAAGCTTCCCGAGGGCGTGACCGTGATGGAGGACGCCGACTCCACGATCTGCGTCGTCGCCCCGCCGCGCGTGGAGATCGCTCCCGTGGTCGCCGAGGTAGAGGGAGCCGAGGCGCCGGCAGAGCCGGAGCTCATCCGCAAGACAAAGGCGGACGAGGACGAGACCGAAGGAGAGAAGAAGTAGCCCGTTCGATCTTCACCCGGCCGCCGCTCAGGGCCGGGTGCTGGCCGGGATACTTTCACGCATGAAGATCATTCTGGGACTCGGCAACCCGGGGCGAGAGTACGAACAGACGCGCCACAACGTCGGCTGGTGGGTGGTAGACCACCTGGCCGACGTTTGGCATTTCGACGGATGGCGCAGAAACGCCGACGCGCAAGTGTCGAGCGGCCGGGTGGGTGCGCGGCAGGTCCGCCTCGTCAAGCCGCTCACCTACATGAACCTCAGCGGGAGCGTGCTCACCCCTTACCTGCGGCGTCCCTTCTGGTCGCCGGCCTCCGACCTCCTCGCCGTCGTCGATGACGTCGCGCTCCCGGTCGGGCGCTTTCGTCTGCGCGCGAGCGGCAGCGCGGGGGGGCACAACGGACTGAAGAGCCTCGAGAGAACGATCGGGTCCCGCGACTACGCGCGTCTGCGCGTCGGCATTCGTCCCGCCGAGCCCGGCCGGGAAACCGGCGTGATGCGTGACTTCGTGCTCTCGTCCTTCGGCAAGGGCGACCGGTCGGCGATACTCGAGCTCCTCCCGCGTCTCGCCGAAGCGGCCGAGCTCTGGCTCGACGAAGGCATCGAGTCCGCCATGAACCGTTTCAACCGCGAGCCTGCGACGCCCTGAGGCGCGCCGGCCCGCTTCACGATTCTCCCTACCGTCATGCTCAAGCTCGCAATCGTGGGCCTGCCAAACGTCGGAAAATCCACCCTCTTCAACGCCCTCACCGCGGCGGGCGCGGATGCCGCCAACTATCCCTTCTGCACCGTCGAGCCCAACGTCGGCATGGTGGAAGTGCCGGATCCTCGTCTCGACCGATTGACAGAGATCGTGCAGCCCAGACGGACCGTGCCCGCCGTCGTCCAGTTCGTGGACATCGCCGGCCTCGTGAAAGGCGCTGCCACCGGGGAGGGGCTCGGCAATAAGTTCCTCGCCAACATTCGGGAGACGGACGCGATCGTGCACGTCGTCCGATGCTTCGACGATCCCGACGTGCTTCACGTGATGGGCTCGGTGGATCCGGTGCGCGACCGCGAGGTGATCGAGCTCGAGCTCGCGCTTGCTGACCTCGCCACCGTCGAGAAGCGCTTGGATCGGGTGCGTCGGTCCGCAAAGTCGGGCGACCCCGACGCCCTGGCCGAGCTTCCCGTGCTCGAGCGCGCCTACGCATTGCTGAGCGAGGGACGCGGTCTCTGGGAGGCGAGGTTGGACTCCGCTGCCAGCTCCACGCTCGCTCCGCTGATGCTCCTGACCCTCAAGCCCGTTCTCTACGCCGCGAACGTCGGGGATCAGGAGCTGACCGGCGAGGAGGGAGAGTATCTGCTCTCGCTTCGCGCCACCGTGGACGGAAGCGGTGAGCCGGCGGAGGTTGTCCCCTTCTCCGCCAAGATCGAGTCCGAGCTGGCGGAGCTGCCGCCGGGCGATCGCCAGGATTTTCTCACCTCGCTCGGCCTCGCCTCGGCTGGGCTCGACCGGCTGATCCGGGCCGGCTATCACCTGCTCGGGTTGCGAACCTACTTCACGGCGGGAGAGCAGGAAGTGCGAGCCTGGACCATCCACGACGGCGACACGGCGCCGAAAGCGGCGGCGGTCATCCACACCGACTTCGAGCGGGGTTTCATCCGGGCCGAAACTGTGTCCTACGACGACTTTGTGGCCCACGTCGGTTGGAAGGGCGCCCGCGAGAAGGGAGTGGTTCGGTCGGAAGGAAAGGAGTACCTGGTCAGGGATGGAGACGTGCTGCTCTTTCGCTTCAATGTTTGACGGCGGGGGTGCGAAACATGCGATTCCACCATCGCGCGGGACGGGTTTCGCTTTATCATGTGGTACGTCCCTATGACGGGATCCCAGAGCAGCCAGTCACGAGGCGGCATCGAACGGAGTCTCTCCGCTCAGGTGGCAGCTTCGCGTCACCTTCCAGATCTCTCCATGCCGCCAGCCGATATCAGCCGCCGAGGCTTCACTCTCCTAGAGGTCGCGATGACGCTGGTCATAGTCGGGATCGCCGCGGTCATGGTGATGCCCCGGGCGAGCGTGGCGATGACGCATGCGCGGGTGAACCGCGCGGCAATCGTGGTGGCCGGCGACCTCGAGCTCGCTTTCTCCCTCGCCGGACGGCAGAGAAAGCCCGTCCAGCTCGATTTCGATCTCACCAACAATTCCTACACGATCACCGATCGCGCGAGCTCGGCCGTGCTGTTCAAGCGCGCGTTGAGCCAGGACAGAGCGTACGCCCTGGCATCGCTTGCCGCGACCAACAGCTCGGTGCAGATCTTTCCGAACGGCCTGGCGTCGGCCGCGGATACCGTCACTGTCAGTGGAGCGCCGCCGGCAGCGTACTCGCGTCGCATCGCGATGTCCCGGACGGGGCAGGTGCGGGTGCTTCCGTGAGTTCCCAGCGACAGGGGATGTCGCTGATCGAGGTGGTGGTGTCCATCACCATTCTGACGATCATCCTGGCGTCGCTGGGCGCGGTGAGCTTCCAGCTCGCGCGCCAGTCGTTCGTCGTCGGTAACAGCACGTACTTCAACGCCGCGATTCAGCGCGAGCTCAATCGCCTCAGCGCGGTACCGTACGACTCCCTGGCGCTCCGGGCCGATTCGGGCACCCGGAGCTTCGCCACCCCTCCGTTCGCGTACACGCGGCGGATCAGGCTCGCCGATTCCATGACGTTCCGGCGCGTGACCCTCATCATCACGCCTGCCAACAGCGTGCTGCGACCGGACACGGAGATTCTCGACCGCACGAAGACGAGCCCCAGCCCGTTCAACACACCATGAACCGGCGTATCGCCTTCTCGGCTCGCGGACAGACGCTCGTGGAGCTCATGATCGCCCTGCTCGTGCTCGCGGTGATCGGCACAGGCATGACGCGCCTGATGGTCTGGCAATCGCGCTACTTCGATCAGCTCCTGGCATCGCGCAATGCCCGGGCGGTCTCACGCGGCGCGCTCACGCTCATGCTCTCGGAGCTGCACATGGTGGACGCGTCGGACACGCTGGCCACCGACACGTCGGCGCTGATCAGCGCGTCCGCGACGGAGGTGACGCTTCGGGTGCCCTTCGCTCTCGGCGTGGTCTGCCAGCGCTCAGCGGGCCTCATGACCATGAGTCTGCTTCCCACCGACTCGCTCGCCTTCGCGAACGCGGAATTTTCGGGATTTGCCTGGAGGGACACGGTCTCTCAGGGGCAGCCGAATCGCTATCACTACGTCGAGGCGGGCGCAGCGCTGCATCCGGGGACCGCCGCCGCGTGCGCGGCGGCCGGAATCACGACCCTTCCCGGGGGACGGGTGGCGGATGTCACGCCCGGCGTGCCCACGGGCGGTCCGGCCGGCGTTCCCGTCGTCGGAGCGCCGATCATGCTGGAGCAGCAGGTGAAGTATTCGTTCGCGCCTTCGTCGGCGGTGCCCGGCGCGGTTGCCCTCTGGCGAACGCTCATCACGAACGGCAGCGCGGAGGAGGTTGCTGCGCCGTTCGACTCGTCAGCCCGTTTCCACTTCTACGTCGGCAATGATCCCACGCCTCAGGCCGCGGCGCCCGCGGTGCTGGCGACCATCCGAGGCCTCGGCCTGCAGCTCGATGCGGTGAGCGAGCGTCCGCCGCAGAGCGCGGCCCGTCCCGAGCGCGCACCGGTGACCACGGCCGTGTTCTTCCACAACCGGATCCAGTGAGAGGCGCGACACAGGTGGCCCGCACGACGTCGCCCCGCTCGGGCTTCGCGCTCCCGATGGTGATCATCACGATGGCGCTCCTCACGGTCGCGCTCGCGGCCACGCTGGCGCTGCTCGGAAGCGAGCGACGCGTGACCGACAACCAGCGAATGCAGCAGGTGGCGTTCGGCCTGGCGCAGACGGGTCTGGAGCGACGACTCACCAAAGCCGGCGCATTCGCCGTCGCTGGTGACAGCACGCGGATCGCGCTGTCCGGTGGTTACGCGGACGTGATCATCACCCCGGTGAAGAAAGGGACGGACACCACCCGATGGATCTATGTCGTCCGCTCGCATGGTGTGAGCACGCGCGGTGCACTGGCGGGCACTCCCGCGGCCGAGCGGACGATCGCCCAGCTGGCGACCTACAACTACAAGCCGATGAGCGTCCTCGCGACATTCACGGCTCTCGCCGGCGTCACGAAATCAGGCGGCTCGGGCGCACTGGACGGTCGGCCGGCCGTCGACAGCTGCCGATTCACTCACCAGGATTCGGTGGCCGGCGTGGCCGTCGACTCGGCCCATCCGTACACCGGTGGCACGGCACCACAGGGAAAGCCGCCCATTCTGAATCTGGGAGGTCCGGCAGCGGCGGCGTCGTCGGTGAAGATCGACTGGGCGGGAATTCTCAACGGCAGCGCTCTCACGCCCACCGTCACCATTCCCGGAGGCAGCTGGCCGTCCTTCCCTGCGGGCTCCTACCCGACGATCCTGGTGAAGGTGCCAGGGACCTGGACTCTCCCGACCGACGGACAGGGCGTGCTGATCGTGGAGCACTCCCTCGACATTGCCAGTCATGACTGGAAGGGGGCCGTTCTCGTGGGCGATGACTTCACGGGCAAGGGCACCCGGACGTTCGACGGCGCCGTGGTGACGGGACTGAACGCGAAGCTCGGTCTGTCGCCGCCCCCGAGCACGGTCACCGGCACGATCTTTTTCCGCTACAACGCGTGCGAGCTCTACTATGCGACGAGGAATTTTCAGACGCTCGTGGTGCTCAAGAACGCGTGGGCGGACAACTGGCCCGTCTACTGAGCCGAGCAGCTGACGGGTGAGCGAACTCGGCTAGCCGGCGTCCGAATCGTAATACTCCCGAATGCACATCGTGACGACGCGCGCCAACAGGCGGTCGCGGCTCTCCCCGATCTGCGTCGCGCGTACCTCGGGCAGCTCATACCACAGCCTCTTGAAGGCGATCAGGAGCTCCTCGGCTCGAAGGCCTCGCGTGCGCGCTTCTCGGCAGGCCTCCTGCAACGCCCGGCGCAGATCGCCGTCGGGCGAGCTATCGCGGAGATGAGTCGCGAGCGCCACCTTCAGGGCCGCGAGCGTCTGCGGGGGCAGGTCGCGCGAGGGAGAGCGAGGGGGGTCGGCGGAATCCGTCATGCTGCCCGTCGTGGGGGAGCCGGCACGTCGGAGTGCCCTAATTGAAGCGACACCGGCAAACAAACGTAGGACAAGAGGACAGACCCCGTCAAGCGGTTGCTGGCGCGCGGATTGCGATGGCTCGCGAGCTTTGAGTTGGTCCGGAGCGAACGGCCATCACGAATCCTTCCATGCCCCAGCCCACCGTGCTGATCGTTGCCGAGAACAGCGTCCTCGCCGCGCTCATCGGCTGCCTCGCCGAGCTTGCCGGCTATCGCCCGCTCTTCGCGGCTGGAGGCGTGAGTGTGGCGGAGGCCATCGCTCGTCTCCACCCGAGGGTGACTCTACTGGACGTGGATGTGGTCCGGTCGGCAGCCAGCGCCATTTTCGAGCGGGCAGGAGAGGCGCGCAGCCGGGTGGTGCTGTTCACTGGGGCGCGCGGGCGGGCGGAGGCCGAGGCACTGGCGGCGATTCACGGGGCGGAACTGCTCGAGCTTCCGGTGAGTCCCCAGGGACTTTCGGCGATTCTGGCGGGCGTGCTCAGCGCATTCGTGCTGCTCGTGGGGGACTGACCTCCGCCCGCGAGCCGCCGTTGCTTTTCATTCCGAAGCTCGAGTAGATTTACTGGCTCCACCACAATTCAATCCCTTCCCCCGCCGACGAGCGGGGGGCGGCCATGACCACAGGGAGAACAGAGACGTGCCTCGCCAGTACGAGGCGGTATACATCTTCGACTCGACGCTCGAAGACGCCGCCATCGCCGAGAAGCTCACCCGCTTCCATGGCCTCCTCGACGCCACCGGCGACATCGCCGTGGATCACTGGGGCCGCCGCCAGCTCGCCTACCCGATCGGAGCGCGTGAGAACGGCTATTACGTCATCGCCCACTACAGCATTGACCCGGTCGCGTTGCCGGAATACGAGCGGGCTCTCAGGCTCGACGACGGCGTCGTTCGCTACCTCCTGACGCTGCACGAGCACGAGGTCGGTGCGCCGCCGATGAGTGAAGAAGACATCGCGGCCGGCCGCACCCGCAAGGACGACGACGACGAGGACGAGGACTAACATGCGCCGACCCCAGAAGAGCTGTCCGTTCTGCGAGTCGCGCGTGCGATTCATCGACTATAAAGACGACCGCACGCTCGGCCGCTTCATCACCGATACGGGCAAGATCCTGCCGAGTCGGCTCAGCGGAGTGTGTGCCCGGCATCAGAGGCAGCTGGCCACCTCGATCAAGCGTGCGCGCTACCTGGCGCTGATTCCCTACATTCGAGGGCACCAGCAGTAGCGATGGGCGAGGGCCTCGCGCCGGCGACGCGGGAGCAGGGCTGGGCTGGCGTGGCTCTCGCGCTCGCGGCATTCCTGCTGGTGCCGCTCGTTCCGATTCCGGTCGGGATCGTCAATCCGCCCTCCATCATCCCGATCGATCAGACGCTCTGGCTGCTCCTTCCCCTGATCGCTGCCTGCTTCGTCGTCGGATGGTGCCGGGGTGGTCCGCTCGGTCTCGCCATCGTCTGGGTGGTGTTGGCGTCGATCGCTCTCGTCCGGCCATCGGCTCGCGGCCCGGCGTCGTACGACGATCTGTCTCGCGGGTGGGGCCTGCTCGTCGCCGGCATGTTCGGCGTGGTGTGCTTGCTCGGCTCTGGGCGGCGGTTCCTCTCACGCGCGCTCGCGGCGGTCGGGCTCTCGCTCCTGCTTGCGCTGATGCTTGTCGGGATCGGACGGCTGGCTCCGGGTCGCGCGCAGCAGCTGTTCGCGGAGCAGTTCGCGGCGCGAAACGGGCTCCTTGCGGCCTACCTGGAGCGCATGGTTGCCGCACGCCCCGAGTCGCGAGAGCTGGTGGATACTCAACTGCGCCTCGCCGGCGAGTCGTCGGTGTTCGCGGCGCAGCTGTACGTCGCTGTCCTGGCGCTCCAGTCGTTGGTCGCGTGTACGCTCGCGTGGGCGATCTACCATCGATTGAGTCGCACTCGACTGGGCGCGCCGCTCGGACCGCTGCGCGAGTTTCGCTTCAACGATCAGTTGATCTGGGGGCTCGTCGCCGGGATCACCATGGTCGTGATCCCTGGCCCGGCCGGCCTCCGACAGTCCGGGCTCAACCTGCTGGTGTTCTTCTGCATTCTGTATTTCTGGCGCGGACTGGGAGTGATCGCCTGGCATGGCCGGCGGCTCACCCGCCCCCTGCGCGCCGCGATGGTCGTCGCTGGGGTGTTCGCAGGGCCCTTCACCGTGGCCGCGGCGCTCGCTCTGGGAGTGAACGACACCTGGTTCGATCTTCGCCGGCGGGGTCCTGTCGATCCGTCGGCGAACCGTCCCCGCTCCACCTAACACGCTCGTTCGGAGTCACCCATGGAAGTCATCCTGCGCCAAGCGATCGAGAAGGTCGGGCACCCCGGAGACATCGTCCAGGTCTCGGCCGGATATGCCCGCAATTACCTCCTCCCGCGGGGCCTCGCGTACGAGGCCACTCCGGGGAACCGCAAGCGAATCGCGCAGGAGCGGGCACGGCTCGAGGCGGCCGAGGGAGAGCGCCGTAACTCCGCCCAGGGGCTCGCCGACCGTCTCGCCCAGATCTCACTCACCTTCTCGGCGCGCGTCGGGGACGAGGAGAAGCTCTTCGGATCCGTCACCGCCGCCGACATCGCGCAGCAGCTGCACGCGCAAGGCTTCCCCGAGATCGAGAAGCGCCAGATCGACCTGCACGAGCCGATCAAGGCGCTCGGTGTCTACAAGGTCCCGATCCGCCTCCACGCGGACGTGAAGCCCGAGGTGAGGGTGTGGGTGATAAAGCAGTAGGGTGAGGATGACGATTCTCCCCGACACGGGGTCTCTTTCTGATGCTGCCGTGTTCTCTCCTCGATGCGCCGGCCGGCATCGCGGAACCTTTCCCTTCCCCAACTGTCTTACCGAAATCACGATTCGAACCGGACGCGAATGGTAGAGCGACCCGCCCTCCCCAATGCAGACCAGGCCCGCCGCGCTGCCACGCTATGCCTCGATCTCAAGGCGAATAACGTCATCGTGCTGAATCTCGCGCGCATCACCGACGCCACCGATTTCTTCGTGATCGCCAGCGGCACATCCGACACCCACGTTCGGTCGATCGCCGAGCACGTTCTCGAGAAGCTGAAGGGAGCGGGCATCCGGGTGCACCATGTTGAAGGGATGCAGCAGGGGCGCTGGGTTCTGCTCGACTACGTCGATTTCGTGGTGCACGTTTTCCATCCCGTCCTGCGCGAGTTCTATCAGCTCGAGAGGCTGTGGAGCGACGCGGACACCCTCGTGCTGGATCATCAAGGAGCAGGCGCGTGAGACCACACGTGACCCGGGTCGCATCGGCCCTCGCCCTGGCCGCTCTGGCCGCCCTCGCCGGTCGGCCGGTAGAGGCGCAATCGTATTTCGGGAAGAACCAGGTTCAGTACGACCACTTCGAGTGGCGGATTCTCGAGACCGACCACTTCCTCATCCACTACTACCCGATCGAGCACCTCGCCGCCGAGGACGCCGGCCGCATGGCGGAACGGGCCTATGCTCAGCTCTCGCGCGTGCTGCAACACGAGTTCCGAGAGAAGAAGCCCATCGTGATCTATTCCTCTCGCGCGGACTTCGGGCAGAACCTCGTGCTCGGGGACCTCGGCGAGGGCGTGCAGGGGGTGACGGAGGCGCAGCGTCATCGCATCCTGCTCTACTTCACCGGCGACTACGGCAGCTTCCAGCACGTGCTCACGCACGAGATGGTGCACGAGTTCCAATACGACATCTTCGCCCGGGGAAAGGCGGGTGCCGGACTCCAGGTCCTGGCGCAGATCAATCCGCCGGGTTGGTTCGCGGAAGGAATGGCCGAGTACCTCTCCATCGGACCGACGGACCCCTTCACCGCCACCTGGATCCGCGACGCGGCACTGAACACCAGCCTCCCGTCGATCGAGCAGATGACCCAGCGGCCGGACCGCTACTTCCCCTACCGCTTCGGCGAGGCGCTGTGGGCGTACATCGGCCAGCGCTGGGGCGACGAGGTCATCGGCAACATCATGAATGCCGTGCCAAACGTCGGTCTCGAGCGCGCATTCAAGCGAGAGCTGGGCAAGTCTCTGGAAGAGCTGAGCGACGAATGGCGCGAGGCAATGCAGGTGCAGCACCTCCCCCAGATCGCCCAGCTCGAGCGTGCACGAAAGATCGCCAAGCCGCTGCTCACCGAGCGGCGAAGTGGCGGTGAGGTGTTCGTCGCGCCCGTCCTCTCGGACGACGGGAACTACATCGCCTTCCTTTCGAACGGCAACTTCCTCCGCGGCGAGGTCTTCATCGATCTGTGGCTCGGAGACGCGCGCACCGGGAAGCGCATCAAGCGGCTGGTCAAGAGCACCCTCGACCCGAACGTCGAGGAGCTGCAGCTCATCTACTCCCAGAGCTCCTTCTCCCCGAATGGCAAGCAGCTCGCCTTCACGGCTCAGCGCGAGGGAAAGGACGTCCTCTACATCCTCGATCTCGCCAGCCGGAGGATCGTTCGGCGCATCGACGCGCCGCTCGAGACCGTGACCGGACCGACGTGGTCACCGGATGGCACGCAGCTCGTTTTTTCCGGCGGCCTTGGCGGCATTTCCGATCTGTACATGGTCAACAGCGACGGGACGGGATTCCGGCAGCTCACCAAAGACCGCTACGGCGACCTCCAGCCACAATGGTCGCCAGACGGCAAGACAGTCGCTTTCACCAGCGATCGCGGCCCGATCACGAACTTCGATCTCCTCAAGTACAACCGACTGCGAATCGCCCTGTACCACATCGAGGATGGCCGGATCGAGGTTCTCCCCGGACAAGCGGGGCTGAACGTCAATCCCCAGTGGGCGCCCGATGGGCGCTCCATCGCCTACGTCTCCGACCGGTCGGGGATCCAGAACGTCTTCCTGTACGACCTGGGGACCCAGCAGCATTACCAGCTGACCAACGTCGTCGGGGGAGTGTCCTCTTTCACCGAGGCGAGTCCGGCGATCAGCTGGGCGCGCAAAGCCGACCGGCTCGCGTTCAACAATTTCGAGAACGGCCAGTACACCGTCTGGACGATCGACAATCCCCGCCTCCTCAAGAAATCGCCGTACCACGACCCCACACCCTCCGTCGTGGCAAAGAAGGCGGCGATCGTGGACAGCGCCTCCATCGCCCGAACCGAGCTGCCGCGCAGTGACAGCTCGGCGAACGGCGCGACGTCGCTCTACCGCTCACCAGCCGGGATTCGAGCCTCGGACCAGACTCCGGGATCGGCCGAGCGAACCACCGCGAAAGGAGCCGTGAGCGTGGCGGCGCTGCTCGACAGCGCGGCGTACGCGCTGCCGGACACCGCGAAGTTCAAGGATTACGCCTACAAGACGCGCTTCTCACCGGATTACATCGCCCGACCCAGCGTCGGGTACACGAACAACACTCTCGGGAGCGGCGTGTATGGCGGCACGGCGATCGTCCTCAGCGACCTTCTCGGGAATCAACACCTCGCCTTTGCCGGCGAGATCAACGGGAGCGTGAGCGAAGGACTCTATCTCGCCCAGTACACCAACCTCTCTCACCGCTTCCAGTACTCGGCCGGTCTCTATCAGCAGCCGTTTTACTTCGCACAGTTCGCCACGCTGAACACGACTCCGCAGGGATTCCAGCAGGAGACGGAGGTTCTCACGCGGTACATCCAGCGGCAGGCCTTCGGGGTCGGAATCTACCCCCTCAACCGTTTCAGCCGTTTCGAGCTCGGCACGCGCCTCACGAGCCTCTCGCGCTCCGATCTTTTCGTTAGCCAGTTCTTCGATCCGGCGACCGGCGGCACGTCCGGCCTGGTGCTCGACAGCACCATCAATAACCGCACGGTCAATTATCTGGAGCCGTATCTCGGCTACGTCTCGGACAACACCCTCTTCGGTTACACCGGGCCCATCTCCGGACGGCGCTTTCGCTTTCAGGTGACGCCCACCGTCGGAAACTTTCGCTGGGTGGAGTATCTCGCCGACTACCGGCGCTACGACCCCATCATCTTCAATTACCTGACGGTCGCCACGCGCGGGCTCGCGAGCCTCAACATCGGGCCGGACGCCGACAGTCTGCGCAAGTACATCGGCTACCCCGACATCATCCGCGGATACGACCGCGAAACCTTCCGCACCTCCGGCTGCGCAACCGGGTCGACGGCGCTGTACTACAAGTGCTCACCGCTGCTCGGCAGCCGGATTGCGGTCGGCAACGCCGAGCTGCGCTTCCCTCTGCTGCGGGGTCAGGCGTTCGGCCTCCCGATCGCACTTCCGCCCATCGAAGGGCTCGTGTTCTACGACGCCGGCCTGGCCTGGTTCGGAGGTCAGTCGATCAACGGAACGCGTAGCAACTCGTACGACGCGTCAGCCCAGCGTTACCTGCTCACGAGTCACGGGTACGGCGTGCGAGTCAATCTCTTCGGCTTCGCCATTCTCCGCTGGGACTACTCGTATCCGCACGACGCGTTGAACCGGAAGCCGTACTGGCAGTTCTCGCTCGGGCCCAGCTACTGAGGTCGGGGATGGAGGGATCGGGCGGGGCCGGCGATCTGATTGACCGGCTTACGCTCTCTCCCTAGCTTAGATCCGTGCGAACGCACCTCGCGTTGGCGCTCGTGCTGGCGGCGTGCGGCCGCTCCGACCGCACCCGCCCTCCCGCCGCCGGCCAGACCCCCTCCGCTTCCGCCACCCTGCGTGGCCCTGACGTGCTGGTCCTGCGACTGCCTCGGGCCGGCGGCGCGGCGCGCGCCTATCTCTATCCCCGGCTCGACTCCGCCGTCTGGACGTCGGGCGATCGCCTGCCACCGGTCGAGAGGCTGCTCGCGTTCGACGAGAACGCGGGCTCGGTGGCGGCCGTCGACGCGAAGGGCGCGCCGCTGCGCCTCGATCTGCGCCTCGGTGCGGTGAGCCGCGAGTCGGGCGCGAAGCTCGCCCGCCCCGTCTCCAGCGACGGGGCAGCGATCTACGGCATTGGTGCCAAGGGTGAGGTTCGACGCATCACGCCCTCCGACACGGCGTGGCGCTTCCACTCGACCGCCCGGGTGCGCGACGTCGTTCCTCTCCGCGACGGCACGCTGCTGGTTCTGGGCGACCGCGGTGGACGCACGACCATCTGGCATCTCCATCCCCCGAACACAAACGTCATCGACACGGCCGTGGTGGCGCACGCCACTCGAGTGATCGGCTCTCAGTCCGGCGATCGTCTGTATCTCGCGGTCGATGACGGAATGATCGGCGTCCGGGCGAAGGATCTCTCCACCGTCTCGACGGTGAAGCTCGACTCGACCGTCGCCTCGCTCGTCACCACGCCGAGTGGCGATCGCATCTATGCCGCGCCAGCTGGCCGTCGTGAAGTCGTCGTCGTGGATCGCTATTCCAGCCGTATCGAGGCGCGCGTCGCTCTCCCGGGAGGCGTCGCCGAGCTGAGGATGGATCCGACCGGTCGCTACGTTCTCGTCCGTCCCGAGCGGGGGGATTCGGCGTGGGTGATTGCTGTCGCGACGAACGAGCTCATCGGCACGACGCGCACCGCGTGGCGAAGCGATCTTCCGCTTGTCACTCCCGATGGCTCGATCGCGTTGCTGCACATGAAGGACGTGCTCTTCATAGATGGCCAGACGCTTCGACCGGGAACGCTGGTCCCGGGCGGAGGGGCCGACCTGTGGATGGTGGTGGCGTGGAATGGCTTCCGGCCCCGTCGACCCGGCCTCGACGAGCCGGTGACGTTCGCACGGGCCGATAGTGGTCCACCCGACACATCGAGCAATCCGTTCTCGGGCCAGATACCGGGCCGTGATACCCAGACCGTCGTGCCGGACAGCGCGGCGGGTACGGCGATGCGGGCGCCGCCGAACGATAGTGCGGCGCGACGCGGACAGCTCTTCACGGTGCAGTTCGCCGCGCTGCGATCCGAGGAAGCAGCGCGCGAAAGTGCGCGCGGCATCTCGGTGAACGGCGTGCCTCCCCGCATCGTCTCGACGTCGAGGGACGGGGCGACGATCTACCGCGTCGTGAGCGGTCCCTTCTCCTCCCGCGCGGACGCAGAGCGCGCGGCGAGCTCGACCGGGCGCTCGTACTGGATCTACGAGGGAGCGCCTTAGGTGACGCTGCCCCTCGATACCCGCACGCCGCCCTCCACTCCCGCGATCTCGGTCTGGGAGGAGGAAGGCCGGCGGAACGCGAGCTCTCTGGATCGGTGTAACTCCGCGATCGTGGTCGGAGACAATCCCGACATTGCCGCGCAGGTGGCTCTCGGAATCGGCCGCATGCAGGCACGGCGGCGGCGCGTCGCGATCGGTGATCTCGTCGGGGAGCTTCCATCGCTCCAGCGACTCGTCCCCGCCGACATGGCCCACGGTCTGGTCGACAGCTTCGTGTATGGGGTTTCCCTCAGCAAGGTCGCGTACCCGATCGATCCCGCGAAGAATCTCTTCGTCCTGCCGAGCGGAACCGGCCCGATCGATCATGATGCTGTTCTGCGCAGCGACCGGTGGCGCAAGCTCGCGAGTGGCTTCCGTGAGGTGGACGCCCTGCTCATGATCGTCGTGCCGCCCGACGCGCCGACGCTGAACGACCTCATTGCCGCGACTGACGGCGCGGTCGTGGTCGGAGGAGCGCGGTTGATGGTACCCGGTCGCATTCTCCTCCGCGTCGCTTCGCCGGGAGAATCGACCACGGGGCCGCCGATCAACGACGCCGCCCTCGCGGCCGCGTTCAACGCGCCCCCCGAGGGATCGCGCCGACCACGGTTCCTCGGAGCGGCGGCGGTCATCGCGCTCGTGGCAGCAATCGTCGCGTTTCTCTGGGTTCCGAGACGGCCCTCGCCAGCGCCGGCACCCCGGGCGGCGGTCAGCGCCAGGGCGCTTCCGCCGATCGCGGTCACCGCCGCCGATGGCACCGTGCCGGTCGCGGATTCGGTCGCGCGCGACAGCAGCGCCAGAACCGACGTCGGCGTCGCCGGGGTCGCGGTAGCCGATCCGGCCGATGCCGATCGGGCCGATGCGTGGTCGGTGATGTTCGATGGCAACTACAGCACCTTCACCGGCGCGAACGCGATGATCGTCGATGGTGACGCCCGGGTGATGCCCGCCGCCACCGTGTCGCCCGTGGTACTGCGGAGCGGCGCCGATGAGGCTCGCTGGTACCGGGTGCATGTCGGCGCGTTCCGGAGCCGGGCCGGCGCCGATTCCCTTCTCGGCGCCCTGCGCCGGCGCAAGCTCCTGACGGGCACGCGGGGCCGCGTCCTCAAGACGCCTTTCGCCCTGCTGGTCGAGACGGGGTTGTCCCGCGATGTCGCTGAGGCCCACGTGCGCGGATGGCGCGCCAAGGGTCTGCCCGCCTACGCTCTGCTGCAGGACGATGGCAACGCCAACATCTATGCCGGCGCCTTCGAGACGCCGGAGCAGGCGTCTCTCCTGTCCTCATCCTTTCCCGTGGGCGGTCTCCGGCCCCCCATCGTCTACCGCATCGGGAGCGCCTACTAAGTGCGACTGACCAAGCTCGAGCTTCACGGCTTCAAGTCGTTCGCCGACCGCGTCGAGCTCGTCTTCGAGCCGGGAGTGACCGCGATCGTCGGACCGAATGGCTGCGGTAAGTCGAACGTCTCCGACGCCGTGCGATGGGTGCTGGGCGAGCAGCGGGCGCGGGCCCTCCGGGGCGCGAAGATGGAGGAGGTGATCTTCCAGGGCTCCTCGGCTCGGCGGGCGGTGAACATCGCCGAGGTCTCCCTCCACTTCGAGAACGACGACGGACAGCTCCCCGTGCCGTACCGGGAGGTCGTGATCACACGCCGGCTCTCGCGCTCGGGAGAAAGTGACTACCTGCTCAATCGTGTTCCCTGCCGCCTTCGCGACATCCACGATCTGGTGCGGGGAACAGGACTGGGCGCCGACTCCGGCGTGGTCATCGAGGCGCGGATGATCGACGCATTGCTCTCCGACCGGCCCGATGAGCGACGGGAGCTGTTCGAGGAAGCGGCTGGAGTCGGCCTCTATCGCGACCGGCGTCGTACGACGGAGCGGCGGCTCGAAGAGACGACGGTCGATCTGGCGCGGCTGGACGACCTGATCACCGAAGTGCAGAGCCAGGTGCGCTCGCTGGCTCGACAGCGCAAGCGCGCCGAGAAGCACACCGAGCTCACGGCCCGACGCTTCACCATGGAGCTGACGCTCGCATCGCGGGAGATGGATGCGTGGCACGACGAGCTGGCGCGACTCGAGGGACGGGTCGCCGCCCTGACTGGCGAGGAGCCGGGCGCTCAGGATCGCGTGCGCGTCGCCGAGCGCGGACGTGAAGAGGCCCAGGTGGCGCGCGCCACCGCCGAGGGGCGCCGGGCCGAGCTCGCTCGGCTGGTGAGCGCCCAGCAGCAGGACGTCATGCGGCTGGACGGTGAGCTGCGCGTGGCCGAGGAACGACAGCGCAATGCGTCCGCCCGCCGACAGCGAGCGGAGGAGGAGCGCCGCCAGAGTGAGGAATACGGCTCCCAGCTCGCGCGAGACCGCGCTCAGCTGCTGGCCGATCGCGAGCGGCTCGATGCCGACCTGTCGTCGGTGCGCGAGGCGCTGGCGCGCCACATCTCCGCCGAGGAGGTGGCACGCTCTGCGGTCGTATCCGCGCGCAGCGCGTACGATGAGTCGGACCGTGCCGTGCGGGCGCTCCAGGACGAGGAGCGACGCGCCGGCTTGGATCGCGAGGGCGCGGACCGCGAGCAGGAGGAGGTGGCCGACCGGCTCGCCGCGATGGCAACCGAGGGCGAGCAACTCACGTTGGCGCGGGATCAGGCCCGCGATGATCTCGAGCGCGCCGAGCGGGCGCTGCTCGACGCTCGCCGCGTGCTGGCAACCCACGCCGGAGCACTGGCGGCAACCCGCTCGGCCGCGGAAGCCGCGCGCGCTGCCGAGAGCGCGGCGCGCGGGGAGCTGTTGCGCGCCGAGGAGCTGAACATCTCGCTCCAGGGCAAGGTGAGCGCGCTCGAAGCGCTCGAGCAGCAGCGCGTCGGACTCGCACCGGCCGCCGCCCGGCTGCTGCGCGACCGGGAAAGATTCGGGCACGGAGCCATACTGGGGCCATTGAGCGACTACATCGGTGCGGATACCGCCTCCGCGACCTCCGTCGAGAAATTTCTCGGTGCCACCGTGCACGCCGTGCTGGTTCGCGATCGGGCCGTGGCCGACGAGATCCGGGGCTGGCACGCCGCCATCGCGCCCGGTCCTCTCCTCCTTCTGCCGCTCGACGCTCGCGAGGAGGCCCCGGCCAGCGAGAGCGGCCTGGCTGGCACCGTGGAGTCATTGGGTCCGGCGCGCGGGTGGGTGAGCGCCCTGCTCGGCCGGGCACACGCGATCGACGGGGGAAGCGCGTTCGTGGACGATCACGGGGCAGTGTGGCTGCCTGGGTCATCCGCGGGTCCCGGTCCGCTGCGTCGCCGAGCGGAGCTCTCGGCACTCCGCGCCGAGCTGGAGGCCAGTGCATCCGCTCTGGTCGCGGCGTCGGGGCGGGCGGACCGAGCACGGGCTGTGCTCGATGACGCGGAGCGCGCCCTGAGCTTGGCCGCCGAGACCGCCAGCTCCGCCGACCTCGCCGCCCGCCGCGCCAGTGAGGAGCGCGACGAGAGCGAGCGACGACACCAGCGTGCGGAACGCGAGCTGGCGACCGTCGAACAGAGCGTCGCCCGGCTCGCCGAGCGGCGTACCGACATCTCTGTCCGCGCGGCGTCGCTCGACGCCCATCGATCCGAGCTGGGCCAGCGCATCGCCCAGCAGGAGAGCGCGCTCGCTCGGGCCCGCGACCGGCACGTGCAGGCCACGCTGCTGCAGGACGCCGCGCGCGAAGAGCGCACCCGATGGCAGGTGGAGCAGGCGCAGCTGCAGGCGCGCGAGCAGGTGGCCGACGACCGCGAGCGGCGTCTGTCCGATGAGAGGGCGAACGCCGACTCGCGGATCCGCTTGCTGCTCGCCGAGCTGAGCGACATCGAGCAGGCCGATGGGGTGCTCGTCGAGCGCATGACCGGGTGGAGAATGGATCTCGAGGCCCGGCGTCAGGCCTTGCAGGATGGCGAGGCGAGTCTCGCTTCTGCCGAGCACGCCGTTCACCTCGCCGACGGAGCGCTGGTCGCTGCCGCGCAGGCACTGGACGCGGTGAGACAGCACGCGGTGACGCTGGCGGAGGAGCTCCACCGGTCGGCGCTGCGCTTGGCCGAGCTGTCGGGCCGCCGCACGGCCATCCGGGAGCGCCTCGAGGCGGAATGGAGAAGGCCTCTCGAGGAGATGCTGGCAACGCTCACACCGGTCGAGTTGGACGATCAGGCGCTTCACTCCGAGCTGGGGCGGATTCGCGAGGAGCTGGAGTCGATCGGCGCGGTCAATCCGCTGGCCATCGAGGAGCACGAGGAAGAGACGAAGCGGTTCGATTACCTCTCCACACAGCGCACCGATCTCACGTCAGCCAGGAATTCGCTGCAGCAGGCCATTCGCGAAATCGACGTCACGGCTCGAGAGCTGTTCCTCGCCACCTTCACTCAGGTGCGGGAGAACTTTCGGCAGATATTCATGACGCTGTTCGGCGGCGGGGAGTGCGACCTGCGTCTGGAAAACCCGGACGCGCCGCTGGACTGCGACATCGAGATCCACGCCTCGCCTCGGGGCAAGCGGACGCAGCGCATTCACCTCCTGTCCAGCGGCGAGCGAGCGCTCGTCGCCCTCTCGCTCCTGTTCGGCATCTTCCTCACGAAGCCCAGCCCGTTCTGTCTGCTCGACGAGGTGGATGCTCCACTCGATGATCAGAATGTCGCCCGCTTTGTTCGGATGCTGAATCAGTTCAAGGCGCGCACCCAGTTCATCGTCATAACGCACAACCCGCGCACGACCACGGAAGCCGCGGACACCGTGTACGGCGTCACCATGCAGGAGCCGGGTGTCTCATCCTTCGTGAGCGTGCACATGCGTGGCGCCGCCGTGGATGATGCGCTGGACGACGAGACCAGTGACGTGGAGGCGGTGACGGCGCCGGTATGACGGCGCGCCATGCCGTCGGGCTCGCCCTGACGATCGTATCGGTCCGCATCGCCGTGGCTGCCGGGACGGCCCCCTCCCACGGCGACGCGTCCGGCCCCATCGTCACGATCGCCGGACCGACGGAGGATACCCTCCGCGCTATCACTCCCGCCTTTACCCTCCGCGGAAGCGGCTTCGCCGATTCCGATCATCCAATCACCCTGCGCGCGCAGATCGCGCGGGAGCCGAGCTTCGCCGGCCCGCTTCTCTTCGACAGCGCGACCCGCTCACCCGACGGGGACAGCGTCACCGTCACGCTCCGGCGCCCTCTGCCACAGGGAGCGCTCATCTACTGGCGCGCTCTCGCGATCTCGGCGAGCGGGACGTCGATCGTCTCGACGGTTCATGGACCGCAGGTGGTGCCGCGCTGGCTCAGCCTTCTCTCGCTGAACGCACCCAACGGCTCCACGGTCGAGAGCAGTCGACCGTCGCTTTTCTGGACCAGCCCCGAGCTGTCCTCGCCGCCCGGGCCCTGGGTCTACGATCTGTCGGTAAGAGCGGGCGGATCAACGAGAGAGGTTGTCAGGGCAACCGGACTCCTCGATACGTCCTTCACCCTGCCGTTCGATCTCGAGTCGAACTTCCCCTACCGGTGGAGCGTGACCGCGCGCCTCCTGACCGGAGACAGCGTGCGCGTCCAGAGCGCCGGGACGTTCGTCATACTCAGCGCGGGAGCTCCGATCGCCACGCTGCTCTTTCAGAACTTTCCCAACCCCTTCCCGAACATCAATTCTCGCGTCACCTGCATCTGGTTCGATTTGCGCCGGCCGAGCCTCGTTCGACTCGAGGTGCTGGATCTGCGCGGGACGCGGATTCGCACCCTCGTCCCGTCGACCCAGCTCCCGACGCAGCTCCCGGCAGGCCACTACGGTCGATCCAGTGCCGCTGATGGTGGCTCGGGTTGCGACGCGCGCTTCGCCTGGGACGGACTCGCGGACAATGGTCAGATTGCGCCCGCGGGCGTGTATCTCCTGCGACTCGAAGCCGATGGCACGACGTCGACACGAAAGATGCTCTTTCGCGGGCGCTGATGCGCCTGACGACGATCGGCACCGGAACGGTCGCGCCCTCTCTGGCACGCGTCTGCGCAGGACATCTGGTGGAGGCCGGCGCCCTGCGCATCCTCCTGGATTGCGGAAGCGGCGTCCACCACCGGCTCGCAACGCTCCATATCGATTGGGTAGCGCTGACCCACCTGGCGATCACCCATTTTCACGCCGACCACATCTCGGATGTCGCGTTGCTCCTTCAAGCGTTCCGCTACGGCACGCTGCCCCCTCGCTCGGCTCCCTTCATGGTCATCGGCCCCCCCGGGATTCGCTCGCTCCTCGATCGCATGGCCGCGCTCTATGGCGCATGGGTGCTCGATCCGGGCTTCCCGCTCGAGATTCGAGAGGCCGATGTCGACATCGAGATCCCGCTCGCCGACGGCGTCGCACTGTCGTCGCACAAGGTTCCACATACCGATGAGAGCGTGGCATATTCCATCTCGCGAGGATCGCGACGCATAGTCTACACGGGGGACATGTCCTACGATGAGGATCTCGCGCGATGGGCGTCCGGCTGCGATGTTCTGCTGATGGAGTGCTCCCTGCCATCTTCCATGTCCGTTCCGTCGCACCTGACGCCCGAACAATGTGGCGTGCTCGCGGCGATTGCCTCGCCCGGCGTGCTCGTGCTCACCCACTTTTACCCACCCGTCAGCGACACTGACATTCGCGGCAGCGTGGCACGCGCCTTTGGCGGCCCGGTCGCGCTCGCCGCGGACGGGTGGCACATCGAGATCGGGGAGTCGTAATGCTGGTCGTCATGAAGCATGGCGCCACCCCCCAGCAGGTGGACTGCGTCGTGCGCACCATCGAGGAAATGGGGTACCAGGCGAGGCCGATGCCGGGGGCACAACGCACCGCCGTCGGTCTCGTGGGCAATGATGGTCGGGTGGATGGCTCGCGAATCGAGGGGCTGGCCGGCGTCGCCGAGGTCATCTACGTCACCCAGCCATACAAGCAGGTCTCACGGGAGTGGAAGCCGGAGAACACGATCGTCGAGCTCGCACCCGGCGTGAGCGTCGGCGGCCGGGATGTGGTGGTCATGTCCGGCCCCTGCTCCGTGGAATCGGAGGAGCAGATCCTCTCCGCAGCACGCATCGTGAAGTCCGCGGGGGGTACCTGCCTCCGGGGTGGAGCGTTCAAGCCCAGAAGCTCGCCGTATTCCTTTCAAGGCCTGGGCAAGCGAGGGCTCGAGCTGCTCGCCCTGGCGCGTCGGGAGACAGGACTCGCGGTCGTCACCGAAGCGATGGACGAGGAGGGCGCCGAGCTCGTGGCGGAGTACGGCGACTGCATCCAGATCGGCGCCCGGAACATGCAGAACTACTCGCTGCTCAAAATCGTCGGGAGGATGCAGAAGCCCGTTCTCCTCAAACGCGGCATGGCGGCGACGATCAACGAGCTTCTCCTCAGCGCCGAGTACATCCTCGCCGAAGGAAACTCGCAGGTGATTCTCTGTGAGCGAGGAGTGCGCAGCTTCGATCCCGCCGCTCGCAACATGTTCGATCTCACGGCCGTGCCGATCGTCCACGCGTTGTCGCACCTTCCCATTGTGGCCGATCCCAGTCACGGCACGGGTGCCCGGGACAAGGTGATCCCGATGGCCCGCGCCGCCGTCGCCGCCGGTGCGGACGGCATTCTCGTCGAGATGCATCCCACCCCGGAGCGTGCCCTCTCCGACGGCGCGCAGTCGCTCTACCCGGAGCAGCTGACTCAGTTGGTCCGCGAGCTTGGCGCCATCGCGTCCGCCATCGGGCGCTCGGTCGCGCGCACGCCCCGGACCGTGCCCGCCACCGCGGGGTAGCAGGTGGCGGAGCCGGAGATCTGCCCGTTCGTCCCCCCTGCCGAGAGGAACAGTCCCGATGCGGGAGCCGATCATCACGCCCATCGTGGCAGCATTGGCCCTGGTGACGGCGCCCCTGGCACGCGCGCAATCGCCCGAGGCGACGCTGGCCAGAGCGTCGAAGGCGTACATGGCGATCCGGAGCGTGAGAGCATCGTTCTCTCAGACGATCACCAATCCTCTCACCGGCAGCTCGGCGTCATCGGCCGGCGAAGTCCTGCAGCGACCGCCGCGCCGGATCTCCGTGACGTTCACCCAGCCCGCCGGCGACCGGATCGTCGCCGATGGAAAGACCCTCTGGATCTACCTGCCCAGCACGAATCCGGGGCAGGTCATCCGGATGAGCGCGGGTGAGGGCGCGGCCGGCGCGTTCGACATGGTCTCCGAGCTCGTACGCCATCCGCAGGATCGGTACACGGTCGCACCCGCGGGAACGGCCGACGTCCAGGGGCATTCCACACACGCCGTCACCCTGACGCCCCGGCAGTCGGGCGGAACGATCGCCCGCGCGACCGTCTGGGTGGACGACGACGATGCGCTCACTCGGCAGTTCGAGACGACCGACGCCAGCGGCGTCACCCGACGGATCGTCATCACCCGCCTCGTGATCAACGTCGCCGTTCCGAGAAACGCCTTTCGCTTCACCCCCCCGACGGGCGTCCGCGTGATCGAGCCCGGCTCAGCGCGCTGACGGCTCCCTGGCGCGGCGAGCTCGCTCGCCGTCGCGCGCTACCCGTCGCCGAGCGCACGACCGATGTCGGCAAGCGCGCGTGGATCAGTTCCGGCCTCACGCGCGAGCGGGAGGGCGGCTCGGGAGAGCGCGCGGTAGATCGCGAGGGCTCCGGCGTCGCCGGCGAGCGCGGCGAGGTGTGCCCGCACGGTGATGGCATCGCCGCGCACGATGGGACCGGTGAGTGACGCCGCACCACTCTGATGCCGCAGGTTGTCGGCTGCCGCCATGAAGAGCGGACGAATGGCGGCCGCGGCCTCATCCGGAGCGATCCCGGCCGCAACCAGCACTCGCTCGGCTGCGCTGAGCATCACCGCAGGAAAGTTCGAGGCGATCACCGCGGCGGCGTGGTAGCGCGCTTTCTCCCCGGCCGGAATCTCGAGCGTGTGCGCTCCGAGCAGCCCTGCCAACGTCCGGGCCGCGGCGCGGGCGGCCTCGTCCCCATCGATACCGATCCACGCTCCGCGCAGCATCGCCGGCGCACGCGCCGGATCGGAGAGCGGCACCAGCGGATGGAAGGTCCCCGACGGGTGCCCGAGCCGGCGAAGGGCCCCGAGCGCGAGTGGCTCGGCGCTGCCGCTCGCGTGCAGGATCACTGCGCCCACGGCGAGGGGTGCCGACGCCAGCTCCCTCAGTGCCTCGTCGATCTGCGCGTCGCGCACGGTGACGAGGATGACCCCGGCCTCACTTGCAGCCGTTGGCAGGGCACCCCACGTCACCCCTTCCATTCCCTCGCGCCGGCCGTGCACGCCGATGACTTCCACACCCACCGCGCGCAGCGCGCGGGCGAGACCCAGTCCCGCACGTCCCGCTCCCAGAATGAAAAGGCGCTCGGTCACCGGCGCGCCGAAGAGGAGTCGCGCCGGGCGCGACGCTGCGAGGCTCGTCGCAGAAGCTCGGCCGACGTCGACGCGCCGGTAGCGAGCTCCGCTGCCGCAGCAATGATGTTGTCATCGCCGATCCGACGTCGGATTTCCGCGTCAGGGCCAATGGCGTAGCGCGCGATCTGGTATCCGATCTGGCGTGCGATCGCAGGGCCGGCGCTGTCGTACGCCTGCCGGGTGAGCGAGACGTGGCGCTTCTCGAGGCCGAGCCAAAGCGCCTCTTTCATGGCGGCTGAGACAGCGAAGTCCGGCGCCAGAACGCGCCGCCCCCATCGGTCTGATATCGCGACCTGGGTGAGAGCATCCCGAAAGCGGAGCACATCGACCCCAAGGCGACGTTGCAGCGCGCGCAGATCGTTCGAGGAGTCTTCCGGAACGGTGACGTCCGGAGCGATTCCGCCGCCACCGTAGACGGTCCTCCCGGCGTCGGTCCGGAAGCTCGGGCGCGCCCGCGGAGCGGCCCCTGCGTCCGGCGCCAGCCCGTCCCCGTCGTCGTCGATGCGACTCCCACGCGGGCTCGAGATCGAACGCCCCGATGGGGTGAACCATTTCGCCGTCGTGAGCTTCACCGCCCCGCCGCCGGCGAGTGCGTCTCCGCCTTCGTCGCGATCGAACAGCGTCTGCGCGCTTCCCTTGCCGTAGGTGGTGGTCCCGAGGATCACACCCCGATCGTGATCCTGCAACGCCCCGGCAACAATCTCGCTCGCGCTCGCCGTCTTGCCATTGACCAACGCCACGATCCCGAGCTCCGGCCAACGCTGTCTGGCCCGATCCACGAACTGATGCGTCATCGCGGAGTCACGCCCGCGCATCGTCACAATCGGCTGCGGCGGGTCGAGAAAGAGCTCGCTCACCTGCACACCCTGCTCGAGCACTCCGCCGGGATTGTTCCGCAGATCCACGAGAAGTGTGCGCAGCGCGGGTGTCTGACGGCGCAGCTGCATGATGGCGGCCGCCAGCTCCTCCGCTGTCGAGTCGCTGAAGATCGTGATGTCCACGTATCCGACATCCCGAGCGACCATGCTCGCGAAGCGCACCGAATGAACATGGATGTCCGAGCGCGCCACAGTCATTGACAGCGGCGTGGGCACTCCCGAGCGCACCACCGTGAGCGACACCATGGTTCCAACACGACCGCGCAGAGCTCGTCGTGCTTCCTCGAGCGTCCACCCCGTGGTCGGGTGACCATTGATCCGCGCAAGACGATCGCCCGCCTGTAGCCCCGCATGCTCGGCCGGAGAGCCCGGCATCGGCTCCACCACAACGATCCCCTCGTCGGTCGCGTCGACCTGCACCCCGAGTCCGACATAGCCGCCGGAGGTGGTCTCCGTGAGCCGGGCCAGCCGCTCGGCACCCAGGTAGGCCGAGTGGGGATCGTGCAGCTCGGCGATGAGCCCGACAGCGGCCCAGGCGTAGAGTGAATCCGCGGGAATCGAGTCCACGAACTGCAACGCCACGCGAGAGATCACGGCATCGAACAGCCGGGCGCTCCCGCCCTCACGGTGGCCCGCGAGTCCCCGCTCGAGCAGCCATCCGCCCGACACCAGACTTGCGGACAGCGCGGCGACCACCACCACCAGCCTCGATCGCATCACCGTCAGCTCCGATCAGCGTTGGTGAAGAGAAGGAGCGCCCGCGAATCGCTCGGGCCAGCGGCTCTGCAGCACGGCCACGATGCGTTCGAGCACCTCTCCCGCAGAGCCCACGGCGTCGATCCGCGCTACCGGACCGCACTCCGGATGCGCGGCCATCCAGCTCGGTTCGAGAAAGGACTCGAAGGCTGTGGTCACCGATTCGTGAAAGGCATCTCCAGCGCGCTCGATCCGGTCCGGCGCGGCGCGCCGCGCGGCCCGCGCTCTCTGCTCCGCGACCGGCAGAGAGAGCAGCAGCGTGAGATCCGGCCGTCGATTTCCCGTCGCGAGCGCGTTGGCGGCCCGCACTTCCGCGAGCGGGAGCCCGCGAGCTTCCACCTGGTACGCGTACGTCGAAAGAAAGAAACGATCGGCCAGAACGACCCGCCCCTCGGTGAGAGCCGGTTCGATGACGCGCGCCATCAGATCGGCCCGCGACGCCATGAACAGGAGCGCCTCGGCTGCCGGCGGAATGTCCCCGACGGAGTCCAGCAGCAGTGCCCGGATATTCTCGCCCAGCGGCGAGCTGCCGGGCTCGCGTACCACCACTGCCGCCACGCCCCGATGCTCCAGCCACTCGGCCAGTCGGCGCACCTGAGTGCTCTTGCCGACCCCCTCCGCGCCCTCGAGGACAACCAGCAGTCCGGGAGACACGATCAGCCGAGAGTGATGATCGGACTGGCTGCGCCCTTGCGGATCCCCTCGAGAATCCAGTCGTTCACGCGCATCATGATCTTGTCGAAGTTCTCCTGCGCGACGGCGACGCCCTGGTAGAGCGAGTTCGTCTGGACCTGCGAGAGATATTGGTCCAGCTGCTGCTCCATCTCGGTAGTCGGCTGCTCACCGCGCTCGATCATGCGCTGCGCCTCCAGCCGAAGCTGTTCCATCTGCCCGAGAAGAGCGACAGCGCTCCGGTCGGCGTTCATCGCCTCGTTCGCGCGTTTCACCGCGCCGTATTCCGGGCTTTGGCCGATCATGCGGCCGAGTTCCTTGGCCTTCTCTTCCAGAGCGCTCATGATTCCTTCCGTGTGGCGAGCAGCATTCGCTCGCGTCCCGCGAGGTCCAGACGGATCCCCACATCCCGATATCGCCCGTCGCGAAGCGCCAGCTCGGCCGCGATCGAGGCCCGCCGGGCGTCCAGCTCCAGGGCAAGCAATCCTCCGGGCTCCAGGACAGACGGAGCGTCGGCGATCAGCCGCGACGTCAGCGCCATCCCTTCACCCGGGCTGAAGAGCGCGATCGGAGGCTCCCAGTCACGCACGCTCGACGGCAGCGCGATCGCTTCGTCGCAGGCAATGTACGGGGGGTTCGACACGATCACTCGTGCCCGAAGGTCGCTCACCGGAGCAAGCAGCGAGCCGTGCCGGAGCTCCAGCGGTGCCGCGCTCGGGCTCGCCAGCCGCTCGGCGTTCGCCCGCGCGACCTCGAGCGCGCTGCGGCTCACATCGGTGGCGACGACACGCCGGAATGCGCCCTCGTGAGCCAGAGAGATCGCGATCGCGCCCGATCCCGTGCCGACGTCGATCGCCACACCTCCTTGCCGGCCGCCCCACTCGAGCACCGCCTCGACCAGCTGTTCGGTCTCCTGCCTCGGAATCAAGACGCGCTCGTCCACCTCCAGCGTCAGATGGCGGAACGCGGCGCGCCCCACGGCGTAGGCGAAGGGAGCGCCAGTCGCGCGCTTCCACGCGGCTTTCCTGACGACTGCGCACACCGCCGCCGTCACCGCATCCTCTCGATGCGCCCACGGCCACAGCCGTGGCTGGTCCAGCAGAGTCGCGACCAGATCGCGCGCCTCGAGCCCGAAGTCGGGAACTCCGTGAGCCTCGAGGGTGGACGACACCTCGAGCATCAGCGACGCGACCGTCGGCGACCGCGCCCTGGAGCGCATCCGGACGCTCACCCCCGCGCCGTCATCCACCCGCCAGACGCTCCTGGATGTCCGCCATCGAGAGCTCATCCATCAGCTTGTCGAGCTCCCCGTCGAGCACGCGCTCCAGCTCGTGGGTGGTGTAGCCGATACGGTGGTCCGTGATCCGGCTCTGGGGAAAATTGTAGGTGCGAATCTTGGCCGAGCGATCGCCGGTGCCGACCTGCGTCTTCCGCATGCGCGACCGTTCGGCCTCCTGCTCGGCGACGCGCATGTCGAGCAGGCGGGCTCTCAGCACCTCCATCGCCTTGAGCTTGTTCTGTAGCTGGGACTTCTGATCCTGCTGACTCACGACCAGGCCGGTAGGCAGATGAGTGATGCGCACCGCAGAATCAGTCGTGTTGACGCTCTGCCCTCCCGGGCCCGACGAGCGAAAGACATCGATGCGCAGATCCTTCTCCTCGATCTTCACATCCACCGGATCGGCCTCCGGCAGTACCGCCACCGTTGCCGCCGAAGTGTGGATGCGACCCTGGCTCTCGGTGGCCGGGACGCGTTGAACCCGGTGCACGCCGGACTCCCATCGCATGCGGCCATATGGCCGGTCACCGGTGATCTTGAAGGCCACGTCCTTCACCCCTCCGAGCGCTCCTTCCGAGTACGAGATCATCTCGATCTTCCAACGTTTGCGCTCGAGATAGCGACGGTACATGCGATACAGATCCGCAGCGAAGAGAGCGGCTTCATCGCCTCCGGTTCCGGCACGGATCTCCACGATGGCGTTCTTCTCGTCGAGCGGGTCGTGCGGAATCAGCAGCGGCATGAGCCCCCGCTCCATCTCCGCGATCCCGTTGGTCAGCCGCTCGACTTCGGCACGCGCTTCCGCATCCATCTCCGGGTCATCAACGCCGACGAGCTCGCGTGCCTGCGCGAGCTCGTCATCGAATTTCCGAAGTCTGGCCGCGATCTCGCGCACCGGCACGAGGCGACGATGCTCCCGCCCCAGCTCCGCGAGCCGCGCCGGATCCCTCACCGCCGATCCGCTCAACAGCTCCCGCTCTATCTCGTCCGCGCTCTCGAGCGCCTCGGTCAGCCGATCTCTGAGGCTCAGCTCTTCTTCTCGTACTTCTGCTTGAAGCGCTCGACACGGCCCGCCGTATCCACCAGCCGCTGCTTACCCGTGAAGAAGGGATGGCAGACGGAGCAGATGTCGGTATGGATCTCGTGCTGCGTGGAGCGCGTCACAAACGAATTTCCGCACGCACACCTCACGGTGGCGTTCGCGTATTGCGGATGGATATCCTTTTTCACTGTTGCCTCGAGGTCGTCGGTCACGTCTTGAATAGCAGAGAAATATATCACGAAATGATGCTATCCGACAACCTGGCAACATGTTGGCAAGGCGACGAGCCCTCCGGCGCCTCTGGTCCGGCTTCCCACGCCCTTTCACCCCCCCACCCACCGCCCGTCACGATGATCAACTCCTCCCGCCTTGGCTGCGCCCTCTTCCTCGCCCTCGGCGCCGCGTGCGCACCGCGTGCCGGCGGCGGGGGCGGACCGTCACCGGAGAATGCCCGCGCAGCGCTCGCGAGAGCCGAGGCCGATTCAGCGATCAAGCTGGCGATCGCCGACGAGCGCGCCCGGGCGACCGGGCCTCTCGCACCCGCGTCCGTCGGCGTCGCCCCGCTCACGGTGGATCTGGCCGACTCGACGCTCGCGCCGCTGGGGTACGGCCTCGCCGACCTGCTGATCACGGACTTGGCCCGGAGCGCCCGGCTCCAGGTCGTCGATCGCATCCGGGTGGACGCTCTCATGCGCGAGCTCGGACTCGCCGCGAGCGGTCGGGTGGACAGCGCCTCGGCGCCGCGCGTCGGGCGACTGATCGCCGCCCGTCGTCTCCTCACTGGCCGCGTGAGCTCGGGCCGTGGCTCCGCGCTCGTCATCGAGGAGAGAATCGTGGACGTCGAGCGCGCCGCGATCGAAGGATCCCCATCCGTCACCGCCGACAGACTGGAGGGCGTGCTCGACGCCGAGAAGGCGATCGCGCTTGCCCTCTTCGAGGCGCTGGGTGTGAGCCTCACTCCCGCTGAGCGAGCGGCGGTGGAGCAGCGCCCGACAAAGAATCTCGCCGCTTTTCTCGCCTTCAGTCGCGGCGTCCGCGAGGAGGCGCTCGGGCGGTTCGATCAGGCCTCGGTCGAGTACGGACGGGCACTGACCGCCGATCCCGATTTCACCCTGGCCGCTCGGCATCGCGCCGGTCTGCGGCCCGTCGCTCCCCGAGCCTCCCTGCGGGCGGCCCGCATGGCGCACGGGAGTCGCGCTGGAGGCCGTGAGCTGCGTGGGGTCGTCGACGCGGTCAACCCGAGCCCCGCGGGCCGTCTGGGCCGCATCGGGAACCGAGGGGGCGACGCGGTGCAGAGCGCCACGCAGACTGCCGCCGGCGGGACCGTGATCATCGTCATCTTCATCCCCCCATCGACATGAACCAGCGCTTTCTCCGCGGTGCTGCGGTCGTCTCCCTGGCCATGCCGGCGGCTTCCTCGCTTCTCTCCCAATCGCCACTGAGCGGACCTCGCAGCGTGGAGCTCGCGCCTGTGTTCGAATCCTGGCGCTTCGCCACCACCACTCCAGACAGCGTGAAGAGCGCGCAGCAGCTTTCGCTGCCGATCGCGGGCTCCCTCTCGCTGGGTTCGTCCTGGCGCCTCGACGCCTACACTGCCTATAGCTGGGGACAGGTCGTGGTCAAGGAGGGGGGCCGGGAGCGCGCCATCCAGCTGAACGGGCTGACCGACGCGAGGCTTCGGGCCAGCGCCCGCCTTCACGGGGACGACCTCCTGGCGACCTTCGGCGCGAACGTCCCCATCGGGAAGACGGAGCTCACTCCTGGCGAGCTCCGCGCCGTTCGCGTTCTTGGTGCGCCTGCTCTGCGCTTCCAGACGCCCGGTCTTGGACAGGGCGCGGGTGGCACATTGGGGCTGGTGGGGGCCCGTCACCTGGGCGAAACCACCGTCGGAGCCGGCGTTTCGGGCGAGTACAGGGGACGCTATGCCCCGGTCGAAGCGGCCACGCTCGGAGTCGCGACTCTCGATCCCGGTCCGGCGCTCCGGCTCTCCGTCGGCGTGGATCACCTGGTGGGAGAAAACCGGTTGGAGATCAGCCTGTCGTCCACCCTCTATGGGATGGAGCGCCTGACGAGAACGCAGGGGGGCACCACGACGACGCTCCGCCCCGGAGCCACGTGGACCACCGAGCTGCATTATGACCTCGCCAGTGCGTGGCTCGACGAGGGAAGCCTGTTCGCGTACGACCATTACCGGAGCAACTATCGCAACGAGTCCGGCAGGACCGTGGCCGGTACGACTGGCAACGAGCTGGATCTCGGCGGGTTGGCGCTCCGCAGGGTGAGCCGAACCACTGCTCTCCTCGCCGGCTTCACCGGGCGATGGCACACCGGACTCAAGGTGGACGAGACACTCGCCACGGCTGCGGTCCTGAGCGCCGGCGCTCATCTGGGGCTCGCGGTCAGCGCCGGCTCGATGCAAGTTCGTCCCATGATCGGCGGCGAGTACGGCACTTTCGACTCCGGTGGACGGCGCGTGAACGGTCGCCGAATCGACGTCTCCCTCGCGATTGTCGCTCGCTGAGGTGCTCTCGACGGTCGATTTTCTGGCGACCGTGCCGCTACTCAGCGGCGTGGACCGGGTGGAGCTGGGCAAGTTTGCCGAGCTGACCCGGGAGCGGAGCTATCCGCGCAGCAGCGTCATTCTCTTCGAGGACGATCCCGGAGACTCCCTCTTCATCGTCCGCCAGGGGCGGGTGAAGGTCGTCCTGATCGGGGAGGACGGTCGCGAGGTCATTCTCGGGATTCTCGGCGTCGGGTCGCATTTCGGAGAGCTCTCGCTGATCGATGGAGAGCCGCGCTCGGCGCATGTCATCGCGATGGACGAGTCACTTCTGATCGTTCTCCGCCGCGAGGATTTCCGGCGGCGGGTACAGGAGTCGCCGTCAGTCGCCTGGGCGTTGCTCGGTGAGCTGTCGCGTCGCCTTCGCCGTGCCGATGCCAAGATCGGGAGCCTCGTGCTCTTGGACGTCGACGGACGCATCGCCAGGCTGCTCCTGGACGCGGCCGACGAGAGTGCTTCGGCCGGTGGCGTGATCGAGAAGAGGCTCACCCACCAGACGATCGCTCAGATCATCGGCGCCAGCCGAGAGACCGTTTCTCGGGCGATGCGGGACTTTCAGACACGCGGGCTGATTGCCGTTCAGCGCCGCCAGGTGATCATCAGCGACCGCCCGGGGCTCGAGAAGCTCGCGCACGTTCGGCTGTGATTGCCGTCACGGGAACGGCGTGACGGGGTTCCTTCCTCGCCGCGCGCGCTCGGGCCTATCTTCACAGGGTGCACAGCAGAGACATGTCGATGACGGTACGGTTCTGGGGAACCAGGGGCTCCATTCCGGCCCCCGGACCGGCGACCGTGCGTTACGGGGGAAACACTCCCTGCGTCGAGCTGCGCACAGCGCTGGGGGAGCTCCTCATTCTGGACGCGGGCACCGGTGCGCGCGAGCTCGGGCGAGCCCTCGTGGCCGCGGCCTGCGGGTCGCCTGTCGAGGGGGACTTCTTTCTCACGCACGCCCACTGGGATCACATCCAGGGGCTGCCTTTCTTCGAGCCGCTCTTTCGCTCGGGGAACAGCTTCCGCATCTGGGGCGCCCCGTCGCTCGAGCAGACCGTGGATCGCGGAGTGCGGGATCAGATGGCCCGGGGGGCCTTCCCGGTGGCGTTCGACGATGTCGGGGCCGCGGTGGAGTTCAGGCTTCTGGACGGCGAGCCCCACAGGGGCGCGGGCTACGAGGTCGACGTGATTGCGGTGCGCCACCCGGGGGGAGCGCTGGGCTATCGCTTTCGGGGACGTAACGCCCAGGCGGGGGGCCTCGTCTACATCTCGGATAACGAGCTCGGCTCCTACCCAGGTTACGACTCGCGGCCGGGGTGGAGGGGAGATCTCGTGGGCTTCATCCGGGGGTCCCGGCTACTGGTGCACGACGCGATGTACACCGTCGAGGAATACGCGGCGCATCGCGGCTGGGGACACTCGAGCGATCGGGACGTCGTGGAGCTGGCGCTGGAGGCTGGGGTAGAGACGCTGGTGCTCTTCCATCACAAGCCCGAGCGCACGGACGACGAGATGGACGGCCGCGTGGATGCGTGCCGGAAAGTCGTAGCGGAGCGCGGCAGCGCATTGAAGGTGCTCGCAGCCGCCGAGGGATTGACGTTGACCGTCTGAGGTCCGGGAGGACACATGAAGCGCACCATCGCACTCTGGCCGGCCGCACTCGCGGCGCTGGTCATCTCCGGCGGCCGCGCCGGCGCGCAAGGTGATACGCGGCCAACGGTGGCGGTCATGTATTTCGCCAATGGCGTGGTGGGATCGAACACTCGCGATTACGACGCGTTGGGAAGGGGCGTGGCAGATATCCTGGTGACGGCGATGGCCGCCAATCCCGGCATCCGCGTCGTCGAGCGCGACCAGATCGAGAAGGTGATGTCCGAGCACAAGCTCGTCACGGAAGGCCAGGTGGATGCCGGCACCGCGATCAGAGTCGGCAAGCTCCTCGGCGTCCATCACATGATCTTCGGGGCGTTCGTCGGCATCGGCGAGAGCTGGCGACTGGATGCCAGGGCTGTCAACGTCGAGACCTCGGCCGTCGAGCACGTCGAGACCGTCAGCGGCAAGCAGGCCAACCTCATGTCGATGATCGATCAAATGGCCAACCGGTTGAACACGGGGATGAAGCTTCCGCCCCTCCCGGCAGGCGCGCGCGAGATGCGCGGCGAAGCGGCGAAGAAGGTGCCCTTCCAGGTGGCACTCCAGTATTCGCGCGCGCTCGCACTCAAGGATGCCGGGAAACCGGATTCCGCCGCGGTCCTTCTCACCAGGTCCCTTCACGACTTCCCGGACTACGAGCCGGCGAAGCGCGAGCTCGCGAAGATTCAGACCAAGCGCGGAACGAACTAGTCCGGTGCGGCCGCTGCTGATCGTCGCCGCCGGACGGGATTTCGCTGGAATCCACGCCGAGCGGGGTGAGAGCGGCCTCGAGGTCCGTTACGTCTCCGACGTGCCGGCCCGCGAGACGCTCGACAGAGCCCAGCCGACGGTCGTCCTGCTCGATCGCTCGCTCCTGCGCGCTGTCGACGGCGATAGCCGGCGACTCACGCGTCTGGCGGAGGTCGCGGCTCTGCTCGGCGTAGGTGATGCCGATGACCGAGAGCCTCCCCCGAGCTTTCCGGTGGAATTGCTTTCCGGCTTCGTGTCGGGCGGAGCGACCCCGCGCACCATGCTGGTGCAGCTTCGTGGGGCTTTCCGCCACGCCACCTCGCTCGTCACGACGCGGGCGGCGCGAGCGGATGAGCGGCAGCGGCAGCACGAGTTGGCCGAGCTTGCGCAGGTCGGCGTCGCATTGTCGACCGAGCGGAACCTTCTGACGCTCCTCGGAATGATCCTCTCGCAGGCTCGCCGACTCACGAACAGCGATGCAGGCTCCATCTACTTGAGCGAGCGCGAGGAGGGTGAGGGGCCGCGCACGCTTCGCTTCATGCTGACGCAGAACGAGTCCCTTCCCGACGTCGAGTTCGGCGAGTTCACGGTGCCCGTGGACCACACCAGCCTGGCCGGGCACGTCGCACTGACCGGCGAGCCGCTGGTCATCGCAGACGTCTACGGCCTGCCAGCCGACGTCGAGTACAAACAGAATCGGACCTTCGACGAGCGCAACAATTATCGCACGAGATCCGTGCTGGTGATCCCGCTCACGACGCAGCGCGACGAGACGGTGGGCGTGCTGCAGCTCCTGAACCGCAAGAGGACCGTCGGCACGCGTCTCACGACTCCGGAGATCGTGGAGAGCGAGGTCGTCTGCTACGATCCGCGCGCGGTGGAGCTGGTGAGCGCTCTCGCCTCCCAGGCGGCCGTGTCGATCGAGAACTCACTCCTGCAGCAGGACATCGAGCGGCTGTTCGAGGGCTTCGTGACCGCCTCGATCACGGCGATCGAGTCGCGTGACCCCACGACCTCCGGACATTCCGGGCGCGTTGCGGGCCTCTCGGTGAATCTCGCGGAAACGCTGGCGCGCGTCCCCACGGGCCCCTGGCGAGGCGTTCGCTTCTCGCGCGAGCAGCTCAAAGAGCTGCGCTACGCCAGCCTCCTGCACGATTTCGGCAAGGTGGCCGTTCGCGAGCAGGTGCTGGTGAAGGCCAAGAAGCTCTATCCGGCAGAGCTGGATGCCATTCGAGCGCGCTTCGGATTTCTCCGGCAGGAGGCGCAGCTCGACTTCGAGCGTCGGCGCGCCCGGCATCTTCACGACCTGGGTCGCACAGGCTACGACGACTTGGTGGCCGTCCTGACCTCGCAGCTCGAGGAGAGAGAGAACGAGCTCGATCGCCTGCTCGCTCTGGTCCTCACTGCCAATGAGCCCTCGATCCTCGTGGGAGATGACGAACTCAAGCAGCTCCCGGAGCGGATGTTCGTCAACTACGACGGCGTCCGCAGGCCGCTGCTGAGCGAGGACGAGGTGCGCGTGCTCTCGATCCCGCAGGGCACGCTCGACGTCGATGAGCGCCAGGAGATCGAGTCCCACGTCACGCACACCTTTCGCTTTCTGCGCGAGATCCCGTGGACGCGGGAGCTGAGAGGTATTCCCAGCCTCGCCTACGGACACCATGAAAAGCTGAACGGCCGGGGGTATCCGCGCGGCGTCACGGCCAGCGAGATTCCCGTGCAGACACGGATCATGACGATCAGCGACATCTACGATGCTCTGACCGCGTCGGATCGCCCCTACAAGAAAGCGGTGCCGACGGAGCGCGCGCTCGACATCCTCCGCGGCGAGGCGAAGGCGGGAATGCTGGACGAGGACCTCCTCCAGGTGTTCGTCGAGGCGCGAATCTACGAGAGGGCGCGTCCCGGAGACGTCTCGCCTCCGCTCTGACGCATCACTCCGCGCGCATTGCGATCACCGGATCCACGCGCGCCGCCCGCCGCGCCGGCAGCCAGCTAGCCAGCACCGCTACGCCCAGGAGAACGACCGAGACGGCGACGAAGGTCAGGGGATCGGAGGCGGACACCCCGAAGAGGAGGCTGGCGATGAGCCGCGTGAGCCAGATGGCGGCCCCGGCCCCCAGGATCACGCCGAGTATCGTGAGCGCGAGCCCTTGCCCCACGACCAGGCGCACGACTCGCTGCCGCGTTGCGCCCAGCGCGATCCGGATCCCCAGCTCGCGCGTGCGCTGGCTCACTGCATAGGAGATCACACCGTAGATTCCCAGAGCCGCCAGCAGCAGCGCGATTCCGGCGAACGCTCCCAGCAGAAGCGTATAGAAGCGCGGCTGCGCCAGGGATTCGGATACGACGTCGGTCATCTTCTGGAGGCCGAAGATCGGCAGATCGGCATCCACTGCCTTGACCACGGCGCGCGCGGACGATTCGACGAGCGCGGGATCCGCCGTCGAGCGAACGACCACGCTCAGCGTGCCGATCGTCGCCTGGCTGAAGGGCAGATACGTCATCGGGTAGAGATCGGCCGCGAGGCCGAACTGCTTCACGTCGGCGATGACGCCGATGATCTCCCCCCCCAACGTCACACTCTTGACCGTGGCGCTCGCTTCGGCCGTGTCCTGCGACCACCCCAGCGTGATCCGCTTGCCGAGCGGATCCTCGCTGGGAAAGTAGCGGCGCACGAACTCCTGATTGACCATCACCACCTGGGGCCCGCCGCCGCGGTCCTGCTCGTCGAAGCTTCTGCCACGCACGAGCCGGATGCCCATCGCGCGGAAAAAGTCGGGCGACGCGACCCGCACCTCGGTCGGAGTGCCATGACCGGGCGGCTGTTTGGGTCGACCCGCGATGTCGAAGACCGTCCGGAAGTTGATCTCCGCCAGCGGGCGCCCGAACACCACCGCGGCGTCCTGGGTACCGGGAAGCCTCTTGAGCCGCCCTACCACATCGTCCACGAACGCGTGCCGCTGCCGGTCGTAGGGATACTTGTTGTCCGGCAGCGAGATGTTGAAGGTGACCACGTGCTCGCTTCGGAAGCCGGGGTCGACATGAAGCAGTCCGACAAAGCTTCGGATCATGAGTCCCGCGCCCACGAGCAGAACCACCGCGAGCGCCATCTCGGCGACGACGAGGCTGTTCCGGACGCGGCCGCTCCCCCGCCGTCCACTCGAGCCCCGCGCGTTCTCCTTGAGCATCTGACCCACGTCGGGCCGCGAGCCGTGGATCGCGGGGATCAGTCCGAACAGAACTCCCGTCACGAGGGCGACCAGCGCCGTGAAAGCGAGCACCGTGCCGTCCACCTTCACCTCCTGTAACCGGGGCAGGCCGGCGGGTCCGAAGGCCACGACCAGATCGACCGCCCAGGACGCCAGCGCCGCGCCCATCGCTGCCCCGGTGACCGACAGCAGCACGCTCTCGGTGATGAGTTGCCGGATGAGACGTCCGCGGCCCGCGCCGAGCGCCGTCCGGACGGCAATCTCCGTCTCGCGGGAGGCGGCGCGTACGAGGAGCAGGTTGGCCACGTTCGCGCACGCAATGAGCAGCACGAAGACGACCGCCCCCATCATCGCGAGGAGCGCTGGTCGTACGTTGCCGACCATGCGCTCCTGCAGCGAGATCGCCGTGGCACTAAAGCTGGTGTTGGTGCGCGGAAACTGCTCGGTCAGGCGATCCGCGATCGCCTTCAGATCGCGCGATGCGCTCTCGACGGTGGCCATCGGGGTCAGGCGCGCCAGCGCCGCGATATAGTGCGCTCCCCGGTTTTCCGGATCGATGTCGTCCTTCCCGAACACGAGCGGCGTCCAGATCTCGGCGCGCTGCGGAAACGAGAAGTGGGGGGGCGCGACGCCGACCACCGTGTAGCTGTTGCCGTTGAGAGTGAGAGTCTGCCCCAGGACGCGTCGATCCGAACCGAATCGACCGCGCCAGAGCTCGTCGGAGAGAATCGCGACGCGCGCGGCACTCTGAGAATCTTCCCCCTCCGTGAAGGCACGACCGAGTTGGGGTTGGATGCCGAGCAGCGCGAAGAAGCTGGCACCGACCGTCGCGCGATTGAGTCTCACCGGCTGAAGGCTCGTGCCCGTCAGGTTCACCGTACCGTCATCGAACGCCGCGACCCCGGCAAAGCTCCGACTCTGGTCGCGTAGATCGATGAAATCGAGTGGCGAAAGGGGGCCCGCTTTGCCCTCGTGAAGCGACATCACGCGCACCAGCCGGTCGGGCTCCCGAAACGGAAGCGGCTTGAGGAGCACACCGTTCACCACGCTGAAGATGGCCGTGGTTGCTCCGATCGCGAGGGCGAGGGTGGCGACGGCCACGATCGTGAAGCCGGGTGTCCTCAGCAGCTTGCGAATGGCGTAGCGAAGATCCTGCAGCAGCGTGTCCATGCGCGCGCTCCGGAGCGTGGTGACCGGCGGATGTCTCGGCAACTCCTAAGGCCAGTCGCGTGCCGTGAGCGGCCGGCGCGCAAGCGGCTGTGTCGTCACAGCTTGCGATCCACCGAGGTGGGATCGCAGCCGCGCCGTTGTTCGTAATTGGGACCGCGCGTGCCGGAAGCGAACGCCGGCATCATCCGCCGCGCAGGAGCCAGCGCGCCGCCGCGCTCTGCATCCACGCGTCCGCGGACCAGGCACAGACTACTCCGGCGCATTCCTCGAGCGTATCCAGCGGGTCCGGGGGGCCGAGCTGCATCACGACCGCCTCGCGTCCCGCGCGGCGCGCGGCGGCGCAGGCGCGGCGGGCAGCGTCGCAGCATCCCTCGGGGTACGGAGCCTGCCCATCGGCCGACGTCGTGCTCGCAAAGAGAAGCGCGATCGTGACGGCACACGCTGGCGCGGGATCGCCGGACGCGCTCACGGTCGCTCCACCTTGGCGCAGAGCCGCCACGAATGGCTCGGCGGCGCCGGGATCGGCCAGCGCTGCGCCGTCCGGGACCACCACCAGATCGGCGTGACCCGGCACCCGAGCAGCCTGGCCGCGAACGACCCGGACCACACGTTCCGACAGCTGGCTCGCCCACGCCACGTCGGATCCGGTCACTCGGCGGTAGTCGGTCGGCGGCGCGGCCCACTGCGCCCACTTCTGCCGCCGGCGTCGCGACTGCGTGACCCGGTCGTCGTCCAGAGGTCCATCGCGGACGGCCTCCTCGAGCGCAGCGATGATGCCCTCCAGGTCGCGAGGAAACAGCAGGAGATCGGTGCCGGCATCGAGACATCGGATCGCCGCGACCGCCTCTCCCTCGGGGTCCACCATCCAGGGCGTGGCCAGGGCATCGCTCACGATCAACCCGTCGAAGCCGAGCTTCTCGCGCAGCAGGTAGCGCTGCATCTGCGTGGATATCGACGCCGGAAGACGGGTGGCATCGAGCGCCGGGTAGCTCACGTGTGCAGTCATGATCGACGCCACCCGCGACGCGATTGCCGACCGAAACGGCACCAGGTCGCTCTCGAACAGAGTGCTTCGCGCGACGCCGACGCTCGTCCCGCCGCGGCGCGCCGGAGGCTCGACCCTGCCATGGCCGGGAAAGTGCTTGGCGCAGGCGAGCACGCCCTCCCGCTGGCACTCCTCGATCCATCCCGACGCCAGATCGCCCACCCGTTGCGGATTCGAGCCCAGCTCGCGCGTGCCCGGCCCCGCGCCGGGAACAGCGTGAGCCAGGTCGCACACCGGCGCGAGATTCCAGTTGACTCCGATCGTTCGCGCCTCGCGCGCCGTCATCTTCGCCGCTCGCGCGACGATGTTGCGATCATCCAGTGCCGCCAGAGCAGCCAGAGGCGGCATCCCCGTCGTGCCGGGAAACTGCTGGGCGGCACCGCGCTCCAGCTCCGCGCCGATCAGCAGCGGCACCTTCGAGCGCTGCCGCAGATCTTTGGTCAGTGAGCGCACCTCCGCTTCCGGTCCGCCGAACAAGACGAACCCGCCGACTCCGAGAGCGAGGGCCCGGGCGATGCGATCCTGCTCGCCGTCGAAGCCGGTCGCGGCTTCCCAGCGAATGGTGGGGATCAGCAGCTCGGCGACGCCGCTCATTCCGCGAGCTTCGTCATGCCGCCGGGCCGATCGACGCGCGACGCGGCATGCCGCGGTCCGGATGCATCAGGCGTGATCGACGATCTCGCGCGCGCCCTCGGCGTGGGCGCAGTGGGCGCAGCAATAGAAGGTGTCGTTCGCCTCGACGCCGTGTCCGATGATCTTGCACCCACAGTGAGCACAGACAGGAGCGAGCCTGTGGATGGCGCATTCGAAGCTGTCGAAAACGTGGGTCACACCGGCGGTCACCACCTGGAAGGCCAGATAGTACTCGTTCCCGCATACCTCGCACTTCCCCATGGCTCACCTCTGTGAGGGGTCGGTCCAATCCTGCCGCTCCGCTCTGGTCGGGGCAAGGGACGCGAATGGGCCGGCGCGTCTTCCGCTTTGCGCAGGCGATGGATACGTTGGCGCCGTTCCTCCCCCATCACGAATGCGGAGACGTCGATGAGTCCACGACGCCAGGAGCGGCAAGCATGAGCACTCGCGTCAAGCTGTCTACCATGATGTTCCTTCAGTACTTCGTGTGGGGGTCGTGGGCGGTGACCATGGGCACGTGGCTCGGGACCACACTCCGGTTCACCGGCACGGAGATCGGCCTCGCCTACGGCAGCACCGCGATCGCGGCGATGATCTCGCCCTTCTTCGTCGGGATGGTGGCCGATCGCTTCTTCTCGACGGAGCGCATCCTCGCCCTCCTCCACCTACTGGGCGCCGCTCTCCTGTACTTCGCATCGACGCGCACGACATTCGCCGCGTTCTACCCCGCATTGATCATCTACGCGCTCTGCTACATGCCGACGCTGGCCCTCTCCAACTCGATCTGCTTCGACAACATGGAGGAGCCGGCCAAGGAGTTTCCGCGGATCCGCGTTCTCGGGACCATTGGCTGGATCGTCGCCGGGCTGATCATCGGGCGCGTGGGCATCGAAGCCACGGCCGTGCCACTGAGAATGGCCGCCGGCGCGTCGGTGCTGCTCGGACTCTTCTCCCTCGCGCTCCCCCACACCCCACCGCATGCGGCGGGCAAGCCTCTGAGCACGCGCGATGTCCTCGGTCTGGATGCGCTGTCGCTCCTGCGCGATCGCTCCTTCGCCATGTTCGTCCTCGGATCCTTCCTGCTGTGCATTCCGCTGCAGTTCTACTACGCGTTCACGAACCTCTTCCTGAACGAGATCGGCCTCGCCGCTCCGGCCAGCAAGATGACGCTCGGCCAGATGTCGGAGATCGGATTCATGATCCTCCTCCCCTGGTTCCTCGTCCGACTGGGCGTGAAGCGCATTCTCCTCGTCGGAATGGCGGCGTGGACGATCCGCTATCTCGGGTTCGCCTACGGCAACGCAGGATCGCTCGTCTGGCTGTTGTACCTGGGCATCGTGCTGCACGGGGTCTGCTACGACTTCTTCTTCGTCACCGGGCAGATCTACGTCGACCAGCAGGCCGACGTGCGCATCCGCGCTGCGGCTCAGGGGATGCTGGCCTTCATCACCCTCGGCGTCGGCAACTTCATCGGCTCGTGGGTGTCCGGTCGCGTGGTCGAAGCCCACCAGATCGGCAGCGATGTGGCCACCCTCACGCACGATTGGCGCGCCATCTGGCTGGTTCCTGCCACCGGCGCGTTCGTCGTCCTGCTGCTCTTCCTGGTTCTGTTCCGCCCCGCGCCGAAATCAGCGGCCGCCTTCGCCGACGGCGCGACGATGCCGGCAGCGTGAGCGGCCGGCCGCGAGCCCCCTACCCTTTCCACTCCCCCCGAGCCACCGCCGGCTCGAAGCTGTCCAGACCGCGCGGAGGGAAGTTGACCGTCTTGCCACTTTCGGCACTCATGTAGGCGGCCATGAGCAGCTTCACCACCTCGACGCCGTCGTCCCAGGTGAGCGAGGGAGTCTCACCCCGGAGAAAGCAACGAACGAAATGCCGGTCCTCGGCCTCGTACCCGTACGCCGCCGGCTCGCCCGCCACCACCGGCATGAGTCCCATCTCCGCGTTCTGCTTCTCGACCAGATCCTCGCCGGCGCGGCCCTTCACCTCGCGACTGAAGAAGAGCTTGAGGCCCGCGTCGAGCGTATTCCACGCCATCGAGTATTCGGGCCCGAGCAGCTCCGCCGAGAGCCGCAGGCCGGCTCCGACGAAGCTCCACGATGTGGTCGCCTCGCCGAGAACTTTGCGCCCGTCCGTTGTTTCGAACTCGATCATCGTGCTCGCGAAGTCCTCCGACGGCGCCTTGGTGTAGTCGACGTCGCGACCCATGCTCTTCGACAGCCGCTTGGCGTACTCCGGACGTGACCACTTGAGGCTGGCGATGTGGCCGGTCACTCGCTTCGGCGTGAGAGCCGACCGCGGCGCGCCGGGAGGGGTGAGCAGATGGCGAACGACCTCCACCGAATGACACATCATGTCGTTGAGCACACCGCCGCCCTGCAGCCGTCCCTGCCAGAACCAGGGCATGTGAGGTCCGCTGTGCTCCTCTGCGGCGCGCGCCAGATACGGAGGACCGGTGGTCGCGGCGCCGCGTGCCCAGATCAGCGCGTGCCCATGAACCACCTGCGGCGCGAAGAGCTGGTTCTCGAGATAGCCCGTGCTCAGCTTCACCGACCGCGCCAGCGCCGCGAGCTTCGTCGCCTCGCCGACGTTGCGCCCCAGCGGCTTCTCGCACGCCACACCGGCCAGCTCGGCTCCCCCGTGCCGGAGCGCGTGCACGATTTCCTCGACGTTCTCGACCCGGGAATGATTCGGGCCACAGATCCAAATCGCATCGACCTCCGGATCCTGCACCATCGCCGTGATCGAGCGATACGCCTGGGCCTCTCCGACATCCAGACTCCGTGACAGCGCGGCGGCGGATTGGGCATTCTTCGCGTTCGGGCTCCAGATACCCCTGACATCCACGTCGCGCACGCCCACCAACGCCTGGAGGTGAAAGCGGGTGTTGAAGCCGCTTCCGACGAAGCCGATGCCGAGCCGGCGCTTCGCCATCAGCCCGGCCCTGCCGGATAGCTCACCCCGAGCTTGCGCAGCGCCGGCTCGGGGCAACCCTTCCATTCCATCACTGTCACGTTGCCGATGTACTGCAGATCCTTGATGCCCATGCGGCTGGACCAGAACCCGGAAGCGGTGAGGTCGCGGAAGCCATTGAAGAAGGCGACACCATCCTTCATCTCGGCCCGAGCCTTCTTCGGCCAGGCGATGTCGTTCAGCAACGCGACGCGCTCGGCTGGTGCCGAGTCGACGAAGCTCTTTCCGAAGCGCCGGGTGCTCTCCGCGTCGAGCCACTCGAGCCCTCCGCGATAGCGTTTCTGCAGCCTCGTTCGGTCCATCATCATGAAGTCCATGAATTCGGGTACTCCGGCGTCTGTGGCACTCCCCGAGCGGTCGTCGCGCGGGATCACCAGATCCGCGAGCAGGCGCACCGTCTGCCATTCGTGCGGCGTGAAGAAGCGGGGAGCGAACGTCGCGCCGGACGCGAGCGCCGCATCCAGGGCGTCGCGAGCCAGCGTTGCTGCCCGTTCCACCTCGGCCCCACTCCACGCAAGGGCGGCCAGGGGAGCGAGGGCGAGCAACCCCACCGCCTCACGCCGATTCATTTCCGTCATAGCGCCCCCGTGCGGCGGAGCCGCGCGATGTGATCGCTCGCCCGAAGCGACAGGGCGAGGATGGTCCAGGTCGGGTTCTTGTCCGCCTGCGACACGAAGGGGCCGCCATCCACGACGAACAGATTCTTCACGCCATGAACCTGGCAATCGGCATTCACGACCGACGTCGCATCGTCGTTCCCCATTCGCGTCGTGCCCAACTCGTGGATGATGCTTCCTCCGGACGCGATGCCATATCCGTCCTCGGCCTTCGGCATGTCCGAGAACACCTGCCCACCCATCTCGGAGATCAGCGCGCGAAAGGTTTCCTGCATGTGCCGCACCTGCTTCGTCTCGTGTTCGCTCCACTTCCAATGAAATCGGAGCACCGGAATACCCCACTTGTCCTTTGCTTGCGGATCGATGTCACAGTAGCTGTCCGCGTTGGGGATCATCTCGCCCCGGCCGGAGAAGCCGATGGTCGCTCCGTAGAAGCGGCGGTAGTCGTTCTTGAGCTGTGCGCCGTATCCACCGCCCGGTGGATACTCCTGGATTCCGCCCATGAATCCGTACGCGGGCACTCCCAGACCCCCCCATATCTCGATGTGGTAGCCACGAGGGAAGTCGAGCTTGGCGTTGTCGATCCACCACGGCATGTAGAGATGCATCCCCCCCACCCCATCCTCGTTGTGCGGCACGTGGTCCATCATCCGCGGGATGAAGCCGGCCACGTCGGTGCCCGTCGTATCGGTCAGATACTTGCCGACGACCCCGCCGGAGTTGCCGAGGCCATGGGGACTGAGCGACGACGGAGAGTTGAGGAGCAGCCGGGCCGTCTCGCACGCGCTTGCCGCCAGCACCACAACGCGCGCGCGCACGTGCCGATCCATCCCGGTACGCTTGTCCACGTAGGTTACGCCCGTCGCGAGCCCCCGCTCGTCGGTCGTCACCTCGCGCGCCATGGCGTTCGTCAGCAGAGTCATTCGTCCGGTTGCACGGGCCGGCCCGATCAGCACGTTGGTGGAGGAGAAGTTCGAGTTGGTGCGACAGCCGCGGCCGCACTGCCCGCAATAGTGACAGGGCGCTCTGTTGTTGTGCGGCCGGGTGATGACGGACAGCCGGGCCGGGATGCACGTGACGCCGAGCTTGTCCGCCGCCTTCTTCGCATACAGCTCGTAGCAGCGGGGCCTGGGCGGGGGGAGGAACACGCCGTCCGGGTGATTGTGCAGCCCTTCGCGACTGCCGAAGATCCCGATCAGCCGGTCGATGCGATCGTAGTACGGGGCCACGTCGGCGTACGAGATGGGCCAGTCGTCGCCCAGCCCATCGATGCTCTTCCGCTTGAAGTCATCGGGGCCGAAGCGGAGCGAGATGCGGCCCCAGTGATTCGTGCGGCCACCAACCATGCGGGCGCGCCACCAGTCGAACTTCGTTCCGTCGGCTCGGGTGTAGGGCTCTCCCGGAATGTCCCATCCGCCGATGCAACCGTCGAATTCGCCAAACGGATGATCGGGCGTGCTCGCGCCCCGCCGGGGTGACTCGTACGGCCACTTGAGCATCGCCGCGTCGGAGGCATTGTCCCACGGCACGCCCGCTTCGAGCACGACCACGCTCGCTCCCGCACGGGTGAGCGCGTAGGCTGCCATGCCTCCACCGGCGCCGGAGCCCACGATGCATACGTCGTACGTCCTGGCGCGTCGCGCCAGCTGGAGCGGGATGATCACATCGATCCTCGTGGACTCAGAAAGTCAGCGCGTGGAGGTAGCGGTAGCTGGCGCGAATCGACGCGAGAGGATTCGGCGGCTCGTCGCGCTCGACGAAGTAGTGCTCGATGCCGGCTTCCCCGCTCTTCGCGAAGATGCGCCTGAAGTCGATCGTTCCTTTTCCCACGTCGCGCTGGGCGTGCGCCGGAGCGCCTGCCGAGTCCTTCACGTGAACCATCGGGAACCGGCCCGGCCAGCGGGCGAAATATGCCAGCGGATCCTGCCCGCCCTTGGTGATCCAGTACAGATCCATCTCGATCTTCACGAGCTCCCTGTTGCTGTGCTCGAGGAGCACGTCCAGCGGAATCCGGGATTCGATCGGCTCGAATTCGAAGTCGTGGTTGTGGTACGCGAAGCCGATCCCGGCCCGATGCGCTTCGTCCGCGGCGGCATCGAACGTCTCCGCGACGCGACGCCAGTCGTCGAGCGTACGCCGTTCCTTCGCGTCGACAGACGCCACGACGACGTACCGGTGCCCGATGACGTGCGCCGCGTCGAGCGTCTCGCGCCAGCGCCCGCGAACCTCTTCCAGCCCGACGTGCACCGACGGCGAGCGCAGACCGGCGTGATCCAGCGCCTCCCGGATCTGGCGCGGCGTGCGCCCGAAATATCCCGCGAACTCCACCTCCTCGTACCCGATGGACGCGACCCGGGCAAGCGTGCTCTCGACGTTTCGCTTCATGAGGTCTCGCACGGTGTACAGCTGCAGCCCAATGCGGCGGATCCGCGCACCGTCGTCGACCGACGCGTGCTCGTCCTCGGCCAGCAGCCTGTGCGCGACCGACGGTGCGAGCGCCGCCGCGCCCAGACGGCGCAGGAAGCCGCGGCGATCCGTCATCTCGGCGGTCCGGGCAGGTCTCTCAGATCGCGAATCCAGATGTTGCGAAAGCGCACCGGATTCTCGTGATCCTGAAGGCCCAGGGGAAGACGCTCGGCATGCGCCTTGTAGGGCGGACGGACGTGATGTCCCGTCGGCCCGGTGAGCTCCACGTCATCCTGCACGAGCACTCCGTTGTGGAGCACGGTCACCCGCGCCGGCCGGAGAAGCGCGCCGCTCGGGCCGAACCGCGGCGCCCGGAACGCGATGTCGTAGCTCTGCCACTGTCCCGGGGGACGGCTGGCGTTCACCAGGGGCGGGTACTGTCCATACACCGCTGCCGCCTGCCCATCGGGATAGGTCACGTTGTCATAGGAGTCCAGCACCTGGATCTCGTAGATCCCCATCAGAAAGACGCCGCTGTTGCCGCGCTCCTGACCGCTGCCATGCGGCGGGGTCGGAGTCATCCATTCGATGTGCAGCTGGCAATCGCCGAAGCTCTGCCTGCTCCTCACGCTCCCGCTGCCCGGCACCGCCTCGAGGTAGCCATCGTGAACCATCCAGCGAGTGGGAGCGCCGCCGGAGTCCACCCATTCGGAGGCGGCTCGCCCGTCGAACAGCACCACGGCATCCGAGGGCGGGGGTGATTGCTCCGACGGGGCCGGTCCCGGATCCACCTTCGGGGGCTGGGGTCGCGAGAGATCGTGAATCGGCCAGCTCATGAGCGCGCGAGGGGAATCGACGTGAGGCCGGCAGGCGATGAGAAGAACCGGTAGGAGTCCAGCGATGGCAATCCGAGCCGGCGTGCGACACGCGCCGTGAATCAAATCTGTCTCCAGCGCTCTACACGACAGCGCGGGCCGAGGTGGGTCGGCGGGGATGAATGCGCCTCGGCGATGATGTATCCTCGCGGCGTCGGTTGCCGCAAGGCGCTCACCGCATCCGATCGCGGAGTCGGGGCAGCCCGAACTGCCGGGGGATCGGCGACGGCGTCGTGGACACCGTGAGCACGCCCCCATCGCGCAGAAGCGGCTCCGAGCGCGGGCCGCCCGCGATGTCGATCAGGTTGTCACCGAGCACGCCGAGACGACGCACGTGCACCGTGTCTCCCTCGCGCAGCGGCAGATCTCGTCGAAAGAGGTCCAGCGTGAGCCGAACGTTCGGCGGCTCGTCGCGCACGGCGGACACCCGACCCACCGTGACGCCGAGATAGGACACGGTCACCTCGGAGCGGGTTCCCGTGCCTGCGGGCACGAGGGCGTAGATGCGCTTCTCGGTGCCGGGACGGCGTGCCGCCACGACGCCGGCGACGACGATCGCCAGAGCAATCACTACCAGAGCGACACTTGCCCGCGGACGAGTCATACCCGTGGACGGCCCCCGTGAGTCACTCCGCGCTCGCGCTCACCAGCTTTCGCCCGTGATGCCGCGTGTGCACGGTCATGAGGCGGAGCGCGTCATCGAGACTCAGCATCCCGAAGTACGCGTGGCTGAGACGGTGCCGCGGCCGCTCGCGGCGCGCGATCCGCCAGGACTGGTCGCACGCCTCGTTGACTGCCCGGAGCCGATTCAGCTGGACATCCTTGCCCGGGGTGTCATCGACGGGACGCACCTCGCGCGGGGCTCGCGGCTGGCCGGGGAACTTCCCCGTGCGCAGGATGAAGGGGAGGACCATCCAGCGGAGAAAGAGCTGTCGGCGCTTGGAAGCCATCGGCTGCATGCCGACACCGCCGTCGAGCTCGGCGCCGAAGATCTCGTACGACAGCGTGATGTGCTCTACTTCCTGCGCGGGGGACCACTTGCCTGGTGCGCAGGGCGCACCCCATCTCGCTGCCGGAACCGCGGCTGCCCGCGAGAGAAATTCTGCCATGCCCGCTCGGTGCGCGAGCACCGCCCGCGAGGGCCGACTGGATTCGGCATCACCGCCGGACATCGAGGTCAATCTGCCGCTGGTCACGAGATCTCCGTCATCGCCTCTCGAAAGGCATTGCGTGTCGCGTCGAGGGTCTCCGCATCATGTGCGAGGGACACGAAGGCCGCCTCGAACTGGGATGGCGCGAGGTACACGCCTCTCTCCAGCAGCGCATGGAACAGCCGTGCGTAGCGGGCCGCATCCGCAGCCCTCGCACCCTCGTAATCACGAACGGGCGCGCCCGAGAAGAAGAACCCCCACATTCCTCCTGCGCTGTTTGCTTGCACCGGGAGGCCGGCCTCGCCGGCGGAGGCACGCACCGCGGCCGCCAGCTCCGACGTCATGCGCGAAAGATGCACGTAACTGTCCGCCTTCTCCAGCTCGTTGAGCGTTGCGATGCCGGCCGCCATCGCGAGCGGATTTCCGGAGAGCGTGCCGGCCTGGTACATCGGGCCGGCTGGAGCGACGTGCATCATGAGATCCCGACGACCGCCGAACGCCGCGACCGGAAGACCACCGCCGATCACCTTCCCGAGACAGGTGATGTCCGGTGCCACCCCGAAGTGGCCCTGCGCCCCTCCGAACGCGACGCGAAATCCCGTCATCACCTCGTCGAAGATGAGCACGGCGCCAATCCTGCTCGCCACTGCGCGCAATGCCGGGAGGAAGCCCGCGTCAGGCAGGACGAGCCCCATGTTGCCCGCGATCGGCTCGACCGTGATCGCCGCCACGTCGTCGCGATGCACATCGCACAACAGCTCGACGGAGCCGAGGTCGTTGTAGCGCGCCGTCAGCGTGTCCGCGGCGGCTCCTGGCGTGACACCCGGGCCATCGGGCAGTCCGAGCGTCGCGATGCCCGACCCCGCGTGTGCGAGCAGGCCATCTGCGTGACCGTGATAATTGCCGGCGAACTTGATGATCTTGCGGCGGCCGGTCGCCGCGCGCGCGAGGCGTACGGCACTCATCGCCGCCTCCGTGCCCGACGAGACGAAGCGCACCATCTCGATCGACGGAAGGGCGCGGCAGATGCGCTCGGCCATCTCCGTCTCGAGTGCGGTCGGGGCTCCGAAGGTCGTCCCCAGCGCGGCCTGCCGGCAGACCGCTTCCACGACGGCCGGGTGCGCGTGACCGAGTATGAGCGGGCCCCAGGAGAGCACGTAGTCGATGTAACGCTGTCCGTCCTCGTCGGTCAGCCAGGCGCCCCTCCCTGCTGCAATGAATCGCGGGGTGCCGCCGACGCTTCCGAACGCCCGAACCGGACTGTTCACTCCGCCCGGGATCACCCGCAGGGCGGCGGCGAACAGTCTTTCCGATCGGCTCGTGGACGACAGCGTCGGACTCGTCCCTTTGCTCATGCGTCGTGAAGCCAGCTGGCGGCGAGCTTGGCATAGTACGAGATGATGATGTCCGCGCCCGCGCGCTTGATCGCGGTCAGACTCTCGAGCGCGGCCCGTCGCTCCTCGATCCACCCCCGCTCTGCCGCTGCCTTCAGCATCGCATACTCGCCGCTCACCTGGTAGGCCGCGACCGGAAGCTCCACGCGGTCGCGCACCTGGCGGATGATGTCGAGGTAGGGACCGGCCGGCTTGATCATCACGACGTCGACCCCCTCCTCCACGTCCAGCTGCACCTCGCGCATCGCTTCACGGCTGTTCGCCGGGTCCATCTGGTAGCCGCGGCGATCCCCGAACCGAGGGGTCGATCCGGCCGCGACCCGAAAAGGTCCGTAGAATGCGGACGCGAACTTGGCGGAGTACGAGAGGATCGGAATGTGGCCATGCCCGGCCGCGTCGAGCGCGTCTCTCAGAGCGGCAACTTGATGGTCCATCATGGCGCTCGGCGCCACCATGTCGGCACCGGCATCGGCGTACGCCACGGCCGCTCGGGCCAGGAGCGGGAGAGTCTCGTCGTTTAGAACCTCCATCTCCTCTCCGCTGCCGCGCACGAGCCCACAGTGTCCGTGGTCGGTATACTCGCAGAGGCAGACGTCTGCGATCACCCTGAGCTCGGGTGTGCGGCGCTTGATGTGTGCGATCGCACGCGGCACGGGACCAACCGCGTTCCAGGCGCCGCTCCCCTCGGGATCCTTCCGATCGGGAATCCCGAAGAGCAGCACCGCCGGCACACCGAGCGACCCCACCTCATCGATCTCGCTGTCCAGCCGGTCCACCGAGCGTTGCCTGTGCCCCGGCATCGGCGGAATCTCGCGCTCCGACTCCCGTCCCTCGATGACGAACAGGGGCAGCACCAGATCGGCGGTCGCCAACCGCGTCTCGCGCGCCATGCCGGACGCCGCGGCGAATCGTCGCATTCTTCGGGGGCGCACCGGTGCTTTCGCCGTATTGGCCGTCTCGAGTCCGTCTCGCCACATCGTCATCTCTCCGCTGGGTGACTCTCGAACCACCGGGACATCGCTGCGATCAACCCCTCGCTGTCGTGATCCGCAGCAACCTCGTCTACGGGTAGCCCCTGCTGTCGTGCCTCCGCCGCTGTCACCGGGCCGATCGAGATGATTCCCGGACGCGGATGGCGCGTGAGTCTCGCGCGCGGCGTACCCGCATCCTCCAGCCCTTCGAGACACGCGCGCACGGCGGATGGACTGGCGAAGCAGATGGCATCGACGCTGTCGTGCCGCAACAGCTCCGCGAGCCGACGGGCCGACGGATGCGGTACGGTGCGATAGGCGACGACCTCATCGACCTGGGCCCCTCTCGCTCGCAGCGCGGCCGGGAGATCGGCCCGGGCGATGTCAGCGCGTGGGAGCAGGACCTTCAGCCCTCCGACATCGCCAAGCTCGGCCAACAGCCCTTCGGCCAAGAAGCGCTGCGGCGTCAGGCTCGGGACAATGTTGGCTCGCATCGCAGCCGCGGCCGTGGCTGACCCCACCACCGCGATGCGCGAACTGGCGAGCGCCGTCGGTACGCCGAGAACCGCCAGCCGGGTGAGCACTGCGGCCAGGGCGTTGGCGCTCGTGAAGATGACCCAGTCGTAGCTCTCGAGTGCCAGCAGCGTGCGATCCAGGACGTCCGTGCTCTCGGGCGGAGCGATCGCGATCGCGGGACAGAGGATCGCGTGTGCGCCGAGCGATTCCAATTGCTTTGCGAGCTCCGCGCCCTGCTCCTCGGGTCGCGTGATCACGATTCGACGGCCCCCGAGCGCGGACGCTCCTCTTCCGGAATCACTCGCCATGGTTCACCTCTTCCAGATCGGCGTGGCGCAGCAGCTCGGCTCCGCCGCGTTGGAGCAGCTCCTCCGCGAGCGCCCGCGCGAGGGTGACGCCGGCATCGCTCGACCCGACACGTTCCCCCTTCACCAATCGACCGTCTCCCGCGCCGATCATGGCGCGCAGCACCAGCCCGTCCTGCGTCACTTGGGCGAAAGCCGCCGACGCGGTGCTGCAGCCCCCGGCCACAGCTGCGAGAAAGGCGCGCTCCGCCACGACGGCGGCCGCCGTCACGGCGTCGTCGAGTGGAGCGAGCAACTCCGCCACGTCTGTGCCTGACGCGGTGACCTCGATCGCCAGTGCCCCCTGACCGGGCGCGGGGATCATCACATCCGGTGGAAAGCGCCACACCCGTCCGTCCACCAGACCGAGGCGGTCCAGCCCCGCCACTGCCAGAACGAGGGCATCGTACTCTCCGCTCTCGAGCTTGCGCATTCGGGTATCCACGTTTCCCCGCACGTCGAGCAGCCGAAGATCGCTGCGCAGCGCACGTAGCTGGCAGCTCCGGCGCGGGCTGCTGGTTCCCACGCGCGAGCCCGAAGGGAGCGCCCAGACGTCTCGTCCGGCCATCGTCACGAGCGCGTCCGCGGCATCCGCGCGGGCGAGCCACGCCCCGATCCGCATGTCGTCTGGCAGGCGGGAGGGAAGGTCCTTCGCGCTGTGCACGGCCAGGTCGATCCGGCCATGTCGGAGCGACTCTTCGATCTCCGACACGAACAGTCCCCTCTCTCCGAGTGACGCCAGCGGCTGGTCGATGAGAATGTCGCCGCGCGTCGTGATGCGCAGAACATCCACACGGAGCCACGGGTGATGCCGGCTGAGCTCCTCCCTCACGATCTCGGTCTGCCGCAGTGCCAGCGCGCTTCCGCGGGTGCCGATGGTCAGGCGCACCGGCGGCGCGGTCACGATGACGGCTGGGCCGACGCAGCCGCGCGAACGACATCCGCCAGGACGCGGACGAAATCAGGGCGCGCGTTCGGAAGCTCGGTGCGCTCGAGTTTCATGCCGAGCTCGGCCGCCTTCTCCTTGGCCTCGACGTCGATGTCCCAGTAGATCTCCAGATGATCGGAGACGAAGCCGATCGGAACCTGCAGTACGCTCCGCACGCCTTCGGCATGAAGGGTCTCGAGATACTCCACGATGTCGGGCCCGATCCACGGCTCTCCGGTCTCGCCGGCGCTCTGCCAGGCGAAGCGCCAGTCGGTGACCCCCACGCGGTCGGCCACGGCCGCGCTGCTCTCCAGCAGCTCTTGCTCGTACGGGTCGTTCCAGCTGCGAATCCGCTCCGGCAAGCTGTGGGCGCTGAACACCGGCAGGACGCTCCGGCGCTCACTCGCCGGGAAGCGCGCGAGCCCCTCCCGCACCAGGGTGGCCATCATGTCGAGGAACGCCGGCTCGGCGTGCCACCGCTCCACTAGCGCCACGCTCAGCGGCGCAGGCAGCTCACGCTGCGCCTCATCGATCGCCCGGCGATAGCCTCCGATGCTGATCCGGGAATAGTGCGGGGCCAGGGCGATCGCCGTCAGCTGCGTCACTCCCGATTCCGACATCTCGCGCATCACCTCGCCGATGAAGGGATGCCAGTGCTTCATGCCGACGTAGACTTTCTGTCGGCAGCCGCTCCGGTCGAGATCATCCTGCAGTGCGGTCGCCACTTGGCGCGTGATGTCGAGGAGCGGCGTGCGACCGCCGACTCGGCGGTAGCGCTCCCTGAGGCGCGACACCGACTCCGGGCTCGGAGCCCGCCCTCCGCGAATATGCGTGAAGTAGGGCTCGACCTGGTCCGGCGTCTCGGGCGTGCCGTAGGCCATGAGCAACACGGCGGTGAGGTCGGCCACGCTATCTCACGAGCGCGGGGTCCGGAGCCTCGCTCAGCTCGCGAACCCACTCGACCGCGCGCTGCACGTTCTCGAGAGGAGTTCCGGGAAGAAGTCCGTGACCGAGGTTGAAGATGTGCCCGGCACGCCCCCCGGCACGACTGAGCACGTCGGCCACTCGACTTTTCACGTACGGGGGCGGCGCGAACAGCGCGACCGGATCCAGATTGCCCTGGATGCCGTGATCGCCACCGACACGCGTCCACGCGTCATCGAGTGCGACCCGCCAGTCCACGCCGATGATGTCGGCGCCGTCGGTCCCCATCTCCTCGAGCAGCGACGCGGTATTGGTTCCGAAATGGATAAGGGGCGCCCGCTCCGTGCGGAGGGCCGCGAAGATCCGTCGTGAGTACGGCTGCACGAACGCGACGTAATCTGCCGGAGACAGCGCACCGACCCAGCTGTCGAACAGCTGGATCGCCGCCGCGCCGGCGACGATCTGGGCGCGCAGATACGCCACGATGATGGAGGTGAGCCGCTCCATCAGGGTGTGCCAGAGGTCGGGCGAGGAGAACATCAGCGCCTTCGTGTTCACGAAATCGCGGGACGCACGCCCTTCGATCAGATACGCGGCCAGCGTGAACGGGGCACCCGAAAATCCGATTACGGGAATCCGCCCCCCGAGCGCGCGATCCAGCAGCCGGATGGTCTCCAGAACGAACGGAACATCCTCCTCAGGCTCGATCGGACGCAACGCCTCCACACCGGCTTTCGACCGGATGGGCGACGCGACGACAGGACCGACCTCATCGACGATGTCGATGTCGATCCCAACGCCGATCAACGGAAGCATGATGTCCGCGAACATGACGGCGCCATCCACGCCGAGCCGTTCGACGGGCTGGAGCGTGACTTCGGCGCACAGCTCCGGCTGGCGGCAGATCTCCAGCAGCGTCCACCTTTTCCTGACTGCGCGATACTCCGGGAGTACCCGCCCCGCCTGGCGCATGAACCACACGGGCGTTCGTTCGGCGGGCTCACGTCGGGCGGTCCGAAGAAAGAGGCTGTCGGCCACGTTCACGTGGTGCTCCGGACGACGGTCACCCGAGCAGCGCCAGCGCGGCGTCGAGAGATTTGTGCACGGCGGTGAAGATCGGAGTGTCGCGCACCGTGTAACGCCGGCCCTCTGTGGCGCGAAGGCCCATCACGAGCTGCTGGTGCCGGGAGAGGTCGTCCGTCTCGTACGCGACCACGAACTCCTGATCATCGAGACCCGTGGCGTAGAGAAGGAGCTGCCTGACATCGGCAAAGTCGTGTCCGATGCGCATGTGCTCGTTCATCATTCCCTGTCTCGCATCCCGGCTCATCAGATACCAGCTATCCGATTTGACGAAGGGATAGACGACCAGGTATTTGAGCCGCGTGGGCTCATCGATGGCCTGCTCCTGCAGCGTCCGGCGCTTCGTGTAAACCGACGGGCGCGTGAGACCGAACAGACAGTAGCTGACATTGAGGTACTGACCGAGTCCGCTCTGCAGCGCCGCGCACAACAGCTCCTGCAGGGGCTCCGGTCCGCCGCACCTCTGCCAGAGAAGAAGCTCGGCGCTGGCTTTCAGTCCGAGCGTGCTGTACGCATGCGTGGTGATCCCGTCGCCGGCGGCCGCGATCACCTCGCAGAACTCGCGGCGGCCGCGGGACCGAGCCTCGTGCGGGAGCCGGCGCCACTGCGGATCGGTCTTGAAGAAGAGATACTGAACGAACTGCGACGCCTCGGCCGCAGGCTCTTCGGTCGGCCCCCCGGCACGCGTGGCGGATTCCGGCTGTGTCACGTCTCTCCGGGTTCGGCTCCCGGACAGGCGAGCGGTACGGTCAGGGGATCGCTCATGACCTCCTGGACGGTCGGCCCGTCGCTCGGCAGCTCGAACAGGGTCTGCAGAACGGACGCCATGTTGCCTCCCTCGGAGTGGCGCTTGAGCACGGTCAGCGGGCCATGCATCAGCTTGTTGACGACCCGGGCCGCGAGCGTTCGCACCAGCATCTGCTCGCGAACAGAGAGGTTCGGGAGCCGCGCGAGAGTGCGCTCCACTTCGGCATCGCGGATCGCCGTCGCCCGCGCGACCAGGGCGGTGATCGTCGGCGCGACCTGGCGGGCCGACCACCATCCCATGAAGCGCTGGAGGTGCCGCTCGATGATCGCCTCGGCGTGCTCGATCTCCGCGGCCCGACGCTGCCGATTGCCTCGACAGATCGCATCGAGGTGATCGATGTCGGTGAGGGTCACTCCGGGGATCGCTCCCACGCCGGGGTCGATGTCGCGCGGCACCGCGAGATCCACGAGAGCCAGCGGCGCGCCACCCCGCGCCGACTGCACCCGCTCGACAGCACTCCGTTCGAGGATGAACCCAGGTGCGCCGGTGCAGCTGAGAACCAGATCGGCCTGCGCCATCGTTCTCTCGAGAGCATCCCAGGGTGCGACATCCACGTCATGTCGCGCCGCCAGAGCCTTCGCCCGCACCTCGCCCCTATTCACCACCGTGCAACGAGCGAGCGCTCCGCCGAGCAGATGCTTGACCGCCAGCTCGGCCGTCCGTCCCGCACCGAGGACAACGACCCGCCGCCCCGCGAGCGATCCGAGGGCGTCGACCGCTTGCTGAAGCGCGAGCGCGACGACTGATAACGAATGCCGGCCGATGGCGGTCTCACTTCTCACTCGCTTTCCCACCCCGAGGGCAGCCTGGGCGAGGCGGTGCGTGGCGGGGCCGAGCGTTCCCGCGGCTTCGGCGCGCTCGATCGACTCCTTGAGCTGGGCGAGGATCTGGTCCTCGCCGGTCACCATCGACATCACTCCGCCTGCCACACCGAAGACGTGCCGCACCGCCGCGTCGTGCGCGCGCGTCTGCAGAAACGGCTCGATCTCCGCGAGCCCGAGCCCGCTGCACTCCGCGAGGAGGGCGGACAGCGCGCGTCCCCCGCTCTCGGCGTGGCCCACGAGAGCGTACACCTCGGTCCGGTTGCAGGTGGAGAGGATGAAGCCTTCCGGCACTCGCTTCGCGAGAAGAACGAGCGCCCGATCGAGCGACTCGCCGGCCAGCAGCAACCGTTCCCGAATCGCGAGCGGCGCGCTGGTGTGGTTCACTCCCGTCGCCAGCAGTTGCATGGCGGACTTTACGGCGCGCTCGGGACTCCGGGAATTCGGGAATCTACGGAGAGCGAGCCCGTAGGAATACGGAGGAGGCTCCGCATTCTCGTTGAATCACTCCCCGGTCATCCCCTCTTCCACGGCGAAGCGAGTCAGCCCCGCAACGCTCCGGATTCCGACCTTTCGCATGAGGCTTTCGCGGTGCGACTCCACCGTGCGCGGGCTGATCCCCAAACGGGCCGCGATCTCCTTGTTCGTCTCGCCGGCTGCCACTCCGGAAAGGACGTCACGCTCCCGCGGAGAGAGGAGCGCGAGACGACTGGCCCGCGCCTCGCGCCCTGCCTCGCCGCGGAGCGCCGCGCTGAGCTGCCGCGCGACCGGCGCGCTGAAGAAGCTGTCACCGCGATGGACCGCGCGAATGGCCTCGCGCAGCTCCGTCGGAGAGGAATCCTTGCGCAAGTAGCCGTGCGCCCCGGCGCGCACGCTCTCGAGAACGTACGCCTCATGGTCATGGATGCTCAGGATCAGAACCCGAGCCCCGGGCACGCTCGCGCGGAGCGCCGCCGCGGCCTCGAGGCCCGTGCCGTGTGGCATGGAGATGTCCAGGACCACCACATCCGGCGACAGCTCTCGTGCGAGCGCGACGGCCTCCTCCCCGCTTCCTGCTTCGCCGATGACCTCGAATCCCGGGACGTTCGTCAGGACGTGGCGGATCCCTTCGCGCACCAGCACGTGATCGTCCGCGATCAGCACCCGGATGCGCTCGCTCCCGCTCATCACTCTGCGGCCATGACAGGGAGCGTGATGCGAAGCTCCGTGCCGCGCTCCTCAACCGAGCGCACGACCAGATCGCCCCCGAGAGCGCAGATCCGCTCGCGCATACCCGCGAGCCCCATGTGCCCGTTCCCGGCGGCCTTCACGGCATCGCCGCCGGGTAGACCGCGGCCATCATCGGTCACCTGCAGTGAGATCGCGGGCGCGTCGTCCATGCTGAGACGCACCCGTACCGTCCGGGCGCGCGCATGCCGGGCGATGTTCGACAGAGCTTCCTGCAGTGCGCGGAAGAGCGCGAGCTCCGCCTCCTCCGACAGCGGTGGGAGGGCGGCCGGAGCGTCGAAGCTCACATCGAGATCGCTCCGCTCCGCGAATTCCGCCACCAGCGCGCGAAGCGCCGGTAGTGCGCCGAGATCGTCGAGCAACGGTGGCCTCAGACCGCTTGTCACGCTGCGAATGCTGCGGATCCCGGCGTCGACCAGAGTGAGAGTCCGGTCGAATCGTTCCGTCATCGCGGGGGGCGATGCCTCTCGCAGCAGGCCGAGCTGAAGCTTCACCGCCGAGAAGACCTGGGCCGTCTCATCGTGCAGCTCGAGCGCGATCTGGCGACGCTCTTCCTCGTGCTGCTGCACCATCCTGGATGACAGATGCTCCAGCTGCCGGCTGCGCGCTTCGATGTGGCGATAGAGGTCGGCATTCTCGAGCGCCGCTCCGACCTGTTGCCCCAGCGCGATCAGAAAATCCTGTCCGAGTGCCGTGAACGGATCGCGCTCCTCCCCCGCGATCAGGAGCGCTCCCATCGGCACTCTCCCGCGAAAGATCGGCAGCACCGCGACATAGGCGTGAGCACGCAGCTGCGGGCTGGCGGCCGGCCACGCCGGAGACACCTCGGGGCGACCCAGCTCGATCGCTCGCGCGATCACCGCGCGCGCGTCCGGGTCGGGGGGCCGCCCCGCCCACTCCGAGCACACCCCGATGCCGCGAACGAAGCGTCCCTCCTGCCCCGTGCCGACGTACATCGCGCTCCCCCGAACGCCGGCCAGAGCGAGCGGTCGTGCCAGCAGCGTGTCGAGGGCATCGGCATCCACCGACTGCGCACCGGCCTGCAGATCTCCCGACAGAACCGACAGCGTGCTCAGTCCCCGTCGCAGATCCTCGAGCACCAGCATCATGATGCCCACTCCCATCGTGAGGACAAAGATGATGTCGAGGTAGTATCCCCACGGGCTCCACGCCCCGCGCGCTCGGAGCACCGGATAGTCGAGATGGTGGAGACCCCACAGAACCAGTGCTCCCCCCAGCAGACCGGCGCCAGGAGATCCCACACGCCGCCGGTAGCGCAGGAAGACCCATCCGGTCCAGAGCGTCGCCGCGCTGAGGAAGAGCACCGCTGGACCGGCAGCGAGCAGGAAGTTCTGCAGCCGGTAGATGGCGATGTACGACCAGACGAGGGGAAAGAGCGTGAACGCGGCGTACCAGCGGCGCCACGGCGGCGCCTGCGAGAACACGAGCGCCGCCCAGAGGAGGGCGAGCGCCGTGCATCCGGTGAGCACCTGATGCATGTACAGCCAGCCACCCCGGCTCGTGGCGAGGAATCCAATGATGCAGCCGATGCGCAGCACGTACAGCGTCCACGCAATCGACCACCAGAGGAAATAGCGCTTGCGATACGACGCGTAGAACGCGGCGCAGAGCGCGGCGAGTCCCAGGGTGATCGCCGCCTGGAGCAGCGCCGCATCGAGCTCGGTGACGACGGCGGGCGGGAGCACACCAGCAACCTAGCGCGGAGCGGGGTCGCAGCAAGGATTCCCGCCGCGTGCTCAGCTGCGAGGCGGCGTGCCGGGCAAGAGAACGCCACTCTCTCCCGCGCGACCGGCCTCGAGCCGCGCCGTGAAGCGCTGAGCCTCCGAGATGCGCTCCACCTCGATCGCGATCGAGTCCACCGTCTGCTCGATGCGCTCCAGCCGGCTCGCCATCTCGGTCGAGCCCGCGGGCGAGCGTGCCGACGGCTCGAGGCGCTTCGCGACGAGTCGCACGATCGGATAGCCCAGCACGATCATGACCGTGCCGGGAACGACATAGGCGAGGAATTCGTGAAAGGCGAACGGTTCCATCATCGGGGTAATCCTCAGGATACGGAATGATCGCGCTGCACTCGCTACGCCTCGGCGGCCGCGGCGGTTTCAGCGAGGCTCGACCCCCCATCCCCCACCTCCCGGCGTCTCGATCGTGAGCACGTCACCGGGCTCCATCTCCACACGGCACTTGGCCGGAAGCTCTCGTTCGTTGAGGAGGTTGCGCCCGGTGGCGCCATCTCCACCTCCCGCCGCGCCGCGAGGCGCGCGCCGACGACGCTCGGTGAGCAGTGTCACGCTGCATCGCTCGAGCACGCGATAGCGGCGCACCACCCCCTCCCCTCCGCGGAACGCACCGGTGCCTCCCGTTCCACGTCGCAACGCGTACTCGTCGATCCGGATCGGGTACGACCATTCCAACGATTCCACTGGTGTGTTCCGGGTATTGCTCATCCCCACGTGCACCGCGCTGGGACCATCGCCGCGCGCCGACGCCCCCTGACCGCCGCCCAGCGTCTCATAGAAAGTCCACCCCTCTCCGCCGAAGGTCACATTGTTCATCGTGCCCTGTCCCTGCGCGGGCACGGCGACGCCGGCGTCCGCCAGTGCCGCGAACATCGTGTCGGCCAGCCGTTGCGACATCTCCACGTTGCCCGCCGCCACCGCCGCCGGCCAGCGGGCATGCACGGCGCTCCCCTCTTCCGCCACGATCTCGATCGCGCGCGCGATCCCGTCGTTGGTCGGGACATCGTCATCGAGCAACGTCCGAAGGACGAAAACCGCTGCCGCGCGCGTCACCGCGATCGGACAGTTGACGTTGCCCCGCACCTGAAGAGCGGTGCCGGTCAGGTCGAAGCGCAGCTTTCCCTCGCGGACGCCCACGGACACGACCACCCTCACGTCGTCCTCGCTCACCCCATCTCCCTCAAGACAATCCTCCGCCCGTCCCGCGCGGTCTCCCAGGGCGGCGATCGCCGCTCGCGCTCGCCGCTCCGTGTATTCGATCAGCGCGGCCCCCGCCCCGAAGACCCGGGCGCTTCCCTCACGCTGGACGAGCTGGCGCACTCCGGCTGTCCCGGTCGCGCACGCCGCGAGCTGCGCTCGGAGATCTCCGCGACGCTCCTCCGGAGTGCGCACGTTCGCCAGGATCAGCGCGAGCAGACCCTCATCGAGCCGGCCGGCGTGAACGAGCCGGCTCGGCGGCAGGATGATCCCCTCCTGCACGAGCTCCGTCGCGCCCTGCGGCATGCTTCCGGGGCTCATGCCGCCCACGTCGGCATGGTGAGCACGTACGGCCGCGAAACCGCCCAGCCGCCCGTCGAGCGAGACCGCCTCCACCAGTGTCAGGTCCGGCAAGTGCGAGCCACCGCGGAAGGGATCGTTCAGGATGAAAACATCTCCTGCGATCGGAGCGTGCTCCATCACCGCTCGCACAGACTCGGGCATCGCCCCCAGATGCACCGGGATGTGAGCCGCCTGCGCGATCATGTTGCCCTCGGGATCGAACAGCGCAGCCGACGAATCGCGCCGTTCCCGGATGTTCGGGGAGAGTGCCCCACGGATCAGCACGACTCCCATCTCCTCTGCGATCGCAGACCAGGCGTGCGCCATCACTTCCAGCTCCAGAGGATCGAGCGTGGAAGAGCTCATGCGTCGCGCTCCATCAGCCACCCCCCAATGGGAAGCGCACGGGCACACCAGCCCGACGCGATCAGCATCGTCGCGTCGGGTAAGGTGATGACCGACGGACCTCGCACGGTCGCCTCGAGCGGAGCACCCCGATCGATCTGATCATCTCCCCACGATGACGCTCCGCGTCGCTCGAGGATCGCCGGATGCGCCACCCCGACGGCGGCGTGACGCGCGCCGATTACCTCGACCTCGCGATCGAGCGCGTAACCGTAGCGCGTCCGGTGGGCGGCGGTGAAGCGCGACGAGATGGACGCCCCATCATCCCCCGGAGCGACGGAGACGTCCAGCTCGTGGCCCTGCCCCTCGTAGCGCGCCCGCATCCACCACTCCCGCCTCCATCCGATTCCCTCCCCTCGCCCGGCGGTGCGATCCGCGAGGTTGTCGCACGTCGCACGCACGTCGCTCTCGGATAGCTCGGATGCCCGGCGCATCACGCTCCCCAAGGCCTCCCGCCGCTCCGGAGCGATCGCGAGGCCCAACGCGCTCAGCACTCCCGCGAACGGGGGCACCAGCACGCTCCCCATCCCGAGCTGCTCGGCCAGAGCGCAGCCGTGAAGCGGGCCTCCGCCCCCGAATGCCACCAGCACGCACCGCCGAGGATCCACCCCTCGCTCCACGCTGACCCGTCGAAGCGCGCGCGCCATCGCGGCGTTCGCCGATGCGATCATGGCACGGGCCGTTCTCTCGGCGGTGGCCCCGAGTCCCGTCGCCAACGCCGCGACCGCGGCCAGCGCCGCTCCCCGGTCGAGCGTCACTCCGCCGCTCATCGGCCCGACCGCGATGTGGCCGAGCAGCAGGTGGGCGTCGGTGACCGTGGCGGACGTTCCTCCTCGACCGAAGGCGGCCGGTCCCGGTCGCGAGCCGGCGCTCCGGGGCCCCACACGGAGCGCTCCCCCATCGTCGATCCACCCGATGCTTCCCCCGCCCGCGGAGACGGTCTCGACGAGAACGCGCGGCAGGGCGAGCGGCACCCCGGCGACCGTGCCCCCCGCCTCCGTGACTGGCGCACCGCCGAGGATCACGCCGGCGTCGGCGCTCGTTCCCCCGATGTCGATCGTCAGGGCGTCGGTGAAGCCTGCGAGGGCAACGACGAAGGCCGCCCCGACAACACCTCCCGCGGGTCCCGAGAGAGCGAGAGTCACAGCAGCCTCGGCCGCGGCGACGCCGCTCCGCATCCCGCCACTGGACGTCATGACCGCCAGCGCGGGATAACCGCCGTCCGTCAACTGCCGGTCGAGAGAGCGCAGGTATCGCGCGATAGCGGGACGGAGATAGGCTTCGGCAACCGTCGTTGCCGTCCGCTCGTACTCGCGGATCTCCGGTAGCACGTCCGACGACAGGACGACGTCGCGGCCCGGACTCGCGCGCTCCAGCGCCTGAGCGATAAGTCGCTCGTGCGACGGGTCGAGATAGCTGTGCAGCAGCGAGACAGCCACGACGTCCGGCGCCAGCTCGTCCACGCGGCGTGCGACCTCGTCCGCCGCGGCCGTCGTGAGCGGGCGTCGAATCAGGCCCGGCTCGAGGCGCTCGGGTACACCCACGCACCGCTCCTGCGGGACGAGAGGGGCCGGGTGATGGCGCGTGAGGTCGTAGAGGGACGCACGCTCCTGCCGCCGGAGCTCGAGAACATCCGACATTCCCTCGGTCGCGCACAGGACGACCCGTGCACCCGAACGCTCCAGCAAAGTATTGGTGGCGATCGTCGTCCCGTGAACGATCCGGCCGACCTGCGACGCGGGCGTCCCGAGAGCGTCGAGCGCCGTCCCGACGCCCTCGCTCTGGTCGCTCGGAGTGCTCAGAACCTTGCGCGCTTCGACGCGTCCCGATGCCTCGATCGAGACGAGGTCGGTGAAGGTGCCGCCGACGTCAACTCCGACCGACGATGCGTCGTCGCGCCCTCGATTCAGAGATCGCGCGCGCGCCATGGTGCCGACCGGCTGGGCCGGAAATGCAGGACGCAGAGCGCCAGCGTCGCCGCCACGCAGAGTAGTCCGACCCAGTCTCCGAGATTCACGTACAACGTTCGCACGCTCGTGGTCTGCGCATGATAGATACGCGCGTCCTCCACGTAGAGCGCGGTAGCACCCTGGAGACGGCCAAAGGGATCGATGTACCCGGAGATGCCGGTGTTGGCGGCACGCACGATCCCGACGCGGTTCTCGATCGCCCGCAACGTCAGATGCGCCTCGTGCTGGTACGGCGCGAGGGTCCGGCCAAACCAGGCGTCGTTCGTGATGTTCACCAGGAAATCCGCGCCCTCCCTCCGATACAGCAGCGAGCGCTGCGGGAATATCGACTCGTAGCAGATCAGCACGCCGAACCGCCCGACCGATACGGCGTAGAGAGAGGTGTTACGCCCGATGCCGTACCCGCCGAACCATTTCAGGTCGCCGAACCACTTCGGATTCAGAAAGGGAACGCGCTCCACGATCGGCACCAGGTAGCTCTTGTGATACGCGGGCTGGGCGTCGACCCGGCCGGTGCTATCCACGAGCATCGCCGCATTGTAGTAGTCGAAGTCCTTGGGCGTGTGATACACGAGGTCGAGAGCGCCCACGAGAATGGGCGTCCGCGCCGGCCGCGCGAGTGCCGCGAGGGAATCGGTCCACTCCGGATGCTCCGGCATGAACCCCGGAAGCGCGGCCTCCGGCCAGAGAATGAGTCGCGCCTCCCGACCCGCGAGCTGCTGGCGGGTGAGCCGGACCATGATCTCGACGATCCGGTTCCTGTTCTCCGCCTGCCACTTCTCGTCCTGCGGGACGTTCGGTTGGATGATCCCGATCGGCGCCACCTCGCGAACGGCGATCGTGCTCAGGCGCCAGACGCCGAATCCGCCGACGATCGCCGCCGCACCCACCACGGAGCCAACGCGACGAACGACCGCGCCGCGGTCTGCGCGCAGCAGCCAGGCATCGGCGAGGAGGCCGCTCGTCATCGCGATCCAGAAGCTGACACCGCGCACTCCGCTCAGCTCCGCGATCTGGACCATCACCGGCGATGACGTCATCCCCAGACCGAGAGGAAGCCAGGGAAAGGACAGGTCCGAGAGGTAGTTGAGCACCAGCTCGTGCGCGACCCAGGTGAAAGGCAGCAGCATCGCCAGGGGCAGATGGGTCGCACGACGTGACCAGAAGAGAGTGACCGCCATGAGCGCCACCCACGGCGTCAGCCAGACGAGCGCGGCCACATAGCCCAGAATGGCGAGCTTTGTATAGATCGCGAGGGCCACGGCGATCCAGTACAGGTTGCAGCCGTAGCCGACAAAGCCGAACCAGGCTCCCATCCGTGCGGCCGAGCGGGCGGACCCGTTTCCGTCAGCCTCCCGCGCGACGCCGATCGCGAGCGGCACCAGGCAGAGGAAGACGGGAACGATGAGACGGAAGGGAGGAAACGATATGGCGAACAGAGCCGACGACGCGAGAATCACCCACCCCTCACCCTCCCGCGGGAACCACGCGCGGCGCCTCACAACCGCACTTCTTTCCCTTCGTCCGCAGCCTTGTAGATCGCCTCGGTGATTCGGTGCACGATGAGCTGGTCCGCCGGTGCTTCGTATGACGCCTCCTCGCGGAGCACCGCGAGGAAGTGAGCCAGCTCCGCGCGATACGACTGGATGAACGCGCTCTCGCGCGCCGATGCGCCCGTCGGCGTGACGTCGGTGGGGCGTCCGTTCAGGTCCTTCACCACTTGCAGGGGCGCGAGCTGAGCGCTTCCGCGCGTCGCCATCACGTTGAACCACCAGCGTTCACCGGTCGCGACGTGGTTCCACGAGCAGTCGATCGCGAAGCTCTTGCCCTGCGCGCACTCCAGCGTCACGAGCATGGCATCTTCCACCGCGGATGCCGCCTTACCGCGCTCCATCTGGGCACTGACCCGCACCGGCTCCGGAAAGTCCGCGAGCCACAGCGCGAGATCGAGCAGGGGGAATCCCTGCTCGAGAAAAACTCCTCCCCCCGCCTCGGCCCGGCGATGCCGCCATCCCTCGGTCGGGCGCCGCGGTTGATACGCCCCCGCCCGGATTCCGGTGAGCTTTCCCAGCTCTCCGCCGCGCAGAAATGCGCTCAGGGCCTGCACATCCGAGCGGAAGCGATGGTTGTTCGCGACGGCCACCTTCCGGTCCGCGCGGGTCGACGCGGCCAGAATACGCTCCACCCCCCGGCTGGTCAGCGACAGCGGCCGCTCGCACATGACGTGCACCTTCGACTGGAGAGCGCTCAGGACGTGCGGCTCGTGAAGGTGGTTGGGCGTGGAGATCACCACCGCGTGGAGGTCGTCGATCGCCAGCAGATCCTCGATGTCCTCGAAGATGTCCGGGACGTCGAATCGCTCGGCAAGAGCGCGCGCCTTGGGGACATCGTTGTCGCAGAGCGCCACCAGCTGTACGCCCCGCATCTTCGAGAGCACGGGTAGGTGCGCGAGCTGAGAGATCGCGCCGACCCCAACGACCCCGATGCGGATGGGCGGCTTCATGGGCGGGGCCGCTCCGACCTAGTCCACCGTCTCAATCGTCGTCCCGGGAAAATAGCTCTGGAGGATGGTCCGATAGTCCTGCCCTGCACGTGCACGCCCGATCGCGCCCCACTGGCACATGCCGATCCCGTGACCGTTGCCGGTGCCGTGGAAGGTGACGCGAGCGAGCGAGCCGCTCCCATCGCGCTCGCTCTCCAGCGAAAAGTACGTGCTGTTCAGGATCTCGCCACCCGCGCTCCGCATGGTGAAGCGAATCTCGTTTCCCCTGAGAACGTAGCGTCCCCCGTCCGTCTCCACGGCCAGAGCTCGTACGCGCCCGGAGGGAGTTCGTCCCTCGATGGCGAGGTCGCGAATCCCGCCGGGACGCCCGCTGCCGCCGTCGGCCACGGTGCGCGTGTAACGGACCATCGCTGCGCTGAGCGCGTCTCTGTCGAGAGTGCGAGACCATCGAAACCGCGGCCCGATGTCGCAGTAGAAGCGGTCCGTCCCCGGGATGCGGTCGCTCACAGGCTGCAGGTAAGGTTGATCTCTGGCGCCGTGCCAGACCTCGGACGGAGCCGCCGTGCTGCCACCGCAGTTGGCACTGTAGGGCGCGCTCACCACGCGACCGGCGTAGCGCAGCACCAGCCTTCCCGTCGAGGCGACCGCAATGTCGGTGAGCGCGGTCTCCACATCGGCGCCACCGTACACCTGGTCCATGACGGTGCCGACGAGATCGTATGACCGAACTCCGCCTTCCGCCATTCTCGCATAGCTGTAGCTTCGCGCCGCCACCGCCTGCGCCTCGACCGCCGCCACCTCGGCCGCGCTCCGGGTCCCGATCTCGAGGGGAACGACGCCGCGAAGATAATCCTCGACGCGCAGACGGTTCACGATCAGAAGCGCGGTGTCATGCACGATGATCGACAGCTCACCGCGATAGTGGCGGCCGTTGAGCGCGAGGAGCGTCTCTCCCGTCGAGTCGAGCACACTCGCCACGAGCGGCCCCTCTTGCCATGACGTGATCGTTCCGTCGTCGCGGACGGCGCGCAGCCAGCTGCCGTTCCGCTCGATGCTCCAGCTGTCCCCGGCGTGCGCGGTGAGGAGGTCGTTGCCTCCGTCGCCTTCGGACAACCGCCAGTCGCCCGCGGCCGTGAGCGCGACTCCTGCGACGGGTAAGCCGAGTGCGATCCGGACCACTCCATCGCCGGCTCTGTCCGACACGCTGGGCCGCATCCCGCTCGCGATCGAGCGTCCATGAGTCGGGGACAGGCGCGACCCGCCAGCCGGCCGCGCGATCGGAGTGGCCGCCGCGCACGCCAGCACGGCAACCGCACCGGCCAGTCGGAGCCCGCTACGCACCTCCGTCCCCCACCGCTTCCGTCATCGCCCGAAGCTGCCGGCGGCGCTCGACGCCAGAAGCGGGAGCGTGCGCCCTCCCCTCTGCGTGGTCGGGATGGCCGACCTCCCGTCGACGAGTACTCCTCGGTAGGTCGCCTCGAAGTCGAAGTCGTCCACCACGTCGTCCACCACCACGTCGACGATGCTGCCGGCCGCCACGCCTCGCGCGCCGGCGAGATGGGTGATGCCGTCCACATCGTCGGCCTGCCAGATGAGCCGGGCCTCGACCGCGCCCGCGCCCCGCTCCTCGTCGTGAAGACGATCCACGATCGCCGGCACGCGCTTGCCGATCAACCGCTCGTAGCGCTCCGCGGTGACGCCCCGCTGCAGCTCCGAGAGGCGCGCCAGGCGGTCGAGCTTCACCTCCATCGGCACGTCGTCCGGCAGTTCTGCGGCCTTCGTGCCTTCCTGCGACGAGTAGGTGAAGACTCCGACACGCTCGAAGCGAATCTCCTCCAGGAACTCCAGCAGCAGCTGGAAGTCCTCGTCCGTCTCGCCCGGAAACCCCACGATGCAGGTGGTGCGGATGGCCAGGTCGGGCACGACATCTCGCACCCGTGCCACCCGCTCGCGGATGGTCCGCGCCCGCTCGGGCCGCCGCATCCGCGCCAGCACCGAGTCGGACGCGTGCTGGATCGGAATGTCGAGGTACGGGACGATGCGACGCTCGCGCGCCATCAACTCCAGCAGTCTCGGGGTGAGCCCGGTGGCGTAGAGATACAGCATCCGGAGCCACGGGATGCCGGTCTCACGAATCAGGGCGTCGAGAAGCTCTGCCAGTCCTACTCCGTCGCGGCGGTCGCGGCCGTAATGGGCGAGGTCCTGCGCGACCAGGTTCACCTCCCGCGCACCTTGCGCCTCGAGGAGCCTGGCGTCGGCCAGCACGTCGTCGAGCGAGAAGGAGCGGTGCCGCCCGCGCATCAGGGGAATGGCGCAGAACGCGCAGCCGTGATCGCAGCCTTCGCTGACCTTGAGGTAGCGCACGTGCGGGAGATCGCCGGCGTATTGCCTCACGCCCGGGTGCTCGGTCACCGGGTCGCCCACCAGCCCTCGCCTTTCCAGCTCGGGGATGAGGCGATGCATCTCCGACGAGCCGAGGAAGAGGTCCACCTCGGGCAGCTCGGCAGCCAGCTCCCTTTCATGCCGCTGCACCAGGCATCCCACCGCGACGACCGCCCGACAGACCCCCTCGACCTTCAGCCGGCCGGCGGCGATCAGCGTATCGATGGACTCCTGCTTCGCCGCGTCGATGAAGCCGCAGGTGTTCACGACGATCACCTCGGCCTCGTCGAGACGCGTCGTGTGCTCCGCCCCGTGACCGATCAGAGCGGCGAGATAGCGTTCGCTGTCGACGGTGTTCTTGTCGCAGCCGAGGGTGATCAGACCGATCTTCACGGAGTGGGGACGCGGGGGCGCGGAGCGGCGGGCAAGCCTTCCAAGCTAGCCGCGCGCGCGCCTCGCCTCAACGGGAGCAGACAGCTCCGGCGATCGAGAGCCCGCGACCGCTCTACCGATAATTTCCGAATTTCAGCTCGACACCGAAATCCCCGCCCCGCAGAAGCGCCATCACACTCTGCAGCTCGTCCTTCGACGCAGAGCTCACGCGCACCTGCTCGCCCTGAATGGCCGCCTGCACTTTTTTCATCTTGGCCTCCTTGATGGCGGCCACGACCTTCTTCGCGGTGTCTCCGTCCAACGACATCTTGAGCCCGACCTCGCGCCGCACGGTGTCGCCTCCCGCTGGCACGACCTCCCCGATCTCCAGATTCTTCACCGGAACGGCGCGCTTGATGAGCTTGGACTGGAGCACGTCGAAGAGCGCGCGCATCTTGTAATCGTCATCGGCGATCAGCACCAATTTTCCCTCTCCGCGCTGGAATTCGATGCTTGCTTTCGAGCCTTTGAAGTCGTACCGCTGTGCGATCTCCTTCTGGGCTTGGTTCACGGCGTTGTCCACCTCCTGGAGGTCGACACCCGTGGTCACATCGAATGAGGATTGCTGGGCCATGCGTAATCCGGGTGAGGACGCCGCCGCGCGACGTCTCGAGCGAGGAGAACGATGACGGAATCGTCGACAGGACGGAAGTGGCGGTGCCACTGGAGCCGCCGGACGTTGATGCTGCTCGTCCCGATCGCGTGCGGGGGCGGACCGGCCGGCGGCGAGCGCAATGGAGTCGTCGTGGCTGGCCACTCCGGTATCGTCCTGGCGGAGTCCATCGGCATCGAGTCGCTCGGAGGCGTCACCACGATCTTCCCCCGCGGCACCGGCCTGCCGGCGAGCTACCTGAACATTTTCTCCACCCAGAAGGACCGGCAGGACGCCGTGGAGCTACGGCTGCGCGGAGAGGAGAGCGAAGCAGGCAGCCGCGCGCTCGGCCGATTCACCGTCCGGAACATTCCCCCGGCAGAGCATGGCACGGCGAACATCCGGGTGCGTTTCGCCATCGACAGCACCGGCACCCTGACGATCACCGCGACCGTGCTCGACAGGCTGCACACGGACTCCATGACCATTCCCGGGCTTCACGTCGCGCGCCGGGGAAGCTGATCCGACGTGCCGCTCGGTCCCGCTTTCGCCCGAGCGCGCCTGCTTCTATCTTCTGCTCCGCGACGCGAATAGTTCCGGCGGCGCGCCCTCCCTCTGACACCGAGGACTGGATGCATCGGCTCACCTCCGCTGTGATGGGCGGCGCTCTTGTGGCGCTGCCGCTCGTCGTCCCGGCACAGCAGCCACGCCCGGTACCGTACGAGATGTACACACTCGAGAATGGCCTCCGGGTGATTCTGTCCGAGGACCATTCATCCCAGGTCGTCGAGATCGATCTCTGGTACGGTGTCGGCTCGCGCAACGAGAGACCCGGGCGAACCGGCTTCGCCCACCTCTTCGAGCACATGATGTTCCAGGGCTCGGCTCACGTGAAGAAGGCGGAACACTTCCAGCTCGTCGAGCGGGCCGGAGGTACCGAGAACGGAAGCACCCATGACGACTACACGAACTACTTCGAGACGCTTCCCTCCAACCGGCTCAACCTCGGGCTCTGGCTGGAGGCCGACCGGATGCGCTCGCTGGGGGTCACCGACTCCACCTTTCACAACCAGCGGCAAGCGGTGAAGGAGGAGCGGCGGCTGCGCATCGAGAATCAGGCGTACGCGAGCGCTATCGTCGAGGAGCTTCCCAAAGTGAACGACTCGGCCAGCTGCTTCGGCTACTCGCATCCGGGGATCGGGTCGATGGCGGACCTCGATGCGGCCACGACCGCCGATGTGAAGGCGTTCTTCGTGCAGTACTACGTGCCGAACAACGCGACGCTGGCGATCGTCGGTGACTTCGAGCCGGCCGAGGCCAAGCGCCTCGTCGCCTCCTACTTCGGCGATATCGCCAGGGGACCGACGCCCCAGCCCGTCTCGTGTCAGAAGCGCTTCAACACCGGCGAGCGGGTGAAGCACCTGCGCGATCCAAAGGCGACTCTTCCCGCCAGCGTGCGGGTGTATCGCGCTCCGGAATACGAGAGCCCCGACACTCCGCCCCTCGAGCTGTTGGCCGCCATCCTCGGACAGGGCGAGAGCTCGCGCCTCAACGTGAAGCTCGCGCGCGAGGCCAAGGCGGCGATCACCGTTCAGGCGCTGCACAATCCCTTCGGCGCTCGACAGGGACCGGGAGCATTCATCACTCTGGCGATCGCGAACCAGGGCGTGAAGATCGATTCGCTCGACGCTCTCGTCAGAGCGCAGGTGGCGGAGATCGTGCGCGGGGGGGTGACCGCGACTGAGCTCGATAAGGCCAAGAACGGCTACCGTGCCGGTGTGATCCAGGAGCGGCAGAGAGTTCACAACCTCGCCGAGGCGCTGCAGCTCGCGAATCGCTTCCTCGGGTCGCCTGCGGCAGTCAACACCGATCTCGAGCGCTACGCTCGCGTCACCATCGATGACATCAAGAGGGTTGCGCAGACCTATCTGCGCCCCGATAACTCGCTCGTGCTGCTCGTCAGCTCGGAGGGTGCCCAGTGACCGGACCCGTACGCAGCGGAGCGCTCATCGCCGTGGCGACTCTCGCGCTCTGCGCGCCACGCGCCACGGCGCAGCAATTTCCGACCGCTGCGCCTCCCCCGGCGCCCCTCAACCCGTCCCGCTTTCCGCCTCTCCAGGAGGCGACGCTGCCGAATGGCCTGCGGCTGGTCCTGGTGGAGCAGCACAAGCAGCCCGTCGTCTCGATCACGCTCTCCATGCCCGCGGGCGCGGTGTACGACCCGCCGGGCAAGGAGGGCACGGCCGAGATGGCAGCCGGGCTTCTCACCAAGGGCGCAGGGACTCGCAGCGCAGATCAGATCGCAGCGGCGATCGAAGGGGTCGGGGGCTCCCTCGGCGCCGGCGCCGGTCCGGACTTCCTCACCGTCCGCGCCTCCTCGCTCACTCCCGATGCCGCGCTGGCGTTCGAGCTTCTCGCCGACGCGGTCCAGCGACCGACCTTCGGCGAGAAGGAGGTCGAGCTCGCGCGAACCCAGACGCTCTCTGGACTGCAGTTCGCCCTGTCCCAGCCGGCCCAGCTCGCCTCGCGCTTCTTCGCTCAGGGAATCTACGGCCCGCAGGGCTACGGACGACTCGAGACTCCGGTCACCGTACGCGCGATCACGCGCGACGATCTGATTGCCTTCCAGCGCGCGCGCCTTCGGCCCTCTGGTGCTCTGCTCGTCATCGCGGGTGATGTCACCATGGCGCAGTCGCGCGACCTCGCCGTCAAGTTTCTGTCGGCATGGAGCGGATCGCCGCCTCCCTCCTCCGTCATCCCCGACCCTCCGGCGCGAAGCACCACCGAGCTTCTCCTCGTGCACAGGCCAGGCTCGGTGCAGGCAAACGTCGTTGCCGGCAATTCCAGCTTCCTTCCCACCGATCCGCGCTGGTATGCGACCGTGGTCACCAACCAGCTGCTCGGCGGAGGCGCGGATGCCAGGCTCTTCCAGATCCTCCGCGAGCAGAAGAGCTGGACCTACGGAGCCTACTCTCACTTCGATCGAAACCGGGGCATCGGCACCTTCCAGGCGACGGTCGAGGTGCGAACGGACGCGGCTGATTCGGCGCTGGTCGAGATGCTGGCGCAGCTCCGGCGCGTTGGCATCGAAGCCGTGACCGAGGGCGAGTTGAACAACGCCAAGGGGTCGCTCGTCGGGAGCTTTCCTCTCTCGATCGAGACCGCGGATCAGGTGGCGAACACGATTACCCGGGCGAGACTCCTCGGCCTTCCGGATGACTACGTGGCGACCTACCGCGCGCGGCTCGCCAAGGTGACTCCTCCCGAGGTCAGCGCGGCCGCGCAGGCGGTCATCCGACCGGGTGCCAGTCTCATCGTCGTCGTGGGAGATGCCGACAAGCTCTATCCGAAGCTCAAGGGGATCGCGCCCGTTCGCATGGTCACCGTCGAAGGCGTCCCGATCGCACCCGCGGATCTGGAGCGGAAGGCGGCGAAGCTCGAGATCGATGCCGCGCGGCTGGTCGCGCGCCGCGACAGCTTCACCGTTCTCGTGCAGGGCAAGGCGCTCGGCTGGCAGCGCGATGCCCTGGAGAAGACGCCCGAGGGTTTCCGCTACACGGAGGACGCGCAGATTGGCGGCTTCGTCCAGCAGAGCACCGAGCTGTCCTTCAGTCAGGCGCTGGAGATGATCCGGGTCGTGCAGTCGGGCAAGACGCAGGGCCAGCCCACCAAGATCGAGCTGAGCTACGCCGGAGGGCGCGCCAAGGGCTCAGCGACCACGGCCACGGCCCAGGGCCCGAAGAGCATCACCGTGGACACGGCGCTCTCTCCCGGCGTGCTCGACGACAATGCCCTGACCGCCGTGCTCCCCGCCCTCCAGTGGGCGCCAGGAGCCAAGTGGACCATTCCGGTCTTTCAGGCCGGCAAGGGCACGATCGCGCAGCTGACGCTGAGCGTCGTGGGCGAGGAGTCGGTCACGGTGCCTGCCGGCACGTTCGAGAGCTACCGGACGGAGATGGCCGGAGGCGATCAGCCGATCACGTTCTGGGTCAGCAAGAGCCAGCCGCACCGCTTGGTGAAGCTCGCCTTCGTGGGAGCGCCGATCGAGGTGGTGCTGGTGAAGTAGCTCAGCCGAGGTACGACTCGAGGGCGCGGGCCCTCGAGACGTGCCGCAGCCGCGACAGAGCCTTTTCCTTGATCTGTCGCACGCGCTCGCGCGTGATGCCCAGAAGGGAACCGATCTGCTCGAGTGTCATCGGCTCCTCCCCGTCCAGTCCGAAATACAGCCTCAGGATCCGGGCCTCTCGTTCCTTGAGGGACGACAGCGCCTCCTCGATCGACTCGGTGAGAGCCTTCTCGAACGTCTGCTCGTCCGGCGTCGGATTCAGCGTGTCGGGCAGGTAATCGAGAAGCTTGTTGTCTTCTCCGGGTGTCAGCGGCGCATCGAGCGAAAGATGGGTCTGCGAGATGGAGATCGTCTTCGCGACCTCCTCCTCGGTGATGTCCATCTCCTCCGCGATCTCCTCGTGCGTCGGCTCGCGGCCGAGCTCCTGGAGGAGTGCGCTCGCGCGCTTCCCGATCCGGTGGAGTGTCCCGGCGCGGTTGAGCGGCACGCGCACGATGCGCGACTGCTCCGCGAGCGCCTGAAGAATGGCCTGACGGATCCACCAGACGGCGTACGAGATGAACTTGATGCCCTTCGTCTCGTCGAACTTGTGGGCCGCGCGAATCAATCCGAGGTTGCCCTCGTTGATCAGGTCGGCGAGCGCGACGCCCTGGTTCTGATACTTCTTCGCGACCGAGACGACAAAGCGCAGGTTCGAGCGCACCAGCTTGTCCAGCGCCTCGGCATCCTTCACGCGGATGAGCCGGGCGAGCCGGGCCTCCTCCTCCCGGTCGATCAGCGGATAGGCGCTGATGTCGCGGAGGTACTGGTCCAGCGATCCTTCATCGTACGACGTCTTTTTGTGCGTGGGGACGGCCATATCTGGTGCTGCTCCAGCGTGCGGCGTGCGGCGGCCTTCGCGGGTGGGGCGAACTGCGACGGCGGAACCGGGGAGCGACGGGACCTCGAACGGGTTACGGGCGGTGGTGCGATGTCAGCGGATGCGCTCGCCCACACGCCCCCACCGGATGTTGGTGATCCAGGGCATGCGATGGAGTGCATCGCGGTCGTAGCTGTAGTAGACGATGAGTGGCCGGCCCTTCACCAGGGAGTCCGCGACGAAGCCCCAGTAGCGGCTGTCATACGAGTTGTCCCGATTGTCGCCGAGCACGAAGTAGCTCCTCTCCGGGACGAGCAAGGGCCCCCAGTTGTTACGGGATGGATGATAGCCCGTGCTCGCCTCGGCGCGCCTCACCAGCGCATCGCGCTGCCAGCGAAACTCCTCGCCGGAGGGATCCGCGTTCGGCTCGGTGTGGGTCACGTACGGCTCGCTCAGTCGCACGCTGTTCAGGTAGACCTGCCCCTCGCGCATCTCGACCGTGTCCCGGGGCAAGCCGATCAACCGCTTCACGAAATTTTTGGTGCGATCCTCCGGCCACTCGAAGACGATCACGTCGCCGTGCTTGGGACTCTGAAGCGCCGGAAGGTGCTTGCCGGTGAAGGGTACCTCGGCGCCGTAAACCGCCTTGTTGACGAGGAGAAAGTCCCCGACCATCAGCGTGCGCTCCATGCTCCCAGTCGGGATCTTGAACGCCTCGACCAGAAAGGTCCGGATGACGAGGAAGAGAAAAACCGCAATGACGAACGACTTTGCCCACTCCCAGAATAGGCGGCCGCGGGTCCGCGTGCGATTCATCGAGCGCAGAACCTGCGCGCGATGCTCGTCCGTGATCTCTCGGCTGGATGCTGGTGTCGTCATGAGGGGCTCGCGCCGCCGTCCGTCGGGTCGAAAAAGGTCAGGGAGTAGCGCCCTCGAGTAGCGACTCGCTCCAGCGCGGTCCGCGCATCCGAGGCGACGCGAAGCGTCACCACCGTATGCTGCCCGGCCGTGCCCCATCCCATCTCCTCGATGACTACACCGTCCCTCTCCAGGTCACGACGCAGACGCGAGGCGAGATCGGGGCTCGAGCGGGCGGCCAGTGCCGCCAGCAGCACGGGGCGGACCGGGACCGAGCGCTCGCCCCGCGTTCGCGCGCCCAGATTGGCGACTACCCGTGACACGGCATCCTCCACCTGCACTGCCGTGATGCCTCGTCCGCTTACTCGCCGCGTCACCCGCTCCAGGAGGGCGTGCCGGATCTCAGACGGGGAATTCGTGGGCATGATCACAATTAAGAGGCGATTTCAGACGAATTCAAGGACAGGTGCCGCGACGCGGCCATCATCCCGGCGTGCCCGGATAGTTGTCGATCTGCGCCCGCTGGAGACTGCCCGAGAAGTCCACGTAGCCGACCTTCGTCTCCGAATAAAACTCGTACACCTCCCATCCTCCTTCGCGATGTCCGTTGCCTGTCTGCTTGACGCCCCCGAAAGGGAGATGCGCTTCCGCGCCGATCGTCGGCGCGTTGATGTAGGTGATACCCGTGTCCAGATCGTTCAGCGCCTGGAATGCGAGGTTCACGTCCCGGGTGTAGAGCGAGGAGGAAAGCCCGTACCGCACATCGTTGTTCACCGCGAACGCCTCGGCCGCGCTCTGAACACGAATCACCGACAGCACGGGCCCGAAAATCTCCTCCTGCTCCAGCCTGCTGCCCGGTGCGACCCGCGAGAAGATCGTCGGCTCGTAGAAGTACCCCTTCGCCAGAGCGTCCAGCGGCGGACGACGGCCGCCACACAGGAGATCCGCCCCCTCCGCCTGGCCGATGTCGACGTAGCGCTCGACCTTCGCGAGCGCCTCCCCGTTGATGAGCGGGCCAACATCGGTTCCATCCGCCCGGCCGTCGCCGAGCGTCATCTCCCGTGCCCGATCCACGAGCATCGAGAGAAGGCGGTCGTGGATGCCGCTCTGCAGGATGAGACGGCTCGTGGCCGTGCATCGTTGCCCCGTCGTTCCGAAGGCGCCCCACAGCACCCCCTCCAGGGCGAGATCCAGATCGCCGTCATCGAGAACGATCATCGCGTTCTTTCCCCCCATCTCCAGCGACAGGCGCTTGTGCATCCGGCCGCAGGTCTCGCCGACGAGGCGGCCCGTCTCCGTCGAGCCGGTGAACGATACGAGAGCGACGTCCGGATGCTCCACGATCCCCGACCCCACCGACTCCCCCGGACCGTGAACGAGCTGGATGACCTGGGGGGGTAGCCCGGCCTCGAGGAGAATCTCGACGAATACGGTCCCGGTGTGCGGCACATCCTCGGCCGGCTTGAAGATCACCGAGTTGCCGCAGAGCAGAGCGGGGAAGATCTTCCATGTCGGAATCGCGAGCGGAAAGTTGAAGGGAGTGATGATCCCCGCCACGCCGATCGGGCGCCGAAAGCTCATCGCCCACTTCTGTCGCAATTCGCTCGGCACCGTGTTTCCGTAGAGACGGCGGCCTTCGGTGGCGGCGAAATAGGCGGTGTCGATCCCCTCCTGCACGTCGCCTCGCGTCTCGGCGAGAGGCTTACCCATCTCGCGCGTCATCAGGTCCGCGATCTCCTCCTTTCGATCGGTCAGGATGTCGCCGGCCCGGCGCAGGATGTCGCCCCGCGCCGGCGCCGGCACCCGCCGCCACAGCTCGAACCCGCGGGTGGCCGACGCGACGGCCCGGTCCACGTCCTCCCGCGCCGATTTGGGAAAGCGACCGATCAGATCGTTCCGGTCAGCCGGATTTCTGTTGTCGAAGTAGTCGTTCGTCGACGGCTCGACCCAGGCGCCGGCGATGAAGTTCCTGAAGGTTTTCATGTCGTTGTAAGGTGATGGGAAGGACCAACGCCGACCCGGACGCGGTCTCGCGCTATTTCTCGCACACCCACGCGGCCGGGTGCGACTTGTCGGGTTTGGCGTACCCCACGCGTGGCAGCACCTCGATCGCGCCGAGCACGAGCCCCCACACGATGAGCAGGGTCGAGAGCACGTGCCCCTGCCCCGATCGGTGACGCCACGTCCAGACCGACGCCCAGATACCCGCCCCCACGACCGCCGCAGTCGCGCCCAGATAGGCGAACAACCCCACACCGCACCGAGCGGAGTACGGCCAGAACAGCATCGCCACACCGAGTGCCACCGCCAGGACGAGACGAAGAAAGACTCCGATCGTCGAGGTCGAGCCCCGCACCTCCTCCGTCTGCGCTTTCGTGGCCGGTGGCGCGCCCTTCCGCGTCGGGAAGAGCTGCTCATCCGAGATCGACTCGAGCTGCTTGTCGATCTTCGCCATCTCCTTGTTCCAGTCCGCGCTCACCCGGCCTCCGTGTGCTCCCGAGCCAGTCCGTATCGCTCGATCTTCTTGTAGAGATTGGAGCGCGGCATCTGGAGTAGGCGCGCCGTCTCCGAGACGTTCCAGTCAGACCCTCGAAGCTTCGTGAGGAGGAAGGCGCGCTCCGCGGCATCCTTGAACTCCTCGAAGGTGCGGCAATCGGCGAGTGATCCCAGACTCGTCTGTTCGGCCGCGCGGCGCCCGACGAGACGGTCGACATCGGCTGCCACGACGCGCGGGCCGCTGGCCAGAATGAGAAGGCGCTCGATGGTGTTCCGGAGCTCCCGCACGTTGCCCGGCCAGTCGAGCGACACCAGGCGCGCCACGGCATCCGGTGCGAACGCCTTTGGGGCCATGCCGTCATGCGCCGACAGCATGTGGCAGAAGTGCTGAACCAGGAGGGGGATGTCCTCGCGCCGGTCACGAAGGGGAGGCACGGTCATCGGAACGACGTTCAGTCGGTAGTAGAGATCCTCACGAAAACGCCCGGCGGCGATCTCGGCTTCCAGCTCTTTGTTCGTGGCTGCGAGCACGCGCACGTCCACCGCCATCGGCTTCGAGCCGCCGATTCGCGTCACGACACCGTCCTCGAGCACTCTCAGCACCTTCGCCTGCGCCGCCAAGCTCATGTCGCCGATCTCATCGAGAAAGAGCGTGCCCCCGTTTGCCTGCTCGAACTTGCCCGAGCGGTCCTGGATGGCTCCGGTGAACGAGCCCTTCATGTGTCCGAAAAGCTCGCTCTCGATCAGCTCTCCCGGAATGGCCGCGCAGTTCACCTCCACGAACGCCCCCTTCGCACGGGACGACAAGCGGTGAAGCGCGCGCGCCACGAGCTCCTTGCCGGTGCCGTTTTCGCCGGCGATCAGTACCCGTGCCGGCGTGGGACCGACCTTCTCGACCTTCTCGATCAGAGCGCGAATGGGATAGGACCTGCCCACCATCTCGTGGCGCGATTGAATCGTCTCGCGCAGCGTGCGATTCTCCTGTTCCAGCTGGACATGCTGCAGGGCGTTGCGCAAGGTGACCAGGATGCGGTCGGTGTCGAGCGGCTTCTCCAGAAAGTCGTAGGCGCCGAGCTGCGTCGACTCGACGGCCGTCTGGATCGTGCCGTGACCACTGATCATGACCACGATGGCGCCCGGGTCGATCTGTCGCAGACGCTTGAGCGTCTCCATCCCGTCGATCCCAGCCATCTTCACATCGAGGAAGGCGAGATGAGGCCGAAACCGCTCATATTCGGCGATCGCATCCACCGCGTTCTCGACACTTCGCACCTCGTAGCCCTCGAACTCGAGCAGCTGTCCGAGCGCAGCCCGCACCCCTTTCTCGTCATCGACCACGAGAATCCGCCTGCTCATCGCGACCCGGTCTTGTAGAGAGTGATCCGGCCTGGCTGCGCGCGAATGTCGCCGATGTAGCGCGGCACAACCAGCGGCAGACCCGTTTCCGAGATCCCCTCGGGCCGAGAGCCGCGCTCGATGGCACGCACCAATCGGGGGATCATCACCGAGGGAATGGACAGATCGTGAATGCGAAGATTCGTCACCCGATACTGCGCCAGACCGGGACGGACGACCTCGAGCACGCCGCCGAACTGCACCGGCTCCCGATCGCCGAGCATGCTTCCGAGGGGACCGAGAGCGGACGCGCCTCCGAAATCGCGGAGTTGGACCGAGGCCCGCACGTTGAGCGCCCCGTCGATCACCGCCGCCTCCAGATGCTCGGCCGACGGCGGGAGCTGCTTGGAGAGCTCCTGGAAAATGTACGCCGACAGGTCCCCGGGCTTGACGCTCTGGAAAACCGGGCCGCCAACGCTGCTCAGGCGGCTGACCGCGTCGCGCGCGCGCGCGGCTCCCTCGGGCGTGAGGGGCTCCCAGACGATGCCCCCCGCCACGGCAGGGACCGCCGTGTTCGCCGATCCGAAGCGGAAATACCCCTTTGTGTAGGCGAGCCATCCCACGGCGGCCGCGACGACCACCAGAGCCAAGCAGCCGATCCGTTGAAGGCATCCGAACATGTCATGCCCCTCCCAGTGGAAGCTCGGCGAGCACGGAATACTGTCGCCCGCGCTCGCCGAGCATGCTCGCCATCAGGTCCACCGACCGCACGGGAACACTACGCCGCAGAGTCACGGTTCGTGCCGCCACGGCCAGAGCTCGTGCGGTCGAGACGTCGAGCGGGCGCTTCACGCGACCGAGCGTGAGATGCGGTCGAAAGGGACGTCCTTCCACTTCGTGCCCCAGCTCCGCGCAGGACGATTCCAGGTCGTGATGAAGCAGCTCGAGCGGCGCTGAGCCCGCGATTCCCAACCAGATGATCTTCGGCGAGCGAAGGTTCGGGAAGGCCCCCAGTCCGCCAACCTGGATGGACTGCGGACGTTGACGGGATGCGACCTCCTTCGCCGCAGCGCGCAGAGACGGGATGCGCGCGTCCTCCACGTCGCCCAGGAACTTGATCGTCAGATGCAGTCGATCCTCACCTGTCCACGCCACGGCGGGCGCCGCCGCGCGCAAGGGCGCGATCGCTTTCCCGATCGCCCGCCGTTCGTCGGCCGGAAGCCTAATGGCGAAGAAGAGACGCATCCTGGGGCAGCGCCATACCGCGCGCGAGCGACTCGAACCGCGGATCTCCGCGCACGGCATCGAAGATCGGATTCACCCTGAGGTACGCGACCCAGCCGCGGCGCTCGCGGTACGCCTGCTCGGCCCAGTCGAGCGCGCGACCGTGATCGCCCAGACCGATGTGCACCGTCGCGAGCGCGACCGGCGAGACATAGCCCCGCTCCCGCCTGGCCTCGAGCTCGGCGAGAATCTTCTCCGCCTCCGCGCGACGTCCGGCCCGACCGAGCGCGTAGCCGAGCGTCGCCGTGGTGTACAGCCCCGCCTCCGGCATCGCCACCGCCTCGCGCAGAACACGCTCGGCCTCGTCGAGTCGACCTTCCACGGCCAGCGTCAGGCCGAGCGTGCGGTAGCTCTCCTCGGCCATGGGGTTCATCTCGATGGCCCGCGTCAGATGGTAGCGCGCCTGCTCGTACCGGCGCGCATAGTAATACACCCAGGCCAAGGTGCGCCGCACCGAGGCCGAGGACGGATCGAGCTCCTGGGCGGTGTGCCCCTCCACCAACGCCTCCTGCGCCTGCCCCTTGGACGCGAGCAGCATCGCATACCACTGATGCGCGGTGGCGTAACCTGGATCCAGCTCGAGCGCACGGCGAAACTCTCGCTCGGCATCCGCCCACGCCCAATCGTAGATGAACTGGCACCACGCGAGCGATGCGTGGGCCTCGGCGAGTGTCTCCTCGAGGTCGAGCGCCTTGCGCGCGTACGCCTTCGCGCGCTCGAATCCCTCCGTCACTGGCACGCTCCGATAGTCGACGTGCAGCGCGTACGCATCGGCCAACCCGGTGTACGCAAGCGCGTATTGCGGATCCTCGCCGATCGCCTGCTCGAAGTATTCGATACCCTCCGCCACTCCCTCCTGGGTTCGCTTGTTCCAGGCGTAGCGCCCGCGCAGATACAGACCGTATGCCTTGACACTCGCCGTCTGGCGCTTGGGCACCGGCTCATCGAGATCGGCAAAGGAGGTGGCGCGCAGCGTCGTCACGATCGTTCGCGCGATCTCATCCTGAATCGTGAAAACGTCGCTCAGCTCCCGGTCGTAACGCTGGGACCAGATCAGGCGGCCGTCGCTAATGGACGTGAGCTGGGCCGTGATGCGCAGCTGCTGTCCCACCTTGCGGACCGTCCCCTCGAGCACGACCGACGCACCGAGCAGCGTCCCGATCACCCGGACATCCTGCGGTTTGCCCTTCAGGGCGAAGACCGACGTTCGTGACGCGACCCGAAGCGTCTTCAGCTTGCTGAGGCCATCGATCAGCTCATCGGTGATCCCGTCGCTCAGGTACTCGTTCTCGGGATCGGGACTGACGTTGACGAACGGGAGCACGGCGATGCTGCGCGTCGCTGCCTGGAAGAGTCGGCCGTGCTCCGGTGCGCTCGCATTCATGGCCTCGACGAACCCGGCGACGCTCCCGAACCGACGGTCCGGATCCTTGGCGAGAGCGGTCGCGATCGCCGCCTCGATGCTGCGCGATGCCTCGGGTCGGAGCGCGCGCATCGAGCGTGGCACCTCCGTCACGTGCTTCGACATGACAGCCCGCGCCCCGTCACCGCGGAATGGCGGCTCGCCCGCGAGCATCTCGAAGACCACGCACGCGAGGCTGTAGACGTCGCTGCAAGGCCCCAGATCCGGCTCACCGCTCGCCTGCTCCGGGCTCATGTACTCCGGAGTTCCGAGCACGATGCCGGCGTCCGTGACCGACCCGCCGTCTGCGGCGCAGCGCGCGCGCGCCACGCCGAAGTCGGCAAGGAGCGCGTGTCCATCGGCGAACAGAATGTTCTCCGGCTTCACGTCGCGGTGTACGAAGCCGGCGCGATGCGCATAGTCGAGGCCCATGCCGACCTCCTGCGCGATGCGCAGCGCGTCTGTCACCGCCAGCCGTCCGTCGCGCTGCAGCAGGTCGCGCAACGACCCACCGGGAACGTACGGTGACACGTAATAGAGGACACCGTCCGCGTCGCCGGAGTCTATCAGCGGGACGATGTGCGGGTGGGAGAGCCGCGCCGCGATGCCGATCTCGCGCAGAAAGCGCGCGGCTCCGACCGAAGCCGCGAGCTCCGGCCTCATCACCTTGATTGCAACCTTCCGTCCGTGCTTCTTCTCTTCGGCGAGGTACACCGTCGCCATCCCACCCCGACCGAGCTCGCGCTCGATCGTGTAGCGGTCCGCGAGCGGTGCGATTGTGTGAGCCGGTGCATCGAACATATGACAGCAAGATGGCACTGGCTCGCGCTCCCTGGTAGCCTCGGCGTCGGCGATCATCCGCCGCCGCGTCCTTGCTCCGCCGGCGGCCGGCGATAGCGGATCGCCTCGGCTACGTGCTGCTCCGTTACCCCGGGTGTTCCATCCAGATCGGCAATCGTTCGGGCGACACGCAGCACGCGGTGGTACCCGCGCGCGGTGAGCGCAAGTCGCTCCGCAGCACGGGCGAGCAACTCCCTCGCGGACGGCTCGATGGCCCCCTGTGCATCCAGCCAGCGCCCGGTCACGTGCGCATTGCAGCTCACACCGGAACAGCGGGCAAATCTCTCTCCCTGCGCCCTGCGTGCGGCGGCCACGCGCTGCCGGATCGTCGCCGAGCTCTCGCCGGTTCGCCGCTCGCCGAGGGCGCGCACCCCGACTGCTCCGACATGCACATGCATGTCCAGCCTGTCCGACAGCGGGCCCGAGAGGCGCGCGCGGTACCGGGCGATGTCCGCGGCCGCGCAGCTGCACGCGCAGGTCGGATCTCCCAAGTGTCCGCATGGGCAGGGGTTCATCGCGCCGATCAGCGTGAAGCGAGCGGGGAAGCGGACCGATGCAGACACGCGCGCGATCACCACCTCCCCATCTTCCATCGGCTGGCGCAGCGCCTCCACCACGTGTCGGCGGAACTCGAGCAGCTCATCCAGGAAGAGCACGCCGTGGTGGGCAAGGCTCACTTCCCCGGGCCGCGGCGGGCTGCCCCCCCCGATCAGACCGGCGTCGGAGATCGAGTGGTGGGGCGCGCGAAAGGGCCGGGTCCCAAGCAGTGGCGTCGCCGCCGGCAACAACCCGGCAACCGAGTGGACGGAAGTGACTTCGAGCGCCTCCGCCTCGGAGAGGGGCGGGAGAATTCCCGGCAGCCGGCGGGCGAGCATGGTCTTCCCCGCACCCGGCGGGCCGATCAGGATGAGGTTGTGCCCACCCGCCGCCGCCACCTCCATTGCGCGCTTGGCGCTCTCCTGCCCGATCACATCCGAGAAGTCGTTTCGCTCGTCCGGACTGGCCGCCCTTTCGCGCATCGCCCGTCCGCTCGCGAGCTCCCCGCAACGGAGCTGTGCCACCAGCTGGTCGAGCGAGGCCGGCGCCCCGATGGCAAGGTCGCTCACGAGCGATGCTTCGGCGGCGTTGGGGGGCGGCACGACCAGGATCGTGCCTGGCCGCGTCACTGCGAGGCGCGCGATGGGCAGGGCGCCTCGCACCCCGCGCAGCGCGCCATCCAGTCCCAGCTCACCAGCGAACAGGCAGGAGTGGAGCAGCCGCGACTCGAGCTGACCGGTCGCCACGAGAATCCCGATCGCCAAAGGAAGATCGAACGCCGATCCCTCCTTGCGAACGTCTGCCGGCGCCAGATTGATCGTGATGCGTCGTGGCGGCACCACGAATCCGGAGTTCAGCAGCGCGGCACTCACCCGCTCGCGACTCTCCTTGACCGCCCCGGCGGGCAGTCCCACGATCGTCCACTGCGGGAGCCCCAGGGCCACGTCGACTTCGACCAGAACGTCATACGCGTGGATGCCCAACACCGCGACGGAGCGAATGGCGGCCAGCATGCACGCACGCTCACACCCGCCGGCTCGCGGTCCGCCATCGAATTCCGGTGATGCGTTCCGGAATGACAGATGCCGCGACCGTCTGCGCACGAGCGAGAAACGTCACACACCCTTCATCTGCCGCTAATGCCGCGCGAAGCGAGACATTATCGGATTGCCGTAGCGTGAGCCCGACCTTCACGCGAGCTGTCGATGAGCAGAGGGGTGAAGCGCGCGTTGATTGCGGCGGGACTGATCGTGCTCAGCCTGGGCATGCTCGCCGGTCGCTGGTTTCTGCTCAACTGGCAGGCCGTGGATGAGAGCTACGACCCCGCGGTTCCCCGTCCCGCGTTTCTCGGCCGGCATCCCGTGCTCGCTATCGATGCCGCGCACCACAACATGCATCGCGCCGACTGGCTGTACCGACCGTTCGCGACGCTCGCCCGGCGCGATGGCTTTCAGCTCGAGAGCAACTCGCATCCCTTCACACCGGCATCGCTCGCGCGGTACGATGTGCTCGTCCTCGTGAATGCGCTCGGAGCGCGCTGGCCCATTCTCCCTGGCGCGGGCCACCCCGCGATCACCCGTCACGAGTGCGACACCCTCGACGGCTGGGTGCGCGCTGGCGGTGCGCTGCTCCTCGTCGCGGACCACGAGCCGATGGGTGCAGCGGTGCGGGACTGCGCCGCCCGCCTCGGCGTTGACATGAGCGCTGGACGCACCGTGGACTGGGTGCACTTGACAGCGCCGCTGGCTCCCCGGCCTGGATCGATTATCGGAGAGGGGCCGGCCTCGCCGAGCACTCCATCACCCGCGGCCGCGACAGCAGCGAGCGGGTGGACCACGTCATCGCATTCGCCGGGCAATCACTGACTGGGCCTTCCGGAAGCACTCCCTTTCTGGTTCTCTCAGACTCGGCCTTCGACATCACGGGCGGCGCCCCCCAGCGATCCGCGTCCGGTCGCTCACAGGGATTGGCGTTCCGGCTCGGACGAGGCCGCGTCGTCGCTCTCGGGGAGGCCGCCATGCTCACCGCGCAGGTTACGCGACACGGCACGCTGCACTTCGGGATGCAGTACGGCAGAAGCGATGACCGGCAGCTGGCGCTCAACATCCTCCACTGGCTCGCCGGGATCCTCGACTGAACGTTACGGAGCCCTTCTGGCGTCAGGAGCGTCCGCGGCGTATGCTGCCTCGTCATCACCCACCCTCTGCCTCCATGCCCATGCGACACGCCCTGATGTACCACGGCAGCTTCGAGCGCAACTTCCCCGCCCTCGCTCCCGGCGCCAAGTTGTTCATCGGCTCGGATGGCGCCGAGCACTCAATTCCCGGCTGGCCCGACGAAGTGGACGGTCTGCGCATCGCGTACATGGAGAAGAGCGTGAAGCGCTTCGCCGCCGTGCGGGTGCAGGACGACGAGGATGACATCGTGCTCGGTCACGAGCTGCTGCTCGACCCCGCGCGGCACCTCGGTTACGGAAAGAGATTCTCCCCCGAGCCGACCATGATCGACGACGAGGTCGCGCGCGTGCTGCTCGATGATGTGGTGGCGAAGAACCCCGATCAGCGGAGTCGGCTGGAGGCGATGCGTGCGCGGCTGCCCGGAGCGAAGCGCTCACGCGGCTGACGTGGGTCATCGCCGGACCCGGATGGTGAAGCTGCCGCGAGTCCGGCGCGCCGCGGGCGCGCTCATCGCTGCCGCGGTCGTCCTGGCATCATCGCTGTTGGCGCAGGACACGACCGCCAGCCCGTCTGTCCCCCGTCATCGGGTCACGAAGCGCGGCCCGTCGGCTCACGGCAGCCGCGCGAGAAGCCGGAGCGCGTCCCAACCCTTCGGGCGCCACGCCGGCGACGCCCATCGCGCTTACCGCGACAGCGTGCTGGACAAGCGCTGGCCCGTTCCAGGACCTGACCCTCTTGCCGGCTCCATCCTGCCGGCTCGGCGTATCGTCGCGTTCTACGGAAATCCCCTCTCGAAGCGGATGGGCATCCTCGGCGAGTTTCCGCCCGAGGAGATGCTCCGGCGCCTCGACAGCACGGCCGCGCAATGGCAACGGCTCGATCCACAGACTCCCGTGCAGCCGGCGCTGCACCTGATCGCTGTCGTCGCCCAGGCGGCTCCCGGTCGCGACGGCAAGTACCGCCTCCGCATGGACAGCGCGCTCATCGAGCAGGTCTACGGCTGGGCCGTCAAGAAGAAGGCCCTCCTCTTTCTGGATCTCCAGGTCGCCCAGAGCACGCTGCAGGCCGAGCTGCCTCGGCTCGAGCCCTTTCTCAAGCGTCCCGACGTCCACCTCGCGATCGATCCCGAGTTTTCCATGCACCACTCCCGGGAGAAGGTGAAACCGGGACGGAAGATCGGAGTCATGACCGCCGCCGACGTGAACTATGCCTCGACCTTCCTCCAGGGCCTCGTCGCGAAATACACACTGCCTCCCAAGGTGCTGATCGTGCACCGCTTCACCAAGAGCATGATCGTGAAGGCGAGCGACATCCGGCTCGATCCGCGAGTGCAGATCGTCATCGACATGGATGGTTTTGGTCCACCCTGGCTCAAGCGTGATTCGTTCTACAGCTACGTGAAGAAGGACCCGGTCCAGTTCGCCGGCTGGAAACAGTTCACGAAGCGACGCAACGACCACCCCCCGACCCCCATCGAGGAGATCCTCCGCCTCCATCCTGCGCCGCTCTACATCCAGTACCAGTGACCGGCGCGCCGGCTATCTTTCCCGAATGAGCCCCTGGGTCTCGCGACTTCTCATCGCGAACGTCGCGATGTTCGTGCTGCAGTACCTCTCACCGGGTCTCACCGAGCAGCTCGTCCTTGTACCGGCACTGCTTCCGGTGCAACCGTGGACCGCCATCACCTACATGTTTCTGCACGGCGGTTTCGGACACATCTTCTTCAACATGCTGACGCTCTACTTCTTCGGGCCCCGCGTCGAGGAGCGGCTCGGCGGCCCGCACTTTCTCTGGCTGTATTTTCTGAGCGGGATGAGCGGCGCGCTCCTCTCCTGGGTGTTCGCGCCCACCACCGGCGTGATCGGAGCCTCGGGCGCCATCTTCGGCGTGATGCTCGCATATGCCCGCTTCTGGCCGCACGATCGGATTCTCATCTGGGGCATCGTTCCCGTCGAGGCGCGCTGGTTGGTCGGCATCACGACCGGAATCGAGCTCTTCTTCATTCAACCGGGCGCGCGCGGCGGCGGGATCGCCCACTTCGCCCATCTCGGCGGCTACGCCGGCGCCGCTGCGTTTCTTGTCTGGCTCCATTGGCGCTCGCCCGGAAAGCGCTTTCGCACACGGGTGAGCAAACCTGTGGCTGCCGCCGACTCCCGCCGGTGGTCGACCATCGATCGCGACACGGTGCACGAGGTGAACCGGGGTGAGCTCGACCGCATCCTGGACAAGATCAACGCCTCGGGGATCACGAGTCTGACTCCGGCCGAACGCACCTTTCTCGACCACTTCAGCACGAAGTAGCTACCGGAGCGGCGACGCCGCTGGCCGCATCCTCGGCTTCCAAGCCGGCACCGGGCCGTCCGCTAGCAGCCGAGTGGCGAGCACGGCCGAGCGGATGACGGCCGTCATGTGTCCGATGTCGGCAATCCTGACCTCGTCCGACGGAGAGTGATACGGCGTCATCAGATTGAAGGACGACAGCGTGTGTGCGGGAATTCCGCGCATGGCGAACGCGATGTTGTCGCTTCGCTCGAAGAATCTCTGCTCGGGCCTCGGATCCGGTACGATCGCGACCGACGCGTTCCGCAGGAGGTCGCCCGTCGTGGACCGTTCGTAGCCCGTGAGCCATCCACGTCCCGAGCCGCCGGCCAGGGAGTCGGGGTGCGCGATCATCTCGATCTCCAGGTTCGCCACCGTTCGCTCGAGCGGCAGAGCCGGGTGGCCCACGTACCAACGCGTGCCCAGCAGCCCCACCTCCTCTCCGGTTGTGGCCAGGAAGACGATCGTGCGCCGTGTCCCACTGCCGGTCGCCAGTGCTCGGGCGATCTGCAGCACGCCGACTGTGCCGGACGCATCATCGTCGGCGCCGTTGTAGATCGAATCCCCTCCGATCGCCGGACCGATCCCCAGATGATCGTAGTGCGCATCCACGAGTACCACCTGGCTGCGGATCGTCTCGTCGGAGCCGTCGAGGATGCCGACCACGTTCACTCCGGTGAGCCGGCGATCCGGGGGCAGGCTGTCCCGCTCGGCCCACCCGCCAAGGAGAACCGCCCTTCGTCCGCCACTCGGGGTCGACGCGAGAGCGAGCGGCACCCGCTGGAAATAGCCGCTGTCTCCTCCCTCTCGCAGCCCGGCCCGTCGCATCTCGTCGGCAATGTAGCGAGCTGCCTTGGCCGAGCCCCGTGTGCCCGTTCCACGCCCCTCGAGCGAGTCGTCCGCGAGAATGGACAGCATCTCGAAAACGCTGCTTTCCGTGACTGCGAGGCGGGGCACCGCCGATCGGTCCGCCGATGCTCCGGCCGCCCGGCGCGCCGGCGGGCGGCTCGCGCACGCGGCGAGAATCGCGAGACACAGGGGCGCGCTCGCACGACAGAGCGTCATCGGGGCCTTGGGGAAGCCCCGCGCCCCGTCGAGTCTCCTCCGCCCCTCTCGCCCGGATGATATCTGCGCTCGGTGTGTGACAGCACCTCGCCCCGGGAGAACCAGGCCGGCTTGAGCCGACCGCTCGCGTACAGCTCAGCCTGGTCCAGATTGTGAGGTGACAGCGGATCGGCGCTCTCACCGAACACCTGCAACGACCGCGCTCTCACCGTGGGACCGAACTCCACGACCGCCACGTACGAGTCTCCGGAGTCCCCGTAGCGTCGCTTCTGACCGCGCTCCGGACGGCTGTATACAGCGAAGATGATGCCGAGCTGACCGGCCGCGCCGGCCGTGGGAAGGCTCGGTCGGGCATCGCTAAACGGCTCCTTGCCGCTGGTGTGCACGCGTTGCAAGCGATTGATCTCTCCCCACGCGACCTGCCAGGTACCCCAGTCCTGCTCGAGGGCGCGGCGTGTCTCCTCCAGCGCTCGCACGAGCGACCCGCGCGGCGCTGACGTCGTGTCGCTCGGCGCTCGTAGCGACCGAAAATAGAGTCCGTTGAAGAGCGTCATCGGTACCGACTCGGTCGAGCTGACATGATCCCAGCCCTCCAGTGACGCGATGAGCGGTCGCAACGCCGCGGCACGGCTACTGTCCCGCGTGCCGATCTCTCGCCACTCCACCTCGAGCGCGGCGATGGCGGAATCCGCGACCCAGACGTGTCGGTCGAAGCCAAGCCGGGTGAGCTCGTCGAAGCTGATGCGGCGACCTCCCGAAAGCAGCTTCAACGATTGCCGCGCTCGCGCGTTGAACGGCTCCGGAGCCATGTAGCGCGGAAACGCGGCGCTGTCCGGATTGCCGCCGCTCGTCATGTGGAAGGGCGAGGAGTTGGTGTTGATCAGGAATCCACTCTTGGGGTTGAGCAGGTGCGGCAACTCCGCCTGCCGGTGGTATCCCTGCCAGTCCATCCGCGGATCCGCGCCGTCCAGAGGCTTCGACGGATCCGCTCCGGGCGACCGCCGGGGAACGGCGTTGCCGTGCACGTAGTAGATGTTGCCCCGATCGTCCGCGTACATCGTGTTGGATCCGACGATGGTGCCGCGCTCCATCGCGCGTCGCCACTCCGCGAGCGTCCGCGACTTCCCCATCAGATACCGCTGCTCGAGTGAGCCCTCCCCCCCTCCATCGCGCGCCATGGTCAGAACCATCCCGACGGAGTCGTGTCGGGAGAGGACGGGACCTTGGTGCGTCTTGAGCAGTCGGTAGTGGCGGATGATGACTCCGGAATCCGTCTTCACCCGGAGGCTGTCCGTCCACTGCGTTGCCGTGAGATGGGTTCCCCCCCGACGATACGACAGCGGGTGCGCGGGATCGTCGAACTTCTCGACGAAGACGTCGCGCTGGTCTCCATAGAAATTCGTGTGGCTCCAGCCCAGGTGTGCGTTGTGCCCGGTGCGCGGGATCGGCCACCCCAGGATGGCGAAGCCGGAGAAGTTCCACCCTTCACCACTGTGCAGGTCCATCTCGTACCGCTGTCCGCCGCCGAAGTAGCCGACGTGGGGATTGATGAACAGGAGCGCGTGCCCGCTGGCGCTTCTCGATGGGGCGAGGGCCCACATGTTGGACCCTTCATCCCGCTCTCCCGACCGCTCCTTCACGACCCCGAGGAGATCGCCAAGACGCACTCCGTCGATCACCAGATCGGGATTCCCCCCCGCGTGCGAGTGCTCGGTGGCCAGGATGAACCAGGGCTCGAAGCGCGTCAGAAGACGAGGTGCCGTATTCGGGTGGGTCGCGAGATAATAGTTGATCCCATCGGCGAATGCCTGGTACATCGCCCGCATCCGCGGACTCGCCCTGCGAAACGACTCGCGCGCCTTGGGAGCCACCTCGAACGCCAGGCTCATCAGATCGCCGAAGCTGGTGCTGTCACCGTATACCTCGGCGCGCCGACCAAGGGTGGAAAGATAATCCTCCTCGATCTGCCAGAAGTTGTCCTCGGCCTGCGCGTACATCAGCCCGAAGACGACACTCGCATCGGTGGGGCCGTAGATGTGTGGAACCCCGAACAGATCTCGACGAATCGTCACCCGCCGGGCCAAGCGCGTCCACCGGCTCATTTCCGTGGCCGTGAACGCCGCCGGCTTCCGGTCGCCATCCAGTGCCGCCGACGTGGGTCCGGCGGCATAAGCCAGGAGCGGCAGCGATCGTTCCTGTGCGGCGACCACCCTCGGCAGAGCGGCCAGGATGACGGCGAGAGAGAGCGGTCCAACACGGGGCGGAGTCATGGACTCGGATGGCTGAGGGAACGCGTGCTCGTCGTCGCGGTATAGCAGCATGGGAGGCGGAGCCAGAACATCGAACACTCTGAGGCGGAGACATTCGTGCTCGTGCAGGAGCGGAGGCGGCGCGGCGCGCTGATTCGGCGATTGGCTATGATCGGGACGACCCTCCTGGCGCTAGAGTGCGGCGGCGACCGAGACTCCACGCGATCGGCCGACACGGCGCTGGATCGGGATCTCACGCTCGCAGGCGGTGAGCAGCATCCCGAACCGGCGTTGCGCGACGTGCCCGCGGCGTCATCGACGTCCGCTCGCGCCTCGGCCGGCGCCCAGCGCACTCCGGCGCCAGTGGCTCGCCCCCGTCCGAACGCCGAGCCGCAGCCTGTCGCACCACCGCGCCCGTCCGCTCCCACTGACGCGACGCCCGCGTCGATTCCCGTTCCCACCACCGGTCCGGCGGCCGCAGTGGTCGCACCCGCGGCGGTCGCCAGAGACTCGGCCGCGGCACCGGCTGCACCGGGAACGCTTGCCGCAGGTACGGTGCTGACCCTCTCGCCACACATCTGGATCTGCACGGAGATGAGTGCGGTCGGCGACGTCTTCACCGCCACCGTGCAGGAGCAGATCACGGGCGCCGACGGCGTGACCATCCCGGCTGGTGCGAACGCCGTCCTCAAGCTCACCTCGATCAGCTCCGGGCCCAACGGCACGGCCGTCATGCATTTCATCGTGCGCGCCGTCGGTGTCACCGGGAAGAGCTTCATCGTGACCGCGGACGTCCCCGCGGGCGGCGCGCCATCGTCACAGAGCACGATGGCGGACCGGATCGCGGATTTCGGCAGCTGCGTTCCGCGCGGCGGACAGCTCCGGCTGGTGCTGACGCAGGCACTTCGACTCGTTTCAGCCCGCTGACCCGGCGGCTAGCGTCTCGCGTCGGCGCCGGATGTCGCCGTCGTCAGCGGTGCCGCACCCTGATCCATCAGCCAGTAGCCGAACCATTGCCGGAGTCTCCCGAGCCGATCGACGAGCAGCCACGGCTCGCCGGAACGCGACAGCTCGTGGGTGGAGCGCGGATAGCGAATGAACTCCACCGGTACGCCGTGCTTCTTGAGGGCCATGTACCAGAGCTCGGCGTTCCCCATCGGAGTCCGGAAGTCGTCCTCCGATTGGACCATCAACGTCGGGGTCTTGACCCGGTTCACGTAGCGGATGGGCGACAGACGGTCGTACAGCGACCAGTTGTCCCAGGGCTTGCCGTAGAACTCGAATTCCGTGAGGCCCTGAGCATCGGAGGCACCGTACCAGTAGGTCCACTCGCTGATCATACGGTCGGTCTCGGCCGCCTTGAATCGCCTCGTCTTCGTCTCGATCCATGCCGTCATGAATCCGCCATAGGAGCCACCGGTCACTCCCATGCGGGCCGAGTCGACATCCGGGCGACGGGCCGCGATGTCCACTGCCTTCATCAGGTCCTCGTAATCCTCGGCGCCCCACCGGCCGCGAGTGGCGAAGGTGAAATCGGCACCGTAGCCAGAGGAGCCTCGCGGATTCGTGAACAGCACCCACATGCCCGCGGCGGACAGATTTTGGAACTCGTCGAACCAGTTCTCTCCGTACGCGCTATGCGGACCGCCGTGGATGTAGAGAACGAGCGGATACTTCCGTCCCGCCTGGTAGCCATAGGGCTTCATCAGCCACCCTTCGATCTGCAGCCCGCCGACGCTCGGATAGGTGAAGCGCTCGGCGTCCGACCAGGCGATCTCGGAGCTCAGTTTGTCGTTGAAGTGGGTCAATCGGCGCTCGTTCTTGCCGTCGATGTCGGAGACGAAGACCTCGGTGGGAGCGGTGAGGCTGGTCGCGATGAATGCGACTTGGCGGCGCGCCGTGTCGTAGCTGAAACCGCTCATCCGCCGCCGGCCGCCCAGGATCTCCCGCACCTCTCGCGTGGCAGGCGTGACCAGGAAGAGCCCGCTGCTCCCTCCTTTCTCCGCGTTGGCCGCCAGCTGTATGGGGGACAACCAGGCAAACGACTCCGGTTCCGGCTTCCAGTCGGCGACGGCGTTGACCGGCGTCGCGGGCGCCCCCGACGGATCGACATCTGCGACGTACAGACGCGCCGACTTGGTCCGGCCCGGCCGCCCGATGAAGGCGAGGCGCTTCCCATCGGGCGACCACGCCAGATTACTCTCGTTTCCCGGATACGCGACGAGATGCTTCGGCTCCCCGCCCGCGAGCGGCATGACGAAGATGTCCACGTCATTGCGCTCCATCTCGTCCCGCTTCGGATCGTATGGCAGCTTCGCGATCGAGTCCCGTTCGGCATCGATCACCGAATCAGGACGAAGTCGGGAGTCCGCGATGAACGCAACCCACTTGCCATCGGGAGACACGGCAGCTTCGAGATGGGAGTAGCGCGTGCTCGTGATCTGCTTCTTCGCGCTGTCGCCATACGCCTGCATCCAGAGCTGGGCCGGGCGCCAGCTCCGCTTTTCGCGCGACCCGGGAATGAACCCGGCATCGTTGCCCTTGTATCGCATGTCGGTGATCTGACGCCCGTCGAATCGGCGCGCGTCCACGGGCTTGGTGATCGCGCCATAGGGGGGACGGGCCATCGGGAGCATCGTCGCAAAGGGGTCCGACTTCTTCGCCGAATCCGCTGCCGAGTCGCGCGGCGTCGCTTCCGTCCACACCGCGAACCGATGATCAGCGGGCGTGGATCCCATCGGCACCGTTTCGGCCTGGAACGCCTCGCCTCCAGGTTGGTCCAGACGGAGCAGCCAGATCGAGCCCTTCCCCCCGGGACGGCTGGATGTGAAGCGTAGATACTTGCCGTCCGGAGAAAAGCGAGGCGCGGAGCTTTCGACGCCTGGTGTTGTGTACCGACTCGGCTCGCCGCCGGTCGTCGGCACGACCCACACCTCCGAGTGCCGCCGATTCTCTGCTTCCTTCACCGTGGTGACCGTGAAAGCCACCAGCTTCCCGTCCGGGGACAGCGCAGGTGCGGCGACCGCGGTCAGCCTGTACCAATCGCTCGGCGTGAACGCGCGGGCGGATTTCTGCTGCGCGGATGCGAAACCGGGCACGGCCGCGATCGCGAAGCAGCAGAGAGAGATCGAACGCATCGGAAACGACTCCGCGAAGGAGGGCGCAAATGCCGCCGCAGCGGCCCTGCCATGAAGCTACAACGCCGCCCGGGGCGGGGGCGTTGAGTCACGTTTGTCGGCGCGACGCAGCGAGATCCTGATCGTCGTTCCCACTGTCTCCGTGCTGTCGATCGCCATCTCGCCTCCCCATCCCTCCACCAGCTGCCGGCTGATCGCAAGCCCGAGCCCGCTGCCGCTGGTTCGGGTCGAGAAGTGCGGCTCGAAGATTTTCGGCATGACCGAGGACGGTATGCCGCGCCCGTCGTCACGAATCTCGATCACCACACGATCCTCGTCGGTGCGGACGGCCAGCTCGATTTCCTCGGCGTCAGCCAGCCGCGCGTTCTCGAGCACGTTCAGAAGGACCTCACGCAGCTCGTCCGCCCGGCAGCTGGCGTGGATACTCGAATCGGCGCCCTGCAGCCGCCACTCCACACCACTCGTGCCGAGACGCTCGAGCTCGAGGACGCTACGGGCAACGGAGGATACGTCTACGGACTCGGCGGGCAATCGCTCGCCCGGGACTCCTCCGTACCGGCTGAAGCTCCGGGCAATCTCGTCGAGGTGATCGATCTCCGCGAGGATGCGGCTGACATTCTGCTCCAGCACCTGGTCGAAATCGACCCGGTCATCGGCGTGGGCACGCTTCAGGTGCTGTACTCCCAGTCGGATGGGAGTCAGCGGGTTCTTGATCTCATGCGCGACCTGACGCGCCATCTCGCCCCAGGCGAGAACTCTCTGCGCCCGTGCGAGCTCGGTCACATCGTCGAGCGTCAGCACCGCACCTCCGCCGCCGCCCCTGCCAAGCCGGGTGAGGCGGGCCTGGAGCTGCCGTCCATCCACTTCCATCTCGAACTCTTCATCATCGCGTTCTCCATCCAGGAATGCGCGCAATCGTGTGGCCAGCTCGGCTGGACGCAGTGCGGCCGCCACCGTTCCACTCTCGGGCGTGTACCCGAGCATGACCGCGACGGGCGGATTGGCGAGCGTGAGTCGTCCGGAACGATCGACCGCGAGAACGCCGCTCGCGACGTTCCGAAGTACGGACGCCGTTCTTCGCTGTGCGGCCTCGAGCGCGGACTGGCTCTCGCCGAGATCGGCCGCCATGCGCCGGAATGCGGAGAAAACCGGCACGAACTCGACCGGCGGCGAGCCAGCCAGGTGGGGCTCCCGCTCACCCCGAGCGATTGCGAGCGCCGCCTGACGTAGCCGGCCGATCGGTTGAGCGAGAGAACGGGCCGCGATCCCACTCAGCCAGAGGGCTGCCAGAGCGCCGATCACGGTCGAGAAGAGGACGAGCACTCCGAGGTCGCGACGACGCTGGTCGAGCACCTCGTCGTTTCCCCGAGCCGGCGACGCGAGCACGACTTTCTCACCGTCAGACGCCACCGCCGCACGATAGCCGAAGAGTGCGCGAGTCGCCCCCACCAGCTCGACCTGGGCCGCGTCCACTTCGCGGGCGCGTGCCAAACTGAGATAGATTCCCGGTGCCAGCAGCCGGCCGATCGGCGCGAGGGCATCCTGCAGCCTGTCGGTCGATTCCCGCAGCTCGCCGCCCCGGAAGAGCATCAGGGGGGCATCAGGTCGATCGCTTCGCACGGCCATCTCCCCGAGATCCCCGTTCATCGTCACGGCGCGCTGCAGAGTCTCCCGGACGATGAGCTCACGCGACTGCCGATCGTCCGCGTGGATGCGCGCATAGCTCCAGGCCGCGAACAACGCCGCAGGAAGAACGAAGAACGCGAAGAGTGCGAGCGTCAGACGGGCCCGATAGCTCTCGGTCCATCGTCGCACCCGTCGTCTGAGCCAACGCAGGAGAGCGCCATCGGGCAGCACGCTCAGGATCCAGAGTGTGAGCAGTACCAGCAGGTCGAGCAGTACGATCAGCGTGCCGCGCTGGATCAGGGCTCCAAGAGAGCGAAGCTCGACCTCGATGTGCGCCCGAGCTGCTCCGCGACTCGTTTCCACCACGCGGTCCCCGTGCAGCTCACTCCCCTGACGATCCCATCGCGTCGACACGGTCCGAGTGCGTCCGGATGAGTCGAGATCCACTAGGGAGAGAGCGTAGGGGGGCTCACCCTGCTCCGTCGGAGGGAGCCCGAGGAGCCGATTGAAACGCCCTTCGGGAATCAGCCGCGTGCGTGGCGCGACCGTGACCGTCGTCGCGTCACCGCCGGCGTGCGGTACCGCGAGCACGACGTAGTGCCCCGGAACACCCGGAAGGCGCCTGACCTCGGCGGTCCTGCCGGAGCCGACGTCGTGGACGAGTTGGGCGATCTCGCCTTCCGGCGGCACGAAGCTGGCCAGTTGTACCGTCGCCGTTCTGACGCCGCGCTCCCAGTGCGCGAGTTGCACCGGGTAACCCGTACCGGCAAGGTCCGACTGCACGTACTCGCGAAGCAGCGAGGGCTCGTCAGGGGGGCCTTCGCCCCGAGCGAGCCTCTCCGCGAAGCGGGACAGAGCGGCCGGCACGTATGGATCGGCGGCGTTGAGGCCCGCGACATCTCGATTGGCGAGTGTGACCCGCCCGCGTACTCCGGCGTTCCAGGTGATCGTGGCGGCGGCGATCGCTGCGACCGCGGCCGCCGTCAGGAGGAGTCGGGAATCGTCCTTGGTGAGAGCAAGGACGCCGACCACGACGACCCACAGGATCGAGTACCAGTCCGGCCACCACACCGGCGCGCGCAGCGTCAGGGGACCGAGGATCCCAGCCGTCATCGCAAGCAACACCGGGACGACGGCGGGGAGGCCACGGCGCCCTCTCAGGGCCGCGCTCCCGGCCGCGGCTGCCGCGATCAGCAGGACGGCCGCGACGAGAAAGAGCGCAACCTCCCAGCCGACCCAGAGTACGATCGGCGTTCCTCCGGGGGGCGGGGTGACGCCGGAGGCGAGGCTTCGCATCAGGAACGGGCCCCCGGCCATGACCCCGAGCACGACGAGCACTGCCAGGGCTCGCGAGTCGGGATGCCGGGATGAGCGAAACGCTACCAACAGACCAAGGAGGGCGAGCGCAGCCGAGAGGGCGAGAGTGGCGACGCTACTGCTGAAGGGTCCGCCAATTTCCGCGATGTACACCGTCGGATCGAAGAAGGGCGAAACGCTGGAGAAGCTGTTCAGCGGAAGAATCGCGAGGCATCCCAACCCGCCCACCACAGGTAGTATTCGCCAGGCCAGCGCTCGGTTCGCACGCCACGCGCCGAGCAAGAAGATGAGGAGCGCAACCGCGAGAATGCGGGCGCCCGCGGACTCGGCGGCGGTCAACCGCGCGAGCCGTGCCTCACCCCGGTTGGGAAGCAGGGCGCGGAAGCGTAACAGTCGCCGACCGCCGGACGAGAAGAGCATGCTCCCCGGCACGGCCGAGTCCGGTCCGACGAAAGCATACGCGAGCGCGCCAGCTCGGTGAGCGACCGCGTCGTCGAGGGGGGCCGCGATTCTGTCGGCGGGAGGCTCGGAATGCACGACTGCTGTTGCCACCGCGCGCTCGGTGCCGCGCTCGGCCGTTGCGAACACGGTGACGTAGAATGGTCCGAACACGACTCCGACCGGCGATCTCAGCGTGTCGGGCGTGGTGTAGATGCGCCCACCCCATGCCACAGGGATGCCGCTCCGGAGAAGGACAACACCCCACGACTCCACCCCGTTCGCCTCGGCGCCAAAGACGTCGAACGCGGCGTCCCCCGCTTGCGATTGGGAGAGGGCGCGCGTCGCCATCGTGCGAAGCGTTCGGACCGTGGCGTCCAGCTCCACGCTCAGCAGGGAGTCGGAGCGGGCATCGATGTCGCGCTTCACGTCGGGCCACCGCATGTCCATCCGAGCCAGATCACGCTGCGCGAGGGTTTCGGCCACGCAGAAAGCACCGAGCAACAGTGCCATTGCCGCCGCCCACCAGCGACCGCGATCGGGCATTCCCGGAGCGAGAAGGGCGGCGACCAACGTAGCGGCGGCGGTCGCGGCAAGGTAGAGTACGCTCGGCGCGCGAAGCCAGGCTGTCGCCGCGAGCAGCGAGAGTCCGGCGAACAGCGTCCACCCCTCCCGTGACACCACTCGCGCCAGTACCGGGCGCGGTCGTTGTACGTCAGCGCGATCCGAGATGACTCAGCCTCTGGAAAAGTCCGGTGCCCTGCCGCGCCGATTGAAGGACATGATTCCCACACAGGTCGCTGCCATCGTGGCGGAAGACCCGCGCCTCATCGTCCCCGTCGGCAGCTGCGAGCAGCACGGGCCGCACCTTCCGCTCGGCACTGCGACGATCATTGCGGAGCGCCTCGCCGAGGACCTGTCGGCCAATTTCGGCGTCCTGTGTGCGCCGGCAGTGGAGTATGGCGTGAACGTCGAGAGCCGCCGGGACTTCCCCGGTAACTCCTCGATGCGCAAGAAGACCCTGCACCGCATGCTCAACGATCTCCTCGCCTCCTGGGAGGCGAGCGGATTTCGCGAGTTCATTCTCCTCACCGCGCACGATCACGACGCCCATCAGGAAGCGATCTCCACTGTAATCACCGCGGTCGCGCGCGTGCGGGTCGTGGATCTGTTCGCGGTCAACATCTCCGATCTCCTGGAAGGACAGAGGGAACACATGCACGGCGACGAAGTGGACACTTCCCTCATGCTGCATCTCGCTCCGGAACTGGTGCACATGGAGCTGGCTCAGGATTACATGATGTCGCGGGAGTCGCTGCGCCGTTATCGCCGCGGCTGGCTGAACGTGCCCCGCGAGAGCGCCGGCTCGCTCGGCCGACCCACCCTCGCATCGGCGGACAAGGGACGCGCCATCTACGAGCGACTCCGGACACGGATCAGCGAGCGAATCTTCCTGGCTCCTTCCGTGGACGCGTGAACCCTCGCTCGCGCACCCGGGTATCATACTTCGACATGCGATGCCCGGCCACGGTTACCTTCGCGCTCGCCCTCTTTCCTCTCGTCGCGTCGGGCCAATCGGTGACGCTCGACGAGGGCAGCTTTACCATCATGCGCGGCTCGCAGCGCCTCGGACGCGAGGACTTCACCATTCGTCGCACATCCGACGTGATCGTCGCCAACGGCACCGTCACCATGGCTGACCGGCAGCTGTTCCCAGCGCTGCGCACGAACAGCGCCGGCCACCCGCTTCGTTATCAGATGGAGATCCGTCGCGGCGGCGCAGTCGTCCAGCAGCTGCGCGGAGTCATGGGACGAGGTCGCTTCAGCGCGCAGACGAAGACGCCAGGCGGCGAATCGTCGCGCGAGTACCCCATTGCCGACGCGGCCGTGGTGCTCGATGACGACGTCTTCCATCACTACTACTTTCTCGCGCTCGCGCTTCGGGCCAGCGATATCCCGATCGTGGTTCCGCACCGCAACGCCCAGCTCTTCGTGCACGTAGAGAAACGCGGCATCGAGCGGATCGAAGTGGGCGGAATCTCGGTCGAAGCCACCCATCTGGTCATAACGAGCCACGAACGCGGCGCGCGCGACTTCTGGGTGGATGGGCAAGGGCGGGTCCTGAAGGTGTCGCTCGGCGACCAGGACATCGTCGCGACCCGTGACGACCCACCCGGCCGCTGACCGCCTGCTCGACGTCCGGCTCCGCACGGCGGTCTCGTGGTGGTTCGTCGTGCGCAGAGGTTACCCGACGCCGAGATCCATCAATAGATTGAAACCCCCCTGAATGACCGGCCGTAAGACTGCCCAGACTTCATACGAGGACCCCTCCGAATGCGCTCGACCCTGCTCCTCGCTGCCGCGCTCTGCGGCAGCCCTGTGCTGGTCTTGGCACAGTCGCGCGACACGACATCTGGCCCAGTGCTTTCGCTCGAACAGGCGATCAGTCTGGCCATCCGCAACAACCCGGACTACCTCCAGGTTCTGAACAACCGCAAAGCCGCGAGCGCGGAGCTCCGAGCGGCGTACGGTACGCTGCTTCCGGAGGTGGATGCCTCGCTCAGCAGCACCTATCGCCAGGGCGGAGCACAGGTCTTTCAGGGCCAGACGTTCGGCGCGTCGTCGAATACCTATCAGTCCTCGTACTTCTTCGGCGTCAATTATCGCCTTGGCGGATCCTCGTTTCTCGTTCCCGGCCAGCAGCGCGCCAACGTCGAGGCGGTCGAAGCGGACATCAAGGGCACAGCCGAGCTCGTTCGCGCCACCGTTTCCCAGCAGTACCTCACCGTTCTGCAGAGCCAGGCAAAGGCCGCTCTGCAGGACTCACTCGTGAAGTCACAGGAGTCGCAGCTGGAACTCGCGAAGGCGAAGTCGGCCGTCGGCTCGGGTACGCAGCTGGATGTCGCGCGAGCCGAGGTGACTCTAGGCCAGCAGCGCGTTGCCGCCCTCCAGGCGCACAACCAGGTCGAGATCGACAAGCTGCGCCTCTTTCAGCGCATCGGCGTCTCTCAGCCGGCCAACGTGCAGCTCACCTCGACGTTCACCGTCTCCGAGCCAGCCTTCGTGCTCGACGACCTGCTGGGCATCGCCCGCAAGGAGAATCCAACGCTCAACGCGCTGCGATCCCGCGACCGGGTGTCCGAATACAACGTCCGACTGGCCCGCTCCGAGTACCTTCCCACCCTATCGCTGAGCACCGGCAAGGGCGGCTACGCCTTCCAGTACGCCGATCCCAATTTTCTCGTTCAGCAGGCCCAGTTTGGCGGGCAGGCGCGCGCCGCGGGCTGTTTCGTCACGGACTCGATCCGGCGGGGAGCCGGGCTCACGCCGATCGGCGGCTGCGATGCGCTCCTGCTCACGGACGCACAGGCCGCGGCCCTCCGAACCCAGAACAATCAATTTCCGTTCAGTTTCACCAAGCAGCCCCTGGCGTTCAGCGCCAGCCTCTCCCTGCCGATCTTCAATGGCTTCACCCGCGAGCAGCATGTTGCCGAGGCGCAGGCCAACCGCGACGATGCTCGGTATCGCATCCGGGCCGGCGAGCTGCAGCTCACGGCTGACGTCACCGGGGCCTACCTCACCCTCGTGACCCAGGCGCGGACAGTCGCCCAGCAGGAGCAGAACGTAGCCAAGGCCAAGGAGGAGCTGCGCCTGGCGCAGGAGCGCTACAAGGTCGGAGCATCGACCTTTCTCGAGGTCACGACCGCGCAGGCGTCGTACGAGCAAGCCGAGAACGACCGTATCAATGCGATTTTCGAGTATCACAAGGCGTTCGCCGCGCTCGAGAGCGCGGTCGGCCGTCCGCTGCGCTAACCGGGGAGAACAATGAGTCGACGGGCAAAGTGGTCGATCGCCGTGACCGCGGTGGCGGTGCTGGCGATCTGGATCGGCCTCACCGCCGCCAAGAAGGGAAACAAGGGTGTGGATGTGCGTGTGGAAAAGGTGCAACGGCGGGATCTCGTCGCCTCGGTCACAGCCAGCGGACAGGTGCGCCCGCACACGAAAGTGGATCTGGCCTCCGACATCAGCGGACGTATCGTGCGTCTGTCGGTGAAAGAAGGACAGATGGTCAGCAAGGGCCAGTTCCTGCTCGAGATCGATCCGGCGCAGTATCAGGCATCGGTGCGCCAGATGGAGGCGGCGGTGGCGTCTGCGAACGCGCAGATGGTCCAGGCCAAGGCCAATCTCGATCAGGCAAAGAACAATCTTCAACGGTCGGCGAGCATCAAGAAGTCGAATCCGACCCTCATCTCCGACGAGCAACTCGAGCAGCTCCGCACGGCAGTCGACGTCGACCAGGCCCTCTATGAGGCCGCCCGGCACAACATCGACCAATCCGCGGCGACTCTCGCGGACGCGCGCTCCAGACTCGGGAAGACGACGATCGTCGCTCCGATGAGCGGACGCATTACCCGGCTCAACGTCGAACAGGGAGAGACCGCGGTGCCGGGCACCTTCAACAAAGACGCGGCCACACTGCTCACGATTAGCGACATGAGCGCTCTCGAGACCAAGGTCAAGGTGGACGAGACCGACGTCGCGCGGATCTCCGTTGGTGACTCCGCGGTGGTCGAGCTCGATGCCTTTCCGGACACGACCTTCCTCGGGCGAGTGGTCGAGATCTCGAACAGCTCGCTCAAGTCGAGCGCGGCGGGCGGCTCGAATGGCGATCAGGCGGTCAATTACGAGGTCACGATCCGCCTGCTCAACCCGCCGGCCGATACCCGTCCCGACTTCTCGGCCACTGCCAAGGTCGTCACCGACACCCGCCGGAACGTGCTCGCGATTCCGATCATCGCCCTCACGGTCCGCGAGCATCAGCAAGCGCCGAACAGCGACTCGGCTGCCGTCGTGCTCGGCAAGAAGCCAGCTAAGCAGATCGGCAAGAAGGATGTGGAGGGCGTATTCGTCCTCGGCACGAACAACAAGGTCGCCTTCCGGCCGGTGCAGCGTGGCATCGCCGGCGAGGAATACTTCGAGGTGCTGAGCGGCCTCCAGCCCGGCGAGCGGATCGTCGCCGGAAGCTACCAGGCGATTCGCGATCTGAAGGAGGGTACCCTCGTGCACGAGATCGTCAAGCCCGATTCCAGCAGGAAGAAGGGAGCCAAAGCGTGACCGCCGAGATAAAAGATCTTCCCCCGGTCAGCACGACCGCTGAGCGGCAAGCGGTCGTCCAGAGCACCGGCGCGATCCCCTCCAGGGAGTGGGTGATCGTGACCCGCGGACTGACACGCGATTACGACATGGGCGGCGAGGTGGTCCACGCGCTGCGGGGCGTCGATGTCGCCATCCGTCGCAACGAGTACGTCGCGATCATGGGCCCGTCGGGATCCGGAAAGTCCACTCTGATGAACCTCGTCGGTTGTCTCGACACACCTAGTGCCGGTGAGTACTGGCTCAACGGCGAGATGGTCTCGAAGATGAAGGACGATGAGCTGGCCCGCGTACGCAACCGCGAGATCGGATTCGTCTTTCAGACGTTCAACCTGCTTCCGCGGGCTACCGCGTTGCACAATGTCGAGCTGCCTCTGGTGTATGCCGGAATCGGATCGGCCGAGCGCCGCCGCCGCGCCAGCGAAGCCCTGGCACGGGTCCAGCTTGCCGACCGGATGGATCACCGCCCGAACGAGCTCTCCGGCGGACAACGGCAGCGCGTCGCGATCGCGCGCGCCCTGGTGAATCGCCCCGCGATTCTGCTCGCGGATGAGCCGACCGGAAACCTCGACTCCGGCACCTCGGAGGAAATCATGCGGGTCTTCGAGGATCTGGCCGAGTCCGGACAGACCGTCATCATGGTGACGCACGAGCAGGACATCGCCGCGCATGCCAAGCGCGTGATTGTGCTTCGGGATGGCCGCGTCTCATCCGACGACCGCCGGGAGACGTTCGCGGCCAAGGGCGGTTTGTAGGTGCGCTTCTTCGAGGCGATCCGTCTCGCGCTCCAACAGATCAGGGTGCAGAAGCTGAAGAGCTTCTTCACCCTCATCGGCGTCACCATCGGCGTGATGTTCCTGATCGCGGTCGTCAGTATCGTCGAAGGCATGAGCCGCTACGTCGAGCAGGACTTCGCCGGCAAGTTCCTGGGCATCAACACCTTCAACCTCCGCCGTTTTCCCGATATCCAGACCGGGGAGGTCACCGAGGCGGAGTGGAAGGCGTGGGTTCGCCGCCCTCCCGTCACGATCCAGGACGCACAGGCCATCCGCGAGGTGCTCCCCCCTGATACGCGATGGGCCGTGCAGGACGTGGAGTGGATGGTTCCGTCGTCGCACTTCATCAGCGGCGGCGCGCAGCTCATCGCGCAGGCCGTGACCGCGGACTTCTTCGCGATCAAGGATCTGGCGGTCGCCAAGGGACGCGTGTTCACCGAACAAGAGGATGCGCTGGGCGCCTCCGTCGTCGTGATCGGCAAGGAGACCGCGGAGCACTACTTCCCGAATCTCGACCCGATCGGTCGTGAGCTGCGCTTCCGGAGTCTTCCGTTTCGGGTCATCGGCGTGCTCGACAAGCAGGGGTCGGTTGGTCCGCTCAATCTCGATCGCCAGGCAATCGCACCCTTTCACTCGTCCATGGGCCGCCTCACTCGCGGCCGGAGCGGGAATCTGTACGGCGTGATCGTGCAGGCTCCCTCGGTCGGCGCGCTGGCGGAGGTCCAGCAGACGGTGCGCGAGGTCATGCGGCGGCGGCGCAAGCTCGCGCCCGGCCAGCAGGACAACTTCGCCTTCGAGACTGCCGAGTCCGCCCTGGCAGGCTGGCAGACGATCAAGAGGTTCCTCGTCCTGGCCGGCGTCGTCCTTCCTGCGATCGGGCTCATCGTCGGCGCCATCGTGATCATGAACATCATGCTCGTCGCGGTGGCCGAGCGCACCCGCGAGATCGGCATCCGCAAGTCGCTCGGCGCACGCCGGCGTGACGTGCTCTGGCAGTTCCTCGTCGAAGCGGCGACGCTCAGCGTCATCGGCGCCTTGTTCGGGATCGGGTTGGGGATCGCGCTGTCGCAGCTCGTGGCGGCCGTCTCTCCGCTCCCGGCGAGCGTCGCCCCCTGGTCGATCGTGGTCGGCGTCATCATCGGCGCCGGCGTGGGCATCGTCGCCGGCATCTATCCGGCGAGCCGGGCGGCGCGGCTCGACCCGATCGTCGCGCTGCGGGCCGAGTAGATGAGCGCCTTCCTCTACGGGCTATTGCAGGGCGTCGGCATCGCCTTCGATTCAATCCGGGCGAACAAGCTTCGCGCCGGACTCACGATTCTGGGCATCGCCGTCGGCGTGTTCGTGGTCACGGCCATGTCGGCCGCCGTCCACGGCATCAATGTCGGCGTGGAGCAGAGCCTCGCCGCGGCTGGACCGAAGACCTTCTACGTCACGAAGTGGCCGCTGGCGCTCAACAGCTGCAACGGATCGGCTGACAGCTGCCCGTGGCGCCGCAACCCTTCTCCGAACATGGACGAGGCAAACCGCATCGCGCGCCTCTCCTCCATCGAGGGGGTGACGGCGACGATCAACAGCTCGGCGTCTTTCAAGTACAAGGACCGCGAGTTGCCGTCGGTCGGTTTCCAGGGGAGCACACCGGGATGGATCAACGTCACCGGCGGCGACATCCTGATCGGTCGAAGCTTCACCGATGGAGAGAACACAAACGCCGCCCAGGTCGTGATCCTCAACGAGAAGCTGGCGACTCGACTCTTTGGGAGCAGTAGCGCCGTCGGGAAGGAGGTCGCCATCAATGGCAGCCCATATCGCGTCATCGGCATCTACCACGCGGTCGCGAACGTGTTCGACAGCGGAGAGAAGGGCCACGCCTACATGCCGTTCGAGACAGCTCGCCGGCGCCTGAGCGTCACGACGCGATGGATGGAGATGTCCGTCAAGCCGCGCAACGAGGTTCCGCAGGATGTCGCGATGGATGAGGTCATCGCCTTCCTGCGCACGCACCGGAACCTCAAGCCGGCGCAGGACAACAATTTCTTCGTCAGCACGCAGGAGAAGATCCTCGAGCTATACAACAAGATCGTCGGAACATTCTTCTACGTCATGCTCTCGCTGTCCGCCATCGGTCTGATGGTCGGCGGGGTCGGGGTGGTGGCGATCATGATGATCTCCGTCACCGAGCGCACGCGGGAGATCGGGGTGCGCAAGGCTCTGGGCGCCACCAAGCTCACCATTCTCTGGCAGTTTCTCGTCGAGGCCGCCACGCTCACCACCATCGGGGCGATCGTCGGTCTGCTCGTGGGCGGTGGGCTGACCCTTCTGGTGCGCGTCCTCACGCCCATTCAAGCGTCGATCCCGCCGTTCGCGATCGTCGCTTCACTAGCCACCGCCGCGTTCACCGGCATCCTGTTCGGTCTCCTCCCCGCTTATCGCGCGGCGGGCCTCGATCCGGTGGAAGCGCTGCGCTACGAGTGACGTCCCGCTTCACGGGGATCGTCAGATGAATGGCCTCGCCCGGAGACCCACATGTCGCTGATGGAAGCCGTCAAACTCGCCCTGCTTCAGATCCGGGTGCAGAAGCTCAAGAGCTTCTTCACCCTGCTCGGCGTCACCATCGGGGTCATGTTCCTCATCACGGTGGTGAGCATCGTCGAGGGGATGAGCCGCTACATGGAAGAGGACTTCGTCGGCAAGCTCATGGGCATCAACACCTTCGAGCTCCGCCGATTTCCCAACATCAACATCGGCAACACCACCGAGGCGACGTGGCGTGCGTGGACGCGCCGGCCCTTCATCCGGGACTACGACGTTCATCCGGTGGTGGACAACCTGCCGGCAGGAACCCGCTGGGCGATCGAGAACATGGGCAACAACGTGCCCGTCGAAGCCCAGTACGGTCAGCAGAGAAAGCTCAATCTGCACGCGGTGGACGGCGATTATTTCGCCATCAAAAAGATGAACATCGCGTCCGGCCGCATCTTCGCACCTCAAGAGCTACAGACCGGCTCGCTCGAGCTCATCATCGGCGACGAGGTGGCGCGCTTCTTCTTCCCGAACGTCGATCCGGTGGGGCACGAGCTCAAGGTCGGCAACATACGCTATCGGATCATCGGTGTGGCCGAGAAGCAGGGGAGCGTCTTTGGCTTTTCCCTCGACAAGTTCGTCATCGCTCCCCTTCACTCGCCGGCGAGACGGCTCACCCAGCGCGCCGGAGTGGTCCGCACGCTCCTGATTCAGGGCTCGAGCATCGACGCAATGAACGACGCCATGGAGCAGGTGCGCTCCACGATGCGCGCGCGGCATAAGCTGCGTCCGGCGCAGCCCGACGACTTTGACATGTCCACTTCCAAGACGGCGCTCGAGTTCTGGGAGAAGATCAAGAGCACGATGCAGGTCGCGGGAGCTGCGCTGCCGGCCATCGGCCTCGTCGTCGGCGCCATGGTCATCATGAACATCATGCTGGTCGCCGTCGCCGAACGCACGCGCGAGATCGGAATCCGCAAGGCCCTCGGGGCTCGCCGCACCGACATCATGCGACAATTCCTCATGGAGTCCGTGACGCTGAGCACCCTCGGAGCCGCCATCGGCGTCGCACTGGGAATCATGCTCGCCTTCATCATCTCGCACGTGTCTCCCCTTCCGGCCGCGGTCGCGCCGTGGTCGATCATCGTCGGGGTCAGTGTCGGAGCGGGCGTCGGGGTTCTGGCCGGCATCTACCCGGCGAGCCGCGCCTCGCGTCTCGACCCGATCCTGGCGATTCGTCAGGAGTAGGTCATGCGCCTGACCAACCGCATCTACACGAGCCTCGAGGGAATCATCATCGCCTTCGAGAGCATCCGTACCAACAAGGTGCGGGCCGGCCTCACGATCATGGGCGTGGCCGTCGGCGTGTTCGTCGTCGTCGCGATGTCGGGCGCCGTTCACGGGATCAAGGCGAGTGTCGAGCGCGACATCGCGGCCGCCGGTCCGACGAGCTTCTTCGTCTTCCGGCGCGGCGACTTCTTCGAGAGGTGCGACGGGTCGGAGGACAGCTGTCCGTCGCGGCGAAATCCGCCCATCACCCTCCGCGAGGCCGCCATGCTGCAGCGGCTGCCGACGTTGCACACTGTCGCCGCCCACGTTTCAGGATCGGCCCCGTTCAAGTTTCACGACCGCGAGTTGTCCTCCGCCCACGTAGACGCATACTCCGCCAACTGGACGGATGTGGATGGAGGCGACATCAACCCGGGACGGAGCTTCACCGCCGCTGAGGCGTTGACCGGGACGCGGGTGCTGATCGTCAACGACAAGATGGCGGAGCGGCTCTTCCCCAACAGTGATCCGGTCGGCAGGGTCGTCCTCGTCAACTCCATCCCCTTCCAGGTGATCGGCGTCTACCACAGCACGGTGAGCTTCATCGGAACGCCCACCCAGTCGGGCGGCGACGAGGCCAAAGGGATCGTGCCGCTCGAGTCAGCGCGCCGGTATCTGGATGTCTGGATGCGGGGGATGGACCTCACCGTCAAGCCGCGCGAAACGGTGCCGCGCGAGCGCGCGATGGACGACGTCACGGCCGCGCTGCGCAGCGCCCGGGGGGTTCAGCCCGGGGCCAACAACAACTTCGCGGTCGTCGGCCAGGATCTTCTGCTCGAGAAATTCAATGGCTTCACGCGGAATTTCTTTCTGATCATGATCGCGCTCGCATCGGTGGGCCTGCTCGTCGGCGGCGTGGGCGTGATCGCGATCATGATGATCTCCGTGACCGAGCGCACGCGTGAGATCGGGGTTCGGAAGGCGCTCGGGGCAACGCGGGGCACGATCCTCTGGCAGTTTCTGGTCGAGGCCGCCACCCTCACTGCCATCGGGGCCTTCGTCGGCCTCGTGATCGGCACGGGTGTCGTGATGCTGATCCACCGCCTCACGCCCGTGCCGGCGGAAGTGCCGCCCGGGGCGATCATCGCGGCTCTGGCAGGGAGTGCGTTCACCGGGATCATCTTCGGCATGCTCCCGGCGATGCGGGCGGCGCGGCTCGACCCGGTGGACGCGCTCCGATACGAGTGAATACGCGGTTAGCTTGATCGTGCTGGCCCCGTCCTCTCGATCTCGCTGACAGGCCACCCTCGGACCCGAGGCGATGCGCTTTACCGACGTCCTCACCACCGCGCTGGGGCAGATCCGCGCCAACAAGCTGCGCTCCTTCTTCACCCTCCTCGGGATCATCGTCTCGGTAGGGTTTCTCGTCGCGGTCGTCGCCATCATTCAGGGAATGAATGCGTACGTCCGCGAGAACCTCGCGGGCGCCGTCATCGGCTCCAATGCCTTTCAGGTGCGGCGCATGCCCCTCCAGATCGGTTTCATCGACGATGAGGCCGTCAGACGCATGCAGCGGCGCCCTCGCATCTCCCCCGCCGACGCGCAGGCCGTGCATCGGGCGATCCCGGAGGCCGTCGCCATCAGCATGCAGTCGGGCTGGCCCACGCCGCAGGCCGACGTGATCTGGGGAGATCGCACGCTCGGAGACGTTCTCGTCTTTGGCGTGACTCCGGACTATCAGCTCGTGCAGGACTATCGCTTCGCGGCCGGCCGGCCCCTCTCCGATCTCGATGTGAGCGAGCGGCGGCCGGTCGTCGTCGTGGGCGCCGACGTCGGCGACAAGCTGTTCGAGAGCGTGGACCCGGTGGGACGCGATGTGCGCATCATCGGCGAGCGCTTCACGATCGTCGGCGTGATCGCGAAGAAAGGGCGGGTTCTGGGACAGTCCTTCGACGGATTCGTCCTCATGCCGCTCCCCACCTTCGAGTCCATCTTCGGACGCCGCAAGACCAACACGGTCTCGGTCAAGATGCAGGAGGCGAGCGAGGTCGCGGGCGCGATGGCGCGGGCGGAGGAAGCGATGAGGGTGGCCCACCACCTGAGCCCCGCCGAGCCCGACAATTTCTCCGTCGAGACGGCCGACGCCCTGATCGCCTTCTGGAAGCAGCTCACTCAGCTCCTGTTCAGCGTGATTCCGGCCGTCGTCGCCATCGGCGTGTTGGTAGGCGGTATCGTCATCATGAACATCATGTTGATGGCCGTGAACGAGCGCACCCGCGAGATCGGGATCCGCAAGGCCGTTGGGGCGAGGATGGCCGACATCCGCAGCCAGTTTCTGGCCGAGTCGGTGATCCTGGCATCGCTGGGAGGGCTTCTCGGTGTCTTGAGTGGATGGGGGCTGGCGCTGCTCATCGCGGCTGCCTCCCCCCTCCCCGCCAGGGTCTCTGCCTGGTCGGTCGCCCTGGCCATCGCACTGGGCGCCAGCGTCGGTGTGCTGTTCGGCGTCTATCCCGCTTCGCGGGCGGCCCGCCTCGATCCCATCACCGCCCTGCGCGCAGAATGATCGCGGTCCCCGTGCGCCGACCGGGGTGGCGCCCATGAGGCTCGCCGCATCGCTGGGCGAGAACGTCGCCGTGGCACTCGATACCCTGCGCGTCAGCAAGCTGCGCTCGGGGCTCACCATCCTGGGAGTGGTCATCGGCGTGTCGACCGTCATGGCCATGGCCGCGATCGTCGAGGGGATCCGCGATCAGATCGTTCATACGATCGAGATCGCCGGCCCCACCACCTTCTATCTCATGCGGATCTTCTCGCAGACACCGATCAACCCGGACCGCCTGCCGAAGTACGTCCGTATCCGTCCGGAGCTGAAGGAAGACGAGGCAATCCGCATCAAGGAGCTTCCCGAGATCGGCTACGCGTCGATCTGGGCCCAGGTCTTCGCGCGCATCGAGTTCCAGGGTCAGCGGACGCAACTGCTGACCGTCTTCGGTGCCGATGATCGGTTTACCGAGATTCAGGGAGGCGAGCTGACCGCCGGCCGCTGGTTCACGCACGGCGAGCTCTCGGCCGGTTCCGGGGTGATCGTGCTGTCGGAGGACGTCGCGCATCGGCTGTTCGCCCGGGCGGCTGCAGTCGGCAAGACCATTCGCGTCCAGGGACGTCCCGCGCAGGTCATCGGGCTGTACGCGCCCCCCGGCAACATTTTTTCTCCTCCCGGACAGGACGTGGGCGGTATCATCCCATACCGCTTGGCCGAGCACCAGCTCACCTTCGACAAGACCAACACACTCTTCATCTGCGTCAAGCCGCGCCCGGGCGTCTCGGTGATGGACGCGGAGGAAGCCGTCACCGTGCTGGAGCGCAAGCTGCGCCATCTCGGTCCGGCGGAGCCGAATACCTTCGACCTCATCACCCAGGACCAGATCCTCGACATCTTCAACAGCTTCACGACGACGTTCTTTCTCATCATGATGGTCCTGTCCGGCGTCGCCCTGCTGGTGGGAGGCATCGGAGTCATGGCGATCATGATGGTCTCCGTGACCGACCGCACGCGGGAGATCGGGGTCCGGAAGGCGCTCGGGGCCCGCCGGAGCGACATTCTCCAGCAGTTTCTCGTGGAAGCGGCTACCCTCACCGGAATCGGCGGCCTCTTGGGCATCGTCGTCGGATTGGCCACGGGCCGCCTGGTCACCACCCTCATGCACATCGAGGCCAGAACTCCTCTCCTGCTCACCGTCATCGCGGTCGCAGTCTCGGTCGGGATCGGCCTCACCTTCGGACTCCTCCCCGCTTACCGCGCCGCCCGTCTCGATCCCATCGACGCCCTGCGCTACGAGTAGCAGCGCACCTCGCACCTCGCGCTCCGTACAGCCATCTTCCGCCATGACCCACGCCGACATTCTCGCCATCGCGGCGCACCGCGACGACATCGAGCTCACCTGCGGGGGCACGCTCCTCAAATCGGTGTCGCAGGGCTACAGCGTGGCGATCCTGGACCTCACGCAGGGAGAAGCAGGGTCGCGTGGCAGCGCGGATCTTCGCGCGCTGGAAGCGAGTCGCGCGGCCGAGCTCCTCGGCGTGAGCGCGCGTGTCAATCTCGGCCTCCCCGACGCAGGAATCGAGAACACACCGGAGACTCGCGCCGAGCTGGCGCGGGCGGTGCGGCGATTCACTCCTCGCGTCGTGATCGCCCCCGCCCAAGGCGGGAGACACCCCGACCACCGCGTCGCCAGCGAGCTCATTCGCGATGCCTGCTTCGTTGCCGGGCTCGCGAAGATCGCGCCGGACACGCCCCGCCATCGCCCGGTCAAGATCCTCCACTGCGTGAGCTACCGCGAGGATTTTGGCAAGCCGACCTTCATCGTCGACATCTCGGCCGAATTCGAGCGAAAGGTTGCCGCCATCCGTTGCTACGCCTCCCAGTTCGACGGAGTGACCCAGGCTGGCGAGGTCTATCCCAACGGCGAGCCGCTCCTGGAGATCATCCGGCATCAGGCCGCGCATTACGGCTCCCTCATCCGGGTGCGGTACGGGGAGCCCTTTTACACTCCCGAGACCATGCGCGTGGACGACGTCATGCGTCTCGAAGGAGCGTCCCTCTGATGGACTACGCCGACTACCTGGAACTCGAACAGCTCCTGGCGCTGCAACGGCCTCTCTCCTCGCCCGAGCATCCCGACGAGCTTCTCTTCATCGTCGTCCACCAGGCGAGCGAGCTCTGGTTCAAGGTCATCCTGCACGATCTCGAGCTGCTCGTCGGCCAGCTCGGTCGTGCCGATGTGATCGGCGCCGTCTTTCTGCTCGAGCGGCTCAACGCGCTCATGCGCATCGTCACCGCTCAGCTCGCCGCGCTCGAGACACTTCCCCCGCAACGCTTCGCCGAGTTTCGCGGCTTCCTCGGGAGCTCCAGCGGATCGCAGAGCGCGCAATTCCGCGCCATCGAAGCGGCTTCCGGCCTGCGCGACACGCACTTCCTCAGCGCGCTGGCCGAGCATGGCGACGCTCCCGCCATGGTGCGCCAGTGGCTCGACCGCCCCACCCTCCAGGAGTCGTTCGAACGGCTGCTCGAGGCGCAGGACGCAACTCTGGAATCCGTCTATTCCGGACCCCAATCTCCCCTCCTGATGTTGGCCGAAGGGCTGCTGGAGTACGAGCAGGGATTCAGCCGCTGGCGCTTTCTCCACGTGCAGCTCGTCGAGCGCGTCATCGGGCCGGCGACGTCCGGCACGGGCGGAACGCTCGGCGCTCGCTATCTGCAGCGGACGGTCTCCCAGCGCTTCTTTCCGAAGCTCTGGGAAGTGAGAGCCAGGTTCTTCGGGGCCTCCACATCGTCTTCCTGATGGGACTCCGCGACATCTCGATCCCCCTGCGCGTCGGCGCCCCGCACTGGCCTGGGGATACTCCATTCTCGTGTGGCTGGAGCTCATCCATCGCCACCGGGGCCAGCGTCAACCTCTCGACTCTCACCACGAGCCCTCACGTCGGCACGCACGCCGACGCTCCCCTGCACGTGCTCGACGGCGCAGCCGCATCGCACGAGCTTCCTCTCGACGCGTTTCTCGGCCCCGCCTTCGTGCGCACGATTGCGAGTGGCGAGCACGAGATCGAGCTGTCTGCGCTCCGACTGCCCGTGACACCCGAGCCTCTGGTTCGCCTCCTCCTTCGCACAGGACACTCGATCGCCGCCGGCACATTTCCGGATGGCTGGCCGGCCCTATCCCCTGACGCTGCGCGCGAGCTGACCGCGAACGGCCTCCGGCTCCTCGGTGTGGACGCGCCGTCCGTGGACCTGCGCCACAGCCGGACACTCGAGATACACCGGGCGCTCTTCGGCGGCTCCGCGTGTGTGCTCGAGAATCTCGACCTGCGAGACGTGCCGGACGGGCCCTGCGAGCTCCTCGCACTTCCGCTCCTCGCCCACGGGCTCGACGCCGCGCCCGTGCGCGCGCTGCTCCGGCTCCCGTAGGAAGGGATCACCGTGGCGAGTGCTGCATAGCCCGAGCTTCGACACTATCTTTCGCCAACATGCCAGAGCCGATCTACCTGGATCATGCCGCCACCACCCCGGTGAGACGGGAAGTGCGCGAGGCGATGGACCCCTTCTTTGGTCCGCGCTTCGGCAACCCGTCGAGCACGCATCGCTGGGGCCGCGAGGCGCGCGCCGCGCTGGACGAGGCGCGCGAGCGACTCGCGCGCTGTCTGGGCGCGAAGTCGGCCGAGATCTGCTTCACCTCCGGGGGCACCGAGGCGGACAATCTCGCGGTGCTCGGCTCCTGGCGTGCCCAGCGCGACAAGGGCCGTCACGCCCTCGTGAGCACCTCGATCGAGCACAAGGCGGTGTTGGGAGCGGTGCACTCTGCTGCGCACGAAGGGGCCGAGGAGCGTATCGCCGCCGTGACGGCGAACGGTGTGGTGGATGGAGAGTCCTTCGAGGCGTTACTGGACTCGCGCGTCGCGGTGTGCTCGGTGATGTGGGTCAACAACGAGATCGGCACGGTCCAGCCGATCGCTGATCTGGGCGCCAGCGCCCGAAGTCATGGCGCCCTCTTCCACACCGATGCCGTGCAGGCCTTCGGCAAGATCGCGATCGACGTCTCGACACTGCCCGTGGACCTGCTCACCATCTCCGGCCACAAGATCGGGGCGCCCAAGGGGATTGGCGCCATCTATATCCGCCACGGCACGCCGCTCGAACCCCTTCTACACGGAGGATCCCAGGACCGGGGTCGCCGGCCGGGCACGGAGAACGTCGCCTTCGCCGTCGGCCTCGCTCGCGCCGCGGAGCTGGCGGTAGCCGAGCGACCGGCGGAGGTCGAACGGCTCGCCGCGCTGCGCGACGCCCTGGAGAGCGCGCTCCTCTCCAGAATCCCGGACGCGATCGTCCACGGCCGTGACGCTCCGCGTGCGCCGCACATTCTCAACATCTCCGTTCCCGGAACGGACAGCGAGTCGCTGCTGATGGCGCTCGACCTCGCGGGAGTGGCCTGCTCCTCCGGCTCCGCCTGCCAGAGCGGAAATGTCGACCCATCGCACGTCCTCGCCGCGATCGGTGTGCCGCGCGAGCTGGCCGTGGGGGCGGTGCGCATGAGCCTCGGCTGTCTCACGACACCCGACTGCGTGCAGCGCGTTGCCGAGCTCTTTCCGGCACTCATCACGAAGGCCCGGCGACTGGCCGGAGCCGCCCGATAGAGCCCGTGACTCCGGCCCGCGAGCGCGTTCTCGTCGCCATGTCAGGCGGGGTCGATTCGTCGGTCGCCGCGGCCCTGCTGCACGATCAGGGCTACGAGGTCATCGGTGCGACGATGAAGCTCTTCTGCTACGGAGAGGACGTCCCCGACCGGCCCTGCTGCTCGCTCGACTCGATCGATGACGCGCGCCGGGTCTGCGAGCGGTTGGGTGTTCCCCATTACGTGCTGAACCTCGAGACCGCCTTCGGGCACGACGTGATCGACAACTTCGTGAACGAATATTCCAGGGGCCGGACGCCCATTCCGTGCGTCCGCTGCAACACGTTCACCAAGTTCCGCGATCTGCTGCGCAAGGCCGATGCGATCGATGCACGGTGGATTGCGACGGGTCACTACGCCCGCGTCCGGAACGGCGAGCTCCATCGCGGGCTGGATCGAGCGAAGGATCAGAGCTACTTCCTCTGGGGCATCGACCGCGCGGTCGTCCAGCGGATGCTCCTGCCGGTCGGCGCCCTGTCCAAAGCGGACACGCGTGCCTCCGCCCGTGCCCTTGGCCTTCAGGTCGTTGCCGAAAAGAGGGAGAGCCAGGACATCTGCTTCGTTCCGGACGGCAATCACGCCGGCCTGCTCGCCCGCCGTCTTCCCCCTGGCGCGCCTGCCCTCTCCCGGGGGCCATTCGTCACCGTCGACGGGGTCGTCGCCGGCGAGCACGATGGATTTGCCCGCTTCACCATCGGGCAGCGGCGTGGCCTTCCAGGCGGCTACCCGCAGCCGATGTACGTGGTGGAGATCCGCCCCGCAGATCTCGCGGTCGTCATCGGACCGCGAGAGGCGCTCCTTGGCCGGGGCGTGATTGCGCGCGAAGTGAGCTGGCTTACCGGAAGCCCTCCGCGAGTCGGGGAGGTGATCTCCGTACAGCTGCGGCACCGGTCGCCAGCCGTGTCGGCGGAGCTCATCCGGATGACGCAGCGCGAGATCGAGCTGGCGCTGGCGGAGCCGGTCGCGGCCATCACGCCGGGCCAATCGCTCGTGCTGTACGACGGCGACCGCGTGCTGGGCGGGGGCGTCATCGAGTCCGCTCGCAGCAGCCGCACCCCGCTTCCGGTGCTCGCGGCGTAGCGTCGCGCCGATCAGTCCCGCAAGCGCGCGTAGAGCATCGCGTCCAGAATGTGCCCGTCCTTCACGACGCTCCGCCGTAGAATACCTTCCCGCACATAGCCCGCCTTCTCGAGCACCTTCATCGAGGCGGCGTTCCAGGAGAAGACGCTGGCGAACAGCCGGTCCAACTCATGCGACGCAAATGCGTACGCGGACAGAACGTCGACCGCCCCGCTCGCCAGACCCCGACCCCAATGCGGCCGTCCCAGCCAGTAGCCGACCTCCGCCGTCCGCCGGTGGACGTCGGCCTGTCGCACGAATCCGATGCCGCCCACGGCCTCGTCGTCGACCGCAATGGCAAAGTTGGTTTCAGGATCGGCGGCGGCGGCGCGCGTCAGCCACAGGTCGGCGTGAGCAGGCGTGTAGGGATGGGGAAAGTGATCCCGGAGATTCAGCCAGACCGCGCGGTCGTTGGCGTGCGTCACCAGCGACGCGGCATCCTCGCGGCGCCAGGAGCGCATGACTCCGCCCCTGAAGGGAAGATGAATCGTGCCCCGTGGCATCGGCGAAACTTCTCGATCCTCGCGTGAGTAGGGCGAGCAGAGGAGGTGGACATGATTCGACTCATTGCACTCGGCGTGGCCGTCCTTGCCATCGCCGCTGGATATTCGTTCTCGCGCCGCTTCGTTCGTGGGCGCCTGCGCTTCGTCGATGCCGCGCAGTCTCGACTCGCTCCCTGGATTGCGGGCGCCGCCGCCTTCATCGTCGCGCTGCCCCTCGCATGGCTGCTGCCGCTAGTCGGCGCCGGCACGGCCGTCGCCTTTGGCGTCGGAGTCGGGATGGGCGTCGCCGGAGGGGCCGACGACGTCCGCCGCGGTACGGCGTATCAGATCCGGGCTGGCAGCTAGATCCCCCTCTGTCCTCGACGGCTGAGGTTGAATCCGATCGTCGCCCCGACGCTCGGCAGCAGCACGATCGCGGCGGCGCTCACAACGCAGCGCACGCGGCACGGTCCGCTCTCCCCTTCTCCCCGGTCATTCAGACGAACGAGTAGCGCGCTGCCCAGCTCGCCCGCAGCGGCGCCGGCCACCGACGCGATGTAGGATCCCGTCGTCGGTCCATGCGTACCCACCAAGGTCGGTCCCACTGCTGCACCAAGGGCCGTTCCGGCGAGTGCCCCTGCCGACGCAACATTCGACGCTCGCTCCTCGCTCGCGCCGAGTCGGAGCGCGATCCCCCGAGCCACGAGACCACCGCCAACGAACCCCAGAGGGGTCCCGACCAAGCCTGTCGCCACCTCGAGACCGACACGCGGGATGCTCAGCGGTGGCGTGCGCGCCGGCGCTGCTTGACACACGAGAACCTGCGTCACGGTGAGGGTCAGAATCCCGTGAACGATGAGGCGAGTGAGCAGGTGAGGACGCACCTCCGCACTAATCCGGCGATGACCGCTCGCCGATCATGCCGGCGGCCGGAGAGCGCTCGGACTGTAGCCGAGCCATGAAGCGTTGGGCCTCCGAGATCCGCTCCACCTCGATCGACATGGACTCGACCGCGTGTTCGATCCGTTGGAGCTGCGCCGCCACGTCGCCGCTGATCGACGCAGGCTGCGGTCGTCCCTCGAGGCGCCTCGAGAAGGCTCGCACCAGCCCAAGCCCGATGACGACCACCGCGATCATGATGAAGAAGGCGATTCCGAGATCGACGGCGCCGGCCGGAATGTCATCCGATCCTGCTCCCCGCCGCGACGATCGCGGAGGGATGACGATCGCCGGCTCACCGCCCTGCGGCTGCGCGATGACGGCGCGGGCCTCCGCCCGGGTCTGCGCGGCCTGCTCCCGGGCCTCACGCGCCGCAACCCTGGCTTGCTCGCGAGCCAATGCTACCTGCTCACGAACCTGAGCGGCGATCTCCGAGCCGCTGGGGTGGGATTGCTGCTGCTCAAGTCGAATCATCGGCTCCCTCTCCTCCTGTCCGAGATGACGGCAGACTCACGACGACGGTTTCACTGCGCGACCAGAGCGCGCCGCAGCAGCGCGATCTGGCCACCGTGATAGGCAGCGTGCTCGACGACTCCCTGCAGCATCTCCCGGATGGTGGTTCGGCCATCCGGAAGGGGACGGTCGAGCGGCTCGGTACCGAGCGAGGCCGCCAGCGAAGCGAGCGCCGCATGACCTTCTCCGAGAAGACGTCGCGCGTCCTCCCATTTCTCATCGCTGTCGACGGGCGCGGGCGGCCAGTCCATCTCGTCCGTGGGAGCCACGACCTCGCCGCGTGCGCGCGCCGCCGCGATGTGCGTCCATGCCGTCAGGTGCCGGACGATCTCTCCGATGCTGTGGGCGCCGGGAATCGGTCGCGCAGCGGCCTGCGGTGCGGATACCCCCGCGAGCAGGACCTCGAGCGCGTCGCCGTGCCACACCGGTCCAGACATCGCCCGCTCGATCGCTCGCCCGATCCGTCCTCCTTCACCCTCCCGGGATGCCCCGGGAGCGCTCGCCGTATCGCCGTCGAGACGCTTGAACAGATAGAACTGGCGGTACCCGGTCGGATAGCCCTCCAATGTGCCGAACAGCCGGTAGCCGAGCCGCTCGTAGAAGGGGCGAGCCTGGAACTCGAACGTATCGAGAGAGACGTGCGAGCGACCCTGTTCCCTCGCGCACTCTTCCGCAGCGCCGAGCAGCCTCCGGCCGATGCCGCGCCCCCGATGGTCGGTGTGCACCCACAGCTTCTCGACGTACAGAGCGTTCCATCTCATCTCACCGATCAGCCCACCCACCACCTCGCCCGACGGTCCACGCGCGAGCACGACGAGCTCCTCATAGTGGGGATCGCCGAGACGCTCGACGTTGAACTGACGGAGGCCGACGCGGATCCTCTCCACATCTTCGGGCCGGGGATGCGCCTCGACCCTCACGTGGACGGTCGTGTCAGCCGTCACTCGAAGGTGTATCGCACAACGGTTCTCTGCGGGATCGCGCACCCCTCGAGCACCGCCGGGGCGAAACGGAGCTGTGATGCGCTCAGTCGAAGCTTGCTGTTGTAGCCGACGTTGCTATACCCGAGCACGGTGATGGAGCCGACGTCGACGCGACCACGCTCGTCGACCACGAGTCGAACCTCGAGCGATCGTCCCCGAAGCTCCTGCGGCGAAGGGCGCGGCGGCGACAGCTCACCCTGCAGCATCGGGGGCTGCGCTCTGGGGGACATCCCCTCCGCGCGCGCGCGCTTCACCAGGGGCGCGCACTCGGCGGCGCTCCGCGTCGGTGTGGCGGGCGGGCGAAGAATTCCCCGGTGCCCTCGACAGCCCGCCGACCCGAAGGCAACCACGACCACACACCAGCCGATCCTCATCCCCCCTCCTGCCGAGCGCGCGGGCCGCTAGCCACGCGGAATGTCGTAGTCCTGCGAGGCGACGCACTCCCATCGATGGCCGCGCCGGATCCAGGTATCGGTGAAGCGGTAGCGATGGCGAAAGGCTCCATCCCTTCCGCGCCCTGCCGTCACGAGCACGCCCGTCACCACCGCGGCGTTTCCGTAGACCTGGGCGCGCATCCCTTCGTTCGACGCCGCTGTCACCGTGTCCGCACCCCCTGTGAACTCCTCGATCGCCGCCGCCTTCGCCATCTGTCCCCGCTCGTCCGTGTACACCCACTCGGGTGCGATGAGCCGTCGAAACGCTGCCGCATCCCGGCGAACGAGCGCCGCTGCCCACTCATCCTCCAACCGAAAAAGGACACGCTCGGCCGCGCTCGCGCCTCGCGCACTCGGTGCCTGCGAGTCGGCCCTCGAAAGGGACAGCAGGAGCGCGAGAAGAATTCCGCTGGCGGCGCGCATCAGCCCTCCCTGGAACGCCCGCTCATCGAGCGCTCGCGAAGATGCGGTTCGAGGCGAGGCGACGCCAGAGGCACGCGAGTTGCGCCGTGAGCGCCTCACAGCTCTCTCTCGGAGGCACAGTGAACGCGAACGATCTCCTCACCTGGCTCATAGTCGGCCTCGTTGCCGGCGTCCTGGCGTCGCTCGTCATGGGCGGCACGGGCTTCGGAATCGTCGGCGATATCGTGATCGGTATCGTGGGCGCCTTCGTCGGCGGCTGGCTCTTTCGCACTCTCGGCGTGTCTTCGCCCATCGGCGGACTCGCCGGAGTGATCTTCGTCGCCTTCATCGGGGCGGTGGTGTTGCTGTTCGTCATCCGTTTGGTTCGGCGATCGCGGCCTGCGCCGTGAGCTGAACGATCGCGGCTTCCGTCCCAGCCATCGCCATCTCGCCTCCGGCCCTCGGGCGTCAGCCGGTCGTGCTCTGCCGGTGCGTCGCGTAGGGTGCCGTGCGGCCGTTTGCCTGGAAGCTGATCACGGCGTAGGACACGGGCGGTGAGCTTTCCATCCCGGGGCTGCCGCTCGGCATCCCCGGAACCGCCAGTCCGCGCACCGCCGGCCGATCCCGCAACAGGCGCCGCATGTCGGACGCCGGCACGTGGCCCTCGATCAGATATTCATCGAGGATCGCGGTATGACACGATTGAACGGCCACGGGCACGCCGAGCCGCCTCTTGACGGATGACATGTCGCGGTCGTCGCGAACTGTCGGTTGAAAACCGGCAGCGCGAAGGTGGATGACCCACCCGTCGCAGCATCGACACGCGGGGTCCTTGTAAACTGTCAGGGGTGCGTCTGGGAGGGTGAGCGCCGCGGCGTCGGCCGCCCGCCCGGACACGGCCAACAAGGCGCCGGAGAGTGACGCGACCAGCCACTCGCGCCGGGAGAGATTCACTGTCATCGTCGCGCTCGATCCGAATTGATCGTGAGAGTGGAAGCCGCCAGGTCGGGTGCCGTCGCCCCTAGGATACCGCTCGCTGCGCAGCGACGCAAAGGGCACGTGGCAGCGTTGAATCGCGTCGAGCGACTTTCAGACTCCCACCACCTCTCTCCAGCGCTCGGCGATCGCGGCGTGACCGGCCGGCGTCGGGTGGACGCCATCCCGCGCCCAGTGCTCGGGCGCGCTGCCATGCGAGAGATCGTCGAACATCTTCTGCAATGCGACGAACGTTGCGCCGCCACGCCGAGCGACACGCGCGGCGGCTTCCCGACGATCGTCGAACTCCGGAAACCATCGGGAGTCCACGCTTCCACAGCGCAGCACGAAGGGCTCCATTACTACCAGGGACACCCTGGGAAGCGCGCGTCGAGTGACGTCCAGGAGCGCGCCAAGGCCCGCCTCGTAGTCGGCCACGGTGCCCGGAATACCCCGCAGAATCTTGTGCCAGAAGTCGTTCACGCCGATCAGGATGCTCAGAATGTCGGACTCGAGCGCAAGCGTATCCGTCTCCCACCGCTCCCTCAGGTCGGGAACGCGATTTCCGCTCACGCCCCGGTTGAAGAAGCGGAGCGTCCGCTCGGGGTGCGAGCGAAGCGCCTGGGCAGCGATGAGCAGCGGATAACCGTTGCCGAGCGCGGAGCCTTCGTTGGCCTCCTGCGACGTGCGGCTCCGCCCCGCATCCGTGATGGAATCGCCCTGAAAGAGAACCACTTTGTCCTGAGGTAATTGCGCTCTCTCGCCTACCGCCTTCCCCGATGGCGAGGGCCAGAGCGCAAGGCCGAGCGCACTGCCTGTTCCGACGACGAACTGGCGACGCGATACGCGGTCGTCGTTCACGCCAGTCCTCCGGCGTACCAGAGAACCGCGAAGAAGTGACAGAGACTTCCCGCCGCCACGAAGAGATGCCACACCATGTGCCCGTAACGTAGCCGCTCCCAGGCGTAGAACAGAACCCCGGCGGTGTAGCTCAGGCCGCCACCGATGAGCCAGGCGATGCCTGCCGCCCCGACGTGCGCGGCGAGCGGCCGTATTGCCACAATGATCAGCCAACCCATGACCACGTAGACCCCGGTGGAGACGTGCGGGTAGCGAAAGCCGAGTGTCGTCTTGAAGCAGATGCCGAGCGCGGCGAGCGTCCAGATCATGGCAAGCAGACCCCAGCCCAGCCTCCCGCGCAGCGCACCGATGGTGAAGGGAGTGTAGGTCCCGGCGATGAGGAGGTAGATCGCGGAGTGATCGAGAACGCGAAACACGTTCTTGGCGCGTGACGGCGGCAGGGCGTGATAGATCGTGGACGCACCGTACAGCAGGATCAACGTCGTCCCGAAGATCGCGGCCCCGGCAAGTCGCCATGGATCGTGCCATGGCAGGGCCGCCAGCACGAGGAAAGGCAGTGCGATGATGCTGCCCACCAGCCCCGCTCCGTGCGTGATACTGCTCCCGATCTCCTCTCCAAGAGTGGGGGAGCGCGGCGGCATCAGTCGAACTCGCGTCGCGGCGGCGCCTGGTCGAGTCCGACCCGCCCCGCCACGATCTCGGCCCTCAGGTAGCTCTCACCGCGCACCGGGCTGCCCGCGAGTCGCCGCAACAGGGCGAGCTGACCGACGTGGGTCAGCGCATCCGCGATCGGTCCCTGGTAGAGCTCTTCTGCGGACCACCCGAGCTCGGTGGCGCTGGCGAGTCTGGCGTCCAGCGCAGCCAGGGCGCGAAAGAACCTCTCCACCTCCTGCTCCCACGGCAGCGGCGCCGAGTCGTGCCAGATGTGGGCGCCGCGGGCCAGCGCGAGCGCCCAGTCCAGAAGATCCCCGATGTGCGCGAGAATGGCACCCGGAGTGCGCGTGGTCTCTCCGCAGCGAAAGACCGCGAAGTCGCTCGGCGCCCCCCTCACGACCTTGGCGCCGCGATAGGCGAGCGTCGCGACCGTGTGCCTGAGCATGTCGCGTCTCTCATCGGGTTTCGCCTTCGCCGGAAACGTCATGGAGGGGCCGGGCAGCTCCGCGCTCGCATCAGGTCGGATGTCAATGCAACCGAGTGTCGGGTACGCGCAGGGTCATCGGGACGATCGTCGTGCCCCAGTGGAGATTGAGGGTTGCGGAGTCGGCGTCCACGACCGGAAAGTAGAACGCCAGCGTCTCCATGTGCTCGCCGCGGCGCGGAGAGGCCTGCACGCGAAGCACGTCCTTCCCCTCCGGGTAGCTCAGATGAAACGCACGCGCCATCGAGCTGAAGACGAGGGTCCACGTTGTGGAATCGGGAATCGCCCACAGCGCGTACGAGCCCGCGGGCAGCCGGTGTCCATTGACGTCCACTGGCGCACTGATGGTCACGATCGCAGCGCTGTCGGCGCTCGGCGACCAGATCTTGCCCCAGGGAACCAGCGCGCCGAACAGAGCGCGTCCCCGCGCGACTGGCCGACGATAGATGATCTCGACGCGAGTATCGGCGATCTGCTGCGTGACGCCGCCGAGCTGACTCTTTCGGACCGGCTGGGCACACCCGATCGCGGGGATGGCCGACAAGAGAAGGGCCGAGAGACAGGCGAGTCTTTGCACGTTTGGGGTCAAGGTCTGAGCTCCGGTGACCGGATGCGGATGAAGAAAGAGGTCGCCCGTGGAAATCTACCGCGCTCGGACTCGTTGCGGACTGGTCGGTGGTCGCCGAGTATCCGTGAGAGTCATGCTCTCTGACCTCGACTGAATCACCAGTGAAGCTCTGGGTCGACGCCGATGCAACGCCGCGAGACGTGAAGGAGGTCATCTTCCGGGCAGCGATCCGTCTCGGTCTGGAGACGATTCTGGTCGCCAATCAGCGCGTCCCCATCCCTCCCGGTCACCCGATGGTCACCGCCGTGCGCGTCGAGGGCGGCCCCGATGTGGCGGACCGCCATATCGCCACGCACGCCGAGCGGGGAGACCTCGCGGTGACGGCCGACGTTCCTCTTGCCGCCATTCTGGTCGAGCGCCTCGTGATCGTCATCGACCCGCGCGGGGAGGAATATTCCGCCCAGAACATTGGCGAGCGTTTGTCCGTGCGTGATTTCATGGATGGGTTGCGATCTGCCGGCGTGGAGACGGGCGGACCCAAGCCGTACGGACCGAAGGACAAAAAGGCGTTTGCAGCCGCCCTCGATCGAATCCTGGCTCGCGCCGTCCGCAGAGACTGAGCTGCGACCCGACGACAGCGCTCAGATCGAAGTCCCCAGCTTGTTCCCGTCGGCGTCGCGAAACTGCCCGGTCAGGATGAGTACGAGATCCACCAGCATCCAGATTCCCAGTCCGCCGAGCGTGAGCAGCTGCAGAACCGCGGTCTTGGTCTTCCCGACGTAGAAGCGGTGCGCGCCGAAGACTCCGAGGAGGAAGCAGAGGAGCGCGGCCGTCAGCGTACTGTGCTCGCTGGCGCGCACCAGCGTGGTCCCCTCGAACTGGCGCACCCCGCAGTGCGGGCAGATCTCCGCGATGGCGGAGATGGTCGTATCGCAGTGCCGGCAGGGCATCGTGGCGGTAATTGTGGCGTCAGAGCTCATTCGGCCTCGGCGTCGTAGGATCTCTGGACTGGCTCACCCGTAGGCCAGCTCGTCCAGCTTCTGAGCGAATCGGGTCCAGTCGATGCGGCGTCTACGGTGACGGCCTGCCCCCCTCCAGTACAGGCCGCCGCGGCCGATATCCAGCTCGCCGAGCTTCTCCCCATTGGCGTAGATGTACAGCTCGAGCCCGCTGCCGGCCTTGGTGAGCTCGGGAACGTTGAGATTCGCGTACACCGCGTGCTTGCGCTTGACCGCCGCCCGGGCCATGGCATGACCTCGTTCATGGGATTGGGTGCTCGCATTGCTACGGCGCTCGCTCAGCCTCGACGCTTGAAGAACTGAACTGCGCGCTCATGTCGCGCGGCCGCGCTTCGGGTCTTGAACGTCCCGAGGTTTCGGCGCTTCCCCGTGTTCGGATCCTTCCTTCTCGAATAGAGGCGGTATTCGCCCGATTTGAGCTTGCGAATCACGGCTTCGCCCTCGACTGCACTGCACCATGCGTTTGATCGTCGACGTCGCTCCGGCGGCTGGGGAACGATGAAGCAGAGGGCGGTACGGCGCCAGACGACCCGATCAGTGAAGCGACTTCGGGTGCCAGGCGCCGATCAGACCGAAGGCGAGCGCCGCCAAGATCAGGCCGAGTGCAACCACGAGTAGCGCCCGACGGCGAGTCCGCCGCACGCTCTGCCACACCTCGAGGTCGGCATAGACGAGTCCGGGAGCGGCTTCCCGCACCACCGCACGCTCCCGAAGCCGCCGCAGGGCGATGGAACTGGCGTCAATCCGCAGTGTCTCGAGCGACTGCGCCGACGGCGGGCTCGTGGCTCCAGCCCGGACGAACTCGGCGACGAGCTGTCTCTCTCTGAGCGCGATTACTGCGGCGACTGAGGTAGCCATGCGAGATCCTCCGATCGGATTGCAGGGCCGGAGTCGCACCCTGGTGCGCCGGTCAGCGCGGGCCGATCAATCCCGGTACGGGTAGTCGGGGTCCGACAGACGCTCCGCTCGGGCTGCGGCTTCGGGTCCCGCGATCTCTCGGGCGAGGTCCAGCAACATCGGGCTCAGATGCTGGCCGTAACGAAGCAGACTCGCCGCGCGCGACCGTCGCGCCAGCAGGAAGGCCAGGAAGGGCTGGTCGGCCTTCTGCGCGTTACAGCCAGGACAGGCGAGCACGAGGTTGTCGCGCCGATCGTAGGCGTTCTTTCCGCGTCGGGGAGTCACGTGATCCAGCGTCATCGCGCGTGCGGCGAACTTTCCCTCGCAGTATGCGCACACGGAGCCGTGGCTTTCGAGCAGCCATTGACGTGTATCGACGTACGCGGTTCTGCTGGTCGGGAGGGAGGTGTGCTGCGAGGCTGAGGCACCGCCTCGGCGGCGGGGGCGACGAGAGCGGCGTTTCGCCGGAGCCGAGGCCTTGGGTCGGGGTGTGGAGCGATTCGGCATGTCTGGAAGGAAAGGTAACCTCATGCGGAGGACTCGGAACCCGCGCCGGCGTCACGCCGGAAGCGCCTGGGTCCTCCCTGCCTCGCCTCCCGCGACGCTCAGCCGGGGCGTCGCCGCGACGTGACCAGGAGCACCGCACCCGCCGCGATGGCCAGAATGCCCACAACCGGGGGCACGAATCCCCTCTCCTTCGTCGTCACCGCGAGGGGGCCGACCTCGACGGACTGCTGGTTCTTGGTGTAGCTGACACCACGCATCGCGAGAATGGCGATGCCGACGACCACGAGCAGAATGCCGACGATCCCGAGAGGTCGCATGGCGTGTTCCTGAAGCGGCCGAGCCGCGGCGGGGGAAGTGGCATGAGCCGAATGTCCGCTCTAGCCTTGGGAAGTGTACGCGTCAGGCGCTGCTTTGTCAGCCATCACTCGATGCCGACGTGGCGCGAGCGTCGTCCGCGAACGAGATGCCACAGCGCGGGCATTCTCCGGGTGACAGGCTGCGCCCGAGGTAGCTGCCGCACGACGGACACCTCCAGACGGCAAAGGTGGCGACGATCGCCGCGAGGAGTAGGGCGGCCACGATCTCGAACACCACGCCGCCGGCAGAGTGCGCACTCTCCGGTGTGGCGACGATGAAGGCCAGCACGGCCACCACGAGGGCGATGTTGACAAGCCAATGGAAGAGGCGCCGGCGTCGAAAGGTGGCCCGAATTTGCGCGTGTCGCTGCTCGTCCTCGGTCGGCGACGGAAGGCTCTCACCACGCGCACCCGGCGACGCGCTCACGATGCCAGCAACCGTGCGTAGATGCCGAGAGTGCCCGGATCGAAGGTGCAGGCAATGATCCGCTCGAAGGCGGGCTCGTGGCGGCGCATCACGCGCACCGCGATCGCGGCGGCTTCCTGCTTGGGATAACCGTACAGTCCGGTCGAGATCGCGGGAAACGCAATCGTGCGCACGACGCCGGTTGCCCAGGCGACGCGGAAGCTCGCCTCGTAGGCGCGCTCCAACTCCTCCGGCTCGCCCGAGTGTCCGTCTTTCCAGATCGGTCCGACCGCGTGCACGACGTAGCGCGCGGAGAGCCGGAATCCGGCAGTGAGCACGGCGCTGCCGGAACGCACCGGAGCGAGGGCGCGTCCGGCGGATAGCAGCTCGGGGCCGGCACTGCGGTGGATGGCTCCGTCCACACCGCCGCCCCCCGCCAGCTCGCTATTTGCCGCGTTGACGATGGCATCGACCGCGAGCGTCGTGATGTCGGCCTGAACGCTCTCGATCATGCCCGCGTGCGCGCGACGCTAGACATGCGGGAAATGCGGGTTCCACGCGACCTCCCAGAGAAAGCCATCGGGATCGGCGAAGTAACCCGAGTAGCCGCCCCAGTCGGCGCGATGGCCGGCTCTGACAACCCGACCACCGGCCGCGGAAACCTCGCCGAGCAGGCGATCGACCTCGCTCTCCGACCGCACGTTGTGGGCGAGAGTGAAGCCAGGGAAACCGCTCCCATCTGCCGGTACTCCGGCATCGGCCGCCAGGTCGGCACGCGGAAAGAGGGAGAGCCAGGTGCGGCCGAGCTCGAAGAACGTTACCCCGGCGGGAGTCGGAATCCGCGGGAGCCTGAGCACTCCTTCGTAGAAGAGCGTGGCTCGCTCGAGATCGGTCACTCCCAGCGTGACAAAGCTGATACGCGCTTCCATTGGAATCCTTTTCTCAGGCCCCTGCCGCCTGCCTATTCCTCATCCTTGCTCTTCGGCCCGGGCAGCTCGGCGGGCGCCAGAGCACCGATGGAGCGTGGGTCGCCGGTGACGCAGCGGCGGTGGTAGTCGAGCTGTCCGAGATGATATGCAAGGTGGCTCGCCAGATGTACCAGATAGTCGGACGTGACCACACTGCGCCCGGCAATGAGCTCTGGGAATGGCTGGCGGACCGTCTCCGCTGTCAGATTGGCGAATCCGAGATCGACCGCAACACGGGCGGCATCGATCTCCTCGAGCAACGCCTGGAGTGTCACGCCACGGCGAGCGAATTCCGCCTCGCGGTCGCGGCGATATCCGCTCTGGCCGAGCACCACGCCGAGGTAATGCTGGAGGTTGCCCGCGAGATGCAGGACGAGCGTGCCCCCGGGATTTGGGAGCCCCGGACGCTCTGCCCAGATGCTCGCGTCGTCGGGATACGCTTCGACCGAGCGCCGCAGCGCAGCGAGCTCCCGTTGCAGGATGACCTGGACCACTGATCTCAGCACGTCACTGACCTCCCCTCTTCCTCGAGCGCTTCGTTGGCCTGCCTCGCGGCGATGTGCTGGGCTCGAAGGTCAGCATGAGAATTCCGCTCGGCAACGGATTGCTCGAGATGAGCTTCAGTGGGTGCTGCGCGTAGGGCCCGGTGATGACGGGCACCCCCGCCCCCAACAAGACGGGGATCACACCAATCTCGATCGAGTCCACAAGGCCCGCGTCCAGAAGACTTCGGAAGAGCTCTCCGCCACCCATCAGCCAGATGTCCTTTCCGTCCTGAGCCTTGAGCTTCTCCACCGTCGCGACGGCGTCGCTTCGCACCGTCACGGCAGGATGGTCCGCCGGACGCAGAGTGCGTGAGAGCACGATCGTGTCCATTCCCGACATTCTGCCGCCGGCACCCTGACGCTGTGTCAGCTCGAACGTGCGTCGGCCCAGCAGAGCCGTGTCGAACGCGGCGAAGAACGCGCGGAAATCGATTGCCGGGTCCATGATGATCCAGTCATACTCGCCATTCGGACCCGCGATGAAGCCGTCGAGACTGGTGGCTACGCTGTAGCGTACCCTGCGCATCGCTTTCTCCCGCCCGCCGCGCCGCGCCCGCTCGCGACGCGCGTCGGCCGCGGCTTACGGTCAGGGATGATCGGCGAGCGTGTAGTCAAAAGCGTAGGAGTGCTTTCCGTTCGCGATGTCGATCATCATCGTGCCCGTCAGGCCCACGAGCTCACCGGTCCCGGAATCCGGAACCACCGTGATCAGCAGCTGCGGTGCCCCGCGGGTCATTGTGCCGCTGTGCTGGAGTACGAACGTGCCAGTGCGGCCCCCGAGAGATCCGCTCACGCGCTCGATGGCGACATAGCCGGCGGAGCCTTTGACGGTCGTTCCGGCACTCAGCATCTCGCCCTTGCTGGTCGCGTCCAGATCGCCGTGGAACTGTTTGTCGATCGACATCCTGCCGAGCATCGAGCCGTCCGCATTCCCGACCAACGGTTGGGGATTCAGCTTCACATCGAACGCTCCGCGCGCATGACCCGTCACGCCCCCCTCCCTGTGGATGGCAAAGAACCAGGCTGCGATCACCGGCCCGCGCGGAGGCCGACTACCCGCCGGAGGCGGCGGCGCGCCCGGCGCAGCCTCCGGTGCGGGTCCGTACTCGGGCTGGAACAGATACGCCGCGTGCCTCACCGGATCGACGGCGATCGTCTTGGCACCACGCATCGTCGGGACGGTGGCAACCACGGTGTATTTATCCGGTGAATCCTGGCGCGCGACGGTCACCGTCCCGTCGCGCCCATTGGGAATGTAGATCAGCTTCTCCGACGCATCCCACCCGAGGGCGTCGACCCCATCCCCGTTCGTGATCGTCGCCACGACCTTGCCCGAGCTGGCATCGATGACCACCGACGTCTTTCCGCAGCCGGAGAATATCCGATTCGAGGTTTGGTCGAACGCGATTCCGGTCGGGCCGTCGCAGGGTGCCAGGGGCCACGACGACAGTACCTTCATGGTCCTGACGTCGATCACCTGGATGGTGTTTTTGCGCTCGTTGTTGACGAAGATCCTGCCCTTGCCGTCGCTTGCGGCGCCTTCCGGGGCGTCGTCCTCGAGCTCCGCGACGCCCACGATCTCCCCCGTCGTGGCATTGATCGCGGTGGCGGTGCCGATCGGCCGACTGTGATTCGTCAGAATGATCCGGTCGGAGAAGTCATCATACATGATGCCGTCCAGGCCACCGGTATGGCTCTGGATCTTCCTGATCACCGCGAGGCTCTTGAGATCGAACATCGTCACGGTCGAATCACCCGCGTTCGTCGTGAAGCCGTGATTCGACCTCGGGGCGAGAGCGATTCCGTGCGTACGCGGAGTGTCCGGAATGTCGCCGATCACCTTGCCAGTGCGGCCGTCGACCACCATGACGTGCGTACCGCGCGAGACAAAGACGCGACCGGTGCCCGGTTCGGCGGTGAGGTAGTCCGTGCCACCCTCCCCGCCGATGCTGTACCTGTCGACCTTGAAGCCCTGTGCCTGCGCGACGTCAAGCCACGTCGTGGCGACGAGGACGGCTGGAATTGTCAGCCAGTGTCTGATCATACGGTCACGTGTCCGGCAATGGGGAGCCTCCCGACTGCGATCTGACGCCATCGAACTGCAATCTTCTGCCAAACTCCCGCCGAAGCAACAACATGCTCAGCGTCAACTGCACGAATACCGATCCCACCGACAGATACCAGATCCAGTGCAGCTCGAATCCCGGCATGCGAGAGAGAATGACTGCCGGGATCGCGACCAGCGCGATGCGTACCGCGGACGTCACGAGCGAGGGAACAGTGTTGCCCATCGCCTGGAACATGCTGGACGCGACGAAGATCATTCCCGACGCCACGAAGCTCCACGAGACGATGCGCAGGTACTCATCGCCGACCCTGATGACCGACGGATCGCGGGAGAATATGCCGATGAGTGCCGCCGGCGCGATGCGGCACGCGACGGCGAATACCAGCATCACCGCAACGGCCAACAGCACGGCGTCTCGGAATGTGTCCTTCACGCGTTGCGGCTGCTTCGCGCCGAAGTTCTGACCCGCCACTGGCGCCACGGAAAACCCGAGGGCGACCACCGGCATGAAGCCGGCCTGGATAACTCGCATGCCGATCCCGAATCCGGCCTGCGCGGAAGCGCCGAACGTGCGGGTGATCGAGTACACGATGAACAGATACAACGCCGTCAGGGCGAACTCGAAGCCGGCTGGGAGGCCGATCCCAAGCATCCTCTTCCACAGAGCGAGTCGCGGCTTCCAGTCGGCGATCACGAACCGCAGAAACGAGTCCCTCGCGAAGAAGTACGTCGCCAGCCACACGACGCCAATCGCGATCGCGATCAGCGACGACATGGCAGCTCCGGCGACGCCGAACGGGTGGCCGGTGCCCCAGCCAAAGATCAGGAACGGCGCCAGAATCATGTTGATGATCACGGTCGCGGTAGACACGATCATGCCCGGCCTGAAAGAGCCCATCCCTCGCAGAGCGGCACCCATGGCCACCATCGCGAACTGGAGCGCCAGGGCGGGGATGAACCAGAGCAGATAGTCGGCCGCAAGCGCGGCGGTATGCGCGTCGGCGCCCATGGCCGCGGCGTAGCGCATGCGTACAGCGAGGCCGACGATCAGGAGGAGGACGCCCGTGACCATCGCCAGCAGCTGGGCCTGGTTGAACACGAGGAGGGCCTGGGCGTGATCCTTTCGCCCCGCCGCGTGCGACACGACGGTCGTGGTACCGACGCCGAGCATCTGTGTCAGGGCGAGAACGAGGAAGCTCGCGTTGCCGGCGATCCCGACGGCCGCGACGGCTTCCGTCCCGAGCCGCCCCACCCAGTAGAGATCGATGAGAAAGTAGAGGGTCTGGAAGACCATCGTCACGAGCATGAAGCTCGTGGTCTTCAGCAGGTGGCGAGTGACGGGCCCGGTCGTGAGGTCTTCCATATTCCGAGCTAACCTCCGGCGGGGCTGATCGACGTGATCACGTCCCCCTCAAGAATGCCATCGACGACGTCGATGCCCCTGATCACCTCGGCAAACACCGTGTAGTCACGGTCGAGTCGCCGGTTGTCGCGGAGGTTCACGAACCATTGCGCGTCTCCGGTGTCGTGGCCGCGCGTGCTCATCCCCACCGTGCCCCTCCCGTGGGGAACCGTGCCAAGCTCATCGCGAAGGTACTGCCGAAAGCCGACGTACTCGCTGGCGGCGGGGCTTCCCCCCTGGATCACGAAGTCGTGCTCGACCCGATGCCAGGTGAGCCGGTCATAATAGCCGGCGCGTGCGAGGGCGAGAATGCGCGCTGCCATGATCGGGGCGACGTCGCCGCGCAACCGTACGACGAACGAGCCGCCGCCGCTCGATCGCGCCATGCTCACGCGGAGCCGCACTTCCGCGCCGAGCGCGAGCCGGACGGCCTCCGGGGGGAGCTCGGCGGGCACGACCGGCGGCCGATCGTCCGTCGGCGGACGCCCCGCCGCTTCGAGGAGTGCGATCCGTGCATCGCGCGCTGACGCGATTCCCCGAGCCACCCACCGTTCGAACACGTCACTGGCGGCGGGAGGGACATCGGCGCGCGGTGAGCCCTTGAGCGCGACCGCAGCCGCACGCACCGCCTGTGCTCCGCCCGCGCCGAGCGCTGCGAGGAAGACGTCGTCATCCTCGTGGCCCGTGAGTTTGCTCAGTGCCCCGATCGCCGCTTCCTTCACATTGTCATCCGCATCGCGAGCGAGCGCGCGCAATCGCGACGTGTCGGACAAGATGGCGGCGGCACGCGCGACGTACACCCGCACTTGCCATTGGCGATGGGCCGAGAGCGCCTCGATGCGCCCGCGCGCATCCTCGGGGCGGAGGCGCGCGAGCGCCACCGCGGCGTGAGCCGCGGCGTGCCAGGCCACTCCACCCCGCACGCGCCGCGACGCATCGGCGGGGAGCGCATCGATCCACTGTCGCATTCTCCCCGCCAGCGCCTCGTCGCTGGCGCACGATGATGGGGCCAGATCCGCGGCGCGCAGCCGCACCGGCCAGGCGTCATCTCGGAGCGCGGCGCGAAGAGCTCCGCAGTCGTTACGCGCGTCCGTCAACCGGCGATAGCGTAGCCGCCAAGCCGGCTCCGGCCATACCGGCGGGGGGCGGAGCGCAGGCAAGGCGTCCCGCGCCGCGAAGCCAGGGTCGCGGATGCGGCCACGCGCACGCCCTGTGAACATGCGGACGCGCGCATCGGCATGGGCTGAGCCCTCGCTCAACGCGGCGTCGGTCGAGTCCCGGCGGTCCTCGGCGAGAAGGACGCGGCGGATGAGAGCGGAGTCGGCGGCGGAGAACGCCCTGGCCTGGGCGAACCCTGCCGCGGGCAGCGCCACGAGCGCGGCCATCACGGTCAACCGCATCAGTAAAGGCGGGATGAGACGTTCGGTCGGGTCACCCGGCTCGCGAGCAGGCTTCGGATGCCCGGTCCTGGACCGTCGCCCACGCGGCCTCCTGCAGCAGCTCAGCCTCTCCTCGAGTCACTCCCTTCAGGTCGCTGGCAATTCCGACCGGACTCTCGGCGAAGAGGACGGCAAAGAACACACAGGCGGCCAGATACGACCCCGCGAGAGTGGGATGGCTCTTGTCCCTGTCGTGCAGTACCGGTCTGTCGTGTTCCCGGAGAAGGCGCTGCCACGCCAGGCCGACGGGAACGACGGTGGCGCCCAGCTCCTCACCGATGTCCGTGTAGGCCCGGGTGATCGCCTCCTGCGCTGCTGGCGCGTTCTGGCGCGCCCACGTCAGATACAACGCCGTCCTCGCGTCAGACGCTCTGATCGCTTCGTCGAAGAGACGGATGTTCTCGTGCATCCGGGGCGCGTTCTTGATCGGGAGCGTGCTCTGCTCCTGCAGCACCACATAATCGTACTGTATCTGCCGTATTGCCCTCAGCGCCTCCCCCTTGTTCCAGTGCATCCGGAGCGACGCTCCTCCTGCCGAGATGAGCGAATGCCGCAGCTGTTTGCCGCGGCATTCAGCCAGCTGCGAGATCAGCCCGGGAACATCATTGCGCGCCGTGAAGCTGTTGCCGACGAACAGGATGTTCATCCGGCGGGCGGAACGTCGACCGGGCGTGATCTGATTGGCCGCATCACGCAACGACCGGGCTAGAAGAGTTTCGGACTGCTGGTATCCGTGTGCTTGGTGATCGTGAACTCGGCCCCACCCTTCACCTGCTCCGCTTCCGGCTCGGTGACCTTCTTCTGCTGCAGATCTTTCACATCGTTGTCGCCGCCCTGCTCGTTCACATCCTTCTGGCTGTTGCGATCGTCGATCGACATGGTGCGCTCCCGAGGGTGGTGTCTTCCCCGACTCTACATCTCGCCGTCGATCTCCGCAATGGACAGGCGCGCCCGCTCGACGAGCACGGGTGCAGACGGAGAATGTCCGGTCAAGCGCAACGACTGGTCAGTCGCCGCAGAATCTCATCGCGGCCGTACGCCGATGAATCCCCCGCGGCGAGGACGAGAGTGCAGGTGGCACGCATCATTTCAGCCGCTGTGTGACCGGAGAGGGGGGCCGGCGCGAACCCACGTGCGGTTGCCGCCCGCGCTCCATCACTCAGATAAAGGACGATGCCGCCGTCGCCTTCGCCGACGTCTGCCCATATCTCGCTCGGGGCCGCATCGCGCTCGTGAATCCGTCCCAAGGGCGAAGTCAGGTAGCGTGACAGCGCCGCGACGAAGGCTGCCGCGTCGTCGAGTTGGTCGAACACGACTCTGTGGTAGAATGGCTCAGGCGCGTCGCGCATCCCTAGCCGCCGCTCACCGCTGGCACGATCGTGATCGTGGCGCCGTCGGCGACGGGAGTGGCAAGGCCATCCGTGAACCGGATGCTCTCCTCGCCGACGAAGACATTGACATGCTGCCGCAACTCCCCCTGCTCGGTCAGCACGCGATCGGTCAATGCGGGCCACCGCGCCTCGACCGCGGCCAGGGCATCGGCTACGGTCGAGCAAGGCTCCGCCACGACCACCGTGCCACTTCCCTGCGAGTACGGGGTGAGGGCCTGGGGAATAACGACTGATATCGGCACGGCGCGCCTCGGTCGAGGGTCAGCTGGCGCCCACGACTGCTGCCTTGACGCAGCAGATCGGGGGAAGGGCATCGGCGATCTCCTTCCAACTGTCCCCTTCGTCTGATGATGCGAACAGCTTCCCGCTGCGCGTGCCGAAGTAGAGGCCCGCCGGGTCGAGCGCATCAGCAGTGAGCCCGTCGCGCAACACGCTCTCGAATGCGTTCACCTGCGGCAGCCCTTTGGCGAGCGGCTTCCACGACCGCCCCGCGTTCTGCGTCCGATAGACGCGTAGCTTTCGCTCGGGGACGACGCGGAACGCATCGGACTCGAGCGGCACGATGTACACCGTATCGGGGTCGTGCGGGTGCATCTGCATCGCGAAGCCGAAATCGGACGGGACGCCATTGGCGATGTCCTGCCACGAGTCGCCCCAGTCGTCGCTGCGATAGAGTCCCCAGTGATTCTGAAGGAAGAGCCGCTCCGGACGTGCCGGGTGGTGCACCACCTTGTGCACGCACTGGCCGAATTCGGGATGCTTGTTCGGCAGGAACTCGGCCCGCACGCCGACATTGCGCGGCCGCCAACGCTTGCCGCCATCCTCGGTGCGGTAGAAGCCACCCGAGGAGATGGCGATGGCCATCCGTCGGCCGTTTTCAGGGTCGAGGACGATGGTGTGCAATCCGAGTCCGCCCCCACCGGGCATCCATTGGCGCCGGTGCTCGTGGTCGAGCAGCCCACTCACCGGCTCCCAGCTCTCGCCGCCGTCGCCCGACCTGAAGAGCGCCGCCGGCTCGACTCCACACCAGACGACATCCGGCTCCTTGGCGCGGCCCGGTGTGATCTGCCACACCTGCACAAGCGAGAGCCCCGATGCCTCGGGGAACCGAACCGCCTGCCGCTCCGGTCCTGTCCACGTCTTGCCGAAGTCGTCGCTCAGACGAATGGTGCTTCCCCAGTGAAAGCTCCGCGTAGCCATGAGCGTGCGCCGGCGTCCTCCACGCTCGTCGTGCGCCACCGCGTAGACGGACTCTCCGGGAAAGTGTGGGCCATCAACCTTCCACCGCTTGCGCGATTTGTCGGACGAGAAAATGAACGCGCCCTTCATGGTCCCCACCAGCACGAGGACGTCGCCGGTGGCAAAGCGAGGCTTGGTGCGTTGTCGGGTCATCGGTCCCCTTGAGCATAGGATGGGATGGACGTCGCGACACGAATGCCGAAATGTGATGTCAGACGCTCCATCGCCCAGTCCTTCGAAGCAATCTGCCCGGCAGAGCCAGATCATCGCAACGCCCGAACTGCGATCGAAGCCGGCACCAGCAGAAGAAACTACCGAGGACTCGTTGTCCGGATCTCCGGAACGTCGACAACCCGCATCCCTTTCGTGGGGGGATTCTCGACCGCCGCAACGAGGGCCCGAACCATCTGAGCGCGCGTGACAAGCCCTAGACGCTGCGCTCCCTTCCGCGATGCCGGCAGGAGCGTAGCGAGCACGTAGAACGGAAGAAGCACCACGGGCCACCAATGCCCGGGACCGACTACGTACCACGGCCGGAGTATCGTCGCCCGCAGTCCGGCGGCCGCTATGGCGGATTCGCCAGCCGCTCGGGCTGCGACGTACGCCTACATCACGGGGGCGGGCTGAGCGACGCTGACATAGACGAGGTGGGCGACGCCGACTTGCCGCGCGGCAGCGACCGTCGCGCGAATGGAGGCCAGATCGATCCGCGTAAACTCGACCGCTTTCCGGGGATTGGGATGTGGCGTCCCGACCAGGTGGACGACCGTATCCCCGGTGCGAAGCACCGCCGCAACACTCGTCGCGTCGAGCGCATCTCCTTCCACAGGAACCGAGCCGACGGGAACGCGTCGGACTGACGTCGCACGCATCAGGACACGTACCCGGTGACCGCGCGTCAGAAGCGCTGGTACGAGGCGCTGGCCCACGTAGCCCGTCCCCCCGGTCACGAGCACGTCGCGGGCTTCGTCACTTACCGCGTTCGGGCGCTCCTGATGGCGATGCGTCATGCCGCGCGGTCGGGATCGGGAGCTACGGGCTCCCACGGGCTGAGTCGCGGCACCAATCGGGGAACGTGGCGGCAATACTCCACGTAGGGTTCGCCGAAGCGACGCCTCAATTGCGGCTCCTCGAACAGCGGAATGTAGACACCGTTCAAGAGAAGAAAGGTAAGAGCCCACAGGGCGTGCGGCTCAGAGAGGAGGATCAGGGCCTCGCCGAAGACGACGAACAAGAGACCCGAGATCATCGGATTGCGGACAAACCGATAGGGTCCGCGCATCACGAGCCGTCGGGGCGGATCCCATGGCGCGAGCGTGCCCTTTCCTTCGGCGACAAATCGCCGCAGCGAGGAAGCAAAGAGAGACAGTCCAATCAGCAGCAGAGATGCGCCCGCGATTTGTGCGAGGAGGGGCGGGATCGTCGTGCCGAGCGCCAAAGCCACATGGTTCCGTCGCGCCACCCACATCGGAACCAACACTGCCACAACGAATGGGAGCGCTGCGATCGCAACAAGGTGGCGAATCAGAAGCACTCTTACCTCCCGCTCACCCGCCCCGGCAGAATCGCGTCGTCCCCGAAACGCGCGCGTAGCGCGTCCACGGTGCGCGCGATCGTACGATCTCGATCCGTCTCCGACACGCGCGATCCCGCCTGGTCGAACAGCACGAGCTGGTCCGCGTCGGCAGCCACGCTCAGAGAGGTGAGCGCGACGCTGAGCAGTCGCGCCGGCACCCGCCGCGCTGATCGGAGCTTGTGCAGGAGCGACCGGGCAACCTCGAAGATCACCCGGTCGGAAACGACGCTCTCGGCCAGCGTCCTGGCCGCGCGCCTGTCCCGAAAATCTACGTCACGAATTCGCACCGCGATCGTGCGCGCGACCAGACCCTCGCTCCGGAGATCATGCGCCGCGCGAACGACGAGAGCCATCATCTCACTCTCCAGCTTCTCGTCGTTGTCGATGTCCTTGGCGAAAGTCTCGTCGCGGCTCAGGCTCTTGGCCTCCAGGGCGGGCTCGACCGCACCGGCATCGATTCCGCGTACGCGCTCGTACAGCCAGTCGGCCAGACGCTCACCGAGAAAGTAGCGGAGGCTCGGCGGGTCGTACCGGAGCACGTCCGGAACCGTCCGCAACCCCAGGCCCGCCAGCCGGTCCTGGAGCTTTGGCCCAACGAGCGGGATTTCGGCGAGCACGATGCCACTCATGAAGGCCGGTTCCCCACCGGGGAGCACGACGTACACTCCCGTGGCGTCGTTGTCCGGCTTGGGCTTGGCTCGCTCGACCGCGAGCTTGGCGATCAGCCTGGTGGTGCCGCCGCCAATCGACACCGAGAGATCGGTCTTCTCGCGCACATCGTCCCGGATGCGGCGAGCGGTGTCGGCCAGCGACTCGTTGCGATACAGCCGCTCGGTGCCGCCAAGGTCCAGATACCACTCATCGATGCTCGCACCTTCCACCACCGGCGCCCACCGCTGGAGCACGGCACTGATCTCGTGGCTCTTGATGGTACACGCGCGGCGCGGAATAGGAACGCACACGGCCTGCGGGCAGAGCCGGAGAGCGCGCGCGATCGGCATCGCGGAGCGCACGCCGAACTTCCGGGTCTCGTACGACGCCGAGCAGACGACGCCCCGACTCTCCCTGGATCCGCCGACGATCAGCAGCGGCTCCTTCCCCACTCCCTCCGGGTCAACCATTCGCGCGACTGCGACGTAGAACGCATCCGCGTCCGCCAACAAGATTCGCCGTGGGGCACTCGGCGAGGAGGTCACCGCTGACGATGTCCCGGCACTAGTACTTCAGTCCCCCTGCCTCCGCAAACTCCTTCATCCTCGCCTCCTGCTCCGGCGAGAGCTTCTCCGGCACCGCGATGGACGTCTCGACGATCATGTCTCCGCGCTTGCCATTGCGAGCGATCCCTTGGCCCCGAACGCGAAAGCGCTTCCCCGATGGAGTACCCGGCGGGATGCGGAGAGTCACCTGCTTCCCATCCAGAGTCCGCAGCCGCACCTTCGAGCCGAGCGTGGCCTGCGCGATGTTGAGTGGGACGGTACCCACCACGTCGTTCCCCTCGCGGTGGAAGAACCGGTCCGGCTTGACCTGAAAGGTGATGATGAGATCTCCGGCCGCGCCGCCATTCGCGCCGTGCGCGCCCTGCCCCGCCAGCCGTACGCGCCCGCCGCTCTCGGTGCCTTCCGGCACGGTGATGTTGACGGTCTTCCTCGTCCGCACCTCACCTGCCCCGGTGCACGTTCCACAGCGCTCGGAGGACACCTGTCCCCGTCCGAGGCACATCGGGCAGGGACGGTTGACCGCGAAGCCCCCCTGACCAAAGGAGATCGTTCCACGCCCCTTGCACTCGGGGCACTGACTGAACGTCGCACCGGGAGCACCGCCGCTTCCATGGCAGGTGGGACACTCCTCGGTCACATCGATGGTGACCGGCACCTTACCACCGAGAGCGGCCGTGCGAAACGGGACCTCGATTGTCGTCTCGTAGCTCTGTCCCTGCTCCGGTCCGCGCGCCCGCCCTGCGCCAGCCCGCGATCCCCCTCCTCCGAACATCGAGGAGAAGAGATCGCCGAGGCCGCCGAGACCTCCGATGTCAAAGTCCTCGAAGCGCACGCTCCCCTGCGCGCCCGCGGCACCGCCCCCCGGTCGTGGGCCACCCGCCCGACCGCCGAATCCGCCCCCCCCCCCGAAGCCCCCGAATGCCCCGAGGCGCCGCATCTCGTCGTACTGCTTCCGCTTCCCGGGATCGCCAAGAACGTTGTGCGCCTCGGAGATCTCCTTGAAGCGGTCGGCCGCCTTGGGATCGTTCTGGTTCGAGTCGGGGTGATACTGCTTCGCGAGCCGGCGATACCGCTTCTTGATCTCGTCCTGCGTCGCCGAATCGGACACGCCGAGAACGGCGTAGTAGTCCTTCGTATGTGCCATGTGGTGCTATCGTCTCCTCAACCGTTCCACTGCTTGACCACGACCCGGGCAGGCCGCAGGAGCTGGCCCCGGAAGGCATAGCCCGGCTGGAACACCTGGGCCACCATGTGATCGTCCTCCGGAGAAAGCGCCGCTACCGTCGTGATCGCCTCGTGCAGCTCCGGGTTGAAGACCTGGTCCACCGGATCGAGGATCTCGAGTCCCGCCGATCCGAGGGCTTTCAGAAATTTCTTCTCCACCAGCTCCACGCCGGTGATGACGCTCTCGACATCGCTTGTCGCGGGGTCCACGTGGGCCACCCGGCCGAGGTCGTCGAGGGCATCGATGAGCTGCTTCGCCAGTGCAGCCTGGCTACGGGTGCCAAGCTCGGACGACTCGCGTGCCGTGCGCTTTCGATAGTTGTCGTACTCCGCTGCGAGCCGCAGATACTTGTCGCGCATCTCCGCGATCTCGCGCGTTCCACTCTCCTGCGCCGCTTCGGTCGCCTGGTCGGCGTCCGGCGCACTGGTTGCTCCGTCGCCGGCCCCGTCCGAGCCGTCGATCAGGTCGTCGTTCATCCGTTCGTCTCGCACGTCACACGCTTCCTGTCTCGTCCGGGTGGACTGCCCGTCGCCGGCCTTGCGGGCACTGGGAGAAAAGTAATCTTTGGACGGCGCCGGCGGCGAGGTACGAAAGTGCCCGCGTTCCTGTGCCGGACGCCTGGCGGTCCGACGGAGCCCTACGTGAGAGCCCTGCGGATCAGATCCAGGGAGGCCTGGCAGGCGCGGCGTCGGATCTCCTGGCGGTCGCCGACGAGAGCTCGGCCCAGGACGGTGGTCTCTCCGCGCACCTTCGCGGCGATCCAGACGGTGCCGACCGGCTTGTCCGCCGAGCCGCCGCCCGGCCCAGCGATACCGGTGATGCCCACGCCGATCTCGCTCCCGAGACGGTCGCAGATGCCCTCTGCCATCGCGCGCGCCACCGGCTCGCTCACCGCGCCCTGCTCGCGGATCAGTACCTCCGGCACGCCGACAAGCGACGTCTTCAGCTCGTTCGCGTAGACGATGGCTCCTCCGAGGAAGACATCGCTGGATCCCGGAATCGCAGTCAGCATGGCGCCCAGCATTCCGCCGGTGCAGCTCTCGGCGGTTGCGATCCTCACCGAGCCAGCCCGACAGAGGCCGAGCACCACCTCGGCGAGGGTTGCCTCCCCTTCGGCGTAGATCCAGCGGCCGACGCGCGCGCGGATCGCGGACACGCCACGGTCCAGTTTCCTCGCGGCGTCCGAAGCAGGAATGCCCCGAACGGTCAGCCGCAAGTCGGTCCCTTCCCAACCGGGAAGATACGCGAGCGGTATCCCCGCCACCTCGCGCGCGTCCTCGGCGAGCTGCTCCGCGAGTGCCGATTCGCCGATGCCGGTGGTACGCAGGGTGCGCGACAGGACCACGGCCCGATCGGAGCCCGCTCTTTCCGCGAGCAGGGGAAGCAGGGTGTCGGCGGTCATGCCGCGCATCTCGCGTGGCACGCCAGGCAGCATGGCCACCCATCGGCCGCGCTCGTCTTCGAGCCAGATGCCCGGGGCGCTGCCGTGGTGATTTTCGAGTACCCGCGCCCCGACCGGAATCAGCGCCTGCTGGCGGTTGGAGGGGGGCATCGACCCTCGATGACCCAGATCGCGGAATCGCTGCTCGATTGCCGCGAGAACGGTATTGTCGAGTCGCAGCGCACGCCCGAAGAGCGCCGCGATCGCCGGCTTGGTCATGTCGTCGGAGGTCGGCCCCAGACCGCCCGTGGTGATGACGGCTCCGCTCCGGTCGAGCGCCTCGCGGACCGCGTCGGCAATGGCGGCGGCGTCATCGCCGACCGTGGCCCGGCGCACGACCTCGACGCCGATCGCCCCGAGCTCACGGGCCAGGTGGGCGGCGTTGGTGTCCATCGTGAAGCCCAGCAGCAGCTCGTCGCCGACGGTCACGATCTCGATGCGCATGGTCCCGAGATGTCTGACTGCTACGCCCGACCGGGCGTGAGCACGTAGCCGTAACGGCGCACGTAGAGGCCCAGGGAGTAGACCGTGAGCGCAACCGCGGCCCACATTGTGACCACGCCGACGATGCCGTTGAAGAAGGCGAACCGGCGCCAGATCTCCGTTCCGCCCGCACCAGAGCTGTCCGCGGCGGCGGACGCGGCGAACCAGAAGTAAGCAGCGCCCACCCAGATGTTCTGCAACACGGTCTTGAGCTTGGCCGGTCCGATGGCGGCGATCACCACCCCCCGCCGCGCCGCGGCTTGTCGGAAGACGGTCATCACGAGCTCCCGGCCGAGCACCGCGATCAGCACCCAGAGCGGGAGTCCGAAGCGCCCCCACGGAGTGAGGAAGGCGAGCGGGAGCCGGAGCGCGCTCGGCGCCATCAGCAGGTAGATCGGAACGAGCGTCGCGAGCAGGAGGAGCTTGTCCGCGAGCGGATCCAGCAGCTTCCCCAGATCGGTGATCTGGTTGCGGCCGCGCGCGAGCGCGCCGTCGAAGTAGTCGGTGACGCCAGCAAGCACGAAGAACACGAACCCGAGCGCTCTCAGCTCCCACCGGGAAGCGAACGGCATCAGCGCGATGAGTGGCGCGACCAGGATGCGCCCGAGTGACAGGGCGTTCGGCAAGTTCATCGCACGGGCTTGCTCCGCGTGGTTATGCGAGCGTCTTCAGCACGAGCTTGCTCACCGCTTTCAACGTATCGAAGACTCCGTCTCCAGTCACCGCGCACGCCTCGAACCACGGCGTGTGCTCGACCCACTCGCCGCTCGGCAGCTGCTGCACCAGGTTCTCGCCGGCATGGTACGGGTCGGGGTTCACCCGCTGCTTCGACGGCTCCTGCACCTCCCATCCCGGGTTCAGCGCCTGCTGCAGCTCCTGTACGCGAGCGGCGTTCGGAAGGTCCCGTTTGTTGTACTGCACCACGAAAGGGAGCTTGGTGAGGTCGTAGCCGTACTCGGACATGTTGTCGTACAGGTTCTGCATCGCCTCCTGATTCGCCTCCATCCGCTCGATCTGCGAGTCGGCCACGAAGACGATGCCATCCACTCCCTTGAGGATCAGCTTGCGCGAGGCGTTGTAGTAGACCTGACCGGGCACGGTATAGAGGTGGAAGCGCGTCTTGAAGCCGCGGATCGTGCCCAGGTCCACGGGCAGGAAGTCGAAGAACAGCGTGCGCTCCGTCTCGGTGGCGAGGGAGATGAGCTTTCCGCGCGTGTCTGGCTGCACGCGGCCGTACACATGCTCGAGGTTGGTCGTCTTTCCCCCCAGTCCCGGTCCGTAATAGACGATTTTGCAGTTGATCTCGCGCGAGGCGTAGTTGATCATCGACATGGCTGTTCTCTCTGCTACTTGAAGAGCCGGTCGATTTCGTCGTCGGCGCCCGCCAGGACGTTCGGTCGGACTCCGTTCTCGAGCCGCCCGCGCTCGAACAGGGCGACGAAGATCCGCGTCAGCTCCTCCACCGTCTGCTTGAGCTTGAGGCGGACCAGTCCGAGCGTCGTGCGATTGTCGAACAGCACGACCAGGATGACTCGGCGCGCGATGTCGGCGAGGTACATCGACTCCTGCTCCCCCTGATGGAAGAGCGAGGAGAACTCGGACTCGCCGATGAGCTTCGCGAGCTGGTCGTTGGCGCTGAAGTCGGCGGCGGTGAGCGTGGCAAAGGCCGTTGCGTCGAAGTGCGGCTTCTCGCCGACGGTCGCCACGAGCTGCCCGGCTCGATCGACGAGAAGGGCCGAGCGCGCATTCGACTCGAAGAGGAACTGCTGGAGAACGCGGGTGATGGCCCCCAGATCATCTTCGGTGAACGACCAGCTGGCAGCGCCAACGGGCATGACTATCCTGGCTAGTGGAGGGATTGTTCCATGCGCTTGAGGATCTGCTGCGCGGTGAGGCGGAGCCCGGGACGCTGCTCCCAGCTCACATAATCCTGCAGCAGCCTGACCCCATGAAGCGTGGGGTGGCCGCGCAGATACCCCAGTGCTGCCAACCGACGCCAGGGCTGGGCGCTGAACAGGTCGCGCCGGGAGCGACGCGTCTGCTGAGTCCAGACGATCAAGCCCACCACGACGCCACCAACGAAGCCCGCCGACAGGGCGACGGTGGCCGGCATGGCCCGCCGGCTCATGGCATCGCCCGACGCGCGCTCAGCGCCTGGGCAATCGTCACCCCGTCCGCGTACTCGAGGTCCCCGCCGATGGGAATTCCCCGGGCGATCCGCGACACCACCACGGCACGGGGAGACAGTTGACGCTGGACGTAGAGCGCGGTCGCCTCGCCCTCGAGGCTGGGATTGGTGGCCAGGATCACTTCTCGCACTCCGCCGGCATCCACCCGATCGGTCAACGCCCCGACCGAAAGATCGTCGGGCCCCACGCCGTCGAGCGGCGACAGCCGGCCTCCGAGCACCTGGTAGACGCCCCGAAATTCCCCCGCCCGCTCGATGGCACCGATGTCGGACGCCTCCTCCACCACACAGATGATGCTCGCGTCTCGCCGCGGGTCCGCGCAGATCGCGCACGGGTCCGCTTCCGTCAGATTGGAGCAGATGGTGCAGCGGTGCACCCGGTCGGCCAGCGAGAGGAGCGCCGACGCGAGACGCTTGCTCTGCTCGGGGGGCTGCTTCAGGAGGTGGTAGGTGAGCCGCATCGCCGTCTTGCGGCCGATCCCCGGCAGCTTGGAGAGCTCTCCGGCCAGCTCGTCGATGGCCGACATCTCAGAACGGGAGCTTGAAGGGCAGCGGCAGACCGCCCGCGAGCTTCTTCATCTCCTCCTCAGCCAGAGATGCCGCCTTCTTTTGCGCCTCGGAGATCGCTGCGAGGATCAGGTCCTCCAGCATCTCCACATCCGTGGGATCGATTGCCGCCGGGTCGATCTGCAGCCGGCGTACCTGTCCCTTTCCGTCGGCCGTGACGGTGACCATGCCGCCTCCGCTCGTCGCGGTGACGGTCTTCTCAGCGAGCTCATCCTGAATCTGCTGCAGGCGCCCCTGCATCTGTTGCGCCTGCTGCAGGATCTTCATCATGTCGGCCATTCAATGCATCCGTTCGAGCCAGAGTATCGGGTAGCACGGAAGCTATCGGGCAGCACGCATACGGGGCAAGCGCGCACGCCGACGCCTGTGATTCAGTCGATGAGCTCGAGATCGAGGGCGTCGACGGCCGCGTCGAGCGCCGCGTCACGCTTGCGAAGCGTCGCAAGACGCTCGCTTCTGAGAGACTCCTCGGTGAGGCGCTTCGGCGCGGCCGCCGGTGTGGGGCGCACGCTGATCCTGGTCGCCCCGCTCATGATCGCCCCGATCGCGGCGAGCAGATGGCCGGCGCCGTTCGCGACCGCCTGCTCGTTCCCCTGCGCCCCATCGAGCTCGAGCGTGACGTCCCCGCGCCCACTCACCGCGACCGGCACTCCGCGGTCGAGAACGGAGGCGAGCATGTTGCGACCATCGGTCCTGAGGCCGGCAACGATCTCGTCCCAGCGCTCGACGAGACGATTGAGGCTCAGTGGCTCGAGCGCTGCGCGGGCGCCGGGTGAGCGCGGCGGAGACGACGTGGGGTGCGGTTCCGCGCGCTCCGGCTCGCGTGCCGGAACGCGAGTCCGGGCGGGACTGCCTTCTCCCTGGTCTCGCGCGCCGGACCGACCGCTGCGCCCGCCGTCCCCCCCGAGGCCGCGCAACATCTCCTCGATGACCACCGTGCGATCCATCAGGGCGAATCGCACCAGCAGCGATTCGATCAGGATCTGCTGCTGGCTACTCTTGCGGAACCGGGGCTCCATCTCCGTGATCGCCGAGAGCATGCGGAGCAGATCGCCCGCCGTCCACCGCGCCCTCCGTTCGGATAGCGCCACGCGCGTCGTCTCGGAGAGCTCGGGCACGTCGCCGCCAAGAACGGTCGCCAGTTGCGCGCGAACCAGATCCGCGAAGCCCGACAGGAACACGCCCAGGTCCACCCCTGCGTCGACGAGTCGGCCAACCGCCGGAAAGATCTCCGCCGCCCGCTGCTCGGCGATCAGATCGAACAGCGCCACATACTCGTCCTCTGCCACGAGACCGAGCGCCTCGCGAACCCGCGCGACCGTGAGCTCCCGCTCCCCGAGTGAAAGAACCTGGTCGGTGAGACTGAGGGCATCGCGCATCGATCCGTCGGCGGCCTTCGCAATGAGCGCCAGAGCCTCGGACTCGGCGGTGAGCTTCTCCTCTCTCAGAATCGACTGCATGCGCACGCGGACGTCCGCGGGGCCGATGCGCTTGAGGTCGAAGCGCTGGAGCCGGCTGAGAACGGGGGCCGCTGTCTGCGCGATTTTTTCCGGCTCCGTCGTGGCGAAGACGAAAACGACCCGGGGCGGCGGCTCCTCGAGGATCTTGAGCAGCGCGTTCCACGCCTCGCGGGTCAGCATGTGGGCCTCGTCCACGATGTAGACCTTGTATCGATGCTCTCCGGACGGGGCGTACCGGGCGCGCTCGCGGAGGTCGCGCGCGTCATCAACCCCGCGGTTGGATGCGGCATCCATCTCGACCACGTCGAGGTTGGCCGATCCCGCCCAGATGCTCGTGCACGAGTGGCACAGGCCGCAGGGCTCCCCGTCGGTGCGCTCGGAGCGCCGCTCGCAGTTCAGCGCCATCGCGAAGACCCGCGCGAGTGTCGTCTTCCCCACCCCTCTCGGGCCACAGAGCAGATAGCCGTGAGCCACTCGATCATGGGCGATGGCGCCCTGCAGCGTGGTCGCGACGTGCGACTGCACGGCCACATCGGCGAACCTCTTGGGACGGTATTTCCGGGCCAGGTTGTTGGACACTGCCGAAGGGTGAGGACGCGAAGCGCGTGTTGGAAAAGAGAGAGCCTGAGGCGGAGATAGAGGTCTCGCCGTCAGGCTCTGCACTCGTAGACGCCGGGTGCCCCGGCCGACCTCGAATCTCCGACGCGAAAGGCTACAGCCTGTCGAGGTGCTCAGCGCTCTCGCGAGTGCCCCAGGCCTGACGAAGCAACGATCGACACCACACGCCGCTGCTACCTTCGGGGTCCTGACGGAGTTAGTGGGCGGGCGCCCTTCGGGACCTGGGACGAGAGAAAGTTAGTCGCGGGTGGAAGATTGGACAATCGGTCCCCACCCCGCGTCTAGAAAGTCTCCTCGATCGCGCGCGCCACGACCTCGGCTGCCCTCCTCACCTGCTCGTCGTCGACGTCGAGATGCAGCACGGCACGCAGCCTGCGCTCGAGCCAGGCCGTCACGAGCACGCCATCCTCGGCTGCCCGCGCGGCGACGGCGGAGGAGGTCTGCCCCGGCGGGAGATCGATCATGACGATGTTGGTGTCGGGCGCCACCACGGTGCAGTCGGGCGCGGCGGACAGAAGATTGGCCAATGTCCGGGCCCGCTCGTGGTCCTCTGACAGCCGGAGGAGATGGTGGTCGAGGGCGTGCAGAGCGGCCGCGGCCAGGATGCCCGATTGACGCATGCCGCCGCCGAAGCGCTTGCGCACGCGGCGTGCTTCCGCGATCAGCGGGGCGCTCGCCGCCAGCGCCGCACCAACCGGCGCGCCGAGCCCTTTGGAGAAGGAGACCATGACGGTGTCCGCACAGGAGGCGAAGGCAGCCAGTGAGTTCCCCGACGCGAGGGACGCGTTCCAGAGGCGGGCCCCGTCGAGATGCACCGGAAGCCCCCGCGCGCGAGCGACCTCCTGGATCGCGCGCAACCCCTCGAGCGAGGTGACCTTGCCACCCGCTCCATTGTGCGTGTTCTCCACGCAGACGAGCGTCGCCAGAGGATAATGCGGGGAGGGGCCGCGAAAAGCACCGCTGAGCGCATCGGCGTCCATCACGACGTCTCGACCATGAACAGGACGCAGCTGCACCCCGCAGAGCGCCGCCGCGCCCGCCATCTCGTAGTGGATGATGTGTGCGTCCTCGTCGAGGAGGACCTCGCTTCCCGGACGAGCGAGCAGCCAGATCGCGCACTGATTCGCCATCGTGCCGGTCGGAAAAAAGAGCGCGGCCTCCTTGCCGAGGAGCTCCGCCGTGCGTGCTTCCAGCCGTCGGACGGTCGGGTCGCCATCGAGCACGTCGTCGCCCACTTCGGCATTCGCAATCGCTCGACGCATCGCCGCCGTAGGCCGCGTGACGGTATCACTCCTCAGATCGATCCTCATGCGCGGAAGATGACGCGCTCGAGTGGCGATGCAAAGCGCCCGGCGGTTGTCCGCCGGGCGCGAAGAGCGTTCTCCCGAGTGCCCGGGAGCAACAACCGGAAGGCCCGCTACGGCTTTTTCACCCGAACCTTGGGGTACTTCACGGTCGCCGAATCCTTCTTCACCTCGACTTTGGGCGTCATGACCTTGGCGCTATCCACGCCCACGCTGACGGTCGGCGTCTTGACGGTCTCGGCGACCGTGCCGATGACCGGCTTCTGGACCTCGTATTCGCCTTCCCCGGTCTTCTTGCACGCACCCAGGATGCATACGGCGATGGCTGCTGCGGTTACTGTGAGACTGCGCATGACACCGCCTCCTGTTGGTGGAAGTAACTCGGAGTCTCCTGAGGCAACCTTCGGGCCACCGCAGCCCTCCTGTCGTCGGGGCCGTCAATCCTCGAACGTTTCCCTCTGGAGGCGCCGCTTCCGGCGCAGCTCGTAGACCTGACCGACCTCGCCACCGACGATGAAGATGAGCGCCGAATAGTAGGTCCAGAACACCATGATGACGATCGTGGCTACCGTGCCGCTGTACAGGCTGCCGGGGTTGAAGTGCAGGAGGTACGAGGTGAATGCGCTCTTGGCGATCTGGAAGAGAATTCCAGTGACCAATCCCGCGAGCATCGCCGAGCGCCACCTGATCCGCCGCTTGGGAACCCACTTGTACATGGCGAAGAACATCAGCACGATGAACAGCGTCGCGATCGCGGTTCCGAGAAAGTACTCCAGCTGCCCCATGAGGGCACCCCGAACGCCGTACTCCCCGAGAACGCGGACTCCAGCCGTTGTCGCCACGCCCAGATACGCGGACAGGGTGGTGTAGGCGATGAACAGGAGCGTAGAGACCACCGACAGCTCGATGTCGAAGATCTTGCCGGCAATGATGCTCCGCTCCTGCTCGATGTCGAAGACCTCGGCGAGAACGGTCCTGAGGGAGCCGAAGAGGCGGGTGGTGAACCAGACGAATCCGATCAAGCCGACCAGGCCGACCTTGCCTCGCGTGGCGATGATGTCGTTGAGGATCCGGTGGATCGGGCTGTCGGCGCTCTCCTGATGGGGCGGCAGGAACTGATGGATCACCTGCCAGACGGTGTCGGTCGACTCCTTGGCGGACTTGTTGAGGAGGTAACCGAGGCCGGAGAAGAGGAGGAGGAAGAAGGGAACGGCGGCGAGGAGGATGTTGAACGCGATTCCCCCTGCCAGGAAGAAGATGTTGTCCTCCCCGGCGTTGTCCCAGACGCGCTTGGCGTAATCGCGAAGGGTCCAGCCGAAGCGGACGTGGAGCGGACGATTCGGCACTCGCGAGGCGCGCCCGGCTGTCGCGCGCCGTCAGCCGGTGGCGTCGCCGTCGTCGTCCGACAGCTCGCCGCCATCGCGCGCGACCACCGGCCGACCGGATCGGGCGACATCGGCGCCCGCCTGATAGGCCGCCTTGGTCTCGGCGATCCGGCGCTCCAGCTCCTCCCGCGCCTGCTGCGCGGCCTCCCGCCCGGCTCGAATTGCCTCGGTGGCTTGCTGCTTCTTGATCTCGATTGCCGAACGGGCCGCGTCGATGCGGTCCTCGACCGACCGCCGCGCGTGCTCGTACGAGTCACGGACCGTGTCGGTGATCTCCTCGGCGGTGTCGCGCGCCGCCCTCTTCACGCGACGAGCGCGGCGGCCGATCTCCTGTCGCGTTTCCTGCCCGGAGCGCGGTGCGAGGAGCAGGGCCATTCCCGCACCAATGGCCAGCCCCAACAGAAAGGAGCTCGCACCGCCACTTCGCCGCTCGATCACCACGTACGGCTCGTCCTCGTACTCGTCGTCCCGCCACATGCTGGTTTCCTCGCTCGCCTCAGCGACGCCCTTTGGGTTTGCCCTTCTCCTTCACGACCTTTCGCGCCCCTTCCTTGGACCCGGCGCCACGAGAGACCACTGGAGGGTCCTCGGACGGCTGCGCGATCCCGGCGCCGTTCGTTCCAAGCAGCGATGCGAGTTCCGTGCGCACCTCCGCCGACGCCACGCCGAGGATCTTCGACGTCCTGTCCACATCCCCGCCCGCGCTGGCGAAGGTCCGAAGCACCAACTCGCGCCGCGCGTCGGCCATGGTCGACCCGACCGAGAGCGCCAGCAGATCCCCCATCGGCCTCGGATGCCGGGGAACGATGTCTTCCAGCGCGATCGTCGTGCCACGCGCCATGATCACAGCGCGCTCGACCGCGTTCTTGAGCTCTCTGACGTTGCCCGGCCAGTGGTACGTGAGAACCCAGTTGATCGCCGCGTCGTCGAAGCCGCTGATCTTCCGGTTGTTCTGTTGCGCGAAGCGGCCCAGAAACTCCATCGCCAGCAGCTTGATGTCGCCCACCCTCTCGCGCAGCGGAGGCAGGTACATCTCCACGACCGCCAGCCGATAGTAGAGATCGTCGCGCAGATCGCCGTCCGTCAGCGCCTTCTGCACATCCTTGTTCGTCGCCGCCAGAACCCGGATATCGACGTCGATCTCCTTCTTCCCGCCCAACCGGCGGACCTGGCGAATCTCCAGAGCCCGGAGAAGCTTGACCTGGATGTCGGGCGCCATCTCGCCGATCTCGTCCAGGAAGATCGAGCCGCCATGCGCCATCTCAAACGCTCCCGCCTTCTCGTTCGTCGAGCCGGTGAACGCGCCCTTCTCGTGGCCGAACAGCTCGTTCTCGAGGATGTCCTTCGGGAGGGCGGCGCAGTTGAGCGGCAGGAACGGTCCCTTGGCGCGCTCGCTCTTGCTGTGAATCGCGCGGGCCACCAGCTCCTTCCCCGTGCCCGATTCGCCGAGGATCAGCACGCTCGCGGTGGATGGCGCGACGGCATCGATCGTCTGGTACACCCGGCGCATCTGCTCGGACTGTCCGGTGAGCTCCCCGTAATGGGTGAAGCTCTCGAGCTGTGATGTCAGACGCTTGTTCGTCTGTTTGACGTTGAATTTGTCGAACGCCTTGGGGATGAGCGCCTTGAGCCGATTGAGCTTCTCGGCGTTCAGTGGCTTCTCGATGTAATCATAGGCACCCTGCCGCATCGCCTGGACCGCCGAATCGACGCTCGCCTGACCCGTGATGATGATGCACTCGGTCTCGATCTGTCGCTCCTGAAGCTCGCGCAAGAGGGCCAGTCCGTCGATCTTCGGCATCTTGAGGTCGGCGAGTACCACTCCGTAGCTCTCGGCGACCAGCCGATCGATGGCCTTCTGGCCGTCGATCGCGATATCGATCGTGTAGCCCTCGTCCGACAGAATCGCGCTCAGGCCGTCGGCGATCGCGCGCTCGTCATCCGCAATGAGGATACGTCCGATCTGCTTCATGTTGGGATCGCGTGTACTCCGGCTCGTCATGCCACGGGGAACAATAGTTTGATTCCTTCGGGCGTGCGCTCGCGCCGAATCCCACTGGCCCGTGCGACGCCATCGAGCGACGGCGAGAGAGCCGCCGTCGTGGGTCGCTCGAAACGCACGTCTACCACGACGTGGCCCTCGTCCCGTCCGATCGCGCAAGTCACGATGTGCGGTCCCTCTCCTGTAGTGGCGGCGTCCAGTGCCTCGGACACGAGGAGCCGGGCGTCGTCGGCATCGACCCTGACTCTCGATGGCGCGACGGACTCCCCGACCAACGTGATGCGACCGGAGTGCGTCGCGCCGTCGTCCTCCCCCGTACCGCTGCCGCGCCCCACCAGCGCCGCGTACAACCGCACGAGCGGGCGCACGACGGACTCCAAATCTATGGGTGCGCGGCCCGGTCGCGCCAATGTGAGCAGCGCCTCGACGAGCTCCACCGCCGCCGAGAGCTGGCTCGAGGCGGCCTCGGCGAAGGGTGCGAGAGCGAGTGGGTCGGTACCGGGCACGGCGGCACGTGCCCTCACGACCTCCAGGTTCAGCGAGGCCCCGTTGAGCGGGTTCCGAATGTCGTGCCCGACGCGCCCGATGAGATGCTGCCAGGCAGACAGCCAGAGCTCGGCCGCCGCGGCACGAGGGCTCGCAGAGGCGCTGCGGGCCCCCGCCCGGTCAATCACTCAGCTCGGCGTCGTCCGGCGCGGCCGCACCGGATCCCGTGTGGTGGAGCACCGCCGGCCGGATGAAGCGCGAGACGATGTCCCTCGTCCCGCCGACCGCGAGTTGGCTGAAGAGAAACTCGAACTTTGCGTCATACGCGTCGGCCAGGGCCTGGCGGGAGTCCTCCGGCAGGTCCCAGATCTTCGTCTTGAACGGGCCAATGGCCTTCTTGCGTGTCTTGTAGAAGAACTGCTCATCCGAGTCCGACGCCTTGCGCTCATCCTTTGCGTTCGCGCGGAGCCACTCGTAGATCTCCTGCCTGAGCGCGCCCGGGAGGTGGTCGAACAGCATGTTCTGGAAATTGGTGGCGAGGTGAATCTCGGCCGTCTCGCTGTGCGGAAAAGCGTGGAAGGCACTGTCCGGAAGCGTCGACGCGCCATGCTGCACGGCGCCGGCCATCCCGTATTTCTCGCGAGCGAGCACGGACAGGGCCCTCAACGTCTCGAGGTCGAGCTTCACATCCGCGATCGAGCCATCGGCGAGCACCACACCGCCGTGCGATGTCCCTGATTGGACGCTGATCTTCGAGAGCCCTTCGGTGTTGCGCGGGCTCCGTCTCGCCAGGGCGGCATCGAATCCGTCCATGTAGGCGATCAGCTCAGACGGAGTGCTGTTCTGCGTCCCGACCTCGCCGATCTCTCCGCCGATCGAGATGGTCACCCCGGACGGCTCGTTGTCGCGAATGAAAGCCGCGATGTCGGCGCCGGTCTCGTAGTTGGCGCGCTGCTGCTCCTCGAGCGATGCCTTTGACAGGTCGACTAGCGTGGACGTATCGACGTCGATGTTGTAGAAGCCGGCCGCGATGGCTTCCTTCGCGAGCGCCTTCACCGCGTCCACCTCGGTCTTGGGGTCCGCGGCGAACTTCTTGGCACTCACCTGAAAGTGATCGCCCTGTATGAACACCGGGCCCCGAAAGCCCTCGCGCAGCGCTGCGGCGAGGACCACGGTGACGTATTCGGCGGGACGCTGGTCGGTGTAGGCGATCTCGCTCCGGGCAATCTCGAGGATGAAAGCCCCGACTTCCATCTTGATCGCCGTGCGGAAGATGGACCGCGCCGTGTCGTAAGTCATCGCGCGGACGTTGATGGCCGGCACGGTGAAGCCGTGGGTCTCGCCGCGACCGCGCGCCAGATAGAGATCGTTGATCGACCAGGGATGCACGCCGGCTGCCTGCGCAATCTCCCACACCAGCCAGCGAGCGTGCTCCCGCCCGGCCTCATCGCCGAACACCGCGTCGCGTACCATCGCGTCCATCGCGTCCGACCTGAGCGACTCCGCACGCTCGATGGTCACCTTTCGGCCTTCGACGCGAACGCCGCCGCCGAGCAGTGATGTCGGAGTTGCTGTGGGGGTTGCCATGAAAGATGCTCTCGTGGATGAAGCGATCAGGAAGCTAGCGGCGGCCGGGAGCCGGGACCAGGGAGCGAAAACGGATGCGCTCGTCAAGGGACGAGCCCGCTAGTCGAACTCGATCGTGAGCCCATCGTAAGCGGGCGCGACGCCCGACGGCAGCTCGGATAAGAGATCCGCGTGCCGGAATTCGTGCGTCAGGTGTGTGAGGAAGGTGCGTGCGGCGCCGAGCTGCTGGGCGATGCGCACCGCCTCCGGAACGCTCAGATGGGTTGGATGCTCCGAGCGGAAGAGAGCATTGAGAACGAGCACCTGCGCCCCGGCGAGCGCCGCGAGCGCCGCCGGAGGGAGCATCTTCGCGTCCGTCACGTACGCCAGGGGGCCGATCCGGTAGGCATAGACGCTGGCCGGTCCGTGCGGCACGGCGACGGCGGACAGCTCGATGTCGCCGATCGTCACGCGCTCTCCCTCGGCCAGCACGCGGAGCTGGGCTTCCGGCTTGGAGGTCCCGGGGACCGGCCGAACGGCGTCGTCGAAGATGTAGCCGAACTTCTGTCGCAGGCTATCGAGCGTCTCCCGCGACCCGTAGACCGGAATCGCGACGCCGGAGCGCACCGACACGGCTCGGAGATCGTCGATCCCATGCGTGTGGTCCGCATGATCGTGCGTGTAGAGCACGGCATCGACGCGGTCCACCTTCGCCGCCAGCAGCTGCAGCCGAAGCTCCGGCGGAGTGTCGATGAGGATATGCGAGCCGCCGTTGGTCACGACGAGAGCGCCGGTGCGACTCCGCTGATCGCGCGGGTCGGCGGACCGGCACACCGCGCAGCGACAGCCGACCTGGGGGACGCCGAAGCTCGTCCCCGTGCCGAGGAACGTCAGCTTCACGCCACCTCGACCTTCATCATGTTGGTGGTTCCGGGCACGTCGAACGGAACACCGGCGGTGACGATCACACGATCGCCCTCCTTCACGATCTTCCGTGCCTTGAGCGTCGCGAAGGCGTGCTCGAGCATCGCCTCGTAGGTCGGCGCCTTCGGGACGAGCTCGGGCATCACTCCCCAGACGAGTGCCAGCTGATGGAACGTACGCTCCTCATCGGTGAGAGCGAGGATCGGCACGTCGGGGCGATGGGCCGAGAGGATGCGGGCCGTGAAGCCGCTCTTGGTGAACACGACCACCGCCGGCACGCTGAGCATGCGAACCGCGGCGACGGTCGCAGCGGCGATCGCATCCTCCGTCGCCACGCGGCCGTCCTGCTTGGGCGTCACAATCGGAACGACGCGCTGGAGGGGGAGGGGATGACTCTCGATCTCGGTGATGATCCGGGTCATCGCCGTCACCGCGAGGCGGGGATAGGCTCCAGCCGCAGTCTCGGCCGAGAGCATCACCGCGTCCGTGCCGTCGAGGATGGCGTTTGCCACGTCGCTCGCCTCGGCGCGAGTGGGCCGCGGGTTCGTGACCATGGATTCCAGCATCTGGGTGGCGGTGATCACCGGACGGCCGAGGGCGTTGGCGAGCGCGATGATGCGCTTCTGCGCGATCGGCACCTCCTCGAACGGCAGCTCGACGCCCAGGTCACCGCGCGCGACCATGACGACGTCCGATGCGCGCAGAATGCTCTCGATGTTCTCGAGAGCGGTGTCCTTCTCGATCTTGGCGCAGACGAGGATGTTGCGCGGGACGAGCGCCCGCAGCGATGCGATGTCCTCCGCTCTCCGCACGAAGCTCAATGCCAGATAGTCCACCCCATGCGCGACCGCGAACGCGATGTCCTCCCGGTCCTTCCCGGTGATCGAGGGTGCAGAGACCGAAACGCCGGGGAGATTCATCCCCTTGTGACTCCTGAGCTGCCCCCCGACCACGACCCGCGCCCGGACTCGGGGCGGCTCCACCTCCAGCACGACGAAGTCCAGCAGGCCGTCGTCCATCAGGATGCGATCCCCGACGCTGACGTCGAGGGCGATGTCGTCGTAAGTGACCGGAAGCTCCCCCGGTCCGGCGGCGGCTTCGGGAACGAGCGTCACGTCAGCGCCTGTCTCGAGCATCACCGGCCCGGGCAAATCCCCCACCCGAATGCGCGGGCCCTGCAGATCCCCGAGTATGGCCACCGGTCGTCCCAGCTCCGAGGCGAGAGCCCGGATCGTGCCGATCACCTCGGCATGCACCTCATGGGTGCCGTGTGAGAAATTGATCCGGGCGACGTTGAGGCCGGCGGCCATCAGTCCGCGCAGCGCATCGCGGCTCTGGGAGGAGGGGCCGATGGTGCAGACGATCTTGGTGCGAGCGATATGGGTCGTCACCGGGTCCGAGGCAGGAGACCGAGGCAGGATATCCGCGCCGGCGGGTCGGGGCAAGCGCGGAGCGGACGGTGCGCCCGAGTGACGATTTGGGGGCCGGGTGTGACGGCCCGGCCTTAACAACGCACCACGCCGATCGTCCATCCTCCAGACCCGCGGTCCCTGCCGCGTCGGCATCCTGCCGCAACCATCACCCTGCTCGAGAGAGGATCCGCCATGAACCGCCGTCTCCTGACCGGAGCCATCGCCGGTGCCACGCTGGTCACGCTCGCTGCGTGCGGCAAGGATGCCGTTGCGCCGTCCACGCAAGTGAGTGCCGCAGTCGAAGCCGCGGACGTCGCCGCGACGGTGGGCGATGCTGCGGGTGAGGACGTCAACATTCTCTTCGCCAGCGAAGCGAGCTTCGGCGGGGGAGCGCTCGGGTCACGGGTGTCGGCGTCCCTCTCCGCCACCACCGATGACGATGCGGGCTCGCGCTGGGGCGCCGCCAGCAATTGCACCTTCAGCGCCTCCACCGGGCGCTTCACCTGCCCCACGGCTACGCACAACAGCCTGACCCTCGATCGTAGCTTCGCCTTCTTCGACGCGGCCAACACCGCGCAGTCGGCGTACGACCCTCAGACGACCGCCAAGGCCAATTTCCGGTCCGCGGTCGCAGGCACCGTAGCCCGCGACGGCTTCACCGCGACCGTGAGTAGGAACCGCGACTTCACCGTCTCCGGTCTGGCCGGCACCGAGATTCGCCGCACCTGGAACGGCGCGGGCTCCGGCTCGATGACCGGCACGAACAGTGACAACGGCGTGAGCCGCACCTACACGCTGAACACGACCTCGACCCTCACCAACGTGATCGTCGCGTTGCCCAGACTGCAGAACCCCTGGCCGCTCTCCGGCACCGCGAATCACACCGTGACTGGCACGAGAACTCGCGTCGGCGCGGAGACGGTATCGCAAACGCTGTCTCGCTCCGCGACCATCACCTTCAACGGCACGAGCATCGTTCCGTTGGACGTCGGTGACAGGCAGCTGTGTCTCAACCTCGCGACCGGCAAGCTGGCCGCCAGCACGGTGAGCTGCCGATAGAAGTGATCCACGGCTTCGCCGTGATCGAGCGCCGCCGGCAGAGATGCCGGCGGCGCTCGTGCATCTGGGGCGCACTTGACGGGGTCCGATGGCGGCAAGACACTATCCGCACCCCAGACGGAGATCTGCGCTGTCCTCCATCGTGGCACGGCCGGTGTCGGCAGCGCTCTACTGGGTCGCGGTTGCGACGGCGCTGCTCCTGCTGCTCGGCGTGGTATTCGTTCGAGAGCGCCCCCCGGCGGTCGTTCCCGCGACCGCGCCTGCGAGCGAGTTCTCGGCGGCGCGGGCGTGGCCCGTCCTCACCTATCTCACCGATACGATCGGCTATCGGACCGCAGGCTCGGCGGGCGCCGACAGCGCGGTGAGCTATCTGGTGCGTCGACTGAGGACCATCGCCGGGATCGAGGTCGAGGTGCAATCGCTGGACGGCGCCATGGCGCTCATGACGCGACCCACGGCGTACAGCGTCCGCAACGTCGTCGCCCGGCTGCGCGGGCGCTCTCGCGAGGCGCTCCTCGTGTCGTGCCACTATGACTCGCCGGTGGGGAGCGTCGGAGCGGCGGATGACGGCGTGGCCGTTGCCTCCGTGATCGAGATGCTTCGGGCTCTCGCGGCGGGACCACGTCCCGAACGGACGGTGATCGTCAACATCAACGACGCCGAGGAGCAGGGGCTCATCGGTGCGCACGCGTTCACTCGGCACCCTTGGATACGCGACGTGCGTGCCTTCATCAACCTCGAGTCTGCGGGCACCGCGGGCAAGGCGATCCTCTTCCAGACGGGGCCCGGCAACGGATGGCTGACGGATGCCTATGCGCGCGCGGCACCATTTCCGTATGGGTCGGTGATCGGGCAGGACATCTTCCAGGGCGGCCTGATCCCGAGCGATACCGATTTTCGCATCTACCGGGACTACGCGCGCCTGCGTGGCCTGGACATCGCGATGTATCAGGGTGGATACGCCTATCACACGCAGCGCGATCGCTCATGGAACGTATCGCCGGGAAGCGTGCAGCACATGGGATCGAATGCCCTGGCCCTGGTGCGCGAGATGACGGGGAGCCCCCTGCCCGGCAACGTCGGGGGTGGGCCCAGCGTGTACTACGATGTGCTGGGATTCCTCATGATCACCTACTCCCGGGCAGCGGCTCGGCTCCTTGCGATTGTCGCTCTCCTCCTCGGCGTGGCGGCGGTCGTGGGGGTGATGCGTCGGCGCGGAGTATCCCGGCGCGAAGTCGCGCTCGGCTTCTTCGGATCGGCATTCGCGCTTCTGGCGGCGCTCGGGGGCGCAGGATTGGCGGGTGCCATCCCCTTCTATGTGTTCGGGCGCTCCATGGGGTGGTACGCCCATCCCCTCTCCGGCGTGGTGGCCTTCGCCGCTCTGTCGCTGGCGGCGATGCTGTTCGTCCACAGGCTCCTTCTCGGGCGGCGCGGAGGCGGGGAGGGTGGGCGCTCCGCCGCGACGCTCGGCGCGATGACCGGCACGCTTGTCGTGTGGATGCTCGTTCTCCTCCTGCTGACGCTGAGCGGGGTCGGATCCGCGTATCTCGCACTCTGGTGGGTCGCGGGTGGGGCCATCGCATTGCTTGCCCACGCGCTCGCGCGGCAGGGGCGCATGCGCGTCGCGGCTCTGGTTGCGCTGCTCCCGGCGGTCGTGCTCACGACTCAGGTGGGGGTGCTCCTTCTCCGCCTCGCCGTGCCGCTGATGGGCCGGCTTCCCCTCCCCATCGCTCCCGACGTTCCGATCGCGATCCTGGTCAGTCTCTTCGCCTGGATGCTCGGCCAGCCGGTCGCGTGCGGAGCGTTGCGGACGGGAAGGCAGTTACGCGCCGCCGGCGTGGCACTGACGGTGGGCGTGATCGCTCTCGCCGTCACCATATCGCAACACCCATACACCCTCACGAGACCGCAGCGGCTCGTCGTCCGACAGGAAGAGAGCGAGGCCTTCGGCTCCCTGCCGTCACGGCGCCGAATCGTGATCGCGTCGGGGGACTTCAATGCCCCGGGTCGCGGGACGATCGCGGTGGTCGGAGCGACCCGTAGCGAGCGAGGGATGCCGCGCGGGCCGCTGGTCATCGACGCGCCTCCAATTGATTTCCCGCCACCCACCTTGGAGGTCGTGGCGTCGCACCAGGACGCGGGGGGCGGAACTCGGTTCCTGGAGTTGCGCGCTCGAGCGCCGGGCTCCGTGCGAGCAACTCTCGCCTGGGTCGATGACCGAGTGGTGGGGTGGTCTCTCCCGCTCGCTCTTCCCCGTGCGATGGGGCCCGGCGGAGAGCGGCGGCTCTCGTACGTCGCGCCGCCCGACAGCGGGTGGCACATCACGCTGGAGGTGCGAGGCGCTCACCCGCTCGCGCTGGAGCTCGGGGCGATCCGGGATGCGACGACGCCCGCCCTCCGGAATGTCCTTCGCAACCTGCCGTCCTGGACAGACGCGGGCCCCCTCGCCGTCAGCGGACGACGATTCGAGTTCTAGGAAGCGCCAGCCGGATCAGCCCGCGCGCGCCGACATCGTCCGACCCAACGATCGCGTCTTCGCCTCGAGACCGGCGATAAGAGTGTCGAAGGATTTGCTGAAGCTCGCCAGGCCATCCGAGAGGAGCTTGTCGGTGACGCTCCGGAAGCTGATTCCGGCGCCCTCCAGGTCGGCCAGTACACGGCGGGCCGCTGGGTAGTCCGCATCCACCGTGCGCTTCACCTCGCCATGGTCGCGAAAGGCCTCGATCGTCTGCGGCGGCATGGTGTTCACGGTGTCGGGACCGATCAGCTGCTCCACGTACATGACGTCCCGATAAGCCGGGTTCTTGGCGCTGGTGCTCGCCCACAGGGGGCGCTGGACGTTGGCGCCCTTCGCCGCGAGCGCCTTCCATCGAGGCGACGCAACCGACTTCTGAAAGAGCTCATAGGCCAGCTGCGCGTTCGCGATCGCGGCCTTCCCCCTGAGCCGGTCGATCGAGCTGCGGGCCGGGTCGCTCAGCTGGGGCAGCCGCTCATCGATGCGCTTGTCCACTTCGGAATCCACGCGGCTCACGAAGAAGCTCGCAACGGAGTGGATGCGGTCGATCGGCTTTCCCTTCGCCAGACGATCCTCCAGACCCGACATGTAGGCGTCGCTGACGGCTCGATACGCATCGATCGCAAAGAGGAGCGTGATGTTGATGTTCATCCCCTCGGCGACGCTGCGGCGCACGGCACGCGCGCCCTCGTCCGTTCCGGGGATCTTCACCATGAGGTTGGGGCGGTCCACGGAGGTCCAGAGCCTCTTGGCCTCGGCGAGTGTCGCGCTCTCATCGTGCGCGGAGCCGGGCGAAACCTCGATCGAGACGAAGCCGTCCGCGCCGCCGGCCTGGTCGTGGGTGCGCCGAAAGAGATCGCACGCTGTCCGCACGTCGTCCGTCTCCACGAGCTCGAACAGCTGCCATGAAGAGAGCTCGCCGGCTGCGGCCGACAGCTGCTCGTCGTACGCTGTCCCTTCGGCGAGAGCCTTCTCGAAGATCGTCGGGTTGGACGTCATGCCGGTGAGGGCGTCGTCCCGGATGCGGCGCTCGAGCTCGCCGTTGTGAAGGATCGTGCGATCGATGAAATCCAGCCAGATGGACTGGCCGGCGTCATGGAGCTGCTGGAGGCGATTCGGGGGCATGGTGGTGCTCGGGGCTGCGGGTGGCGGGCGCCGTCCGGCGCCGAATGGAAATCTACCATCCCGCTGCTCGATACGCTCGCCGCCGGATGTCCAGCGGGCGCGTCAGGAACGGGCGGGCGCGACCGGCTGGAGCTCCAGCTGAACGGCGAGAGTGGGCGCGGACTTGCGTCCGTGCTTGTACTGGTACATCGCGCGGTCGGCGTCGGCGATGGCGCGCTCCAGATCCTCCGCCCCGGAGTAGTCGGAGGCGCCCACGCTCACCAGGAGTCGGAGGCTGGTGGGAGCGCCCTCCACGTGCGCCGGAGGCGCGTCCGCGATGATCCGCTCCACGCGCGCGAGCATGTCGGCCGCGGGCGCGCCCGGCAGCACGAGCAGAAACTCGTCCCCACCCCACCGATAGAGTCGGTCCGACGGCCTTAGCGACTCGAGAAGTACCTCCGCAAGGCGGCACAATAACGCGTCTCCTGCCGCGTGGCCGCAACCGTCGTTCACCAGCTTCAGGTTGTCCAGGTCGAGCATGATCACAGTGCCGTAGCCGGCGCGCGCGTTCTCGAGCCCCACACCGTGGACGAAACCGCGGCGATTGAGGACGCCAGTGAGGGGATCGTAGAGCGCCGTCCGGCGAAGCTGGTTGTGCGCGACAGCGAGCTCGGCGTGCGCATCATCGGATTCCCTTCGCGCATCCTCCATGAGGATGATCACCATTCCGAAGCCGGTGCAGACCGAGAGGATGAGATCGAGGTAGGAATTGAGCTGGGCCACGCGCTCGAGTGCGGACCAGGCGCCGGTGTGCACCTCCTGGACGCCGTGAAAGGCTGCCAGGTACGCGGTCCAGAGCAGCGCCGTGAGTGCGAACAGGGAGCCGGTGAGCCTGCTTCCGAGGGTGCGCCGGGAGAGGGGAAGGCGGAGCAGAGCCGACGCACAGAAGCACAGCGAGAGCATGGCGGCCGGCGCCTGGAGGAGCACGACTTCGTTGAGTGTCGAGCTGGCGGCGAGGGTCAGCAGGGCGTAGAGGGCGCTGCCGATCACCACTCCTGGAAGAAGATAGCGCCATCTCAGCGAGCGAGCGTACATGAGCGTCGCGGCAGCGAGAAGCGCGTAGTGAAGGATCTTGCCGAACTGGTAGGCGAAATAGAGGGTGCGTACCGGAAAGACATCTTCCGGCGGCGTACCACCGCTCGACATCAGGTAGCGCAAGAATACGGCGCTGATCGCGACCGCGAGCGCGACCCAGGCGCGGGCCCAGAGGCCGAAGTAGGCGCGCCGGCGCTGACTGCGATGCAGCAGAACAAACAGGATCGCGAGCAGCAGCGATCCTCCGAGCTGCACGACGACGCCGATGAACGCGATGAGGGCGCTACTCTGGGAAGCGGACAAGAGAACGGGGGAGCTCGCCGGGCTGGAGGAGGATGGGAGATGGGCCCTGGGAAGGACGAGCCAACCCGTACCGGCGCCACCGACAAGAGGTATCGAATTTGCCTAAGGGTTCATTGCTGAATGGTCAGCACGACACGGCACCAATCCGCGACTCTGGAGGCTACATGGACCGAAAAGATGATCTCCTGAAACCCGACCTGGGCGACCCGGCTCGGCTGAACGACGATCGCGCAGACGAGAACGCCGGCGAGCGACACGTGACCCATCAGACCACGCACGAGGTCGGAGAGGGTGTCGGTGGCATCGCTGGCGTGGCTGCGGGAGCGGCCATCGGATCGCTCGGCGGCCCGATCGGTACCGTGATCGGGGGGATCGCAGGCGCGATCGGCGGCTGGTGGGCAGGACGGTCCATCGCCGACGCGGCGTACAGCAACGACGATGACGCGTTCTACCGCCAGCACTACGAGAAGGCCGCGTCCCGCGTCGCCAACTCGTCGTATGATGACGCGCGGCCGGCGTACCAGCTGGGACACCTGGCGGGGCAGAATCCCGATTACTCCGAGCGTCCGTTTCAGGATGTGGAGCGCGATCTTCAGAGGGGGTGGGAGAGGCTGGAGGGGGGCGCCAAGCGGGAGTGGAGCAACGTGAGGGGCTACGCCCACGACGCCTACAATCGCAGTCGGAGCGCAGCGAGCTCACGAATCGACAGCGAGGTGTCCCGCCCAGCCGAAACGGACTCCGGGTCCGCCGGAGGAGCTGGCGGCTCGCGCCAGAGTCTCTCTTCGAGGGGTGGCGGAGCGTCGAGCGAAAGCACGCTGGACGACAGCACCGGCGGGGGCCGCCCCGATCGCACGCTGTAAATCTGCCCCGTGAATGAACGGGTGCCTCGCGGATCCACTCCGCGAGGCACCCGTGCGTTGGGGGTAGTCAGGAACGGAGAGCCCGCTCCGGCCATTGGTCCCGTGGGATCGAGGGGCGGCGGAAGGGTCCGTTGGTTCAGTCGCGGCAGTTTCCATGTCGACACGAGGTTTGCCGGTGAAGCTGCTCGGCCGCTACCTGACGCGCTATTGGAAGTTGGTCGGTCTCGCTCTCGCGCTGGCCGCGATCAACCAGATCTTCTCGCTGCTCGATCCGCTCATCTTCCGTCACATCATCGACAGCTACGCGACCCGGCACAGCGAGTACACGACGAGCCAATTCATTCGCGGGGTGACCGTGCTGCTGGCGGCAGCGGTCGGGGTGGCGTTCGTGTCCCGCGTCGCCAAGAACTTCCAGGATTACTTCGTCAACGTCGTCACCCAGCGGGTCGGGGCCGACCTCTACTCGGACGGCATTCGACACTCGCTCGCCCTTCCCTACGCGCTGTTCGAGGACCAACGAAGCGGCGAGACGCTCGGCAAGCTCCAGAAGGCGCGCTCGGACGTGGAGAAGTTCATCGGCGCCGCGGTGAACGTGTTGTTCACTAGCGCGGTGGGGGTCGTGTTCGTGATGGTGTACGCGTTCAACGTCCACTGGGCGATCGCCCCCGCGTTTTTTCTCACCGTGCCTCTGCTCGGAATCCTCAGCTCGGTGCTGAGCCGGAGGATCAAAGTCGTGCAGCAGGTCATCGTGGCGGAAACGACCGCTCTCGCCGGCGCCACGACCGAATCGCTGCGCAACATCGAGCTGGTGAAGAGCCTCGGTCTCACCGAGCAGGAGGTGACGCGCCTCAACACGACGACCCAGAAGATCCTCAAGCTCGAGCTGAAGAAAGTGCGCTATCTCCGCAGCCTCAGCTTCGTACAGGGGACAGCGGTCAATTTCCTGCGCACGTGCATCCTGTTCCTCATGCTCTATCTCATCTTCGCGCAGCAGATCACGGTCGGACAGTTCTTCTCCCTGCTCATCTACTCCTTCTTCATCTTCGGGCCGCTGCAGGAGCTCGGGAACGTGATCAATACGTTCCGGGAGACCGAGGCCTCCATGGAGAACGTGGAGCGGGTGCTGGCCACGCCTCCCGACCCGAGACCGGCGAACCCGGTCGTCCTTGGCGCTCTGGAAACGCTCGCCTTCGACCACGTCACCTTTCAGCACCGCTCGGCCTCCGCGCCGGCGCTGTCCGACATCTCGTTCGATGTTCGCCGGGGGGACACGATCGCCTTCGTCGGGCCCTCCGGCGCGGGCAAGTCCACCCTGGTCAAGCTCCTGGTGGGGCTGTATCAGCCACAATCGGGGATGGTGCTCTACAACGGGCAGGCGAGCACGATGATCGACCTCGAGCTCCTCCGTGAGCGCATGGGACTGGTCGCGCAGGACTCTCAGCTCTTCAGCGGCACGATCGCGGAGAACCTCCGCTTCGTGCGTCCCGACGCGACCGATGCGGAATGCCTCGCGGTGCTGCGCGAGGCCGCCGCCGACAGCCTGCTGGCACGCGCCGACCGGGGACTCGAGACGGTGATCGGCGAGGGAGGCGTGAAGGTGTCCGGCGGGGAGCGGCAGCGGCTCGCAATCGCCCGCGCACTCCTTCGCCGTCCTCAGCTACTCGTATTCGACGAAGCGACCTCGGCGCTGGACTCGCTCACCGAAGAGGAAGTGAGCCGCACGATCCGGGATGTCGCGACGAGCCGCGACGCGATCACGATCGTGATCGCCCATCGCCTATCCACGGTGATGCACGCCGACACCATCTACGTGTTGGAGCGGGGACGGATCACCGAAGCGGGACGACACGATGCACTCGTGGCCCGCCGAGGACTGTATTACGCCATGTGGCGCCAACAGGTCGGCGAGCGAGGTCATGGCGACGATTCTCCGGATGCGAGCAGGCTGGAGCCGTTCACCCGGTCGCGAGTGCCAGCCACCGTCGCCTAGACGGGCTCAGCCCGGGCCGGGTTTGTCGGCGGCCGGCGGAGCTCGGGTGCGAGCAGATTGAGGACGCCGCCAGCGAGACCCACCGCGAGTGCTCCCCACGCCACGGTGGGCGTCCAGAAGGATTCGAGACCGAGCAGCGTGTCGAGCGAGTAGAGTCCCGGGCCGGTCACGGCCAACAGGAACGCTGCTGTCGCGTAGATCATGGGAAGCTCGATTCCCTTCGGCGCGAAGAAGCCTTCCTTCCAGTGAACGCTGACCGCCGCGGCGGTCATCACCGCAATGGCGAGCGCCGAGCCGACCGGAGTGAAGAGGCCGAGCGCAAGGAGCAAGCCCCCGACGAGCTCGCCCAAGCCGGCGACCAGAGCGAACGGCCGCCCGGGTCGAAAGCCGAGCCCCTCGAAAAACCCTCCCGTTCCCGCGAGCCCGTAACCCCCGAACCATCCGAAGAGCTTCTGCGCTCCGTGGGGCGCGAGACCCAGGCCCACCGCCAGCCGAGCGAGCAGCAGAGCGGCGCCGACCATCCCCTGGTCTGTCGTGATCGTCATCATGTCTTTGTCTCCGTGCGATGCGTATCGACCTTCAGATTGCGCAGCCATTCCCGCGCCAGATCGTGCTGCGGCTGATAGGACGCCCAGACGTCTCGCGACCACGCGCGAACCCGCTCGACGTACTCCTCCGTCGTTCCCACGCTGAACGCGTCGCTCACCGTGCGGGTTCCGCGGAAGGGAATGAGGGGCGGCTTTTCCACGGAGACAGGGCCGTCCAGCGAGCGCGCGATCTTCCAGTAGAGCGCCGGCTCCGAGCCGAACTCCACGCTGCAGCACAGTCCCACCAGGTGGGCCATGTAGGACTTGGCGGAGCGCCCGTACTCCTCGGGGTGCTGCATGCAGTAGCTGTCGACGACGAGGTTGTGCACGGAGGCTCGCTGAGGGCTCTCCCAGGCGAGCGCCCCGAGCTCGTGAAAGAGCGCCTGACAGCCCGCTCTGCCGCCCGCTCGTGCGCCACACAGCGGGCAGGGCTCGTGTATCCTCGCGGCGTCGGGAAACACCTCACCCGGCATGCTACCCTTGTTCGTGTTCATGTTTCTACCGCGGTCTATTGACCCTCTCCGAGGAATGATAGCGTCTCGCCGCCAAAAATAGGCCGTCGCACGCTTTGTGCGGCTCCGGCTCGGGTATCCACATCATGCCAAACCCGCCGTGCGAGGAGCTGAGGATGCGGCCAGCAGTGGGCACCACACTCATCATGGCGGGCGCAGGCGTGGGGATGGTGGGCGCTCTCGCGTACGTGTCCGGGATCCAGGTGCAACTCTCGCCTGCGCTCGTGTCGCTCCTGCTTGCGAAGGCAACGTTCGCAGCGGCGGGCGGGCTCATGGTCGCCGGAGCCGTGCTGCGGCGCCGCGCGCTGCAGCGCCGCCCGACAGACCGGGAGCGTCTCGATCGTAGATCCGAAGGCTTCCTGGCGGCAGGGCTCGACCGGCCGGTCCCGGACGCCTCCAGCGGGTCGATGCCCGGCGTCCGGGAGGACGAGCATTCCCCAAAGGTGCTTCGTCCGATCGACGGCGAATGACCGCGAGTCGAGCCCGCCTGTGACTGGTCGAGGCGCTACGCTCTAGTTGAGCCCGCTCACTCCCCGCGCATTGTGATAGCCGGATCTACTCTTGCCGCGCGCCCCGCCGGGATGATGCAGGCGATGGCGGCGATCGCAAGGAGGAGGAGCGTAACGATCAGGAAGGTCAGCGCATCCGTCCTGCTCACCTCGAACAGCAGCTTCGACATGACACGCGTCGCCCCGAGCGCGAGCACGATTCCCACCGCGACGCCGGCCCCAGCAACGGCGAGCCCTTCGCCGAGCACGAGGGCGTACACCTGACGCGTCCGCGCGCCGAGCGCGAGCCGGATGCCGATCTCGCGTGCGCGGCGACCCACGGCATATGCCATCACGCCGTAGATGCCGATCGCGGCGAGGACGAGCGCCAGCATCGCGAACAGGCCGAGAAGCGTCGTGCGAAAGCGGTCTCCGCCCACCGACGTCTCTACGAGATCGCGTACCGTTCGCACGCGGGCGACGGCGAGCTCCGGGTCGATGGAGCGTACCGTTGTGCGGAGCAACGACGCCACCTCTCCGGCCGCCAGGGGCGTGCGCACGACGATCGAGAAGCTGCGAGTGAGGCCTTCCGAGAACTGTGCGAACGGCTGATACATCGCGATCGTCGCGCTGTCGGCGACGCCCGCGTACCGCACGTCGCCGACGACGCCGACGATCGTATAGACATTGGCGTCGCCCGGGCCGCCGATATTGAGTCGCTGCCCAACCGGATCGTCATTCGGAAAATACCTGCGCGCCAGCGCGTGGCTGATCATCACCGTCGGTGGCCCATTGGGGTTGTCGCGCGCGTCGAACACCCGACCGGCGCGCAGCGGGATGCCGAACGCAGCGAAGTACTCCCCATCGACCGACAGCACGGCGGCGACCGGCGAGAACTCGCCCTCGGGCACCGGGCGGCTCGTGACGAAGAAGTCGGAGCTGCTCCCGAACACATCCGGCGGAAGCCCGGTACTTGCGCTCGGGTGCTCCATTCCGGGAAGCGCGCGCAGCTCGCCCAGCAGTCGGTCGTGAAACGAGAGGATCTGCTCCGGCTTGTCGTAGCGGAACTTCGGCAACGCGATGGAGGCTGTCACCACGCCGTCGGCGCGTACACCGGTGTTCACCGCCCGCAACTTCGAGAGGCTGCGGATGAGCAGCCCCGCGCCGACGAGCAGCATCAGCGACAGCGCGAACTCCGACGCAACGAGCGTGCTGCGCAGCCGGCGACGCGAGCGTGCATCGGTGGCACCGCGCGCCGACTCGCGCATCGAGCCGCCCCCACTCGCCGGTGCTGCGAGGAGCGCTGGCGCGAGCCCGAACAACAGCACGCTCCCCATCGCCGCCGCGGCCGCGAGTGACAGCACGCGGGCGTCGACGCCGACGCCCAAGTCGCGCAACATCGGCAAGCTGTCGGGCGCACGGGCGATCAGCACGCGCACGCCCCACATCGCCAACAGCACGCCAACCGCGCCACCGAACACGGCGAGGAGCGCGCTCTCGGTGAGGAGTTGCCGCAGGAGCGTCATCCGACTCGCGCCGAGTGCCGTGCGGACCGCGATCTCCTGCTCGCGGGTCGTCGCGCGCGCGAGCAGAAGATTCGTCAGATTCAGGCAGGCGATGAGCAGCACCAGCACCACCGCGCCCATCAACACCAGGAGTGCCGGGCGCAGGCCACCGGCGTACTGCTCGGCGAGTGGCTTGTCGACGAACGTCCACTGCGCGGCTCCGCCGGGAAAGCGGCTGCGAATGCCGGCCGCGATCTGGTCGAACACAGCCTGGCGCTGGGTGGCGCTCGCGCCCGGCCGCACCCGCCCGATGGCCGCCCAGCCAAACGGGCCTCGGCGTGTCGGAGTCGCGAAGCTGTCGTTGATCCAGAACTCGGCACGGTCGCCGCGCGGAAACCACACCGACGGAGGCATGACGCCGATCACCGTGACCGGCCGTCCCTGGATGTTGAGCTGCTTGCCGACGATGCTCGGGTCGCCACCCAGTCGTCGCTGCCAGAATCCATGGCTGAGCACGACCGTTGGCGGGGCGCCGTCCGCATCGTCGCCCGCCTGGAACGTGCGCCCGATCATCGGTCGCACGATGAGCGTTTTGAAAAAATCTGCGCTGACGACGGTGCCGAAGACGCGCTCGGCGCGATCACCGGAGACGAATGAGAAGCCATCGCCTGGCGTCTGATACGTCGCGATCGATGAAAGAGCGCGGCCGTCGGCGCGGAACGCCAGGAAGTCGGCCGCCGAGAAGGACATCGTGCCGCTGGCGACCTTGCCGTAGGTTCCGTAGAGACGGACGAGCTGCTCGGCCTCGGGGAACGGCAGCGGACGCAGGATCACCGCGTCGAGGACGCTGAACATCGCCGTCGTCGTCCCGATGCCGAGCGCGAGGGTGAGGGTCGCGACGGCGGTGAATCCCGGGGCCCTGCGCAGCGTGCGCGCGCCGTAGCGCACGTCACGCCAGAGACCGGCGACGAACGAGCCGGCAGACGGCGCTCCCGCGGGCACGTGAGCTCTCTGGTTCACGGGATGCTCCGTTTCGGCAAGCGCGTGGAGGAGCGGCTCGCGCGCCAACTCCTCACGGGCCATGCGCTGAGCTTCGGCGTCACCGTGGCCGCGCGCACACAGGTCGGCGTACCGGTCCTCGAGGTGTTGCGACAGCTCCTCCGTGATGTCGTGCTCCCGCGGCGCGCTCAAACGGAGAGAAGCGAGCCGCTCCCGGATCTCATTGCGCCAGTCAGGCATGCGTCACCCCGGCGATCTGTCCGATGGCTCGAACGAACTCGAGCCAGCTGGCGCGCTGCGTCCCGACGATCTCGCGTCCGGTGGGCGTGATGCTGTAGTAGCGCCGCCGCCGCTGGCCGGCCTTTTCGACCCATTTGCCACGAATCCAGCCGCGCTTCTCCATGCGATAGAGGAGCGGGTAGAGCGAGGACACCTGGAAGCGCACGACCCCGCCCGAGCGCGACTCGATCAGCTTGCTGATCTCATACCCGTGCCGCGCCTCGTGCTGGAGGAGTGAGAGGATGAGGAACTCGGCGCTGCCCTTCTTGAGGTCCGCGGTTCGCATGCCGCCATATATATGAGTCCGATATATGGCGCGCAAGTAGCTAGGCGGAGCGCCTCCGCCGTGTTCGTGCTCCCCGCTAGTGCTCTCGGCGTTGCCAGACGCGGCTCGGGAGCTGCGCGGCCAGGTAGCCGGCACCGGTCCCGACCGCTGCGCCCACCAGAACGTCGCTCAGCCAGTGGTGCCGCTGATAGACACGGCCGACACCGACTGCCGATGCGATCGAGAAGCTGACCGCGGTGATCGCGTCTGCATGCGGCTCCTTCAGCCGCTGCGCGCTGAACGACGACGCGGCCGCAATCGCGAACATCGCCATCGCGTGCTCCGAGAAAAACGAGGTGTTGTGGGCGACGCCCCATCCTCGCGAGCACGAGGTGGTCGTATCGCTCATCGACTGAAGGGACACCTCTTCCGGACCTAAGTCCGTACACGGGCGTGCCCGATGCACGAAGTGCTTCGCCGTGCGCGAGACCGCGAAGCCGAGAGCGAGCGCCGCGGTGCTAGTCCCGCCGTACACCGCCGAGGTCCCGCGGCGCTCGGCCAGGGCATCTCCCCAGACGACCGGAGCCGCGGCGACGGCGGCGAACGGCGTCCAGTACGCGATGGGAGCCGCCTCCCGGAGAAACCCATTCCCCGGGTCACGGTGGCGCGCGAACCGATCGGCAGCGGCATCCGCACGGAACACGAACCGCTCACTGGCGCGTGCGGCCAGCGCGCCCTCGTGAAGGAGCCGTGTCAACGGGCCGAGTCGCGGGCGGGCAACGATCCCGACGGCGGTGTCATGGACGAGGGCGGCTGAATCCGAGGCTCCGGGTACGGATGGCGCGCGCGCGGAGTCAGCCCGAGTGCCCGTCTGCGCACCGAGCGCGAGCGGGTGGACACCCGTGACAGCGATGGCACCCACGAGCACGACGGCGCGCCCAACGGTTCGACCAGTCAGACACGGATGCATCCATGAACCATAGCGGGTTCGCGGTCGAGAACGAGACAGGTGCTGACTGTCTCTCGTCAGGGGGTCACTCCGCCCCGGAACACTGTCTAGCTTCAAGCCTCGCGCAACGGGAGACGTCGTGACATCAACTCCGCCGTGCTCCATCCGGGCCGCCATTGTCCAGGCCGAGGTCGGAGCTGTAGACCCACGGAATCAGGCCGACGAGGAGAGGCCACGAGTAGGCGAGCCCGCGTCCGGCGTGGCGCGGATATGTCCGAGCAGGCAGTTCTGCTCGATGATCTCCAGCACCATCGGCCAGAGGGCGGGCAGCGCCGCCTCGATCGGGCGCATCCGACCGAGCACCTGGTCGCGGGTGACGCCGTGTGCGCGCCAGCTCCCGCCGTGCGCGTGGTGGTTGTTGAGCAGTGGCTGTAAACGGTCGAGCGCGGTCGCATAGCGCGCCTCCGGCGTTTCCTGCCCCTCGAACTCTTCCCACAGAGCGCGAAACTCGGCGCCCTGCTCCAGCGGCAGCGTGCCGAACAAGCGGTCGGCGCCGGCGCGCTCGCGCTCGGCCTGTCCCACGTGCGCTGCGACGTCGTACGCGAAGGTGTCGCCGGCGTCGATCTCCACCAGATCGTGCACCAGCACCATGTGGACGACTCGCGCCAGGTCGACCGCGCCGTCCACGTGCTCTGCGAGCACGACGGCTGCGAGCGCGAGATGCCAGGAGTGCTCGGCGCTGTTCTCGCGGCGCGAGCCGTCGCAGAGCAGCGTTTGCCGCAGTACGCCCTTGAGGCGGTCCACCTGCACGAGGAAGGCGAGCTGCTGCGACGCGCGCAGTGACCGCTCCTCGACTGCGAGCGCCTCGGCGCTGCCAGTGCCGTTTGGCATCATGTCTACACTAACTATGCGTCGCGGCGCGGCGCTCCGCCTCGCCAGCGGTGGCTTACCCGCACTCCGAGAAGCCACAGACGTGACACTTCACGCAGCCCTCGGCGTACTCCAGCTGCGATCCGCAATCCGGGCAGGTGCCCATGAACGCCTCGTTGTGCGCGCCGAAATCGAGCGCCTGCTGCGGCTGCTCGCCGATGCGTGAGGAGCTCGCGGGGAGCGGCTCGCGCGCCGTCGGGCCGCCCGCCTTCTGGGTGGGGTCGTTGAGCAGCTCCTGCTGCACTCCCTGCTTCTCCCGCCACCACCCCTCGATCGCGATGCCGATGGCGTCCGGCACGGAGAGCACCTTGTGCGGGCCGAGCCCGATCGGGCGATCGGAGGCAATCCCTCTCAGCTGGCGGTGGAGCTCCATTATCGGGATGCCCGAGCGGAGCGCCAGCGAGATCAGCCGTCCCATGGCCTCGACGTCGGCCATCGCGGCGCCGCCGGCCTTGCCGAGGGTGATGAATACCTCGAAGGGCTGACCGCGGTCATCCTCGGTGATGTTGACGTACATCGTGCCGAGCGGCGTCTCGATGCGCCGTGTGCTCCCGCGCAGCATGTCGGGGCGGGACCGCTTGGCGCGTCGCTGCGCGTTCTCGGCCTCGCTGTCGTAGAGCGCCTGTCTCAGCCGGGCGATCTCGGCGTCCTTCTCGGCGATCGACCCCACGAGCTCGCCGATCTCACGCTTCGACTCGGACGCCGAGCCCATGCCGGCGGACGCGGCCGTGCGCTCGGCCTTGGCCCTGTCCGTGGCGCCGGTCGAGAGCACCTGGTTGTCGCGCGATCCATCGCGGTAGACGGTGACACCCTTGCAGCGGAGATCGTACGCCAGCTCGTAGATGGCGCGGACGTCATCGCGCGACGCGGCGTGGGGGAAGTTGGTCGTCTTGGAGATCGCCGAGTCGCAGTTCTCCTGGAAAGCCGCCTGCATCCGCACGTGCCACTCGGGCGAGATGTCGTGCGCCGTCACGAACACGCGTTGCCACCTCTCGGGGACCTCCGGGAAATGGATGTGCCCCTCCCGGGCGATGCGCTCCATCAACTCCTCGGAGTACCACCCGTCGCGCTTGGCGACCGCCACGAAGTCCTCATTCACGTCCGGCATCATCGCGCCGGCCTGATTGCGCATGAAGGCGACGGCGAACAGGGGCTCGATCCCGCTCGAGCAGCCGGCGATGATCGAGATCGTGCCCGTGGGCGCGATCGTATTGACGTTGCAGTTCCGGAGAAGCTGCATCGGCCGGATGCGATTCCCCTGCTCGTCTCGCGCACAGGTCTCATCCGGCCCCCAGATCGAGCGCGCCCACTCCGGGAATGGTCCCCGCTCGTTGGCCAGCCGCTCGCTCTCGCGCTTCGACTCGACGTCGACGAACCGCTGCAGATCGCGGCCGAAGTCCACCCCCTCGGGCGAAGAATACTCGATGCCCAGGCGCACGAGTGCGTCGGCGAAGCCCATGATGCCGAATCCGATCCGGCGGATGCGCTTCGACAACGCGTCGATCTCCGGCAACGGATACTTGTTGACGTCGATGATGTTGTCGAGAAAGTGCACCGACAGGTGGATGTCGCGCCGGAGCGCGCTCCAGTCCATCGTCCCCTCCCGGACGTACCAGCCGACGTTGATCGAGCCGAGGTTGCAGACATCGTACGCGAGCAGCGGCTGCTCCCCGCACGGGTTGGTCGCCTCGTACGATCCGAGATGTGGGACGGGGTTGTGCCGGTTCGCTTCGTCGATGAAGAAGCATCCCGGCTCGCCCGTCCGCCACGCCCCCTCGATCATCTTCTCCCAGACGCTGCGCGCGTCGAGCTGACCCACGACGTCGCTGGTCGATGGATCCACGAGATCGTAGGACGCTCCCGACTTCACCGCCTCCATGAACTTCGCCGTGACGGCGACCGAGATGTTGAAGTTCGTCACCTGCGTCAGATCTTCCTTGCAGGTGATGAACTGCATGATGTCGGGATGATCCACGCGTAGAATTCCCATGTTGGCGCCGCGCCGCGTGCCGCCCTGCTTCACCGCGTCGGTCGATGCGTCGTAGAGCTTCATGAACGAGATCGGGCCGCTCGCCACGCCGGTCGTGGAGCGAACCATCGAGCCCGAGGGGCGCAGTCGGGAGAAGCTGAAGCCGGTGCCGCCGCCCGACTGATGGATGAGCGCCATGGCGCGCAGCGTGTCGTAGATCCCGTTCTGCCCGTTGGAGAGCGCATCGTGAACCGGGAGGACGAAGCACGCCGACAGCTGGCCTAATGGACGACCGGCGTTCATCAGCGTTGGGGAGTTGGGCTCGAAGCGGCGCTCGAACATGAGCCGGTAGAATTCCTCGGCGACCGTTTCGGCAGCCCGCGCACTCGCACCGTAACGCCGATCCGCGTCGGCAACCACGGTCGCGACGCGCCAGAAGAGATCCTCCGGTGTCTCCGTGGGCTTGCCGGTGGCGTCCTTGATGAGATAGCGCTTCTCGAGGACGGTGATGCCGTTCCGACTGAGAGTATCGGGGACGGCAGGCGCTTTCACTTGCAGGGGCATTGAGGCAACTCTCCCTTCGATTGGCGCGACGTCAAGGGCTCGGTGGGACGAGCAGAAACGCGGGGGGTGTCGTGCGTGGGGTCGGAACAATGCCCGCGATCGTGAGTCCACGCAAGGCAGCGGGTAACCGCCATGGACGCTTGCGGTTCCGCTATCCACATCACATTTCCGCGTTGAGCGACCTTTATCCACGCGGCGGTGGCGCCGGATCCCGCCCTGCCCAGAGCCAGCTCGGGGGCTTCCCCGGGAGGATCGGCCTGCGAGCAACCACAACCCATTTGTTTGCAGCATATTACCCGCCATGGCACCACCCGTTCCACGCATCGTTTTCGGGCTGGCCTGGGCTTCGCTGTCAGGGAGCGGTCGAGACAGTGGCGCCGAGCTGTTTGCTTGGATACACGTCGACATAGACAAGTCTCGTAACCCCGTTCAGCTCGGACATTCCAGGCCAGGTATGCAACGAGAGCAGCTCCACTGGCGTTCCCAGGCTCGCGGCCTGGTGGACACCGTCAAGCTCAACCGACATTCTCCCCTCCATGGCAAAAAAAGATCTCTGCGATCGCCCCTCCAGCACGTTATCCGAGACGACGCTCAGCCGCCGGGCCTTTCTCCAGCGAAGCGCCACTCTCGGCGCTGGTGTCGGCCTTCTCGCCGCCTGCGCCAGCTCATCGCGACCGCGTCGCTCTCCGCTCCTCGCCGTCGGCGAGCCGCTGGTGGCGGAGGCGAACACGAGCGACGGAGAGCTGTCGCTCGGAAACTCGGCCATCCGAGCCAGCTGGCAGCTGCAGGGCGATTCACTGCGCGCCGGCCGGGTCGTTGACCTGCTGAGCCGCTCCGCGCTGCCTCTGCCGGTAGATGTGTTCACGCTCACGCTCGCCGACGGGCGATCGCTCGGATCGAGCGCGATGCGCGTGGTCGGCGGGGCGCGCACCCAGACTCTGGAAGCGCGGCCCGCGGCAGCACGAGCCGCGGAACGGCAGAAGGGCAAGCAGATCTCCCTCACCCTCCGCGACGACGCAGGCCGCGTGGAGGCGACGTGGCGGGCGATCCTGCGCGATGGCTCTCGCTATCTGCGACAGGAGGTCACGCTCGTCGCGATGGGAGAAGCGCTGCCGCTCCGTGCGATCACGCTTCTCGACCTGAGCGCTGTCGACCGTGCGCGCGTGGCCGGAAGCGTGAGCGGCACCCCGGTCGTCGCCGGCGAGTGGTACATGGGCATGGAGCACCCCCTCTCTGCCAGCATCGTGGACGGCGTGCGCGTTCGCTGCTCCCTGCCGCGCGAGCTTCCGATTCGACCGGGGGCCCCGATCACCGTCTCCTCGGTGATTGGCGCGGCCCGCGCTGGCCAGCTTCGACGGGATTTTCTCGGCTACCTCGAGCGCGAGCGCGCCCATCCGTATCGTCCCTTCCTGCACTACAACTCGTGGTACGATCTGGGCTACTTCTCGAAGTTCAGCGAGCCCGAAGCGCTGGCCGTGATCGAGACCTTCGGCACTGAGCTGGTTCGGAAGCGCGGCGTCGCTCTCAGCTCCTTTCTCTTCGACGATGGCTGGGATGACCCGCGGACGCTGTGGGGCTTTCACTCGGGATTTCCGAACGGATTCAGCGCGCTGCGCGACGCGGCGCGGCGCTACGACACGGCACCCGGTGTGTGGATGTCTCCGTGGGGCGGCTACGGAAAACCGAAGGAGGAGAGGCTGGCCTTCGGACGCGCTCAGGGGTTCGAGACCAACGCCGGCGGGTTCGCACTATCGGGACCGAGATATTACGAGCGCTTCCGCGATACCTGCCTCAGGATGGTGCGGGAGTACGGCGTCAACCAGTTCAAGTTCGACGGCACCGGCAACGCGTCGAGCGCCTTTCCGGGAAGTCTGTTCGACAGCGACTTCGACGCCGCGATCCATCTCATCGACGAGCTGCGCACGGAGCGTCCAGAGCTGTTCGTGAACCTCACGACCGGAACCTATCCCTCGCCCTTCTGGCTTCGCCACGCCGACTCGATCTGGCGCGGGGGTGAGGACCACGACTTCGCGGGCGTGGGCTCTGACCGCCAGAGATGGATCACGTACCGCGATGGCGACACCCACCACAACGTGGTGAAGCGGGGAGAGCTCTATCCCCTCAACTCGCTGATGCTCCACGGTCTGATCTACGCTCGCCACGCCAACAAGCTGAACGTGGACCCGCATGGGGACTTCGACGCAGAGGTTCGCTCCTACTTCGGATCGGGCACGCAGCTTCAGGAGATGTACATCACGCCGACGCTCCAGCGCAGTGAGTGGGACGCGATCGCGGAGTCGGCGCGCTGGTCCAGACGCAATGCCTCCACACTCGTCGACACGCACTGGGTGGGAGGCGACCCCCTCGCTCTGGAGCCTTACGGCTGGGCATCCTGGTCCGCGGACGGAGGTCTGCTCACTCTGCGCAACCCGGCCGATCGCGTGCAGCGACTGCCCGTGGATCCGGAGCGGATCTTCGAGCTTCCCCCCGGGGCGGCCCGCTCGTTCCTGGCCCGCAGTCCGTGGGCTCGCGACCGAACACGACTGCCGGTGATGCTTCGCGCCGGAGAGGAGCACGTGATCGAGCTCGGGCCCTTCCAGGTTCTCACCCTCGAGGCGATGGCGCGGTGACCGTCCGATCGCCGGAGCGGCTTTCCTCCCACCGCACGGCCGCGTGCAGCTGACATCACTCGACTGGGTGATCGTCGTCGTGAGTCTCGTGCTGTGCTATCTGCCGGCGATGTTCTATCTCCGGCGCGCCGGCACGAGCACGGCCGAGTTCTTCACCTCCGGCCAGTCCGCTCCGTGGTGGCTCGTCGGCACGTCGATGGTGGCCACGACCTTCAGCACCGATACGCCCAACCTGGTCACCGACTTCGTGCGCTCGCACGGGGTCTCGTACAACTGGGTGTGGTGGGCCTTTCTGCTCACCGGAATGGCGACGGTATTTTTCTACGCCCAGATGTGGCGCCGCTCCGGGGTGCTGACCGATCTGGAGTTCTACGAGCTGCGCTACGCCGGCCGTCCGGCGGCGATGGTCCGGGGATTTCGGGCGGTCTATCTCGGTCTCGTCTTCAACCTGATGATCATGGCCACCGTCACGCTCGCGGCGGTGAAGATCGCGAACGTGATGCTCGGGTGGGGACGCGTGGAGACGATCGTCATCGCCGGCTCGGCCTGCGTGCTGTTCGCCTCCGTCTCCGGGCTGTGGGGTGTCCTGGCGACCGACCTGGTCCAGTTCGCGCTCGCCATGATCGGTGTGATCGGAGCGGCCTACGTGTCGCTCCACCACCCCGCGGTGGGCGGACTGGCGGGGCTGCTCCGGCAGACGGATCCGCGCACCCTGTCGCTGCTGCCGGATTTTCGCGACACGTCGCTCACCGTGACCGTGCTCGTGATCCCGCTCACGATCCAGTGGTGGTCCGTCTGGTACCCGGGAGCGGAGCCCGGCGGAGGAAGCTACATCGCCCAGCGCATCCTGGCGTCGCGCAACGAGCGCCACGCCCTCGGGGCAACGCTCTGGTTCAACGTCGCACACTACGCTCTGCGCCCCTGGCCGTGGATCCTCGTCGCGCTCTGCTCCATGCTCGTCTTTCCCACCCTCGACGATCTGCGCCGGGCGCTTCCGCACGTCAATCCGTCGCTCGTCGCCAACGATCTCGCGTACCCGGCCATGCTCACCCTCCTTCCGGCCGGGATGAAGGGGCTGCTGATCGCGTCGTTGTTCGCAGCGTACCGCTCCACGATGGAGACCCATCTCAACTGGGGCTCGTCCTACCTCGTCATCGACTTCTATCAGCGCTTTCTCGCGCCCGGGCGAAGCGAGCGGCATTACCTCTGGGTGTCGCGCGGGCTGACCGCGTTTCTGATGATCGCGTGCGGCGTCTTCACGATCTTTCTCTCGACCGCGAGCGAGGCCTTCCAGCTCCTGCTCTCGGTGGGCGCCGGGACGGGCCTGATCTATCTGCTGCGCTGGTTCTGGTGGCGGATCAATGCGTGGAGCGAGATCTCGGCCATGACCTCCTCGTTCGCGCTCTCGCTCGCAATCTTCGTCGCCAAGAAGAATGGCGTGCCCATCTCCGACGCGGTCGCACTGACCACAACCGTGGGCGTGACGACGGCCGTCTGGATCGCGGTGACTCTCGCCACGAGCCCGGTCGATCGAACCACCTTGCGGCGCTTCTACGAGCTCACTCGTCCCGCCGGCCCGGGGTGGCGCGCGATCCGCGACGAGGCGGGTCTTCCGGCATCGCCGGACAGCCTGCCGCAGATGCTGCTCGGATGGACGGCAGGCGTGACCTTCGTCTACGCGGGTCTGTTCGGGACCGGAAGCTTCATCTACGGCCGTGTCGTTCAGGGGAGCGTGTGGCTGATGCTCTTCGTCGCGAGCGGCGCGGTGCTGCTCCGCGTGCTGACGCGGCTCTGGGCGGGCGAGGCGATGATCGCCGGCGGGGAGACATCGGTGATCGCGGCACGCCGGCCCGTGACCAAGGCGGTGATCCTTGCCCGAGGACTGGGGACGCGGATGCGCGCCCGCGATGACACGACGTCGCTCGCGCCCGAGCAGGCCGACGCGGCGGACAGTGGAATGAAAGCGATGATCCCCATCGGCCGGCCATTCCTCGACTACGTGCTGAGCGCGCTCGCCGATGCCGGATTCACGGACATCTGTCTCGTGATCGGTCCCGAGCATCACGCCATTCGTGAATACTACGGGTCCACTGCACGTCCGACCCGCCTGCGCGTCACTTTCGCGGTTCAGGCCGCTGCCCTCGGAACGGCGGATGCCGTGCTGGCCGCGGAGCAGTTCGTGGCCGGAGAGTCGTTCGTGGTCCTCAACGCGGACAACTACTATCCCGTGGAATCGCTCGCCACTCTGCGAGCGGGGCGCGAACCAGCGGTGCTCGCGTTCGACCGCGCCGGGCTGCTCCGCGAGAGCGCCATCGCCCCCGAGCGCATCGCGAGCTACGCGTTGCTCGACGTCGATCCCGACGGACATCTCCGCCGAGTGCTGGAGAAGCCGGGCGAGGACGCCCTGACTCGCTTCGGGTCGACCGTGCCCGTGAGCATGAACTGCTGGCGATTCACCTCGGCGATCTTTCGCGCGTGCCGCGACGTGCCGCCGTCGTCGCGCGGCGAGCTGGAGCTGCCGCTCGCGGTTCAGTACGCCATCGACGTGCTGGGCGTGCGATTCGAGCTCATCCCTGTGAACGCAACCGTGCTCGATCTCTCGCGCCGCGCTGATATCCCGGCGGTCGCCGAGCGTCTCGCCGACGTGGAAGTGCGCCTCTGACCGCGAGCGCGCGCGAGCAGTTGATCGATGCCGGGATGCGTCGGGCGGCGGCGGAGCGCAAGCAGTTGCTGCTCGACCGCGCGACGGCCACGCTGAGATCGATGGGCCCGACCGCTTCCCTTCCCGGGCGTGCTCTCTGGGTACCCGGCCGCATCGAGTTTCTCGGCAAGCACACCGATTATGCCGGAGGGCGCAGCCTGCTCTGCGCCGCCGAGCGCGGAATCGCGCTCGTCTGGCGTCCTCGCCTGGATGGGCACGTGCGAGTGGCGGATGCCGTGCGGTCGGAGCAAGCCGAGTCGACCTACGCCCTGACGGCCGAGACCGAGCCCGGGCACTGGTCGAACTACCCCTTTACCGTGATGAGGCGCATCCGTCGCAACTTTTCTGATCCGTTGGTCGGCGCGGACATCGCCTTCGCGAGCGACCTGCCCCCGGCCGCGGGAATGAGCAGCTCGAGCGCGCTGATCGTCGGGATGTTCCTCGCGCTCGCGGATGTGTCAGGTCTGGCCGAGCGAGAGGAATACCGCACCGACCTGCTCGACCGGGCGGATCTGGCGGGCTATCTCGGGACGGTGGAGAACGGCCAACCCTTCCGTGGGATGACGGGCGACAGCGGCGTCGGGACTTTCGGCGGTAGCGAGGACCAGACGGCGATCCTCTGCTCGCGGCCGGGAATGCTGGTGCAGTATGCGTTCGCGCCAGTGAGATTCGAGCGAGCCGTACCGCTCCCGCATGACCACCTGCTGGTGATCGCGTCCAGTGGTGTGGCGGCGGAGAAGAGCGGCGCGGCGCGGGAGCTGTACAATGGAGCCTCGCTCGCGGTGCAGCGGATGCTCGATCTCTGGTCCGCGAACACCGGACAACGCGCAGCGACCCTCGGCGTGCTGCTCGAGTCCGCACCGCATGCCGCGGCAGATCTCGCCGCAATGCTGAGATCGGAGGCGGAGACGTCGCGCGGGGCGGGCGGCCTGCCGGCGCGTCTCGAGCAGTTCATCACGGAAAGTGGAGAGCTCGTGCCCTCGGCGGCCGATGCTCTCGAGGCGGGAGATCTCAGACAGCTCGGCGTGATCGTCGACCGCTCGCAGGCAGCCGCCGAAGCGCTGCTCGGCAATCAACTCCCCGAGACGTCCTATCTCGCGCGCAGCGCGCGCGAGCTGGGCGCGGTGGCGGCATCGGCATTCGGCGCCGGATACGGAGGAAGTGTCTGGGCGCTCGTCGTCTCGGATGGCAGAGAGGAGTTCATCTCGCGGTGGGAGCGGGGATACGCTCACCGGTTTCCAGAACGAGCGCAGGGCGCGGAGATGTTCACCACGGCCGCGGGGCCGCCGTCGATGAGGCTCTGAGGCCCATCCAGCGCTCAGGGCGCCGCGACGTCCCCCGCCAGATCGTCGAGGATCGGTGCGCGCAATCCCGCGAGCGAACGCCGGCGCGGCACCTCCATGTCGAAGACGATGACGTCGTTCATTCCGCGGCGCAGCCAGGGTCCAGGGAGATACAGGGTCTGCTGTGGGCCAATTCCCCAGAAACGGCCGAGGTGGTGGCCGTTCACCCAGACGCTTCCCTTGCCCCACCCCCTCATGTCGAGGAAGCTGTCGCCCGAGTGATCGAGCCGGAAGCGTCCGCGATGGAAGGCTGGCGCCGTCGTCTCGCCGGTGCGGGGCTCGAACGGCAGACGACCGAGCGATGTCATGGGCAGGGGGTACATCTCCCACCCGGTGAGCTCGCGACCGCCGAGCGTCACGCGATGCGTTATCCCTTTTCGCTCGTCCCGCAGCGCCTTGGTGAAATTGACGCGCCCCGAGTTCTCGACGAGGATGTCCAGCCGCGCGCCGCCCGATGGGATGGATAGTGGTAGCCGATCCTGGTGGAGTCGGCGATCGAGCGTCCCCACGAGCGATCCGTTCAGATAGACCCGCGCGTAGTCGCGCGCCTCGCCGATCACGAGGTCGCCGCGTGCCGCGTCGCGGACGGTCGTGCGGTAGAGCACGTAGCCGTATGACTGACCCAGCGCTTCCATGCCGCGCGGGCGCTCCGAGCGCGTCGGGATGCCGAGCGTCTGCCAGAGGGGCGCCACCTCGGTCAGCTCGAACGCCGGAATCTCGATGACGGGCGCGAGCGGTGGTGGGTCAGGGAGCGGACTCCCCGCGCGATGGCGGCCGATGACCTCGCGAAACTGAAAGAACTTCGGCGTCGGGCGCCCTGCTTCGTCCAGAGCGGCGTCGTAATCGTAGCTGGTCGTTTGCGGAAAGTACCCATCGCGCGACGCGTTCGCGCCGTTCATGAAGCCGAAGGTCGTCCCTCCGTGGAACATGTAGAGATTGACCGAATGGCCGCGTGTCAGGATCCACTCGAGCTCGCGCGTCTGCGCGCTGGCATCCGTCCTCTCGTGCTTCCTGCCCCACTGATCGAACCATCCCGCCCAGTACTCCCCACTCATCATCGGCTGATTCGCGCGGAACGCGCGCAATCGCGCGAAGGCGCTGTCGGCTTCACCGGTGCCGAAGTTCACGACCGCCGGCAGGTCGGGCAGCGTACCATGGGGAAGCTGCACGTCACCATCGGCCGTGTAGAGCAACGCGTCGCCGAATCCGGCGTGGCGCAGGGCGTCGAGCTGCCAGCGGAGGTAGCTCGTGTCCCGGTCGAACGACCCGTACTCGTTCTCCACCTGAACGGCGAGGATCGGCCCGCCATGGGTAGCCAGGAGCGGGGAAAGCTCCCTGCCCAGCCGATCGAGCCATCGGCTCGCCGGACGGGTGAAGCGCGGCTGGGGGCTGCGAAGAACCATGGCCGAGTCCGCGAGCAGCCAGGCTGGGTACCCTCCCAGATCCCATTCGGCGCAGACGTATGGACCCGGTCGCAGGATGACCCAGAGCCCTTCCTTCTGCGCGATGCGGACGTAGGCGGCGATATCTCGCTCGCCGTGAAAGTCGTACGCCTTCGGCGACGGCTCGTGCAGGTTCCAGAAGACGTAGGTCGAGATCGTGTTGAGTCCCATGGCGCGGGCCTTCCGCATCCGATCGCGCCAGTACGCACGCGGGATACGGGCGTAGTGCATCTCGCCCGAGACGATCTGGTAGTGCGCTCCGTCGAGCAGAAAAGTGTCATGCCCCAGCGTCAGGCGGTGTGAGCCACGCTGAGCGGCAGCCGGCCGAGCGTCAGTCACGCACAGCGCGGCCGAGAGAACGAGGAGAGCGTGACAGGTGAGCGACGGTCGCACTGGCGATCCCGGCCGCTTACTCGCCCCGCAGGGCGACGAGTGGGTCCACTCCCGCGGCCCGGCGAGCCGGAATCATGCACGCGGCCAGCGCCACGACAGTCAGCGCCCCCGAGACCGCGACGTAGGTCGTGACGTCGGTAGCGGTCACACCGAAGAGCAGACTCCCGATCAGCCGGCTCAGCGCGAGGGCGGCGAGCAGTCCGATCACCACGCCGGCGGTCGTCAGCGCAGCTCCTTGCCTCACGATCAACTTCAGCACATCGGCTGGACGGGCGCCGAGCGCGACGCGAATGCCGAGCTCGCGTGCGCGCTGCGTGACGGCGTAGGACATCACGCCATAAATGCCGACGGTGGCGAGCAGGAGCGCGACCGCGGCGAAGGAGACGAGCAGGAGCATGTAGAAACGCGGCTGAGCGATCGTCTGACCGACGCGCTCCGCCATCGTGCGCTCGGCGAAGGTCGGGAGCTCCGGATCGATCGCGTGGACCTGGGCACGTGCCGACCGCACGATCGTCCGGGGTTCGCCGGACGTCCGGATCACGGCGACCAGATAGCGCTCCGGATACTGCGCCAGGGGCAGGTACATCTGCCCTGTCGGAGTGTCGGCGAGACCGACGGTGTGGATGTCACCCACCAGACCGACAATCTGGCGAGCGACGGAGCCGCTGTCGTCATCGAGCCCGTCCACGCGAACGAACCGACCCACCGGGTTCTGGGAGCCGAAGTATCTTCGGGCGAAAGCACGGTTGACGACGGCGACGCGAGCACTCGTTTCCTTGTCATCGGGGGTGAACAGCCGCCCGCTCAGAGCGGAGATGCCGAGGGTCGCGAAGAATCCATCGGTCACGCCGGCCATCCCGGCCTCCGGTGAGGTGCCGGCGGTGCGAGCTTGTCCTTCGATCGCCAGCGAGCTGATGCGCGACGTCTCTCCCATTGGCAGCCCGAAGACGACCGCCGCTGACTGCACGCCCGGAAGGCGCGCCAATCGGTCTACCAGCTCTCTCGTGAAAGGTCGGGTGTCCTTCTTCTCCTTGTACTTGCTGGCTGGAAGCGACATGGAGAAAGTCATCACTCGCTCCGGCCGAAAGCCGGGATCCACGATCGCGAGCTGGTGAAAGCTCCTGATGAGCAGCCCGGCTCCGGCCAGCAACATGAGCGACAACGCCAGCTCCGCGACAACCAGCGCGCTCCGGGCGCGACCGCTGTTGCCCCCCTGAGAGCCGCGAACGCCATCGCGCAGGGAGCGGCTCAGATCGGGGGTCGTGGCGTAGAGAGCGGGCACGAGTCCAAAGAGAACGCCCGTCGCGACCGCGACGAGCGCGGTCACCATCATGACGCGCAGATCCACGGTGACCCCGGTCAGGAGGGGAATGTTTCCCGGTGCCGAGGTCCTGACCCAGCGGACCATCCAGCTGGCGAGCAGCATGCCGAGCGCCCCGCCGACCGCCGAGAGCAGGACGCTCTCGCTGACCAGCTGCCTCACGAGACGAGCGCGCCCCGCGCCAAGGGCCGTTCGGACGGCGATCTCGGTCTCGCGGCCAGCGGCGCGAACCAGCATCAGGTTGGCAACGTTGGTGCAGGCGATGAGGAGAACGAGCGCCACTGCGCCCAGCAGCACGAGCAGGGGCAGCCTGACGTCGCCGGTCAGATCCTCGTGCATCGAGACGAGGCGGAGCTTCATGCCCGCGTTGGTGTCCTGGTACTGATCGGAGAGTCGCTTCGCCAGCGCGCCGAGCTCGACCTGGGCCGACTCGACCGTCGCCCCGGGAGCGAGACGACCGACCACGCCCAGGGAATGCGATCCGCGTTGCGGCGGAGAGAGCTGCGTCGGACCGAAAATCAAAGGCACGAAGATCTCGGCGCCACCGGCTGGACGCGTCGCGGGATCGAGAACGCCGATCACCGTCACGGCCTCGCCGTTCAGAGTGATGGTCCGGCCAACGACGGACGGGTCGGCTCCAAATCGGCGCGTCCACAGGTCATCGTTCAGGACCGCCACGCGAGGGGCGCCAGGCTGGTCCTCACCGGGAGCGAAGGTGCGACCCCTCAGCGCGCGCACGCCGAGCAGGGTGAAGAAGTTCGCGGTGACCGAGCGCCCGCGGAGTCGCTCCGGCTCGCCATCGCCGGTGAGATTGGTGGTGGCGCCCCCGTACGCGGCCGTCCCGGCGAACGAATGGGCCTGTCGCTGAAGGTCGAGAAAATCGAGCGCCGAGAAGCCCTCCTGGCCCCCCTCGTACACCTTCATCAGCCGTGACGGGTCGGCATATGGCAGCGGCCGAAGCAACACTCCGTCCACGATGCTGAAGATCGTGGTGGTGCCGCCGATACCCAGCATGAGCGTGAGAAGGGCGACGGTCGTGAAGCCTCGCGCGCGCCGAAGCTGCCGCACCGCGAAGATGAGGTCGTGCTTCAGGTCGGCAAGCCATTCTGCGCGTTGCATCTCGCGGTCTCTCTCCCGGCCGATGACGCGACAGTCGCGCTCGACCCGTTGAACGTCTCCGAAGCGGCGAAGCGCCGCCGAACGGGCGGCCTCCGCCTCCATCCCGCGCTCGATGTTGCGGCGGGTGCGCATCTCCAGGTGGAACTGCAGCTCCGCCGCGACTTCCTCATCCACGCTCGTCTTCCAGATGAGCGAGCGGAGTTGCTGTCCGAGGCCGACGCGCCTGGTCATGCCGGCTTCACCGTCAGGCGGGCAGCAGCACCCGGGAGACCGCGGCAGCGAAGAAGGTCCATTGCGCAGTCTCGATGCGGAGCTGAGCACGTCCGACACGGGTCAGAGAGTAGATCTTCGCCGTTCGGCCCAGCTCCGACGTCCCCCACTTCGCCTGGAGCCAGCCGCGCTTCTCCATCCGATAGAGCGCCGGGTACAGCGAGCCTTCCTCGATCTGCAGAGCGTCGGCGGTCGTATCCTCGAGCCACCGCGCGATCGCGTAGCCGTGCCGCGGTCCCCAGCTGAGCGTCTTGAGGATCAGCGCGTCCAGCGTTCCGTGGAGGAGATCACTTCCCGGTGAGGCCATCGACACATCCTTACCTAGAGGCTCTTGGTATCTTACGCCGGTTGCCCAGACTGTCAAGGTATGCGGGCGGAGCTCCCCACTCTACCATCGCCCGGCACGATAATCCCGCTGCAGTGCGATGTAGCTCGCGACCGTCCGGGCGATGCGCTCGCGCTCGATGTCCGTGATGGGCCACGCGACGCGCGCCGGCACCCCGAGCACCACCGAATGGGGCGGAATCTGCATTCCTTCCGGACAGACCGCTCCGGCACCGACGATCGATCCCGTTCCCACGCGAACGTGGTTGAGGAGAATCGCGCCCATGCCGATGAGGCTGTCATCCTCGATGACCGCGCCGTGCACCACCGCCCGATGGCCGATCGCGACCCGATCCCCGATCGTGCACGGGACCCCGACGTCGACGTGCACCACCGTGCCATCCTGGACGTTGCTGTCGGCCCCGACCACGATCGGTGCGCTGTCCGCGCGCAGGACCGCCGTCGGCCACACCGACGCGCGGGGCCCGAGTGTCACGTCTCCGATCAGGATCGCCAGAGGATGCACGTACGCGGAAGCATCGATCGTCGGCATCAGCGCGCGGTCCCGAGCGACCGGAAGTACGCCTCGATGCCGTTGGCCACACCCCGCGCGTACGCGTCCTGAAACACCGCGGTTCGCAGCGCCGACTCCTGCTCCGGAATCATGACGAACGCGCCCTCGCAGAGCACCGATGGCATCCAGGTCGGACGGGCGAGGGCAAAGTTCTGGTAGTTGATGCCGAGGTCGCGGAGCCCCATGGAGGCCACCATCGCGTTCTGGAGAGCGCGCGCCAGCGGGATTGCCTGCGGGTGGAAGTAGTACGCGCCCGTTCCATGGGCAGTGAACGGATTGACTCCATCCGGCAGGGCGTTCAGGTGGATGGAGACGAGCGCTTCCGCATCGGCTCGCTGCGCGATCGCGGGCCGCTCCTCGAGCGACATCGGGGCGTCGGTGGTCCGGGTCATGATGACCGTCGCGCCGCGCGCCGTCAGGATGTCGCGAATCCGCTGCGCGACCGCGAGTGTCGCGACGGGCTCCCAGAGTCCCGTCGGTCCGGTCGCCCCGCCAGGTGGATGCCCGGCGTCAATGGCGATGCGCCGCCCGCGCATCGGGGCCGACGGGTCGACGACCGGGCGCCGGCGAACGCGCAGAACGAGTGCCCCGTCTCGCCACAGCACGAGATAGCCGAACGGATCGTGGTCCAGCGACAAAGTGAAACGCATCCGATCGCTCGTCACCTGCTCCCACGTCACGGCACGGACCAGGGACTCATTCGCTGGGTGGTGAATGACATTGGTGTTGGAGCGTGTCCCATACAGCGTCAGCGAGATCTGTCCCGGAGCCTCCTCGACGAGAAAGGCGGGGCGCGCGCCGATCGGCACGATGAAATCCACCCAGTCGGGTGCGGACACGAGCATCGCCGGGCCAGTCACCCGGCGCGGTGCCGCCGTTCCCGACGGAAGGGCGTGCAGCTCTCCGGCGGAGACCCACGCCTCGAGGGTGGGGTCGAGCCGCACTCGCATCAGATCGCCCGAACGCCCTGTGACCTCCAGCTGTGTTCCACGCAGGAGAAGCCACCCGTAAGCGGCATCTGGTGGCGCCGTCGGGGTCGGGCGGGCGGGAATCGCACGATCGGAGTCGCCCGCGCTGGAATCGGAGCCGAGAAGAGACCACGACGCGAGCGTCCCCGGAGATTGAACCGGCGTCAGGGCGAAGCGCACGGTGTCGCGATCACGACCGACGATCAGCTCCGGCCGGGAACGGAGGAGTCTGGCTGGGACATCCGTGCTCCAGCGTTCCGGATCGCTTCGCCCACCTCGATCGTCATGAACAAGTGGCTGAACGCGATCGCCGCTGTCGAGGCGCACCCAGACGGTGGCGTTCGAGGCAGCCCGGACGCTGATCCGGACCATCTCGTCATCACGCAACATCAGCGCTCCGCGCGGCGCGATCGTCGTGCTGTCGGCGAGAGGGAGCGTGCCGGTCGCCAGATCGACACGGAAGCGCGCGACCTTCACCGCGTGAGTGGCGCGCACGGTGTCGCCGCCCAGCGCGGCGACAAGGTGGTAGGCCGAGGTCGACGCGTCCGGCACCGGTAGCCAGGCGAGAAAGCTTCCGTTCGGTAATACCGTCACCTCGGTGCCGTTGATCGTCAGAGCGGCGCGACCATTGCCGACGGAACCGAAGACGAAGTTCGAGTCGCGGGCGTTGATCTTGGCGCCCGCCGGAGGGTAGACGACGCGAAGGGCCAGGGGCCCCTCGACCAGAGGGACAGGCGGGAGTGGAGACGGCGCGGCCGGCGCGGCCCCAGCCGGCGAAGGCGCCGCGCCAACGCCGGACGCAGCCGGGTGACAGGCCGCCAACAGGATCACCGCAAAGCGAAGAGGACGAGGCATGGCCCGGAAGGTAACCGCGAGAACGGACGTCTGCGAGCGCGTAACTCCCTGCGCGGTCATAATTTCCATTGACCCTCGTGGCCGCAAATCCTATATTTTGAGGACAATCGGGAGATGACCATCCGTGGAGGCTGTGACGTGAATCCTTGCGCGCTCTACGGGGGGATCAGCAAGCCGGATCCCCGTTTCGCTGTCGGCATAGCGCGCCCGGGCGATCTCCCTCCCCGAGCCCCGAGCGCGTGAGCACCAAGGTCTGCCCGCAATGCGAGAGCGAGTACGACGGGAATCTCAAGTTCTGTCCCCGCGACGGCTCGTCTCTCAAGCCCCGATCGGGAAGCGACCTCGTCGGTCAGATCGTCGCCGAGCGCTATCACGTGCTCCGGAAGCTGGGCGAGGGAGGCATGGGGCAGGTGTACCTCGCCGAGCACGTGAAGATGGGGCGCAAGAGCGCGCTCAAGGTGATGAGCACGTCCCTCATCCACGACAGCGATGCGATCGGCCGCTTCAACCGGGAGGCGGCGAACGCCAGCCGGATCAGCCATCCCCACGTGGCTGCCATCTACGATTTTGGCGAGACCAGTGAGGGGCTGATCTACCTCGCGATGGAGTACGTCGACGGCGAACCGCTGACACGGCTGCTCGGCCACGCCGGTGCCATCCCGCTCGCGCGCACGGCGGAGCTGGTGTCGCAGATCGCGAGCGCGCTGGACGCCGCGCATGAGCTGGGAATCGTCCACCGCGACCTCAAGCCGGACAACATCATGATCCGCACGAATCGCGACGGATCGGATTGCGTCAAGGTGGTCGATTTCGGGATCGCCAAAGCCATCCGCAACGACGGCCAGAAGGTGACCAGGACGGGGCTCGTGGTCGGTACGCCCGAGTTCATGAGCCCTGAGCAACTGTCGGGGGACGAGCTGGACGGTCGCAGCGACATCTACACGCTCGGGCTGGTGACGTTCGCGATGCTGACGGGGCGTCTCCCCTTCCCGAGCGAAACCGTGCAGGAATCGCTCATCATGCGGCTCACCGAGCGTCCGCGCACTCTCGCCGAGGTGAACGCCGATGTGCGCTGGCCGGCCGATGTCCAGCGGACGATGGACCGCGCACTCCAGCGCAAGGCGATGGATCGGTACGCCAAAGCGAGCGATTTCGCTCGGGACCTGGGCCGTGGGATCGCGGGCATTTCGGCACCGGATGACGCGGAGACGCAGATCATTCCGGTGGGCGTCCCCGCCACCGCCGCGCGAGCCACCCCCGAGCAAGGGGTGGGGCATCATCGACGGAGAATTCTGGGTGCGGCCACGACCATGGCGGTATTGGCTGTCGCCGTCATCGTGCTGCGACAGAGTGCCGCGGGGTCGCGTCAGGTGAACGCTTCTGCGCCACCGCCGTCTGCCGACTCGACTCTTCACTTTGCCCGGCAATTGAGTCCCGCTCCGGATACGCACCGTGCGGCAGGGGGGGTCGAGCGTGCTCGCGTGCGTCGCAGCCTCGTGCCCATCCCGACCGGCACACACCGCCTGCCCAGTGGAGCAGCGGCAGCCGACAGCAGCCGGGAGGCGCAAGAGGCTGCTGACCTGGATCGGATCGGGACGGCGTTCGACGGAAGCGGCACCGCGGTTGATTCGGCTCGCGCAGCGTCGGCCGAGCAGCAGATCGTGGAGCGACTGCCCAAGCTCCGCTCGCGCAGGAGCATCATGCGGGCCCAGCTTCGCCGAGTCGAGGCGCTGGGCGCCCAGGGCAGACGGGACGACGCCTGTAAGGTCTGGCGCCGTCTCGACAGTGAAGCTACAACTCTTCCGCCGGCAGCGGGCAACATGCGACAGGCCATTGAAGCCATTGGTCAGACGCTCTCGTGCCCATAACTCCGATACCAGGCGCCGTGACACGTACGGGGCAGACAGGAAATCCGCCACTCGGCCAGATCGTGGTGCAGTTGTACGGCCAGACGGACGTTGGCCGGACGCGCGAGCACAACGAAGACGCCTTCATGATCGCGGACCTCTCCGGCGCCGACTGTTCCATCGAGCGGGACGTGCGCACCATCCCGGTCGGCCCGCGCGGTACGCTCTTCATGGTGGCGGACGGCCTGGGCGGCGCCGCCGCGGGCGAGATCGCAAGTGAGATGGCCATCTCGACCGTGCTCGAGGAGATGCAGAGGGGCTGGGTGGAGTCGGACGAAGACGACCCCGAGCTCTTCGCCGCCGCCCTGAAGGCAGCCGCCGAGACGGCCAACGTCAGAATCCACAGTTACGCACTCGAGCACCCCGAGAGCCGCGGGATGGGTACCACGGCGACGATTGCCGGATTGCTGGCCGACACCCTCTATCTGGCTCAGGTCGGCGACAGTCGCGGCTATCTCGTTCGCGACGGCGTCGCGCGACAGATCACACGGGATCAATCGCTGATGCAGCGACTGATCGATGCCGGAGAACTGACGCCCGAAGAGGCGGAGCAGAGCGAGCGGCGCAACATCATCCTCCAAGCTCTCGGGCCCGAGGCGTCCGTGAAGGTGGATCTCACGTATCAGAAGGTGCGTCGGGGCGACATCCTCGTGCTCTGCACCGATGGGCTTTCCGGGCTCGTCTCGCGAGAGGAGATGACACAGGTGCTCGTGACCGAGCCCGATCTCGGCGACGCATGTCGCGTGCTGATCGACAAGGCGAACGGGAACGGCGGGCCGGACAACATCACGGTGGTGGCAGCCCGATTCGACGGAAGCGGTCTGGGGGCGTCGGAGCTCGATGATTCGGTGGGGCATGCCGTCTTTCCGCTCGCCGGCGCGACACCCCAGCAACCGATGCCGGCGCTCGAGGCACACACCGGGCCGTCGCCCAAGGCTCTCTTTCGCGAGATCGAGATCACCCCGGAGCGAACGCCGGTCGTCGTACCCGCGCTGCCGGCCGGAAATGGCGCCAACCGTGCGTTGACCGCGGCTCTCGCCGCCGTGATCGTGTTGCTCGCGATCTTCCTCGCCCTGCGCGCGATGAGGGGACCGGCCGCCAACCCGACCCCCCATCGCGGCTCCGCGCCATCCCATCAAGCTCCGTGAAGCTCGACCTCAAAGTGCTCAGCGGGTCCCGCACCGGCGAGCGGGAGCATTTCGAGAAGTCGGTCGTGACCTTCGGCCGGCATCCGCTGTGCGATTTCCGCTTCGACGCCGAGAAGGACCTCGACGTCTCGGCGCGGCACGCCGAGATTCGCGTCGCGGAAGGCCGATACGTGCTGCGCGACCTGACGAGCACGAACGGTACCTTCGTCAACGGGGTGCGTCTGCAGGGCGAAGTGCGGCTCTCTCCGGGCGATATCCTGGGATTCGGCGAGTTCGGTCCCAAGCTCGAGGTGCGCTTCGAGAGGCGAAGTGAGGACGACATTCCGGACGTTCCGCGCGCTTCCCGCGCAGCCCGCCCCCCGACCAGCGCGATCAGTCGCCCGCCTGGATATACCGCGGAGCGGATCGCGGAGGCCGTCGAGGAGCACACGGCACGACTGCAGCGCATGCTGCTGGCGATCGGCCTGCTGCTGGTGCTGGCGGTGGCCGGCGGCTTTCTTCTCCTTCGCAACGACCGTCGCGCGCGCGATCGTGAGATCGCCATCCTCCTCGCCCGCGCAGACAGCCTGGGCGCGGTGAACGAGCGTGCAACCGCCGGTCTCTCCAGCCGCGTCCACGGCATGGACTCCGCGCTCGCCGCTGCGCGGGGCGAGAGCGATCGGCTTCGGAGCGAGGTGCTCCGGGCGCGCAGGGGCGGCGCCGATGTGCAGCAACTCGCAATGCGGCTCGACCAGACGGCGGCCCGGCAATCGGCTCTCTTCTCGGCAGCGCAGCTGGACTATTCGCGCATCAGCGAGCTCGATGATGCGGCGACGGCGATCGTCGCGGTGCGCTGGAGCGACGGCCGGAGCCAGGCCGGAACGGGCTTCGGCATCACGCGCGACGGACTGCTCGTGACGAGTCGACACCTGGTCGCGCAGAGCGGTGATCAGCCGGAACGAGTTCTCGTCATCTTCAGTAACACCCGCACCTGGCTCCCGGCTCACGTGGTGCGCTCCGCCGACTCGGCGTCGGGAGACTTCGCTTTCCTGCAGCTCGATGATCGCGGTACCCATCCCGTCGTGGCCGGAATCGCCCGGTCGTCGAGCACCAAGGTCGGCTCTCCGGTAGCGCTCATCGGGTATCCCCTGGCGCTCGACCTGCCCATGACGGGGAGCGGGACCCGGATCACGGCGAGGTCAACGATCGGCGCAGGGACCGTGAGCAAGATGCTGGACACCCTCCTTCAGGTCGATGCGTACGCGGCCGAGGGGTCGAGCGGCACACCGATTTTCAACACGGCCGGCTACGTGATCGGCATCGTGTGGGGCGGCGCCCGCGAGAGCGCGGGACGGATCGTCTATGCGGTGCCCAGTGACCTGCTCATCTCGGCGCTGCCGGAAGAGGCGAAGGGACTGGTGCACTGAGCGGCTCGCGCCTCACGGGCCTCGCACGATCCACGCGGCGGCAGCCCGTTGCATGGCGGCTTCCCCGCCCCATGCACACACGACCGTGCGCGCGCGCGGGATCTCCGCCGCGAGACGCGGGTGACCGAACTGCAGCACCACCACGTCGCCCCGCTCGTGACCCGCACGCTCGACCAGGGCGCGCGTGTGAGCGGAATAGCCCGGACGGCCCTTCCATGAGCGGATGTCGCCGAAGAGCGCCACGATGGTCGACCGGCGGCCGTCCTCGGCCGGCTTGTCCACGCGACGCACGTCCCAGCCGGCCGCGCCAAGGGTCGCAAAGAACGGATCGCGCGACGGATGCGGGCCTCCGACATCGTCGTCCACCACGATGATGTCGAGCGGAGAGGTGACACGCGCCGGCGCTCCTCGCACGACATGGATGCACCGCACTGCGAGCTCGTCCGCCCAGCCCGGTTCGACGACCGGGGTCTGCGGCGGGCGCGACACGAGCGCCCCCCACTGCGCCCATCTGGCGCGACGTCGGAGCGAGTGGAAGATGCGCTCACTCTCGAGCACCCCGTCCCGCAGCGCCTGCTCCAGCGCGCGCGCGATCGCCTCGAGATCGGCGGGATAGAGCAGCAGATCGCAGCCGGCCTGGAGCGCGCGGATCCCCGCCTCCGCTTCATTCTGGCCGACGAGAGCGCCCTCCATCGTCAGCGAATCACTGACGATGAGACCATCGTAGCGCATCTCCTGTCGCAGGAGGCGCCCGATGATCTCCCGCGACAGCGTGGCCGGTGCGCCGCTGGGATCGAGCGCCGGGTACGCCACGTGGGCCGTCATGATCGAGGCGACGCCAGCGTCCACCGCCGCCCGGAAGGGGAGAAGGTCGGTCGCGAGCAGTTCCTGGGCCGAGCTGCGCACCACGGGCAGCTCCATGTGGCTGTCCCCCGTCGTGCGGCCATGTCCCGGGAAATGCTTGGCACACGCGAGCACGCTCTCCGACTGACACGCATCGATCCAGTCCGCGGCGAGAGCGGCGACGTACTCGGGATCGCCTCCGAAGGCGCGTGTCCCGACGATCGGGTTCTCCGGCAGGATGTCCAGATCACACACCGGAGCATAGTCCCAGTTCACACCGAGCTCGCGCGCCTCCCTGGCAGTCAGCCGAGCAGCGCGGCGCAACGCGTCGGGGTCCGCGAGGGAGGCGATCGCGGCGAGTGGAGGAAGACCTGTGGCGCCCGCGAACTGTTGTCCCGCGCCTCTCTCGAGATCAGCGGCCACGAGCAGGGGGACGCGCGACCGGCGGTGGAGCTCGGTGGTCAGCTCACGCGCGTCGCCCACGCTTCCGCCGAACAGGATGAAGCCACCGACGCCCAGCTCGAGTGCGCGCTCCATCATCGGCCGGTCGCCGGCGTATCCGTGCGCCGGATCCCAGTGCAGCGCCGGGAGCAGAAGCTGAGCGATCTCGCTCACCTCATCCGCCTCACGCGGGGGTGAGCTTGCCGAGGACGCGAGCCCCGCGAGCCCCCGTAGCGGCAGGCACGTTCCCCGCGCGACCCCCGAGGTGAAGCCAGCCGATGAGCGCAAACGCGACCGCCTCCTTGGCCTCCGGGTCGAAGTACGCCTCCTCGAAGCGCCGCACCGCGACCGCACCGGGTGCCGCGGCGAGTGCGGACGCAATGGCATCGCATAACGCCGCGTTCTTCGCCCCGCCGCCGGACAGAAGAAGCTCCCCGACCGGCTCGGGAATGAAGCGCTGGAATGCGACCGCAATGCTCCGCGCGGTGAGCGTGACCGCCGTGGCGATCAGGTCCTCCGGAGTAGACGCCGGCGCCGCGCGGCGGCAGCCGTCGATCAGTCTCCGAACGTAATCGGCGCTGAAGAGCTCGCGCCCGGTGGACTTGGGGGGCGGTGCCGCGAAATAGCGTTCCGCCAGCAGCTCGTCCAGCACCACGGCGATCGCGCCGCCTCGTCGCGCCAGCGCCCCGTCCATGTCGTAGGGCAGCTCGGGAAAGAGCGCGCGCGTGACGCCGTCAATCACGCCGCATCCCGGGCCAGTGTCGAATGCGCGAACCGATTCCAGCACACCATTCGGCGGCACGACGGTGATGTTGCCGATGCCGCCGAGATTCTGCAGCGCCCGCCAGCCATCGGGCGACGAGAAGAGCAGCGCATCGGCCATCGATACGAGGGGGGCCCCCTGACCACCGGCGGCGACATCGCGCACCCGGAAGTCGGAGATCACATCGATGCCGGTGCGCTCCGCGATCACCGCCGCCTCGCCGAACTGCCAGGTGGAGTGTCCGGACTCGTGCCACACCGTGTGTCCGTGGGAGGCGATCGCGGACACGTCCTGGCGCGCGACCCCTGCTTCGGCGAGCACGGCGATGGCGGCATCGGCGAGCCATCCGCCGAGCTCGACGTTGAGGCGGCAATACTCGGCCGGCGTGCCTCCTTCGGTCGCGCGCAGCAGACGCTCCCGCTGGGCGCGGCCGAAGGGGCGGCTGAGAAATCCGAGCAGCTCCGCGCGCACGCTGGAGGCCGGGCCGGGATGGAAGCGCGCGACCGCGGCCGAGATGCCATCCGCAGAAGTGCCCGACATGAGGCCCACCAATACGGCGGTCCCCGCGCTTCCATGCTGCGGGAGCCTGGGGCCTCCGGCCATGCTCACCTGACCGGAGGAGGCTCGTCGCGGATGACTCGCCGGATGACCCCGCCCGCGTCGATGAGCGCGCGCTCGGCATCGGCGCGCGAGCTACCGAGCTTCTGCATCACGATGGCCGTCTTCACGCTTCCGCCGGCGTCGCCGATGAGCGTGCGGGCGTCGTCGCGCGTCACGCCGCAGACCTCCATGAGAATGCGCTCGCCTCGATCCACCAGCTTCTGGCTCATCGCGCGCAGGTCCACCATGAGATTGCCGTAGGTCTTGCCAATCCGGATCATCGCGCCGGTCGAGATCATGTTGAGCACGAGCTTGGTAGCGGTTCCCGCCTTCATTCGCGTGGAGCCCGTGAGCGGCTCCGGACCCGTGAACGGGAGGATCGCCACCATCACCTTCGCAAGAAGATCCGCCGGCGGCGGGGAGCAGGCGAGGATCGCCGTGCGCGCTCCACGCGCGATCGCCCGCTCCAGCGCCCCCCTCACGTACGGAGTCGTGCCCGAGGCGGCGATCCCGACCACGCAATCGGCCGGACCGACTGCCCGGTCATCCATCGCCGCCGCGCCGTCTTCCGCGATGTCCTCCTTTCCCTCCTGCGAGCTGGTGAGCGCGGCGGCTCCGCCCGCGATGATGCCCTGCACCATCTCGGGGTCGGTTCCGAAAGTCGGGGGGCACTCGCTCGCATCGAGAACGCCCAGCCGACCGGACGTGCCAGCGCCAATGTAGAAGAGACGGCCACCGGCACGAAAGCTCTCCTCCACGAGGGAGATCGCGCGGGCGATCTCGGTGCGCTGGCCGGCGACCGTGTCGGGCACCGCTCGATCCTCGGCGCTCAGGAGATCGACGATCTCGAGAGGGTCGGCCAGATCGATGCCTGCGGTGCGCGGGTTCCGCCGCTCGGTGAGTCGGGAATCGGCGAAGGAAGGCGAGGCCACGCAGTCGGATGCAAGGGTGACAACTAGCGAGGGCGCTCGCTGTCCTCGCGGCGGCAGCGCGGCTAAGTTACGCCTTGGCAAGCGTCAATCGCAAGACACTTCAGGAGACGCCGTGCACCGTTCCCTGCTCTTCCTCGCCCTGATCGCCGCCGCGGACGCGAGGCCGTCGACCCTGCGCGCGCAGATCCTTCGCGTCGGGAAGCGGCAGTCTCCGTCGCTCTGGGTCTCCGGACAGGTCGGATATCTGACGCCGGGACGAGTCTATGATGGATCGACGAACTCCGTCTGGGACTTTGCCGGCGGCGCCCAGTATCGGGGAGGCATCGAGCTTCCCATTCCCAACGCCGCCACCCTGGGGGTCACCGGAAGCTGGTCCACCCAGGCGATGACGTATTCGTCGCTGTCGGGCGGTGTCACAGGCTTCGACGCGATCAACGCGCACGCAACGATCTGGTCGGTGATGGGCGTCTTTCACGCCGGCGGCGGCACCGGTCTCCATCAGGTTCTCGACGTCAGTGCCGGCGTGGTCGGATACAGAAAGTTCACGCGCGATGACGGCGGGACGCCTCTCGCACCGCTCGGCGGCGACACCGACTTCGGTTTCGGCATCGGCTACGGCATCGGCTATTCCACGAGCGAGCGCAATGAGATCATCCTGGTGCAGGACTACGGCCTCGTCCTCCATCAGCACGCCGGTCTGCCCGGAGGGGTCAGCACGCGCTCCGATCAGAAGGTGACGCGCATCGGACTACGCGTCGGGGTCGGAACCCGGTCCAGCTACTAGCTCGCCCGCTCGTCATCCCGGAGGGCTCATGCGTCGCTCGTCGATCGTTCGCTTGTCGCTGCTCGGCGCGCTCTTCCTCGGCGCCTGCCGCCACGGACCGCCACCGCCGGCGGCCATCGCGCCTTCGTCGTCGCGCAGCGAGATCGCGGTCCCGCCTCTACCCGTATTCCCCGCCGACTGGCGATTCCGACCCGGGCGGCACGGTGTCGAGGCACCGAGCGGGATGGTGGTGAGCAATAGCGATCTCGCGAGCATCGTCGGTGCCGAGATCATGAAGCGAGGCGGCAATGCCGTCGATGCCGCAGTCGCCGTTGGCTTCGCGCTCACCGTGACCTATCCCGTGGCTGGAAACATCGGCGGCGGCGGCTTCATGGTCATTCGAATGGCCGACGGCCACACCGAAGCGCTCGATTACCGCGAGGTCGCTCCCCTCGCCGCGACGCGCGACATGTATCTCGACGCCAACGGGAAGCTCACCGACAGGAGCATCGTGGGTCACCTCGCGGTGGGCGTGCCGGGCGCCGTCGCGGGGATGGCCGAAGCACTCCGGAAATACGGCACGATGCCGCTTCGCGATGTGCTCCAGCCCGCGATCCGGCTCGCCGCGGATGGATTCGTGGTGGACAGCGCCATGTCGCTGGGACTGGCCTACGATAGCGCGCTGCTCACGCGGTACGCGGCCGCGGGAACCTTCTATCCCGGCGGACACCGGCTGGCCGCCGGAGCGCTGCTGCGACAGCCGGATCTGGCGCGCACTCTCACGACGATCGCCGAGGAGGGACCGAAAGCGTTCTACTCGGGGACGATCGCGGATCTGATGGTCGCGGAGATGAAGCGGGGGGGTGGGATCATCACGAAGGAGGATCTCTCGCGCTACGCACCGATCTGGCGCGAGGCGATCCGGGGACGCTACCGGGGCTACACGCTGCTCTCCATGCCTCCTTCGTCATCCGGGGGCGTGACGATGATCGAGGCGCTGAACATCCTCGAGGGCTATGACAAGTTGCCGCCATTCGAGAGCGCGCAGTATCGGCATCTCTTCGCCGAAGCATTCCGCAGGGCGTTCGTGGACCGGAACACCAAGCTCGGCGATCCGGCCTTCGTCAGCGTCCCCGTGGGGGAGCTCACCGACAAGACGTACGCCCAACATCAGCGCCAGAGCATCGCCTGGGACAGGGCGACGGCCACACCCAAGTTCAGCAACAGCGCCGCCATCGGGATGCATACGACGAGCTACTCGGTGGTGGACGCGAGCGGCAACGCCGTGGCGACCACGACCACGTTGAACAACGGCTATGGCTCGGGAGTCTTCGTCACCGGCGGGGGGTTCTTCCTCAACGACGAGATGGACGACTTCGCGGCCCAGCCGGGAAAGCCGAACATGTTCGGTCTGATCCAGGGCGAGAGCAACGCGATCGCTCCCGGCAAGCGGATGCTGAGCGCGATGACGCCCACCGTGGTACTCGATCCACAGGGACGGCTGCTACTGGTCGTCGGGG
>JALZAQ010000048.1:0-15156 GCA_030948255.1 Gemmatimonadota bacterium
TTGGATGTTGCTTGGCTGCCCCTTGATATTCCATACATCCGTTTATTCTTCATAGACGGTTGTTTCTTCCGATCCCGCGTGAGGCCGGGAAACGCAAATTCCCGTCCCTCTTCAACGCGAGATCTCGACACGCAGACCAGCCCGGCCGGGCAAGGAAGAGGAAGGTACACATGGCAGCCATCACCGGTACCGTGAAGTGGTTCAACGATGCGAAGGGCTTCGGCTTCATCAGTCGCGAGGGGGGGCCCGACGTCTTCGTCCATTTCAGCGCGATCCAGGGGAACGGCTTCAAGTCCCTCCAGGAGGGCGATCAGGTGCAGTTCGAGATCGTCCAGGGACAGAAGGGCCCCCAGGCCGCAAACGTCACGAAGGTGTGATTCCCTCTCGTGACGCAGAGGCCCCGGCAGCGATGCCGGGGCCTTCTGCATCCCGGCCGCTGACAACCGCCGCCCGATGTGCGTCTCGTGCTTTCCACGTCATCCCGATCCACGCTCGGCACCTCTTTTGCCTTCTCCCGATGGGACAGGTGACGGCGTTTCCTCAGTCATGCGGAGTAGAGAATGGCATCGATCTGGAAAGGCTCGCTGACCTTCGGTCTGGTGAACATCCCGGTGGAGCTCAAGACCGCCGTTCGCGAGGACCACATCAGCTTCCGCTTGCTGCACAAGGACGATCTCTCACCGGTGAAGTACGAGCGCGTCTGCGCGAGCGACGGGGAGACGGTGCCTTGGGACGAGATCGTGAAGGGCTACGAGTACGAGAAGGGGAAGTACGTCGTCATGTCCGACGACGACTTCAAGGCGGCCGCCCTGGAGCAGTCGAAGACGATCGACATCCTCGATTTTGTGAAGTCCGAGGAGATCGATCCTCGCTACTTCGACTCGCCCTACTACCTCGTCCCCGGCAAGGGAGGTGACAAGGCATACGCTCTCCTTCGCGAGGCCATCCGAAAATCCGGCTCGGTGGGAGTCGGCAAGATCATCATTCGCCAGAAGCAGCACATCGCCGGCGTGAAGGTCATTGGCGATGCGCTGGTGCTCGAGATCATGCGCTTCGCCAACGAGCTGGTCGACCCGAGCGAGTACAGCTTTCCCCCTGCGACCCAGGTACGGCCGCAGGAGCTTCAGATGGCCGAGCAGCTCGTGAACAGCCTCGCGGAGCCCTTTGATCCCGAGAAGTACACCGACGAGTACCGGACCAATCTGATGAAGATCATCCGCGCGAAGATGAAGGGAAAGAAGATCGTCTACGACGAGCCGGCCGAGGAGCCGCAAGACACGAAAGTGGTGGACCTCATGGCCCGCCTCCAAGCGAGTCTGGAGCAAGGAAAGGGCAAGCGCGCCAACGCCGGTGAGCTGCGCGCGGGGGGCAAGGGCGCCGCAGCGCGCGAGCGTCCACCGACCCGGAAAGCCCGCCGGAAGAAGTCGGCGTAAGGCCGAGGGCAGATGCCCGCCGCGACGGCAAAGGGCAAGCTCGCCGAGTACCGGCGCAAGCGCGATTTCTCGAAGACCGCCGAGCCCGCCGGCGGCCGCGCCGCTAAGGGATCGGCGCTGTGCTTCGTGATCCAGAAGCACGCCGCCAGCCATCTGCATTACGACTTCCGGCTCGAGCTGGATGGCGTCATGAAGAGCTGGGCCGTGCCCAAGGGCCCGAGCCTCGACCCTGCGGTCAAGCGGCTGGCGATGGAGGTGGAGGACCATCCCATCGAGTACAACACCTTCGAGGGCACCATCCCCAAAGGTCAGTACGGTGGCGGGACAGTGTTGCTGTGGGATCGCGGCACTTATTCCACCGACCAGGCCGACCTACACGACGGCGATCACAGCAAGGCCCTGCGCGCGGGCTATCGGAGGGGCGACCTCAAGATCACCCTGCACGGGGAACGACTTCGGGGAAGCTTCGCCCTCATCCGCCTCAAGCGCGGCGACCCCGAGAAACCCCAGTGGCTCCTCATCAAGCACCGCGATGAGCATGCAGAGCCCGGGTCCGACATCACCGCGAGCGTCACGACCTCCGTGGACAGCGGCCGGACGATGGACGAGATCGCCACCGGAAAGTCCCGCGTCTGGCAGAGCAACAGAGCTGACAAGGCGGGGCGACCTGTGGCCACTCGATCGCAAGCACGAACCCCCGCGGCGAAGACCACCGCGCCCCTCGAGCCAATGTACGCGTCCGTAAGCTCTGCGATCCCGACAGGTGAGGGATGGACCTTCGAGCCCAAGTTCGATGGCATTCGCGTCCTCGCCTTTGGAACCGATCAGGGCGCTCGACTCATCTCCCGCAACGGAAAGGACAAGAGCGAACAGTTCCCCGAGATCACGGCCGCCGTGCAGAAGCTCGCGGCTCAGGCAAAGAGATCTCTCGTGATGGACGGCGAGGTCGTCGCCATCATCGCCGATCAGCCCGCACGCTTCCAGGAGCTGCAGGGACGCATGCACGTGAAGGAGAAGGGGGCCATCGCCGGCCACGCCAAGGAGACACCCTCGGCGCTCATGGTCTTCGACCTCCTGCTCGACGGGGATGACGCGATGTTGGGCGAGCCCTGGTCGGAGCGGCGGGGCCGGCTCGAGAAGCTGCTGCGCAATCGCACCGGCGTGCACCTCCGCCTCGCCGAGTCCGTCCCGAACGATGGCGAGGAGATGCTGAAGCGTGCGGGCGCCGAAGGATGGGAGGGAGTCATTGCGAAGCGGATGGACGCGACCTACGAGCCGGGGGTGCGCTCACGCGTATGGCAGAAGCTCAAGCTCGAGAACCGGCAGGAGTTCGTGGTGGGCGGCTTCACCGAGCCGCGCAACAGTCGCGAGCACATCGGCGCTCTGCTGCTCGGCTACTTCGACCGGGACCGCTTCATTTACGTCGGACACACGGGCGGGGGATTCACGCGCGCTGGCCTCAAGGAGATGTATCACCGTCTCCGGCCCCTGATCCGCAAGTCTTCCCCGTTCGAGGAGACGCCGCAAACGAACGAGAAGGCAACCTGGGTGACGCCGAAGGTCGTCGTGGAGGTGCGCTTCAATGAGTGGACGCGCGATGGAAAGCTGCGTCAGCCGATCTACCTCGGCACCCGGGACGACAAGGACGCGCGCGCGGTGAAGCGGGAAGCGCCGAGCCTCCAGAAGCGGGGCGACGCGGCCTCGTCCAGCGATGCGGCCAGGAAGCGGAGCGCGAGGAAGAGCCCGACCGCTGGCAAGGAGCGTGTCGCCAGCAAGAAGAGGAAGGAGGGCGCCGCCGGAATCGTCGCGCAGCTCGAGGCCATCGAGAGCGACCGGGGCTCCGGAACGCTCGATCTCGGGGCCGGCAAGACGCTCGAGCTCACCAACCTCGGCAAGATCTTCTTCCCCGGCGAAGGGGTGACCAAGGGCGACATCATGCGCTATTACGTCCGCGTCGCTCCGATGGTGCTGTCGGCCATCGCCGACCGGCCGCTCGTGCTGAAGCGATTCCCGAATGGCATCACCGGACCATCCTTCTATCAGCAGAAGGCATCCGAAGACGTTCCGGAAGCTGTCCGCGTGGAGCAGGTCACGAGCGATGCGGGCGAGGTGCAGGCACGCTTCATCGGAGGAGATCTCCTCACGCTGCTGTACACGATCCAGCTCGGCGCCGTCTCCGTCGACCCCTGGCACTCCCGCATCCAGACGTGCGATTTCGCCGATTACACGATTCTGGACCTCGATCCCGGCCCGCGCGCCCCCTTCGAGCGCGTGGTCAACGTGGCGCACTGGGTAAAGGACGTGCTGGACGAGCTGGGGCTGCGCGCGGCGGTGAAGACCTCGGGCTCCGCCGGGATCCACATCTACGTCCCCCTTCCACCCCGCACGCCGAACGATGCTGCTCTCGTGGCCGCCCAGCTCGTCGCCACCCGCGTCGTCAGCGCCCATCCACGGGAAGCGACGGTCGAGCGGTCGGTGAAGGCGCGGCCGCCCGCCGCGGTATACGTGGATTATCTCCAGAACATTCGCGGCAAGACCGTCGCTGGCGCATATGCCCTCCGCGCCAAGAAGGGGGCCACCGTTTCCACCCCGCTGGAGTGGAAGGAGCTGGGCGAGAGCCTCGATCCACGCGAGCTCACGATCGAGAGCGTCCCGGAGCGCATCGGCAGAGTCGGGAACATCTGGGAGCGGGAGATGAGGAAGCGGAATTCCGCGGCCGCGCTCAAGGCAATGGGGAAGGGGAAGCGGTAGAGGCGCCCGCGGTTACCTCTCCCCAGGGTGGTGCGTCCTGCAAGGGATGACCATCTTTGGCCCTCTCTCTCTGCTCGCGTTTCTGGCGTTGCCCGGCATGGCGGCGGGGCAACGAGTGCCGGCGGCGCGCCCATCGGGAATGCAGACGATCTCCGTCTCCGCGGTCGTCTACGGGAGCGACCTGCTCCGCACGGCTCGGCGTTTTGTCGGGGTGCCGTACCGTCTTGGTGGTGAGACTCCACGCGCGTTCGACTGTTCGGGCTTCGTCCGCTACGCCTTTGCCCAGCACGGGATCGTTCTCCCGCGCACCGGCCACGAGCAGGCCGCGCTGGGGTGGGCTCCATCGGTCGGTGACCTGGAGCCCGGTGACCTACTCTTCTTCTGGGGAGGGAGCGGAGCGCAGCACATCGCGATCTATGCCGGTGGGGACAGCATCATCCATGCGTCGGCGAGAAGCGGGCGAGTTCGGCTGGACCATTTCGGGGGCACTTCGGCGCGCCCCAGCTGGTTTGGTCAGAGGTTGATCGCGATTCGGAGAGTTCTCCCTGTGGAGGGGGTCATTCCTCTTCCGCTGTCGGCTGAGAGTCGTCCGGACGTCGCAAAGCAGCATGGCTTTCGTGGAGGCGAACGGTGAGCGCCCATTCCGTGATCGTCCAGTGAGCATGACCCCGCTGTACACGCGCGAGCTGCCCGGGGGCGGCTTCGTGACGATCGAGGCGAGGGCGGATGGCGGGGAGGAGTCGTACCTGGGCCGCGTCTGGGTCGAGCGACGGGGTGACCCCAAGCGACGGGAGGGCCACGAACCGCCGGTCATCGTGGAGCTCGCCGGGTCATCTGCGCAGCAGATCTTCCGGGAGCTCTACGCAATCGCGGCCGACAACGTCGCTGTGGCTCGCGGGCTGATCCAGTGGCAAGTCCGGCGGCGGGCGACCCGGGCCGATTGACCTCGATAGCTGGCTACTGAGATAACGGAAGAGCGCCGTTCGGCTATCCGCGAGCCGGCCGGCCGCTCGTCGCCGCTCGTCGCCCGCGAATTCCGCTGGTGAGCGCCCGCAACGCTGCATCGTCCAGCTCCTCGAGGCGGCGGGCTGCGACGGTGACGATTCTCGCCGGCCGCTGGGGCTGGGTCAGGCACTCGAGTCTGAGAATCAGGCGCGAGCTCTCGGTGCCGAGAAGCACATCCTCGGAGACGATGTGTGCCACGACCGTGACCATCCACTGCGTACCGCCTCGGAGGCTGACCACGCGCAGTTGGGCCTCCGGATCCTCGACCGGCGGTGCGGGCAGCGGCAGGCGCTCGGCGCCCCCGCACGCAATCGTGGGTGGCTGCCGGGGTCGGCGAATCTGTCGATGGGGGCTCAGGGGATGCTCCGGCAATTCGTGCTTATGCACATATTGCAACTAATACACCCGGCAGGGCAATGGTTCCGGGCCCCGAGTCAGCCCAGGAGCTCGAATCTCACTCCCCGCCGTCCCCCGCGCCGCTTCTTCGGGGCAAAGCGAAACAGCTGGGCTGGGCGCCCGCGGCCTTCGCTCCGCCACTCGTCCGTGGGCTCGACGAGCCAGGCTGCGTGGAGCGCCCGGCGGAAGCTGGCCTTGTGGAGGCGCCGGCCAATCAGTAGCTCGTAGATTTCCTGGAGCTGGCTCAGGGTGAAAGTGGGAGGGAGGAGCCGGAAGGCGACGGGTGACTGATCCAGCCGGGCGCGGACGGCCTGCACCGCTCCGTCCACGATCTCCCGCTGCCGGGGAGAGATCAGCGGCAGCTGATCCACGCCGAACCACGCGTCCTCCCCACCCACCGGCGCTGGCACCCCCGCAGCGACAAGTCCGACGAACCCCACCGACACCTCTGCCCCGCCGATGTGCCTCTTCCGATCGCCGAACGCCGAGATCTGCTCCATCCAGGCCGGCGCCGTGCCGAGCCTGGCCCGCGCGATGCGCGCGGCGCTGTCGTCGAGCGCCTCGTCGACACGCGGCGACTCCCATGGAAGCTCCCAGCGCTCCTTGGCGCGGGGATCGGGCGTGCGGGTGAGGAGAACGGTCAGCCCCTTCCCGTGCGGCGACAGGAGGGCCACGTCTACCGAGAGCGCGCAGCGTCTCGGAGCAGTGCGGGAGGGAGGGAGCGGTGAGCGTTCGCGCATCGAGCGCGAATTATTCACCATTTGATACTAATGTCAAGTCTTGCGCACCCACTTCGTAACACAGTGGTAATAATTCTGCGGAATTTTTTCTGGGCTGCGACTATATACGAAGTCCGTCGATTTCCGTCAACTACGTTCGGCGCTGGTTACTGACCGCGGTCGCGTTCTCTTTTTTTCTCTCTTCCACTTTACGGACGTTTCCCCGGCGCGGGCGGCGGAGAGAGCTGCACGTCCCGCATTTCGCCGGCTCCGATCGGCGACGACGGCGGAATGTGGATCGGCAACCGCCCGCTGATCGGGGCGATGCCGACGAGTGCGCGCGCTGCCGCCAGCTGCGATACCGGGAAACCGCCCCAGGCCACCAGATAGGTCGGCGCCTCCGGCAGCTGAGAGAGCAGATACGGGTTCCCCATCGCCACCACCACGACCGGTCGCCGCCGAGCGATGAGCGCGCGCAAGAACTCCGCGAATGCCTGAGGCGCCGAGATGCTGCTGACGTTCCACGCGTGCGCGATGTAGGAGCTCACGACCACGACCTCTGCCGAATCGGCCGCGCGCAGCAACGCCGCGAGCTCCCCGCCCCGCCCGTCCGCGTCCACGAACTCCGACCGGAGCGCGGGGAACGTTCGACGGAGCTCGGCATCGAAGGTCGTGCCAGCCGCCAGATCGGCACGACGCGCAAGCGTCACGGCGAGAACCGATGTCGCTCGCGCCAGCCGGCCGAGCGGCAGCAGCCTCGCGGAATCGCGCACCAGAGTGATCGAGCGCTCGGCGCTGCGGGCCGCCGCGGCCGTGTTCTCCGAATCCCCGACCAGGGCGCGCGCGCTGTCGAGGTCCACCAGCCTCCGACGATCGAGGCCGAGTCGAACCTTCTCCTCGAGGAGGCGACGCACGGACTGGCCGAGCCGCTCCTCGCTCAACCGGCCCTGCGCGACGCCAGCCACGATCGCGTCGATGGTGGCTGTCACGTTCTCCGGCTGGATGAGAACATCCGCCCCGGCCGCGACCGCCCGGATCGCGGCCTCACTGGCCCCGTACCGGTCGAGCACTCCCCGCATGTCCATCGCATCGGAGATGATGACGCCCCCGAATCCCATCTCTCCCCGAAGCACTCCTCCGAGCACCTTTGCCGACAACGTGCCCGGATCGCCGCTCGAGTCCAGCGCCGGCATGGAGCCGTGAAAGGACATTATGCCCCCGACCCCCGCGTTCACGGCCGCGCGGAACGGAACGAGCTCGACCGTATCCAGTCGTGCCCGCGACACGTTCACGACCGGCAGCGCCAGATGCGAGTTCGTCTCCGTATCCCCATGTCCCGGAAAGTGCTTGCCGGTCGCGATCATCCCATGCTCCTGGAGACCCCGGATGAACGACGCCCCGAGTCGAGCTACCTGCTTCGGATCTTCGCCATACGAGCGCGTGTTGATGACGGGGTTGGCCGGGTTGTTGTTCACATCGAGAACCGGGGCGTAGTCGATGTGGATGCCGAGCGCCCGCCCCTCGATCGCCGTGATCCGACCTTGCTCGTACGCGAGCGCGGTATCGCCCGTCGCGCCGACCGCCATCTCCGGCGGAAAGAGAGTCGCTCCCCCCAGGTCGATCCCGTTCGGCAGGAAGTAACCTCCGCGCGCCCGGTAGCCCGCGCCGAACTCGAGATCGGCTCCAACCAGAAGCGGCCTCGCCGCGAGCCGCTGCATGGCGTTCAGCTTCACCGCGATCTCGAGCGGAGAGCCGACCGACACCGTGAAGCCGCCCACCTCGTCATCGATGATCCAGTGGCGCACCCGCTTCCATTCCGGAGAATCCGCCGGGGCATAGTCCCCCAGCACCGATGGCCACACCATCTGCGCCGCCTTCTGCCGCAGCGTCATGTGCTCGAGCTCCACGTCCACCCATCGCGCCGAGCCCCGCGGCAATGCACGCCCGACGACGACCGGCAGAGGATGCCGGGCGCAGCCGGCGACGCACACGAGCATCCCCGCGGCGGACAACATTCGGAAAAGGCCCATCGGCGAATCCGGAGTTACGGGACGCGATCGCGATCCGGCGCGGGGCCGGGCGGCGGTAGCTGGTGCGTCGGATCGGGTGGCGGGGGTGGAAGTTGCGCCAGCCGGGCTTTCATCTGCGCGAACTGGGGCACGTCTCTCACGGTGCGGGACAGGGCGTCGGCGGGCAGCCGAGCGATCAGCGAGTCCGTATCGGCAATGCGGGAGGCCGTTGCCGGATGCGACGCGAACCACTGCGCGACCAGCGCCGGCCGCCGCCGCTCCTCGCGGGCGAGCTTCTCGAAGAAGCGCGGCATGCCGTGGGGATCGAAGTGAGCCCGGGTCATGAAGATCACGCCCACCTCGTCCGCTTCGGTCTCATCGCGCCGGCTGTAACGGGCCATGAGCGCGCTGCCCGCCACCTGGAGCGCGACCTGCTCCCCCGCGCCCGGATTGCGATGGAGCAGCGCGTACACGATCCCGACGGCGTTCTGGGCATTCTGCGCCTTCGCCATCTGGCGCAACGAATGCCGGCGCACGACGTGCCCGATCTCGTGGGCCATCACCCCCGCGACCTCGTCGGCCTCATCGGCCAGATCGAGAATCCCTCGATTGATGAAGACGTAGCCACCGGGAATGGCAAACGCGTTCGCGACCGGCGAGTCCACGACGTAGAAGGTGTAGTGACGACCGGTCGTGTCCGCGTTGCGAACGAGCAGCTCCCCGAGCTCGCTCACGAACTGATCGACTCCGGCGTCCTGAACCATCGGGAGCTGGGCTGCCGTCTGGGCGGCGAGCTGAGCACCGACCTCCCGCTCCTGGTCCACCGGAACCTGGTCCGCGCTCGCGCAGCTTCCGAGCGCCGCGCTCACGACCAGGGACCCGGTGAGACAGAGACCGCCAAACACACGATGATCGCGAGGCGCCCGAAACATGCCTCGGCGCAGCGCAAGCGCTGGGCCGCGGCCGATCAGTAGCTGATCGTACCCTTGCGCGTGGTGTCGATGTCCTCGTTCGCGCCCGACTTGAAGAGGAACGCAGACATGTTGCGCGTGAGAAGAGAGCGCGCCTGAGGATCCATCAGGTTCAGCCCGTAGTGGTTGATCAGCATGGTCTGCTGCTTGAGCCACTCGCCCCAGCACACGGCGCAGATCTCCTCCTGCGCCCGCGCGCCGATGGGCCCCGGAAAGGGGGGCCGCTCGAACCCTTCGCGCGTCTGACCACAGCGCGAGCAGGTGACCGTAGCTGGCATCGGAGTTCCTAGAAAAGGTGCCGCGCTCCGGGCTCCGCCGGCTTACGTCCTCGCGTACCTCACCTTCGCCAGTCCGAACAGCTCGGCTGCCCTGATGTACATCCACCCGATGTCGAACTCGTACCACTTCGCCTTGAATTTCGCGGAGTGCGGGTCGGCGTGGTGATTGTTGTGAAGCTCCTCGCCGCCGAGCCAGATCGCGATCGGGGAGATGTTCCGGCTCTCGTCCTTCACGTTGAAGTTCCGATAGCCCAGCGCATGTCCAACGCCGTTGATGATGCCCGCGGCCCAGAAGGGAATCCAGAGCATCTGCGCGGCCCAGACGAGGGGACCGACAAAGAAGCCAAACAGATAGATGTCGATCAGCAGCATCACCAGGATGCCCACCCAGTTGAGCTTCGCCAGCAGATGGCGCTCGAGCCAGTCGTTCGGGGTACCTTTGCCGTACTTCTCCAGCACACCGGGCTGGCGCACCGTCTTTCGATAATAGAAGGCGCCCTTGAGCACGATGTTACGGAGGCCCTCGAGGATGGGGCTATGCGGGTCTCCCTCGCGATCGGCGAATGCGTGGTGCTTCCGGTGGCAGGCCACCCACTCCTGCGTCACGATGGCGGTCGACAGCCAGAGCCAGAAACGCATCGGGATCTCGATCAGCTTGCTGAACTGAACACCCCGGTGGGTTTGCGACCGATGGAGGAACAGCGTCACGCAGACATTGGTGAAATGCCCGGCGATGATGATGAACAGCACTGGCTTCCACCAATGCGATGTGAAGGCGGCGAATCCGGGCATCGTATGCCTGGCTCCTATCCTGACTGGTAATCGCGTCGCGAAATGCGACACGGCACGGCGTGCCCGGCGTCGCGACATGCGCGAGGCCGAGCCGTTCTTCGATAAAAGCTAAGCACTATTCGGACCCCTGCCAACCGATTCGGGTCCACTTCGGTCGTGGCGGGCTCTCATGTGATAAACGCGCGGCCTCGCCCCACGGTAACCTTCCCCTCGGCAACGCTCTTGCCGCGACCTCCCGGCTGCCGTACCCTCCGACCGGTGAAGAGCACGACCCGTAAGGCGCAGACCAAAACGACGCGCGCCACAGCCGAAGGCACAACGCGCTACGCCGCCCGCTTTGCCGGCGGCTTCGAGGATGACTTCTATCGACCCCTCGACCGGGACTTGCGCCTCTCCTCGATCGGGATCGGGACCTACCTCGGCGAGTGCACCGATGCGGACGACGCGCGCTATCGGGCCACCATCGGACGCGCGATCGAGCGAGGTATCAACCTCATCGATACCGCGATCAACTACCGCTGCCAGCGCTCGGAACGCTCGGTGGGACACGCCCTCGCCAACGCCCTCCGGTCGGGACGCGTGGCTCGCGACGAGATCGTGCTCTGCACCAAAGGGGGGTACATCCCGCTCGACGGCTCGGCGCCCGATGACCGGTTCGAGTACCAGCGCTACGTCCAGCGCGAGTACATCGACCGGCGCATCCTCACACCCGACGACATCGTGGCCGGCGGGCACTCCCTCGCTCCCGCGTTTCTCGCCGATCAGCTGCGGCGAAGCCTCGCCAACCTGCGCGTCCACGCGGTGGACGTGTACTACATCCACAACCCCGAGCAGCAGCTGGACGCCATCGCTCCATCGGAGCTCGACGCGCGACTTCGCGCCGCCTTCGCGCTGCTCGAGGAGCAGTGCGCCGCCGGGCGCATCGGGCGGTACGGGTGCGCGACGTGGAACGGCTTTCGAGTGTCCCCGGAAGAGCACGGCCATCTGAGCCTGGCACGGCTGGTGGCGCTCGCGCAGGAGGTAGCCGGCGACTCGCATCACTTCCGTGTCGTTCAGCTCCCGGTGAGCCTCGCCCTCGCCGAGGCGGTCCGCGCGCCAACGCAGAAAATGCCGGGTGGGGAGCGCATCCCCTTGCTCCAGGCCGCCGCCGAGCTCGGCATCTCGGTGGTGACCAGCGGAACCCTGCTGCAGGGAAAGCTCACTGCCGGTCTTCCCGAGCAGATCCGTGACACCCTCCCCGGATACGATACCGACGCCCAGCGCGCGATCGCTTTTGTGCGCGCGCTCCCCGTCATCAGCTCCGCTCTCGTCGGAATGAAGCGGGAAGAATGGGTGGAGGAGAATCTGAAAGGGGGCGCGAAAAAGGAGCTCTAGCCCAACACCAGCTCCACTTCCTCTACCTCTCCGCTCTCCCATCCCACCCGAACCAGACGGTGCGCGTTGGTGTCGGCGACGTAGGCGCCAGTTCGGGCGCAGGCGACGCCTCCGGGCTCGCTCAATCCCCTCGCCCACGTCTCCACGCGTCGCTCGGCGACGTCCACCCACTTGAGCGCGTCGTTGTACGAGTCCGCGACCAGAAGGCGCCCTGAAGGATGACGGGCGATGCCCTGCTGGTGCTGCATTCGGACCTCGTCGCCCGCTCCATCGCGATCCCCGAAATCGAACAGCCCCGTTCCCACCACGGTGCCGACGGACCCCTCCCCCGAGGGGCCGGTCTCCGCCCACCGAACGGCGCTCGACTCCGCATCCACGAAGTACAGCCGCTCGCCATCGGCGACGATGCCCATCGGCTGGGCGAGTGCCGCGTCGCGTCGCGGACCGTCCGCGATGTCCTCGCGACCGCTTCCCGCGTGTACGGTCGCCTCGCCGCTCCGGAGGTCGATCGACCAGATCTGGTGGTTGCCCGCCATGGCGATGTACAGGCTGCGGCCAGCGACCGTCACATCCCAGGGCGAGGAGAGAGCACCGCCCTCCTCGTCGGCGCCTGTGCGCAGCTGTCGCCCGATTCCGGCGAGCGTCCGCAGCTCGCCCGTGTCGAGCGAAAGCGCGCGAACGGCGTGATTCTCCGCATCCGCGATGTAGAGCGTGTCGCCGACGAAACACAGCCCCTGCGGCGTATCGAGCCGGCCCGAGATCCCGTCCTCGAACCCGCGACCCCCCTCACCCGCTATCCGCTCGACCTGCACGCGCCGCCCGCCCAGGTCGAGCGTCCCGACAAGCACGCGATGATGGCCACTGTCGGCGATCGCAATCCGCTCCCCGCTTATCGCGACCTTTCCCGGATAACGGAGCGTGCCCGGCGCGACGGCCGGCGAATCCGGCCGGAAGGAGATCGGCCGGCGATCGAGCGTGCCGTTCGCCACGTGCCGGGCCACGAGCCCTTCGATGAAAGGGGTGATCGTTTCCGCGGTGAACTCCCCCGCGTGCATTCCGACCACCGATCCCACCGGATCGATGGCGACGATTGTCGGCCATGCATTCACGGCGTAGCCTCGCCACACCCGAAACTGCCGGTCGTTCACGATCGGGTGCGTGTTGCCGAGCCGGAGCGCAGCTTCGCGGATGCGTGGCGTCTCCCGCTCCGCCGTGTACTTCCCGCTGTGGACGCCGATGATGACCAGCTCGTTTGGAAAGCGGTGCTCGAGATCCCGCAACTGCGGGATGATGTGGATGCAGTTGATTCAGCCGTACGTCCAGAAATCGAGCATCACGATCTTGCCGCGCAGATCCTCGAGCCGAAGCGGCCCTCGCCCGAGATTGAGCCAGTCGAGCGCGGGAAATTCGGGGGCCCGCACGGCGGGCCGGGCGATCGAAGTGTCGGTCATGCGAGAAGAATCCCCTCGCGCGAAGCGACGTTCCACCGGCGCGGCGCGACAGGATCGAGCGAAGGATTTCCTCACTTGCCAAACGCTTGAAACGCCTGTAGCGTGGGCCGCTTCGCTTCCAAGAATCCGCCGGTCGTCCAAGCCGGGATCCGGATTAATCCGGAGTTTCTCGACGTACGGAACAAGACGCCGCAGCCAGACGCAGGCGTCGCAGCGCGAGGGCGCACGGCGATAGTCGCGCGCCCCGAGCTGATGCCTCGAACTCGTATGGCGGCGGCGAGTACTCCGCCGAGGTCAACGACCAGGCACACTTCAATCACCCCGGCGTCGCTATCACCGTCAGCTCCGGCGACAATGGTTACGGGGTCGAGTTCCCGGCGGCCTCGCAATACGTGACTGCAGTAGGTGGCACGACGCTCAGGAGGGATGGAAGTTCCCGCGGCTTCAGCGAGACGGTCTGGAGCGGCGCTGGCAGTGGCTGCAGCGCATACATTTCGAAGCCGAGCTGGCAGACCGATGGAGCATGCGCGCGTCGGACCGTCGCCGACGTCTCGGCAGTCGCCGATCCGAACACCGGCGTCGCCGTCTATGACACCTACCGCCAACATCCGGGCGGCTGGCTGGTCTTCGGCGGGACGAGCGTCTCGGCCCCGATCATTGGCGGCGTGTATGCTCTGGCCGGCAACTCGGGCGCGATCGTCTACGGATCGTACTCGTATTCCCACACGTCGTCGCTGTTCGACGTCCTGTCGGGAAGCAACGGCAGCTGCGGCGGGTCCTACCTGTGCACCGCGGGCACGGGCTACGACGGTCCCACGGGCAACGGCACGCCGAACGGGAGCGGAGGGTTCTAGCGCGAGCCAGAAGAAGTTTCCCCCCATTGTCGAGCGGGCCTCTCCGGAGGCCGCTTTTTTTGGAACGATCACCGCACGTCGGCACGTTTCTCGTCGATGACCGCCGAACCCGACTCCCCTCCCAGCCACCACCGCCCCGGCGGGAGCTTTCGCAACCCCTGGCCCGGCATCGAGGCGCATGGACTGGGCGATCTCCTTCGGTGGCAGAAGGACCGGATCCACGGCACGCCGGCCGATCCGCCGCGCTCGAGCTTCGTGCGCGCGACGCCCCACTTCCCCGTCCCCCGCTCCGGCCCAGACGATCTCTTCGCCACCTGGGTCGGTCACTCGACGGTGCTCCTGCAGCTCGGCGCCATGAACGTTCTCACCGACCCCATCTGGAGCGAGCGCGCCTCTCCACTGTCGCGTATCGGTCCAAAGCGGTGGGTCGAGCCCGGAGTGGAGATGGGACGGCTCCCGCCACTCGATCTCGTGCTCCTCTCCCACAACCACTACGACCACCTGGACGAGCCGACCGTGCGGCGACTGGCGAAACTCCACCCCGCCGCACGCTGGGTCGCTCCTCTGGGCCTCGCCAGCCGGCTTCAATCGTGGGGCGTCTCGCGCGCGGCCGAGCTGGATTGGTGGCAGAGCCTGCACATCGCCGGCGCGACGATCACCTGCACGCCGGCGCAGCACTTCAGCGCGCGCGGGCTCCGCGATCGGAACCGCACCCTCTGGTGCGGCTACGCCGTCCGTGCCGGCTCCCATCGCGTCTTCTTCGCCGGCGACACCGGCTACCATCCCGAGTTCGGCCGCATCGGCGCACAGCTCGGTCCCTTCGATCTCGCGCTCATTCCGATCGGCGCGTACGCACCGCGCTGGTTCATGCGCTCCGTTCACATGGACCCGGACGAGGCGGTGAGCGCCTACACCGACGTCCGGACCGGGCACCCCACCTCTCATCCCGCGATGCTCCCGATCCACTGGGGCACGTTCAAGCTCACGGACGAGCCGATGGACGAGCCCCCCCTCCGGTTGCGCGCCGCCTGGCACCATGCCGCCCTGGACCCTGCTAAGCTCTGGCTCCTCGAGCACGGAGAAACCAGGAAGGCGTAGCGACTCGATGCACGGCGGGTCCCGT
>JALZAQ010000048.1:15166-28261 GCA_030948255.1 Gemmatimonadota bacterium
GTCCGGAGACGGGACCCGCCGTGTTTTCGTCCCAACCGGCACCCGACAACGGGCACCCCCTCGTCTCTACTTGAGCTCCACCGGCGACGCCAGCACGTGCAGGTTGTGATTGATCCGAAGACCTGCGATCCCATCCGCCGAGATCCGCGACTTCGCCACGGCCTCCACCAGCTTGCCATTCACGTAGAAGTGCGCCGTGTCCGGCGCCATATGGATCATCAGCTTGTAGGTCGCCTTCCCGGCCTTGTTCGCCATCGGCACCATCTTGCTGGCCGTCCACTCCGTGATCGTGTTGACGTCCTTCCCGTCGCGCACCCTGATCAGGTACTTCCCGTCACCGCGCACGAGGAGGTAGGTGTACTTCTGCTGGTCGGTATCCAGGTTCTGGCCGCCAACGAAGATCCCGAAAGCTTCCGGGTGCGCCGGCTTGTGCACTTGGGTGATGGTCGCGCTCGCCGCATACACGCCGCTCTTCGTGTCCTTCGCGTCATAGACGATGTGCGCCGGCCCAGTCTCGATCTCCCAGCGGCCCTTCTTGTTCGTGTACCGGACCGCCTGGATGTCGCCCTTCCCGAAGCGCGATGAGTCGGTGCGGCCCATGTATCCAGCCGGCACCCCGGTTCCGACGATCTTCTTGTCCGGATCCATGTTCATTCCCTTCATTCCCTTCATGCCGGACATTCCGCTCATCCCGCCAGTCTTCTTCGTCGTGTCGCCCTGCGCGCCTGCGCGCCCGGCAAGGGCGCCCATCGCGATAGCGCCGAGCGCCATTATTCCGATCGTCTTCCTCATCCTCTGACCTCTCTGAAGGGGTAGTTCCATCTGGACGAGAATATACCCCGCAAATTCCAAATGCGCGCGAATCTTGCTTATCTTGCTCTCACCAACTGTCCTCACTAGGAGCTCACGATATGGCGACCAGCAAGAAGTCTTCTCGCAGAAAGTCCGGCAGGCGTGGCACCGCGTCGCGGAAGAGCTCGTCGCGTCGAGGCGCAGCGAGCAAGAAGGCGGGCCGTGGCGGATCCAGCAGGAAGGCGGCGGGCTCCCGGAGCAGCGGGCGCAAGAGTGCCGGCAGCGGCCGCAAGAAGAAGGGTGCCCGCAAGAGCGCGCCGCGCGCGATGTCGGCGCGCAAGTCGTCAGGAAAGAAGCGCTCCTCCGGCTCCAAGTCCTCACCTCGGAAGCGCGGTGTCTCCGCCGTGCAGCGGGTGAAACGGGTCGTTAGCGAGGTCGGGAATCAGGCCGTGGACGCCGTGAAGCACGTGCCCGATCTGGTTACCGGTGCGGTCACCGGAGCATACGATCGAGTGACCTCCTGATTCTCGCGCCTTCGACGTGTGGCGAGCGGGGCGGCCGAGGCCGCCCCGTTTTGCTGCCCGGCTACGAGGTGCCCGACCCCTCGGTGCGCCGCCCTTCCGTCGCCGCTCCGGCATGCGCTTCGAGCCACTCCGCGACCATCTGTAAGACGCGATCGCGCCCCCGGTCCACCGTGATGACGTGGCCGCAGCCGTCCAGCCACTCCAGCTGCTTCTCCCGCGCGCCAATCGCGGAAAATGCCTCCTCCGCCACGCTCGCGTCGATGCGGTTGTCCTCACGGGACTGGATGAGCAAGGTCGGCATTCTGAGCGACGGGAGCGACGCGCGCCCGGCGGCGGCGATGCGTCCGAGCTCCGCCAGCAACTTCGGAGTGGTGGCGCGATAGGCGAGACTGCGCGCGCGCTCGGCTTCGTCCTGGATCGAGCGATCGCTCCCGCCGGACAGATAGGGGGCGAGCAGTCCCACAATGCCCGGGAAGAGAGCAATCCGGCGAACGAGCGGAGGATTGCGCAGATACGGCGCGAGCAACACCAGAGCGGGTACCTCCGGATGACGCGACGCCAGCGATGCCGCGAGCGCGCCCCCCATCGAAAGTCCAACGACACTCACCCGCTCTCCCCTCGCCCGCAGCGCGGAATACGCCTCCTCCGCGGCGGCCGTCCACTGGTCGGCACTCGATCGGGCGAACTCCCGCAGCGATCGGCCGTGCCCGGGCAGGAGCGGCGCGTACACCGCGTAGCCGCGGCGATGTAGGTCGTTCGCCAGGTACACCAGTGTCTGCGGAGTATCGCCGAAGCCGTGCAGCATCAGCACCGTACCCCGCGCGCCATCGGGCAGACCGATCGCCGCGGCGCCGATGATTTCCCCTCGCGCATCCACCGTGAGCCGTGACGCCGTCCGCCGCTCAGCGATCCATCGTCCCACCAGGTTCCAGGCGAGCAGAGCCAGGGCAAGAGCGAGCAGGGAGAGGATCACGCGCGACTGCGACGCGGCCTGGGAATTGGACAGGAGCGCGCAGAAACGGGGGAGGCAGCCTCTCGGCTACACTCCCCCGCTCTGTTTATCCCCCCCACGAGGATACCCCTTTGTTTGCATACTGCGTGCCGAAAATCCGGGGACCGCCCGGTCACCCGTCAGTACCGGCGAATCGTGGGGTCCACGTCATCGCCCCAGCGTGCGATGCCCCCGGCCAGCTGCCACACCCGTCGAATCCCCTCCGCCTGAAGCTGCCGCGCTGCGGTCGCGCTGCGCGTTCCGCTCTTGCAGTAGAGCACGATGTCGCGGTCTCTCGGAAATGCCGCGACCGATTGCCGGAGCGTGGCGAGGGGAACCAGCCGCGCTCCCGGAATCCGCGCGATCTCCCATTCGTACGGCTCGCGCACGTCGATCAGCTCGACTTCATCCCCTCGGGCCAGGCGCTCGGCGAGCTCGCGAGGCGTCAGCTCCGCGACCCTGTCCTCATCGCTGTTCCCGACCGTCGCGCCGCAGAATGTCTCGTAGTCGATCAGCGCGGTGATCTCGTGCGTTCCGCACGCCGGGCAGAGAGGATCCCGTCTCAGCTGCAGCGAGCGAAACTGCATGCGCAGGGCATCCACGAGCAACAAGCGTCCCACCAGTGTGTCGCCGGCGCCGAGGATCAGCTTGATCGTCTCCGTGGCCTGGATCAGCCCGATGAGGCCGGGCAGAACGCCGAAGACCCCACCTTCCTCACAGCTCGGCACCAGCCCCGGTGGCGGCGGCTCGCGGAAAAGGCAGCGATAACATGGACCCTCCGGCGTCGCGAACACGGACGCCTGTCCCTCGAACCGGAACACGCTCCCGTAGACGTTCGGCTTCCCGAGAAGGACGCAGGCATCGTTCGTCAGATAGCGCGTCGGAAAGTTGTCGGTCCCATCCACGACGATGTCGTAGGCCGCGATGAGCGGGAGGGCGTTCGCAGACGTGAGCCTGAGAGCGTGGGTCTCCACCTCGACGTGCGGATTGAGATCGGCGATCCGATCGCGAGCCGATTCGGTCTTCCGGCGTCCGACGTCCGAGGTGCCGTGAAGCACCTGACGCTGCAGATTCGACACGTCAACACGGTCGAAGTCCACGATCCCGAGGCGCCCCACTCCTGCGCCTGCCAGGTAGAGTGCGAGCGGTGAACCGAGCCCGCCGGCGCCGACGAGGAGCACGCTCGCTGCCTTGAGCCGGCGCTGTCCCTCTGTCCCGACACCCGGGAGGATGACGTGCCGGCTGTAGCGCGCCAACTCATCAGCGGACAGCGCGGGCAGCCCCTCGAGCTGAGGCAGTCGGTTGTGGACCATGGTCCCGAAATCTAACCGGCGCGGGGATGAACCTTCTAGCGACTCCGCTGGGCCGATCCGCTTGCGACGGGCCGTCGAACGCCGTTGCCATTCGAGGCGGGAGCGTCAGAGAGGGCGACGCCCGCACCGCGAGATGGAGAACGAAGTCGCTCCTCCAGCCGGCCAATGTCGGAGATCACCAGGCCGGTTCCGGCGCGCTCGATCAGGCCGTCGGCCGCGAGGCGGCCCAGCACGAGGGAGACGGATTCGCGCGTCGCGCCCACAAGCTCGCCGAGCAATCTCCGCGGCACGAATATCGGACCGATCGCGCCGGCGGTGCATGTCCGGCTCTCACCAATCCGTAGCAGGGCAACGATCAGACGCTGCTCGACGGTCAACGTGGCATGCTGGCCGAGCTTGTCGAGAAGCGCCGTGCGCTCGGCGACCAGCTGGCGCACCAGGCTCAGCGCGATCGTCGGCTGCTCGCGCAGAAGTGCGCTGAAGCGCGCGCTGCTCAGGTGGAGCGTCTCGCTCTCAACTTCGGCGCGCGCGCTGCTCGAGTACCGCGGCTGTTCCTGAAGTCCTTCGCTGCCGAAAGTCTCTCCCGAGGTGGCTACCCACGGTACGAAGCTGCGGCCGCTGCCGACGAAAGTGCGCAGCACGATCTGTCCACGGAGAACGATGAACACTCCGTTGGCAGCCATTCCCCGTTCATACACCGCGAAGCCCGTGGGCCAGGTCGTCCGTGCCCCGTACCTTGCGATCGAGTCGCACTGCTCCCGGGGAAGTCGCGCAATCCCCTCCAGCCGTCCGTTGAGCACGTTGTGCAATCCCTTGCGTCGCCCCTCGACGCCAGCGCGCTTCGCGCGCCGGGCGTCGCGAGACCATCGGCATCATCCGGAGGCCGCGGGCGGGTCCATCCCTTGGTCCGCACCGCTCTCCCATTGCACAGTGCGTGCGAGCGCGCGGCCATGGTACGCTGGCGTACCATGAGAGAGGAGCGAGAGCGGCGTGCTCAGCGACGGGGCGGGGGTGTCGCCGGATAGATGGGAGTGCGCTCCGGCTTCTTGAAGGTGTCGGCTCGGGCCTCACCAGGCTTGTGACGCAATGTCGGCGCGCGGGATGCGCGGACGGGGTTGTCGAAGCGCCGATCCACCTGATCCGCTCGAGCGGCGGAACGTGCACGCCGCGTGGACTGCCGAGCGCTGTCCACCCCTGTCGTGCCGCTGTCGGTCAGCCCGCCCACGGGCGGGGCCGTCAGCGCGGAGCTGTCGGAGGCCGGGACCGCAGATGCACCGTTCTGCTTCTTGCAGCTCGCGAACGATTGCGAGAGTGGAAACACGAACCAGAGCAGCATCCTGTGGCGCACGCGGCCTCCCCCGGAGAGTGAGTGACGGCGACAGCATGCGCGTCATCTCTCCCTGATCTACGCTCCCACCGTGCGACTCGTTCGACGGGCGTCGCCCGACGTCACCGGGCGGGTGTCGGGGCGATGGCGGCGGCGGCGGATGCAAGCGCCGCCGTGGCGGTGTCGAACCGCGATGCGAGATCCTGGAGCTCGCGCTCCACGAGCGCGCGATCGCCGGCCCGAACGGCCTCGCTCACCGACGGAAAAACCATCGTCGCGTAGCCGTTGTCCTCATCCGCAGCGTAGATGAGGTTGCGGTACCACGGACGAGTGCGAAGCCCCTGCGGGCGCGTGAGCGATCGCTCCACTTGGAGAAGAGACGCGTTCGCGCGCGACATCGCTGCCGGCGTGCCTCCGGCAAGAGCCGCATCCCGCGCCACCGCCCACGCCGACGCCGCCCGCTCCATGCGGTCGATGGCCGAGCCGAGCGCTGCCGATGTCGCAGCCGATTTGCGATCGGCGAGCAGGCGGTCGAGCGCCGGGAGATAGCGCCGCATCGTCCGGGCATATTCCAGGTAGTCGTACGGCAGCAGCTCAGCGTTCGCCAGGCGAAGCGCCATCGCTGCCCCCAGGCGCCCGGCCGTCGCGTGGTACAGGAAGCCAGGATCTCCGAAGCTCTCCATCCAGTGGTACGAATCGTAAAAGGAGTGGTACACACCGCCCGGGCCGCCGAATCCCCAGTCGGCTATCGGGATGCCGAGGTGATTGTAGAAGCCGGCGAAGTCCGACCCGCCTCCTGGATCGCCCATCGGCGGCTCCAGGCTATCCGCCACCACCGCCGACTTGCGACGCCACACGTCGTAGACACTGCCCGCCCCGGTGGGGTCCGGCACTTCCCTCGCGACGTCGCGCAGGACGGCGCGAAGCGAGGGGGAGCCTCCTCCGCCGAACGATGGGCCCCCTGCTGCGACGTCCTGATTGAGGTACGCCACCGCGCCGCGTCCGAGACGGAGAGAGTCGTCCTCGACGTATTCCGTGGAGCCGACCAGCCCCCACTCCTCGGCATCCCACGTCGCGAAGATGATCGTGCGCCGGGGGCGCATTCCTCCCTTCACCTGCTCGGCGATGCTCCGGGCAGCTTCGAGCACACTCACCGTCCCGCTGACGTTGTCGGCCGCGCCCGGCCCCCAGCCATCGCGGTGGCCGCCGATGATCACGTACTGATCCGGAAGTTCGCTGCCGCGCACGATTCCGAAGGTATCCCAGATCTGCTTGATCGCGCTGCGCGCCGTATCGCTCTGCACGACCAGATGCGCGGCGACCGGTCCCGGGCCGATGTGGTAGCGGAAGGGAAGGCCGCCCTGCCAAGTCTGCGGAATCCGCGCGCCATGCAATCCGCGGAGCAGCTCGGAGGCGTTGCCGTATCCGATCGGGACAACGGGGATGCGCGGAACATCGAGCTTGTCGACGGCCAGACGCTTCGCACCTGGTTTGCTGGGCCAACCCGGCGTGCTCGGATCACCGTTGCCGTTGTACACGCTGCCGCGCTGCACGCCCTGCGGCGGGCGCATCGGTCCGGCCGGATAGACATCCCCCCGCACGAATCCGTCATCTTGCGGATCGCTGTAGATGATCAGTCCCAGCGCGCCATGCCTCTCTGCCTCGCGGGCCTTGATGCCTCGAAACGACCGTCCATAGCGCGCCACCGCGATCTTGCCCTTGACCGAGACACCAAGCGAGTCCAGCTGCGCGTAGTCCTCGATCAATCCATAGTTCACGTAGACGATCTCTCCCGTGACGTCGCCCGTGCCGCTCGTCCCATTCGCGATCACCGCCTCCGGCGTGGTCAGGGACGTGCTGTCGCCGGCCACCGGGCCTTCGCTCAACCGGAGCGCGAGCGTATCCGGAGCCACGCGCGACAGGGTGACCGCAGTGGTGTGGGGCATCCAGACGTCGTACGCGCGCACCTCGGTCTCGAGGCCCCACGACTTCATCCGCTCCACCACGTAATCCCGGGTCCAGGCCTGCGCCGGCGTTCCCGCAATGTGCGTCGTGTGCGACAGAGCGCGGGACAGTGCCGACGCCGCCCCGGGGTCGGGCCGCTTGATCGCGTCGGCTTCAGCGGCGCGCTCGCGCTGAGCGGCCGGCGCCGAATATCCGGTGACGGGTTGCGCGCGCAGCGAGGCAGCCGCGCTGCTGAGGACGGCGAGAGCAAAGAATCGGCGCATGGCTACGGCTCGATCGTGAAGGGCGTCCTGTCAGTCACCGGGTGACGCACGGCGGCTGCCGCCGGAGCTCCGGCGTTCGCTCGAGCCATCCCGCCGCTCGAGCCCGCGCCCCCGCAGCAGGTCCAACTCCGGACGGTAGTAGCCGCGCAGGGTGTAGCCGACGGCATCGTCCACGAGCAACTCGAGCCGTGCCATCACGCCGCTGCAGGTCTCCTCCCCGTAACCCTGCCGCGATAGCACTTCCGAGCACGCCCGTTTGATCGCGTTCCATTCCTCGGCCAGCGCCAGAATCGGAACGTTGTCCTCCCGGCGAACGGTGCCGTGCTCCTGGGCGATCTGCTCCTTGAGGTTGTCGTCCACGTGCGCGACGCCCGTCTTCGCTAGCCGCAGCAGCTCGGGAAGAATCTTGGGGATCGAGTCGAGAAGCCGATCCGAAGGGAGTCTCGCCCACGGCTCCGGACGCATCAGCGCGCGCCATTCACTGAGCACCTGGTCGAGCTCACCCACGAGCACGTCGAATGGGCTGTCTGCGCCGAGTGAGTCACCACCTTCCGCGAGCGGCCTGGCGGCGGTATTCTCCGAGCCCGGTAGGCTGAGCATCGCGTGGAACCTCGTGTCGCGCCGACATCGCGCAGCGGGCGTACCCGATGGTGGACGGCGGCTGGGGGGACGACGGGGGATTACTGCGCCCAGAGAGTAATGCCGGGAGCACAGCCGTACAAGCGAAATTGCGGAGAGTCACTCGCTGTCTTCGTACTCCTGCAGCGCTCCCTCGATCGCGCGACGTAGTCGATTCTCTCGGTCCGCGCCGTCCGGAACGCCGGCGGCGATGAGCGAGAACTGTTCGACCATCTCTCGCTGAATGAATGGCTCCGGATCCTGCACGCCGAGATCACCGAGCGCGCTCCGGGCAAGCTCCCGCAACGCTGAGCGCGTCGCCGGCTCCAGTCCGGACAGCGAGACGGGATCGACCAATCGCGGCATGACCCACTCCGCTCGGCGGAGCGGAGCGTCGCGCAGCGCCGTCAGCGGCGCGAGAGTCGCCACGAAGGAGCCGGGAGTGTGCTCCCGGAAGCTCTCGATCACGCCATGCCGTCGGAGCGAGATGAGCCGTTTTGCGACCGCGGCACGCACCACCGAGATGCCCTCGTAGCTCTGGTTTCCTCGACCCGTAATGATCAGAACTTGCCCCGCGTGAGCGACCTGGCGCTCGCGCAGCCACGCATCCACCCGCTGGATCGCATCGGCCGGCGTGGGGAGCGACGCCCGCAGGTTCAGGGTGCGCTCACGCCCGAATTCGGCCTCGTCGAGCGCGCGGCGCAGCGCGTCGCCCGGCTTGTCGCCGGGATTGCGATATCGGTCGCGCACCATCGGCTCGCGCTAGCGGATGGCCGCGCGAAGGACATGGCCGTCCAACCGGTCGGTCGGCGTGACGTGAACGACCCACGCCAGCGTCGGGGCCATGTCCACCACGCGAGCGAATTCCGGGTAGCGGCCCGCGCGAAAAGGCGGTCCATAGAAAATCACGGGGACGTGGGTATCGTAATCGTGAGGGGTGCCGTGCTCGGCGTACGTCACCTTTCCCCACACGCTGTACGGAGTGAGCGTCGCCACATACTCCACGGGCAGGTCCGCAGAGAGCATGTGCAGCCATCGCCGGGAGATCGGGTTGCGCGCGCTGTCCCGGGCGAGGTCGCGCACCCGGTCCACACGCATAACGCTTGGTCGCTGGCGCAGAGCGGCGATGAACGGACCGATCACGCCAGCCGGATCGACGCCGCTGGCAGCGAAGCTCTCGCGGCGAACGAACAGCATCCCGTCCTCGAAGCTCAGCGCCGTGCTGTCCATGCCGCGCTCGACGAGATGGGCGCGGGCGAGGTGCAGAAGATCACTTGCATCCACGTGCTCGGCCCGACGGTGCGTCCGGGCCTGGTACAGCTCGGGAAAGGGCGCCACGCCGTGGTCTGCGGTGAGCGCCACCACGATCTTTGACGAGTCGCGCGCCACATAGAGAGAGTCGAAGAAGGCGCCGAGCATCCGGTCCAGCCGGATGATCTGGTCATGCAGCTCGCGGGAATCGGGACCGTAGCGATGGCCGATCGCGTCGGTGGTCGAGAGCGAGATCGCGAGAATGTCCGTCTGCGGGCCGGCGCCGAGGCCGAGCTGCCGGAGGCCGGCGAGAGCGAGCGCCAGCGTCACCTCGTCCATGAACGGATACTCGGGGAGAATGCGCGCCGCCTGTGCGCTGTCAGCCGGCATCCGGTGGGGGAAGACCACGTCGGTACCGCCGCTCTCGATCCCGACGCTGTCCGGCTCGTGATAGGCGCTGTCCGCGAGCGAGAGCGTCCACGCGGTGCCGGCGAAGCGCTGCGGAAGATGACGATCGTTGAACGCACGAACCCACGCCGGCAGGGTGTCGGCGTAGTAGCGGCTCGTGGTGAAGCGCCCATCGGGCGCATACCAGAAGGCACTCTGATGGGCGCGGCCGAGAGGCAGGATCGCCCCCCGATCCTTGCGCGACACCGAGAGGGCGCGGCTGCGCGGGTCCCTGATCCGGAGCCAGTCGATGAGCGTTCCGCCGCGGAAGCGGAACGGAGACGCACCCGGTCCCGGGGCGCCGTCAAGAAGGGGCGACTGGGGATCCTGCACACCGGCGCTGTTTCTCGAGATGCCGGTGCTGCTCGGAAAGCGTCCCGACATCGTGCTCGCGTGGCCCGGCGCTGTCTCGGTCACCGCGTGATCCTGGTGCGCATTCGTGAACACGGCGCCCCCCCGAGCGAGCCGGGAGAGCCCGCCGGAGAGCTGTCCTCGAAAGCGATCGATGTACTCCCCACGCATCTGGTCGACCGTGAGGAAGACGACGAGCGTCGGGGCTGGTCCGGAAGCCGAAGGTCGCGACGGAGTGACAGGTGCGCGCGCTCTCTGGGCGTGCGCGAGAGGCGCGAGGAGCAAAGCCATCAGGACAGCGAAGGCGCGCATCATGATGCCGGGTTCGAGTCGGTCACAATCTATCGCCGTGGGAGAAGCTCGGCGCGGCCGTAGAGTGCTCCTCCACGCATCACCATCCGCACCAGGCGTGTGTTCGCGATGTCCGACTGGGGATCGCCGTCCAGAACCACCAGATCGGCGCGCTTTCCGGCAATGAGCGATCCGAGATCCCGCTCCCGCCGCATGGCACGCGCCGCGACGATCGTCGTCGAGGCCAGAACATCCGCCGGCGGCAGGCCGGCGTGCTGCATTGCCTCCATCTCCCGATAGATGCTCGGTCCGTGCGCCGTACCCGGGTTTCCGGCATCCGTCCCGGTGGCGATCGCGATGCCGGCCGAGCGCATCCGGAGAAGATTGCGATCCATCGTCGTACGCTGTCTGTCCCATGCCGCGCTTCGCGCCGCCGCCCCTCCCCGCGCGCGCTGCCCGTCGGGAAGCACGCTCTCCAGATGAGAGCGGGTGATCGAGTCCACGCACGCCAGCGGATAGCGCGCGCCCGGAGAGCGGCCGAGATAGACGTCGGCATAGCCCTCGCGCACGGTGAGGGTGGGAATGACGGTCGCGCCGCCGCTCTTCGCCAGCTCGATGAATTCCTCGTCCACATCCGCGTCGTCCACGCTGTGCACCAGCACGGTTGCGCCAGCCCGCAGCGCGTCCTTCGCTGCCTGGAGCTGGGTCGCGTGCACGATGAGGGGGAGCCCGGCCTTCTTCGCTTCCTCTCCGGCGGCCAGCAGCAGAGTGCGCGCGCGGGTTCGCGCCGAATCGGGGAGCTGGATATACCAGACCTTGATCGCGCTCGAGCCGGCCCGGGCGAGCGCCCGCACGGAGGCGCGCACTGTCGAGTCATCCTTCATGTAGAGGAACTGCCGCATCTGCGGCAGATTCAGCCAGTGATCGACCGTCGACAGCAACGGTCCGGCGGCGACCACCCGCGGCGCATCCAACATGCCCTCGTGCCCCCGCGCCATGGCGAGCGTCCAGGGATAGCCGCCGACGTCGAACACGCCGGTGACGCCGGTGCACAGATAGGCCCGGTCGAAATTCTCCGGGTGACGCTGGAGCGCCGGGATCACCGAGTCGTACGGAAAACGGTCGCGCAGATCGAGCGCGTCGGGGCGTCCGTCCACCCAGCCTGTCTGCGAGTAATGCACGTGGGCATCGATCAACCCGGGGATCACCCATGTGCCCGCCGCGTTCACAACCTCCATGCCCGGCGGCGGCGAGCACTCGGCCGAGGGCGCACCCGCGCACACGATGCGGCCATCGCGCACGATCACCACCGCGTTGCGGATCGCCGCTGCACCCGGGTTCACCAGCGTCGCGCCGACGAGAGCTACAGGCGGAGGCGACGCGCCGGCAGGCAGCCCGAAGGCCGTGCTCACCCCGATCTTCCACCCCACGGGCGTGTTCACGAAGACGCGCTCCGAGATCCCTTCACTGGTGATGCCGCTCTGGGAGACGCGATAGTGGTAGCTGCCGTACATCACGCCGGGCGCGACCGGGAACAGTCGGAGGTCGCGCGCCACGAGGGTATCCGGCCACGTGCTGTCACGTCGTGCGGACCAGCCGGCGAAGCCGAGGTCTGGACCGCCTGGGCCGTTCCGGACCAGCGTCTCGTTCTGCAGGTAATACGACAGATACCGCGCGCGATCGCGCTTGTGGATCGCGTCCACATTGGCCTCGAACACGCGGCGCACGGCCGCGCTGTCGCTCTCTTCCGCCGGCGCGGGACGAGCGGGCGGTGACGGTCGGCAGGCCGCCAGCAGAGCGGCTGTCAGCAGCGCAGAACGGATCGCGAGGCGCACGGGCGCTCCGGTGGAGGACGCCCTATGATAATCCCCGCTCGAGCGCGCGGAAGCGGCGCGCTAGAAGCCGATGCCAGCCCCGATCCGGTAGATGACCATGTTCGCCTTGCTGCGAACGGGCGTCACGCTGATCGAGCCGTCGGGGTTGTCGCGGACCCCGCCAGGGAGCAGATACGATACGGTTCCGTTGTCGTGGTACTGACCGCCGACGTCGAGCGAGATCGGGTGTCGCCCCTGTCGCAGCAGCACGTACAGACCGCCCCCGGCGCTCCAGGCGAATGCCGCGTCGCTGTAGTTGGTGGTGTTGCCGAAGCTCTCTGAATCAGAGTTGCCCGAGAGCGACGACTCGGTGAAGAAGTAAGAGACGCCAATCAGCCCGCTGGCGTAGGGACGAACCTGGCCGGTGGGCGCCATGAGCTGCGGGCCGATTCCCGCGATCAGGATGTTGTTGTCGGTGGCCAGTCTCAGCGCGATCCGGCAGCCAATGCCCGTGAAGCACACCGGCCTGCTCTCTCGGCCGTACTGCAGCAGATCCACCCCCGCGCGCAAGGAGAGCGCGCTCCGGCGATCGGGCTGGTAGAGCAGGTTGAGCCCGACACCGTATCCATCACTGACGAAGCGGCGGAATTCACCCGTGGACTGCGCCCCTTCCAACTGCAGGCCGCCTTGCCAGCGGGACGGCGGGCGCACACGGCCGAGGTCGATCGCCTGCCCCGGGAGGGTGGCCGTCGAGAGAAAGAGCGCAGCAACTGACATCGGGACGACATGGCGTGAGCGCATGCACGACGCTCCTGACAGTGGGGGAGAAAAGGTGCCCTACGGGATAGTCAGGCACGGCCAATGCCGGGCGGAGACCAGAGCAGAACGCCAGACCGGACAGACGCTTACGCTCGTCTCGCCTCGGTGCTCGTTACCCCGGTGCCCTCGGCGTGCGACAGCAGTTCGTCGCCCCTGAGTGACAGCCGCAAACGCTCGAGAGCCGCCCCACCAAGTTGGCGGGGCGGCTCTCGACTTCAGAGCGAGTGAGCTTAGCGGAACATGATACCGACGCTGATCGGCACGATGGACGCGCTGGACGAGCCGCTACCGTAAACGCTGCTGTTGTCGTAGGCGCTGAAGATGTAGTG
>JALZAQ010000006.1 GCA_030948255.1 Gemmatimonadota bacterium
GCGTGGCCCTGCCGCCGCAGGGGTTGGTCGATGCCCGAATCCAGGCCGGCGGCGATGCGCAGCTGGGCGACGGCGAGGTCCACGCCGGTGGTCATCTCGGTGACCGGGTGCTCCACCTGCAGACGGGTGTTCATCTCCAAAAAGAAGAAGTTGCCCCCTCGATCGAGGAGGAACTCGCACGTGCCCGCATTCACGTATCCGGCTGCGCGCGCGGCCCGGACCGCCGTCTCTCCCATCTCCCGGCGGAGAGACGGCGAGACGGCGATACTCGGCGCCTCCTCGATCATCTTCTGATGTCGCCGCTGGACCGAGCATTCGCGCTCGCCGAGCGAGAGCATCGTCCCGTGCGCATCTCCGAGGATCTGGATCTCCACGTGTCTGGACCCGACGATGTACTTCTCCACGTACACCGCATCATCGCCGAACGCGGTACGCGCTTCGCGCCGGGCCACCTCCAGAGCCGAGCCCAGCTCAGACTCGGCGCGCACCACTCGCATTCCGCGGCCCCCTCCGCCGGCCGCGGCCTTGAGCAGCACCGGATACCCCATGCGTCGGGCGACATCGGTCGCATCCGCGACATCGACGAGCGCTTTTGTGGTTCCCGGCACCACCGGGACGCCGTGGGCGATGGCGAGCGTTCGAGCGGCCGTCTTGGTGCCAACCGCGGCGATCGCTTCGGCCGGCGGGCCGACGAAGACGAGACCGGCGTCGCGAACCGCGCGGGCAAACGATGCGCGCTCGGAGAGGAAGCCATACCCGGGGTGGATGGCCTTGGCGCCGGCGCGCAGCGCGGTCTCGATGATCCGGCCGGCATTGAGATAGCTCTCGGACGGGGCAGAGGGGCCGATGTGCACCGCCTGATCGGCCTCGGACACGTGCGGCGCGTTCGCGTCGGCATCGCTGAACACCGCCACCGAGCGGATCCCCAATTCCCGGCACGCGCGGATGATCCGGATCGCGATCTCGCCCCGATTGGCGATCAGCAGAGCGTCGAACATCTCAGCTGCGCCTGGCGGCCGGTCGGCAACGGGTCACTCCGTTTCGGCGGCATCGAGAATGGCCGCCAGCGGGGCCCGCGAGAACTGGCTTTGCCCGACGAACGCGTAGAGGATCTTTCTGGTGCGCGCGTCGATGAGGAAAGAGGCCGGATGGGCCTGGTTGAACGCGTCGAGTCCGAGAGGGTGCCACACGCCGTATTCCCGGATCGTCGCTCGAGTCTCGTCGCACAGCACGGGATACGGATAAGCCAAGTGACGCCGGAGCAGCGCCTCCCGCAGCTTCGAGCAGCGCTGGGCGAGCACGACCGCGAGAGAGATCCGTCGCGCCAGAAGCCGCGGCGCGGCCTCCTCCAGCTCCCCGAGCTGGCCTCGGCAGTTCGGTCACCAGAGTCCGCGATGGAAGATGAGCAGCAGCCCGCGACTTTCCTTCACGAGCATGTCCAGCGTCCATTCCGCTGCGGCCAGCGGGTCGGTCAGAGTGAATCCCGGGGCGACATCTCCGATCCGCAGGGTCCGGCTCGGTCGCGGCATCAGAGCGGGATGTTGCCGTGCTTCTTCTGCGGATTGCGATCTCGTTTTCCCGCGAGCGTGCGGAGTGCTTCGATCAGACGGGGACGGGTGTCTCGCGGATCGATGATGTCGTCGAGAAATCCACGGCCGGCCGCGATATAGGGATGGGCGAACTTCTCCCGGTACTCCTCGATCTTGCGGTCGGTGGCCGACTGGGGGTCGTCGCTCTCCGCGATCTCCTTTCGAAAGAGGATCTCGACGGCGCCCTTCGGTCCCATCACGGCGATTTCCGCCGTCGGCCAGGCGACGTTGAAGTCACCGCGAATGTGCTTCGAGCTCATCACGTCGTAGGCTCCGCCGTAGGCCTTGCGCGTGATGACCGTGAGCTTGGGGACCGTGGCCTCGCAGTAGGCGTACAGCAGCTTCGCCCCGTGCTTGATGATGCCGCCGTGCTCCTGCGCGACTCCGGGGAGAAAGCCTGGGACATCCTCCAGGGTCACGAGCGGGATGTTGAACGCATCGCAGAAGCGAATGAATCGAGCGCCCTTGATCGATGCATCGATGTCCAACACACCAGCGAGCACCGCGGGCTGATTGGCGACGAGGCCGACACTCGTGCCGCCGAGGTGAGCGAATCCGCAAAGGAGATTCGTCCCGTAATCGCGGTGCACCTCGTAGAAATCCCCGTCATCGACGACGCGGCGGATGATGTCGTGCATGTCGTACGGCTTGCTCGGATGATCGGGAACCAGCTCCGCGAGCTGGGGGTCGCGCCGGTCCGGAGGATCCGATCCCGGGCCGCGCGGTGGGTCGTCGAGGTTGTTCGACGGAATGAATCGGAACAGCTCGCGGATCTGCTGCAGGCAGGCCAGCTCGGAGTCGCAGGTGAAGTGCGAGACCCCCGAGGTCGCGCCATGCGTATCCGCCCCGCCCAGCGTCTCCATCGTGACGTCCTCGTGTGTCACCGTCTTCACGACGTTCGGACCGGTGACGAACATGTAGGACGTGTTTCGGACCATGTAGATGAAGTCCGTGATCGCGGGCGAGTACACGGCGCCACCGGCGCAGGGCCCGAGGATCGCCGAGATCTGGGGCACGACTCCCGACGCCAGCGTGTTGCGCAGGAAGATGTCGGCGTAGGCTCCGAGGGAGACCACCCCCTCCTGGATCCGGGCGCCCCCGGAATCGTTCAGGCCGATGATCGGCGCGCCGTTGCGGACCGCGAGATCCATGATCTTGCAGATCTTCTCGGCATGCCCCTCGGAGAGAGAGCCCCCGAACACCGTGAAGTCCTGTGAGAACACGTAGACGAGCCGGCCGTCGATGCGACCGTGGCCCGTCACCACTCCGTCGCCGAGAACGCGCTGCGAGTCCAGCCCGAAATCGTGGGAACGGTGGACGACGAAGCGATCCAGCTCGACCAAGCTGCCCTCGTCGAGCAGCACATCGAGGCGCTCCCTGGCCGAGAGCTTTCCCTTCTCGTGCTGGGCAGCGACTCTCGCCGCCCCGCCGCCGAGCTCCGCTTCGGCGCGCATGCGCTCGAGCAGGTCGAGCTTCTCTCGCATCGTCATAGGCGCGGAGGTAGCCGGCGGCGGAGCCGCCTGTCCGCTACTCGAGTGGCATGTCGGTCGGCAGCTCGAGCGGAATCTCGAGAGGCATCTCGAGGAGGGAACCGTCCTCCGAATCCATCGGGATGACCTTCGACGGGGTCTCGGGACGTGGCGGCTGTTCTTCCGGAATATTCGTGACCGCAAGAACGATTCGACGATGGATCGGGTCCACCTCGAGAATCCGCATGTCCAGATTCATTCCCTCGTACACGGCATCGGCCGGATTGCTCACCGGCTTGCCCGTGGTCAGCTGGCTGATCGGAACGAAGCCTTCGATGTCGTTGCCGATGTCCACCACGACACCCTTGTCCATGAGCCGGACCACCTTCCCGCTCAGGTCCATGCCGACGGGATAACTCTCGCCGATCCGGAGCCACGGATCGTCGGTGGCTTGCTTCAGCCCGAGAGAGATGCGCTTGTTGTCGGCGTCGATGTTGAGGATCACGACGTCCACCGTGTCGCCCTTCTTCACGACCTCGGACGGATGCTGAACGCGCTTGGTCCAGCTCATGTCGGAGATGTGGATCAGACCGTCGATTCCCGGCTCGATCTCCACGAACGCCCCGAAGCTGGTGAGGTTTCGCACCTTTCCGGAGAGGCGGGTACCGACCGGGTAGCGCAGAGGCAGCGCGGTCCACGGGTCGACCTCGGTCTGCTTCATGCCGAGCGAGATCTTCTCCTCGTTCGGATCGACCTTGAGTACGACCGCCTCGATCACCTCGCCGATGGAGACGAGCTTGGACGGGTGACGGACGTTGCGGGTCCAGCTCATCTCGCTGATGTGAACCAGCCCCTCGATGCCGGGCTCGAGCTCGATGAACGCTCCGTAGTTGGTGATCGAGACCACCTTGCCCTGGACCCGCGTGCCGACCGGATACTTGTCGGCGACATCCTTCCACGGATAGCTCTGGAGCTGCTTGAGTCCGAGCGAGATGCGCTCGCGTTCCCAGTCGATGTCCAGGATCTTGACCTCGAGCTCCTGACCGATGTGCACCATCTCCGAGGGGTGCGAGATGCGGCCCCACGACATGTCGGTGATGTGGAGCAGCCCGTCCACGCCTCCGAGGTCGATGAACGCCCCGAAGTCGGTGATGTTCTTGACCACGCCCTTCCGCACCTGATCCTTTTGGAGCTCCTTCATCAGCTTCTCGCGCTTGCCCGCCCGCTCGACCTCGAGGATCACGCGGCGCGACACGACGATGTTCCGCCGGCGCTTGTTGAGCTTGATGATCTTGAACTCGTACTTCTGACCCAGCAGCTCATCGATGTTCGGGACGCGACGAAGAGCGATCTGCGAGCCCGGCAGGAAGGCGTCGACGCCCATCAGGTCGACCACCACGCCCCCCTTGATCTTCTTCACCAGCGTTCCTTCCACCGGCAGATCGTTCTCGTAAGCCTGCCGGATGCGCTCCCAGACGCGCATGAAGTCGGCCTTCTTCTTCGACAGAACGACCGAGCCCTCGGCGTCCTCCAGATGCTCGAGCAGCACCTCGACCTCATCGCCTGCCTTGAGGTCGGGGAAATCCTTGAACTCCTCCAGCGGGACGGTGCCTTCGGACTTGAAGCCGATGTCGAGCACGACCATGTTGTCGCGAATCTCGAGCACGATGCTCTTGACGATCTCCCCTTCATCGATCGACGCGAGTGTCCCGTTGTACATCTCCATCATCGCGTCGCGCTCGTCGTCCGTGTAGTCGTCTTCGTCCCAGCGATTGTCGCGGCTACTGAGAAGGCGCAGCTCTCCCTTCTGGGATTTCTGCTTCTCGCGTTGCGTCATCGGGGGGGTTGGGGTTTCGAGCTCGGTCATAACGGACACGGTCTCCATGAGTCGCGGAATTCACCTCGCCGCGCCGAGGCAGGATGGGAATGTGGCCAAGCCCGAACCGGCGCATCGTGACACGCCGTCAGGCCGGGGGAATCGGTAAATGTAGGCAGCAGGCCCAGTTGGGGCAATGGGAGCGGCGTCGGGGAACGGCGGCGCTCAGCGTCCGGTGACGACGCGCACCAGGGTCACGATCCGCTCCACCTGGTCCGCCTGAGTCAGGTAGGTCGTGTCGATCAGCACGGCATCGCGAGCCTGGGCGGTCTGGGTGGCGTCGTGCGCGTCGCGCTGAACCAGGCGCTCGGTCTCTTCCGCTGTCTCAGCGTCCGTCGGCGCACGCTGCAGGCGCTGCAGCAGCCGCCGGCGGGCGCGCTCCCACGGATCGGCGACCAGGAAGATTTTTACGGCGGCGTCCGGAAAGACTACGGTGCCGATGTCCCGCCCGTCCACGACGACGTCGTGCCCCGCCGCCGCCTCGCGAACCCGGGCATTCACCCAGCTCCGGATCAGCGGCATCTGCGCCACCCGCGACACCTGCCGCGTGACGGCGGCATCGCGAATGCGGAGACCCATCTCGGCACCGCCATCCACCGGCACGAACGACGTCTCACTCGGCGCGAGGGTGATGTGCGATGCGGCCGCCAGCACGTCGTCCTCGCTCCATCGAGCGCTCTCGCCCGCGTCGAGCATCGCGGCCGTGGCGGCGCGATACAGAGCCCCCGAGTCGACGTGACGAAACCCGAGCTTTCGCGCGACCCACTGGGCGGTGGACGACTTCCCCGACGCCGCCGGTCCGTCGATCGCCACGACGATTCCTCCAGGCCGCAGTCGCGGGACGAAGGGCGGGGTCGGCTGGCTCATCCCACACCCGTGACGCGCTCGAGATCGCGCCAGAAACTCGGAAAGGAGACGGCCACGCAGTCGCGATCGTCGATCGCCAGTGCGCCTCCGTGAAGCGCACTCAGTACTCCGAAGGCCATGGCGATGCGATGGTCGCCCTCCGTGCGAATCGCTCCTCGCAAAGGGCGATCGCTTCCCTGCACCACTATCCCGTCGGACCGCTCCTCGGCGTTCGCGCCAATGGCGCGCAGGTTCTCCACCACGAGGCGGATCCGATCGCTCTCCTTGACGCGAAGCTCCCCCGCGCCGGCGATCACCGTTCGTCCCTCGGCACGGGTGGCCAGACAGGCCAGCATCGGCAGCTCATCGATCATCGAAGGGACCTCCGCACCCTCGATCTGGATTGCCGTCAGCTGCGACGGTGCCGTCGTCACTGTCCCGACCGGCTCCCCCCCGCGCAACGCGACGTCCTCGATCGACAGCCGGCCTCCCATGCGCCGCACCGCCGAGAGGAAGCCGGCGCGGGTGCCGTTCACGCACACTCCCGGGATCGTCAGCTCCCCGCCGTCGGCCAGCAGTCCGGCTGCGATGAAGAATGCGGCGGAGGACGGATCGCCGGGAACGGTCAGGTCGAGCGGCGCGAGCCGCTCCGCCTCGCAGAGAGTCACCGTGGCGCCCGCGTCGCCTTGCGCCGACATCACGCTCACGCCGGCGGCCGAGAGGAGACGCTCGGTGTGGTCGCGCGATCTGACGGGCTCTCGCACGGTCACGGGCACGCCCGCAACGAGAGCGGCCAGAAGGATGGCGCTCTTCACCTGCGCGCTCGCCGTCTCGGTGGTCCATTCGATTGTCCGCAGTGCGCCGCCGTGAACGATCATCGGCAACCCATCGCCATTCTCCATCTCGATTCGCGCTCCCATCGCCGAGAGAGGCTCGGCCACTCGCCGCATCGGCCGGCGGCTCAGGCTCGAGTCGCCGGTGAAGCGGGTGCGGGCCGGAATCGCCGCCACGATCCCGGCTACAAGCCGGGCCGTCGTGCCGCTGTTGCCGCATTCCACATTGGCCTGGGCGCGCCGCAGGCCTCGAAGCCCCACGCCCTCCACGACCATCTCTCCCGTGACCTCGGGGAGTGCCACTCCCAACGCTCGCAGTGCGGCCGCCGTGGAGTGGATGTCGGCAGACTGGAGTATGCCGCGGATTCGGGAGCTCCCATCCGCCAGCGCTGCCAGGATCAGCCCCCGGTGCGAGATGGACTTATCGCCGGGCACGCGCATCGTACCTCCCACCCTCACCGCGCCGCCTCCACGCCATGGCGCCACCGGCGCGCCGACTCCCACTCCCGTCCGAGCGTGCCGCCGTCGCCCTCCTCGATCGCGACACGGAGCCGCCCCAGCGTCTCCTCGAGGGCGCGTACCGCCGCGACGTTCTCCGGCGTGGCCGCGCCGAGCAGCGCGCTCCACAGCGCCAGCGGGCTCGCCGCCAGTCGCGTGGTATCACGCGCGCCGGGTCCGGCATCGGCCGGGGATGCGCCGGCCGCGGCGAGCGTGGACGCGAGTGCGGTAGCGGCGAGCTGAGGGAGGTGACTCATCCAGACCATCAGCCGATCGTGATCCTCCGCCGACTTCACGTCGAAGCGCCCGATCCCCGCCGCTCGCCACAGACTCTCCGCCAGTCGCCGGGAGTGGGGAGGCGCTCGGGACTCGATGCTCACCGCCGCGCCGCGAAACAGGTCGGGCCGGGAGTAAGAGAAGCCGGCGCCTTCACTGCCGGTAAAGGGATGCGTGCCGAAAACATGGTCCCAACTGCTGTCGTCCAGCCCGATCGATCTCTGTCTCTGGAGCGAGCCGGCGTGAAGCACCACGCACTCCCGCTCCACGCTCGGCAGCATCCGCGTGATGAGGGGCGCGAGCTCCTGGATGGGGATCGCCAGCATCACGATCGCGGCTCCGGTCGTCAGCTCCACGAGTGAGGCGGTGACATCGTGGACCACCGGCACTCCTGCTGCTTCCGCCGCCGCTCGGTCGCTGGCCGACTGGCTCCAGGCACGCACCTCGACTCCGCCGTCGCCGAGGGCGCGGGCCAGCGAGCCGCCAATGACGCCGAGGCCGACGATCGCGACCGGGCGCTCGATCATCTCAGCGCCTGCTCGAGTGCCGTGGACGCGTCGGTTCCCTCGTCGCGATACTTCACGATCACCGGACTCTGCAGCGACAGTCCGTGAACCTCGGCGAAGGTCCCCTCCACTCGGCGCGCGCCAGGGACCACCACCGCGCCGGCCGGGATCTCGAGCGGTGCGTCCGCGCTCGCTCGGTGCACCGTCTCGCGCGCGAGGTCGAACACCGGCGTCCCTCGTGTGAGAATCACCCCGGCCGCCAACACGGCGCGGCTGCGCACGACCGTCCCCTCGTAGACGCCGCAATTGCCGCCCACGAAGACGTCGTCCTCGATCACCACCGGCGAGGCGTTCACCGGCTCCAGCACACCGCCCACCTGTGCGGCAGCGCTGAGGTGGACGCGCGCTCCGATCTGGGCGCACGATCCGACCAGGGCATGCGAGTCGATCATGGTGCCGCTCCCGACCCATGCGCCGACGTTGACGTACATCGGTGGCATGCACACGACGCCCGGAGCGAGGTAGCATCCGCGCCGCACCGTCGATCCTCCGGGGACGATGCGGACACCGTCCGTCACCGTCAGCCCGCGGGTCGGATAGGTGCTTTTGTCGATGAAGTGAAAGACGCCCCCTTCGGGCGACATGTCCGTCAGCGTCCCCATTCGGAACCCGAGCAGGATGCCCCGCTTGACCCATGCGACCGCACGCCAGCGGCCGTCGTCCGCGCGCTCGGCGGCCCGCACGGATCCGCGCTCGAGGGCATCGAGCAGGTCGTCCACCGCCGCCAGCGCTTCGGCGCGCCCCGGGGCTGGATCGGCGGCGAGGAGCTCCAGCCGCTCAACGAGACTCCGCCCCTGACCAGAGGTCGGAGGCATCACTCGAGCGCGCCCGCCCCTCGAAGGCTCTCGCGAACAGCAGCGCTGTGAGCGTCAGCGAGCGGCACCAGCGGCAGACGCAGCACGTTCTTCATGCGTCCCATCATTGCCAGAGCGGCTTTCGTGGGGATCGGGTTGGATTCGATGAACGCGCATCGCATCCAGGGTGAGAGCCGATCGTGAATGGCTCGGGCCTCGGTCATTTTGCCGGAATCCGCCAGCTCGACGAGTCGCGCCATCAGGCGGGGTGTCGCGTTGGAGATCACGGAGATGATGCCGTCAGCGCCAGCCGCCATCAGCGGCAGCGTGATCGCGTCGTCCCCCGATAGCACGCTGAAGTGCGGCGGCCTGCCGGTGAGGATCTCGAGGATCTGGCCCATGCTCCCCGATGCCTCTTTCACCGCAATGATGTTCGGCACGTCGGCCAGCGCCAGCGTGGTCGCCGCTTCGATGTTGCTCCCCGTGCGGCCGGGCACGTTGTAGACGATCACGGGCAGATCCGTCGCCGCGGCCACTTCCCGGAAGTGGGCGAGGATTCCGCGCTGCGGCGGCTTGTTGTACATCGGCGAGACGTGCAGCAGATGGGTCGCGCCAGCGGCCGCCATCTCTTTCGAGAGCGCTACCGCCTTCTTCGTGTCGTTCGAGCCGGCACCGGCGGCGACGGGGACCCGTCCACGCGTCTGATCGACGACGATCTCGACCACGCGGCGGTGCTCCCGAGGAGTCATGGTGGCCGCCTCTCCGGTGGAGCCGCACGGGACGAGAAAGTGTATTCCTTCCTCGATCTGCCACTCCACGAGAGCGCGAAGGGCGGGCTCGTCCAGCTCGCCATCGCCGGAAAACGGCGTGACGAGTGCGGTGCCGCACCCGAAGAGCCGATCGCGAGGACGCGTCATGACGGAGTAGTATGACTCGTGGATGCTGGACGCGCGAGCAGGTCGGCCATTCCGAAGACGCCGGAGCGTCCCACAATCCACTCGGCCGCCGCCAGCGCCCCCTCGGCAAAGACTCGGCGATCGCGGGCCACGTGCTCCAGGCGGATCTGCTCGTAGGGCGCGTCGAACAGCAGCTCGTGTGTCCCCGGAACGGATCCCACACGCACGCTCGTCACGGGCACGCCACCCGCGCCCGCGACCGAGGCACGGCGCTGGAGCTCGAGCGCTGTACCCGATGGCGCGTCCTTCTTGGCGGCGTGATGTGTTTCGACGATGTGGGGCGAGAAACCCGCGGACGCCGCTGCGATGCTCGCCGCGAGCTGCTCAGCCGCGAGCCAGAACAGGTTCACGCCGACGGCGAAGTTGGCCGCCCAAAACAGCGCGCCTCCCGCCTGGGTTACTGCGCGCGCGACCTCCGACCGCCGCTCGCTCCACCCGGTCGTGCCGCACACGACGGCGCATCCGGCGCGGACGCAGGCTAGGACGTTGTCGGCCGCTGACTGCGGCTCGGTGAACTCGATCGCGACCTGGGCCCCGGCAAGGCGATCGCGCGTGATCGCGCGACCCCCCGCGTTGCCCTCGGCGCCGATCGTCGCGACGACCGGCCACCCTCGCTCTTCAGCCACTCCAGCAACGAGACGACCCATCTTGCCCGTCCCGATGATGGCGAGGCGAGGTACCGTCACGACTCCTCCTCGGCGCCCGCGCCGAAGAAGCTGGCGTGGAGCGCCCGGATGCCGGGCAGGAGCTGCTCGGCATCGATGATGATGGTGAGATTGATCTCCGTCGCGCTCAGCGAGATCATGCGCACCGGAATGTCTCCGAGCGCGTCGAGTGCGCGGGCCATCGCGCGACTGTGGCCGCCGAGCGCAGCGCCGACGATCGCGATGATAGCGCGATTCCTTTCCACCGTTACGTCGCCGAGGGCCGAGAGATCCACCAGCAGCGCGTCCAGGCGGGTCGGATCGTCCACCGTGACGGAGACCGAGACCTCGGAGGTGGCCACGACATCGACCGGTGTCCGGTGGCGCTCGAACACCTCGAAGAGCCGCCGCAGGAAGCCGTGCGCCAGCAACATGCGCGACGACCGCACGCGGACGATCGTGATCCCTCCCTTCCCCGCGATCGCACTCACTTGCCGCCGGGGCGCATCGGCGGTGATGAGTGTGCCCTGTCCGGCCGGTCGCTTCGAATTGTAGATGTAGACGGGAATTCCCCGCCGCACGGCGGGCGCGATCGTGTTCGGATGGAGCACTTTTGCCCCGAACGCGGCGAGCTCCGCCGCCTCATCGAAGCGGATCTGGGGAATCACCCTGGCCCCTCGGACAGCGCGCGGATCGGCTGTGAGCATTCCATCCACGTCCGTCCAGATCTCTATGGCCTCGGCGTCGATGGCGGCTCCGATCAGCGACGCCGAATAGTCCGATCCACCTCGCCCAAGGGTCGTCGTGACGCCCTGCTCCGTGCACCCGATGAAGCCGCCCAGAATCGGGACGCGTCCGTCGTGCAGCAGCGGCAACAGAACGGTGCGCGCGGCCGAGGCAATGGCCTCCAATCGCGGGGTTGCCGCGCCGTAGCTGTCGTCGGTGATCATCACCGACCTCGCGTCCACCAGCGTCACCGGGAGCCGTCGGGCGGAGAAGGCGGCGGCAATGAGTTGCGACGAAAGATTCTCGCCGGTCGAAGCGATCGCATCCAGGCTGCGCGGGGTGAGGTGGCCGAGCACGGACAGGGCTTCGGCGAGGTTGGCCAGCTCGTCGCACATCGCGCTCAGCTCGCTGCATAGCTCATCGAGCGCCTCCCCTGCCGGCACGAGCTGCGCGGCAGTGTCGAGATGGCGCGTGCGTAACGCTTCGACGGCTCCCAGCGCGCCGATGAGATGTCCGCGCCACGCCTGCTCCGCGAGGGCGAGCAGCTGGTTCGTCGCGCCGGCCAGCGCCGAGACCACGACGATCGGCGAGCGTCCGAGGCGGGAGCGAGTGATCTCGGCGGCGCGCGCCACCGCGTCTGCATCGCCAACGGAGGTACCGCCGAACTTCACTACGATCGTCACGCGCCAGGCACCAGTCCACGCGCGATCATCAGCTCGGCATTCAGGATCGAGGCTCCGGCCGCTCCCCGCACCATGTTGTGCCCGCACGCCACCAGCCGAAGATCCAAGAGAGGATCGCGACGCACGCGTCCGACCACGACGGCCATCCCTCCGCCCCGTCCGGCGTCACGCCGCGGCTGGGGACGGTCCGACGCCTCGTGCACGACGAGCGGAGGCACCGGAGCGCTCGGGAGGCCGAGCTCCGAAATCGCGCCGCTCCAGCCCCGCAGCGCGGCGATCGCGCCGTCAGGATCCGTCGGGCGCTCCAGCGCGACGGAGATGCAGGCCGTGTGGCCGTCTTCCACCGCCACGCGGTTGGCCTGGGCGCTGACGCCAAAGGCGGCACTGGTAACCCCGCGCGCGCCAAGGTCCCCCAGAATCTTGCGCGTCTCGCTCTCGATCTTCTCCTCTTCGTCCCTGATGAACGGGATGACGTTGCCCAGGATGTCCAGCGACGGAACGCCCGGATAGCCGGCCCCCGACACCGCCTGCATCGTCGTCACGAAGAGTTGGCGTACCCCGAAGGCGCGGTGGAGCGGAGCGAGAGCCATCGCGATCACGATCGCGGCGCAATTGGCGTTCGTGACGATGCCCCCACTCCAGCCTCGCTGCTCACGCTGCCAGTCGAGCAGGGCGAGGTGGTCGGGGTTGATCTCCGGGATCAGCAGAGGGACGTCGCGCTCCATTCGGAAATTGCGCGCGTTGCTGAGAACGATCCGGCCGTCGCGCGCGAAGGCCTCTTCGATCGGACCGGCAGCCGATGCGTCCAGCGCCGAGAAAACGAGTGGAGCGCTCACGGCGTCGGGGGAACAGGGCAGCACCGGCATCGCGACAACATTCGGGGGCGTCTCTTCGAGCAGCCACCGCGCCGCGTCGCCGAAGCTGCGTCCGGCCGAGCGCTCGGACGCGGCCACTTCGGCGAGGCGCAGCCAGGGGTGACGCGCGAGCAGGCGAATGAAGGTCTGCCCCACCGCGCCGGTCGCGCCGAGCACTGCAACCGGGATGCGCTCCCTCGGCCCGCGCGGGCTCGCCGTCACGATGACAGGAGGGTGCGCACCATGCGTACGTACCCGTCCACGCTCGCGCGCAGCTCGCGGACGTCGACGTACTCGCCATCGGTGTGCGCCACGTGGATGGAGCCAGGTCCGAACAGCAGCGGCGTTCCCCAGTTGCCGAGAAGCGGAATGTCGGTGGTGAAGGCCACCGGCGCGGCCTCGAAGCCGGGGATGGTGTGAAAACGCTGTGGCGGGATGTGCGATCCGTACTGGATCTCGGCGTGCCCGGCGGACCACTGCTCGACCAGCCGCTGCACCTCCTTGACGTCTCCGACGAGGCGAAACATCAGCTCCGCCTCGGCATGATCCGGGATGATGTTCGCCTCCGTTCCGGCGCGCAGCGTGCCGATGTTGACGGTGGTCTCCCCCAGCACCGGATCGGTGGGGAAGGACAGATCGCGCAGCGTCGGGAGGAGGGCGAGCATCGGCTCGAGAGCCGAGCGGCCGAGCTGCGGGTACGCCGAATGGGCGGCCCGACCGGTTGTCCGCACCGTGACCCGAAGCGAGCCTTTGGCCCCCGTCGCCAGCTTGCTCTCCGTCGGCTCTCCGTTGATCAGAAAGCGGCTGGTCGCGGGGAGGTGATTGGCCGCGCGCGCGCCGTCCGACCCTTTCTCCTCGCCGACGACGAACAGGAGGTCCACCCGCTCCTCCCCCTGATCGAGGAGCCGGTCGGCGGCCGTGAGCATGGCCGCCGCGATTCCCTTGGCGTCGCTCGCCCCCCGGCCGAGCAATCGCTCACCGGAGAGAACGGGGCGGCTATGTGACGGGACTGTGTCGAGATGGGTAGACAGGGTGATGAGGCCCTGTCCTCTCGAGCCCCAGATGTTGCTGCGCCCGGGCGTCACCTCCTGCAGGGTGACATTCCATCCCCGGGCGATGAGCCGGCGGGCGACAAAATCCACGATCGGGCCTTCCGATCCTGTCGTGGAATCCATGGCCATCAATTCCGCTGCAAGAGCGACGACATCTTCCATGCGCACAACCTAGCGCCGAAGTCCAAGTCTTGACAATCACGCAACATCCGCGATTTTAACGCGCCCCTCATTTCCGCTTCGCGGTCACGCTTCCATGCCTGTCCGTCCGATGCTGCCGCCACCACGTCGTCCCGCTTCGAGGAGGGTGTTCGTGCGCGATACCTCGTTCATCCGGCACACTCTCATCTGTGCCACGCTTCTGCTCGCATCCGCGGTAGGCGTTCGGCGTGCGGAGGCGCAGACCGGCAAGCTCACCGGCGTCGTGACCGACGCCACGACCGGCCAGCCCATCGAGGGCGTCCAGGTATTCCTCCAGGGCACCGGCTACGGCGCGATCACCCAGCCGAACGGACGCTATTTCGTCATTGCGATCCCGCCCGGCACCTACACCGTGACGGCGCGCCGCATCGGCTACCAGACGCAGCAGACGAACACGCAGATCCTCATCGATGTCACGCGCGAGATCGGCTTCAAGCTCTCCACTGCGGGAGCGACGCTGCAGACCGTCAAGGTCATCGAGACCACACGCCCATTGGTGGAGCTCACCCAGACAGGGACCACCCAGCAGATCACGACCCAGGAGCTCGAGGCGCTTCCCATCCGCTCGATCAATGACGCCCTCACGCTCCAGTCGGGCTTTCAGGAGATCCCGACGATCTCCACGGATCTGACGTCGTTCACCTCGTCGCGCCGGAACAATGTCTCCCCGATCCTGATCCGCGGTGGGCGGGCCGGCGAGACCATGACGCTGATCGACGACATCCCGGTGAACAACTTCCTGTTCGGCGGGCCGACGCTCGACATCACCCGCAAGGCAATCGAGAACATCTCGATCAAGAAGGGCGGGCTCGAGCCGCAGTACGGGAATGCGCTCTCCGGCGTAGTGAGCCTCGCGACCAAGGAAGGCGGCACCAACCTGACGGGCTCGATCGAGTACGAGACCTCGCGGGTCGGCGGAAGCCTCGGGTACCGACAGGATGAGCTGAGGGGCTACGACTTCATCGAGGGCTTTCTGTCGGGCCCGGTTCCGGCCACCGCCGACAAGCTTCGCTTCGTGGTTGCGGGCCGCACGCAGAGCCAGGCGGATCAGGTGCTGCAGTTCGACAACCAGGTGTTCAATCCCTTCGTGCGCGACACGGTGCACCGGGCGCCGGTCTCCGATGACCTCTTCTCGGGGTGGCGCGCGCTCGGCTTCCAGGCCGAGCGGGATGTCTTCGGCAAGCTCACCTACCTCTTCCAGCCGACGACGAAGCTGAGCGTGTCCACGCTGCACTATGAGCGCGAGCGCCAGCAGATTCCGTTCGACTGGGAGCTGACCGGCTACAGCCCGGCGCAAGCGTGCATCAACCTGTACCAGCGGCAGTACGGGGCGAACATCGACGTCGTCGATGCCTGCAATACCTATTACGGCTCCGACCGCACGAACGCGAGCGGCCGCCCGCAGAATGGAACGAGTGAGCGGAGCCTGGTCGTGTTTCCGGCCACGGTCAGCCAGATTCGCGACTTGTACACGGCGCGCTTCGAGCAGACGTCGGGGAGGTTGAACTACAAGCTCGTGGGCGGCGTCTTCAACCAGAAGCGCGGCACGTGCGCGACCTACTTCTCGGGTGTCTGTCTCGGGGAGCGCATCGCCGACACCAACTTCAACGGACGCTTCGTGACGCCCGGCGTGACGTCGCAGGATGTCACTCCGACGGAAGGCACCGACCGAATCGCCGGCAACGATCGGATGCGGACGGTGCTCGGCCGATTCGACCTGCAGCTCCAGGCCACCGACCATCACAACCTCGCGGGCGGCCTCTTCTATCAGGGACACGACATTCACTTCCGCGAGGTCACCGATGTCGGCCTGAACAACATCTTCCTGCAGCCGTCCGATTACGCCGCGAAGCCGTGGGACGCGGCCGCCTACCTGCAGGACAAGATCGAGTACGACTTCGTGACGATCTCCATCGGGGGCCGCTTCGATTACGGCAATGCGAAGGGGACATTTCTCAACGATCCGCTGGATCCGACCAACGGCACTACCGAGCTGACCGTCTGCAACAATCCCACGAGGTTCGGTTTGGCGGCGGGCTTCGCGCGCTTCGTCAGCGGCGACACGGTCTTCAACGGGATCGCGGCCTGCCAGCATCCGCTCAACAAGGCGATCGGCGATTCCGCAACCAGGATCGCGTTCCGCGATGACATGGGGCCGGCGCGCAGCCGGCGGGCATTCAGTCCGCGGGTCGGCATCAACTTCCCCGTGACTGAGCGCTCCTCGGCATTCTTCAACTACGGCATCTACTATCAGAACCCGCTCTACAACAACGTCTATCAGGGAACGGGCATCGGCACGCCGAACGAGGGAACCCCCCTTGGACCGGCATTCACCAACGGCACCTTCGTCGGCAACCCGCAGCTGCGCGCAGAGCAGACGACCTCGTACGAGATGGGGTACCAGACCGAGTTCGGCCGCAACTTCTCGCTGCAGGTCGTCGCGTTCAACAAGGATCAGTCCGGCCTCACCGGAATCCGGAATGGAGGCTTCGTGAAGGGGACGGTGACCCGCGTCTTCGACCCCGGCCTGACCTACGGCACGAACGCACCCAACTACACGGTGCTGGTGAACCAGGATTTCCAGACGTCACGCGGCGTCGAGCTGGAGTTCCGTCGCCGGCTTGCGAACTACTGGAGCGGACGCGTCAACTACGCCTACCAGAAGGTGCGCACCAACGCCGCGCCGCCGGATCTGCAGCAGCAGCAGACCGTCGATGAGGGAGACGTTGTTGCGCGGGCCGAGATCAGGAGCGACATCGATCAGACCCACGCGATCAATGCCATCCTCACCTTCGCGGTCCTGGATCAGGCGCCCAGCTTCCGCTTCGCCTCCCTTCTGAAGAACGCGTCGCTGTCCTTCACTGGGCGCTACCAGAGCGGATATCCCTACACTCCGTCACTGACGTTCACGGGCAACACCAACGACCGCCTGGATCGGAACAGTGGCACGGGCACGTCCATCTTTCGCGTCGACATGGAGGCGGAGAAGGGATGGTACGTCTCCAACGTCCGCTACGGCGCGTTCGTTCGAGTCGCGAACCTGCTCGATCGGAAGAACTGCCTGCAGGTATTCGCGACGACCGGCAACTGTGAGGGGGGTGCCTCTCCTCAGGCTCGGCTCGCGGCCGGCAATTTCACGGGTGAGAACGAGAGTTCCACCTTCTTCGACCGCCCGCAGTACCAGGACATCCGTCGCACCATCAACGCGGGACTTCGCGTCAGCTTCTGACGTTCATGTGGCGCCTCGGGGATCCCCGGGGCGCCGCGTACCTCCGAAACGAGGATCGCTGAATGAATCGAACAAGTGGTCTGTACGCACGGCGGACGTTGCTGACACTTGGCGCTCTCCTCCTGTGCCAGGTTTCCTCCGCGCGCGCCCAGGGTCCCGATGGCCCGTCGGATCCGGAGCCCGTCAACGTCAGGAGGGCGGGGGGCTTCCGGCTGTACGGCCTCGCCGACTTCGCCATCACCGGCATGCGCAACGTCGGCAACTCGACCTGGTTCACGGTCTCGTCAGGTCCGTCCGACACGTACAACTTCTACTCCGACCTCACCGGTCGCGTGCGCGGCACACCCAGTTCGCCAACGGGCTATTGCTGCGGGTTCTTCGAGCTGCAGCTCTGGATGACGGCGGCTCGCACCAACTGGCTGAAGAACCGCGACATCGCGCCGACGCTCGAGAACGACAGGGGCGGTGGATGGAACGCCCGAATGAACTACCAGCGCTGGGCGCCGGACCTGTACTGGTCGATGGAAGGGCGTGACGGGTCGGTGGGATCCCTTTACTCCGGGGCGACCACCGAGGACGGAACCGGCACCTGCCTCGATATGAACAACCGCCCGAACGATTTCGTCCCGGGCGGGCTTCCGGCACTGGCGGCGAGTGACTGCCCCAAGACGTGGGCCGGACCGCAGTTCGATGGCGAACGACCCGTTCCCGACACCGTTTTCCTCAAGCGCTTTCAGGCGAGCAAGGCCACGTTCAACTTCGACGACTGGCATTACCGGAAAGACGAGCGTAGCTCGAAGCTATACGGATCCTTCCAGACCTTCGGCGCCACCAACGACTTTGGTCGAGAGGCCCTGCGGAAGATGGGCAACGTCGTGCCCGGCGGCGTCGGCAATCCCACCCAGGACGGCTATCCGCTCGGAATCGAGTGGGATTTCAACGTCTGGTCGTACGCGGTGCCGACGGTGGCCGATGCCATGTTCTACAAGGCGACCGTCGTGAACAAGTCGGCCGAGGTGTACGGCGTCGGCCTCGACTACGATTCGCTCTATCTCGGCTTCATGGTGAGACCTTTTCACACGACGGGCTCTCAGTCGCCTGCCATCTATGCGGTGCCGGCCAAGGGCGCCTTTTTCGAGGCGCAGGTCAACATCAATGCGACGAACTGCTACGGGGCCGTTCACGGCTCAAATGTTACGGGCGGCTACACCGCCGGCACGACCATCAGGAGCTGCCTGAGCAATACCAGCTCCAATCGCGGCTTTCGCGGTGGCGCCGGCGGCACGGTCATGCTGAAGAGCCCGATCGGCGACCTGCGCAACAAGAAATTCACCGACCCAACATCGCCTTTCTACTTCCCGTCCCATTTGAACAGGGGCGATACCCTCACGTACAACGTCGCCAACGCCTGCGGCTTCACCTGCTCGACCGATACGTTCATTGGGACGCCGAATCGGGCCGCCTTCGGGGCGTACACCGGCAATGAAGCCGACGCGCTGGCCGGACGGGGAAAGACCGCCAACGATCTCAACCAGCTCCAGTACTTCGACCTCTTCCACACACAGGACTGGCCCCAACGCTGGACGCCCAGCAATCCGACGGTTGGCGGATTCAACAAATACGTCCCTCCGGGCAACTGGGACTGGAATCATGACGGCATCCTCGACACTCTCGCCGTCACCACCTGCGGACGTCAGGGGTGCGTGAAGCCCTGGAGCGATACCCTCCCCGGCGGGTTCCCGAACGCGCTTCACAACAAGTACGATGTCGGGGTTGGCCCGATCAAGCTCAAAGCGGGCGACTCCACGAGCTTCATCATCGCCTTCCTGTCGACGCCCGACTCCGCCGGCTTCGAGGCGCTGGTCGACAACGTCATCCAGATCTACCAGAACTTCTGGCTGAGCCCCGAGCCGCCGTGCCCGACGAACATTGTCTCCGCGTCTGCCCAGGGCGGTAACCGCCAGTTCGATACCAGGGTCAACCTCTTTTTCGACCAGTCGGTGAACGACTGCACCGACAAGTTCCTGGTCGAGCAGGCGAAAGCCCTGAAGGCGAGCCTACTGGCCAACGATGTCCGTCTCAAGACGATCAACCCGCGCCTCGTGAATCAGATTCGGGGTCGCGGTCTGCCGCGAGGCACCATTCTCGTGGACACCGTCCCGAAGGACACCTCGGGTCGCTACAGCAGCGACGCGACGCTGATCGCGAATGCCCGAGCGTGTTCGACCTCGACGACGTACAATCCGGCGCTCTGCGCGATCGTGGTCGACACGGCCGTCGGCGTGGTGGACTCGCTGTTCATCTTCAAGTCCTGCGATCTGGGACAGACCTTCACGTCCAGCTCAGGAACCGCTTGCGTTCCCTCCCCTGCCCGCGACGTGTCAGGCAGCTCGCCCCGATTCCCCTGGCAGGCCTATGCCAAGCTGGGGCGCGGTACCGATGGTCGCTTCCCGGCCACGTACAGCGATGGGGCGGTGACCGGTGGCGTGACCTACACGTACGTCGTGGTGGGCCAATCGTTCGCGGCGTCGTTCCCGGTGACCAATCTGGTGAGCGGCCAACTCGTCCAGCAGACCTTCACCGTGCGACCGGCGACGTTGAACGGCCTGTCCACCAGCACATCGAACCGCAACGTCGCGACCGTTTACGTCCCGCTGAGCGTACAGGCGGGAGGCCGCGGAACCAACGCCCGCTTTGCATCGACGAACGTAGACACGACCGCCGCGTTTGCCACCAGCATCTTCGCCCAGCGCCCGGTGAGGGGCACCGATACGCTCCGGGTGCAGCTCGCGGTCTCCGACAGCGCGGAAGTCGAGATCTTTCGCGCCGATACCACACAGGCCAATTCTCCGATCACCAAGAGCACGGTGAGGCTGTTCGCTCTGGCCGACACGGGAAGCGCCACCCTGTCGCGCCGCATCGGGGTGCAGCAGGAAACCTTCGTGGCGAACGGCGCTCCCGTCGACGTCGCCGGACATTTCATCCGGACGGACTCGGTGGTGGGCGTGGGCAAGTACACGTTCTTCCGATTCCTTCCCAACAGCGGACCCAATGGACGAGGGCCCCAGGTCACATATCTCGCCGCCGGCGTGCCGTTCTTCGTCACCGACACGCTACCCACGACGGATATCACCCCTGCGAGCACGCTCGTCCGGTCGGACTTCCCGGGCGTGGCGACCACCTTCGACCCGACCAGGCAGAAGGGTTTCCTCGGACTGAGCTGGACGCAGGCCGGGATCGGGCTACTCAACACGCCCGCCTACCCCACCATCCAGTGGCTGTCGAACCTCGGCACCGCCCGCGACCAGGCGGCCTACTCGCATTACGTCGTCAGCTTTGGCGACCGGGAGTTCGGCCCGGACGCGCCGTTCCGCCTGGATCAGGTGAACCCGCAGAATACCCAGACGGCGTTCACCAACTCGCTCAACAAACGGAAGACGGTGTCTTCCACCGATGCCTCGGTGACGTCGGCCACCGCGCTCGCGCGCGCGCTCGGGCGCGCGATCACCACCGACTCGCTGGCGGCGCTGGCCCTGCCATTCACCATCAAGAACGCTCGAACGGGAGGCGCGGTGGCCGTCGCCGTGCTCAAGAGTGAGCTGGTGCAGAGCCTTCCACTCGGCAACGTCGGCGACACCGTCCGGGTGACCGCTCCGGCGGACAAGTGGTTACCGGGAGAAAAGCTGTACTTCGTCGAGACCTTCTCTCGCATTCGCGATACGGTCATCGCCGGAAAGACACTCACGCGCGTGGACGCGACCGGCAAGCCGATCGTCGACCAGGTCACTCGTGTGACATGGGGCCCAGGCATTATCGGTTGCGTCTCGATCGCAACCTGCAACCCGGTCATCGGGGTCGGCGGCACGGGTTACACTCAGACGAATGCCGGCGAGCAGATGGATTTCGTCTACTTCGCGCCGATCGGCGGTCCCCAAGTAAACGGCAGCCTTCTCCGACTCAATTTCACCGTCGCGCCGGAGCAGTCGGGAGCGCAGGTAGCGAGCGTGACCGGCGAGGACCTGTCGCAAATTCGCGTCGTCCCGAACCCGTACGTCATGTTCTCGCAGTTCGAGCAGACTCCCGGGACGAAGCGGCTCATGTTCACACACCTGCCCCCGAAGGGCAACATTCGGATCTATACCGCTTCGGGGCAGTTCGTGCAGCAGATCAACTGGACTCCGGATGATCTGGATCACAACTGCTCGGCGACGGTTCAAACTACCCAGTGCCAGGCGACGGGCGATCTCGTGTGGAACATGCGCACGCGAGAGGATCTGGAGCTCGGGGCCGGGTTCTACGTCTTCCAGGTCACGTCCGACGTCGGCGGAAGGAAGCAGCAGAAGCTCGGCAAATTCGTCGTCATCCACTAGCGAGAGGGACCCATGCATACGACTCATATCCGCCTTCTTGCTGCGGCCGCCGCCCTCGCGTGGAGTAGCGCCGCGCACGCGCAGTCAGGGCTTCCGGGCTCAGAGATCGTTCCCGGCTCCGACGATCGGGTGTCCCAGGTCGGCACGCGCGGGGCAAACTTCCTGCACGTCGGGATCGGCGCGCGGGCCGAAGGCATGGCCGGCGCGGTGTCGGCTCTGATCGACGGGCCCAATGCACTCTTCTGGAACCCGGCGAACATCGCGTCACGCGACAACCTCAGCGTGTTCGCGTCGTACGAGAGACTTTTCGGAAACTCCGGTATCACCGACGTCACCGCCGCCCTCACGCTCCCCATCGGCCAAGGGGCACTCGGTGTCGGAATCACCCAATATTCCAGCGGCCAGATCGAGCGGACGACCGAGAACGCCCCCGAGGGCGGCGATCCCGCCTTCCCCGGTACGTTCAGCTGGATCGGCACTGCGTTCAGCGCTCACTACGCGCGTAACGTCACCGATCGCCTCACCGCGGCCATCGGGGGGCGCTACGCCACGGAAGGGATCGACGTGGCGAGCAGCTCGTACTTCGCCGCCGACATCTCCACGCGCTTCCGCACCGGCCTCTACGGCCTGACTGTGGGCGCAGCGCTGTCGAACCTCGGCGGCTCCGGCAACTTCAATGGCCCCGGCGTCCAGCAGCAGGTCAGTCAGCCGCGCTACAACGGCCAGGCGACCGGCCGCAACATCCCGTTCAACTACCGCACGCGAGAGGAGCCGATTCCGACGACCGTGCAGTTTGGAGTTCTGTCCAGCCTGTTCGGCGATGCCGAGGCTCTGTTCGGCACCAGCACCACGCATGCGCTGAATGGAGAGGTGGACTTCATGCACGCCAACGACACCGATGTGCAGGCGGCGGTCGGACTGGAGTACGGCTTTCGCAAGCAGCTTTTCGCGCGAATCGGCAAGCGTTGGTACAACGAGCAGCATTCCGGGGAAGGCTTCTCGCGCGGCTTCGCCCTGGGCGGCGGGCTGCACGTGCCCTTCCTCGGGCGTCACCTCGCACTCGATTATGCGTTCGTCAACCAGGGTCAGCTTCAGCACAACCAGGTGCTGAGCTTCGACTTCGGATTCTAACCCGCCGAACGGAGATTTTCATGCGCAGTGTCTTCCTGGTTGCCGGTGCCGTGCTTCTCGGCGCGGCGCCGGCGGCGGCTCAGATCGTTCCGAGCAAGTGGGATGTGGGAACGCACATCGGGCTGACCCGCTTCGACAAGGGGGCGGCGCTCAAGGATGCGCCGTTCGTGGGGCTCGACGGGACCTACCGCCTCGGCTCGCGCCCCGCCGGCGCCGTGCTCGGTGTGGGCTTCACCTTTGCCGCGTCCCGCCCTCGGACGCGCGGCGATCAGTTTCCCGTGGTGTCGTTGAATGTGGGTGACACCACATTCCTCGAGACCGTGGCTCAGAACGTCACGCTCCTTCAGTACGGGGCCCAGGCGATGTTGAGCTTCGCCACCGGCCGGGTGCACCCGTACATCTTTGGCGGCGGCGGCTTCTATACAATGTTCCTGGACTCGCGCCAGAACGAAGCGAACCGGAACTTCACCAAGCCGATGGCCATCGGCGGCGGAGGGATCGACCTCGCGCTGAACGAGAGCATCGGATTCCGTCTCGAGGCGCGCGATCTCTACATGCGCAACTACGATCGGAACCGCCTCGACCCGACGGTGGCCTATTCGCGTGATCAGCTCGTGCTCAATGCCCTGCCGGCACCGGACAAGACGTCCTCGGCGTTGCACAACCTCCAGATGTCGCTCGTCTTCAGCTACATCCCCACCCGCAGAGGACAACCCGGGAGCGAGACGCAATGATGATGGTCAACCCTCGCCGGCGGCTGGCGGTATTCGGCGCTGCGCTCGCACTCAGCGCGGCCGTTGCCGCGTGCAACAACGACATCAACGGTCCGGCCCAGATCCTCGGGGACCCGATCCTCAACCTTTCCCTCAATCCGGCCGGCAACGCCGTGTTGCCGGGGGGCAGCTATACTCTCAGCGCGACCAGAGACACACTGACGATCACCCTGCGGAATCTGCCGCCTCTTCCGGCAGGCTCGCGCTACCAGGTACTGCTGGTCGACTCACAGACGGTGGACTCGACGACAAACAACCTGCGGCCGGTGAGCGGCCGTCTCATCACGCAAACGCGCGCGAAACAGCCGATCACACGCGACTCGGCCGTCTTCACCGCCAGAACGGATACTGCCCTGGCGGCCAGCGCCATCACGGTGGGGGACACCAATCGCACCTTCACTCTGAGGATTCTGAACGCCGATCTCGGAGGAGACGCGATCGCGAACTATTCCCACATCCTCGTCACCGTGACGACGTCACTCGTCACGGCCCCCGGGCGTCTCGAGCGGGTGACGCGGAAGGGGTTTCTGGTGGCACGGTTCCGCGACGCAAAGGGAACGCCGAGCCGCATCGATGATACGTTTGCGCTCAGTGGCTCCTTCACCTTCGGCAGCTGGACGATCAACGCGTCCACGCGACTGCCGTTCGCCGGACCTGGAAGCGCTCGAGGCGGATTTCGCGGCTCGAACATCTACGTCACCTTCAACTCGCTCATCCGACCCCCCGAAGGATTCCAGTACGCGGCGTGGCTGATCGACGACCGCACGGGGCGGCAAGTGCGTCTGGGCACTCTCGTCACCCCGTTCCCTGACATGCAGTCGCTGGCGAACTTCGACGTCGACAGCGGGTCGTTCCGCACGAGCGGCGCGATCGTCCAGTCACAGCTCCGAGCCAACGCCGACTCGCTCGGCGTCGTCTTCGACGACTTCACGCGCTTCGCGCTACTGCTGGAACCGAAGGGGTCCACGACTCCACCCAGCTCGGCGTCGGCGATCTTCGTCGTGACAGGAGCCGTTCCCCAGTCGGTGTCGTCCCGCCACTCCGCACCCGGCCAGGTCGCCGGAACGGTGACCAGTCGCAGCTCAGCCAGCGTCACCGGTACGACTCTCATCCTGGCGAGCCCGACGACGGCGCTGGCGCTGCTCGTCGCCAACGCGGACGCCACCGGCAAGTTCCTCTTCCGCGTCGTGAACGTCGGATCGTACAAACTCTACGCCGTGCCGCCGGGCAGCGCGACGCCCTCGGATTCGGCCAACGTTACCGTCAGTAAGATCAGGGCCGCCGACGGGAGTGCGGTCGGCGACACCGTGCGAGTGACCCTCAGCATTCCCTGATCAGCTTTCCGGATGATGGCGCGGGGTGGGCCCACTGGCCCACCCCGCATCACATCGTCCTCTGATCCCGGCGCACTCCTCTTCTCTCATACCGATGGAGCGAATCCCTGACCGCGCCGGTGCATGGCTCCGAGAGCACTGGCTACTCCTTGTCTATCTCCTGACGGCACTGGCCGTGTCGGCGCAGAGCACGCTGCGCTCTCCGGACAACAACTTCCTGATCTTCCGGGCGGCCGCCCGACACCTCGTGGAGGGACGGAACCTCTACGCCGCCTATCCGGGAGAGTTCCTGGACCTCTTCAAGTACAGCCCCACCTTCGCGCTGCTCTTTGCGCCCTTCGCGCTGCTTCCGCTGTCGGTCGCACTCGCGGCGTGGAGCCTCCTCAACGCCATAGCGCTGTACTGGTCGGTCGTCCGCCTTCTGCCCTCGGCGGCTGCACGGCTGGCGCTCGCGCTCGTGTACTTCGAGGTCCTCCACTCGATGCAGCGCGCGCAGAGCAATGCCCTGGTGACCGCGCTCGTCATCCTCGCATTCCTCGCGATCGAGCGCCAGCGGATTGCCGGTGCTGCAGCCGCGATCGCTGCGGGAGCCGCCATCAAGATCTTCCCTCTCGCGGCTGCCACCTTCGGAATCTTTCAGCCGAAGCGGCTCCGCTTCGGTCTCTTTCTGCTCGGATGGGGGTTGGCATTCGCGCTCCTTCCCCTCGCCGCCACGTCGCCCCGCACGCTCTCCGCCCAGTACCATTCCTGGGCGACGCTGGTGGCTGCCGACACAGCCGATCGGAGCGGCGCGGGGGGCGCCGTCTACGGTGGTCTGATGGGCGGACTGCGGCTCTGGTTCGGCATCGGCTGGCCCAACTGGCCCGTCCAGCTCGCCGGCACCGCCCTGCTCCTTCTCCCTCTCGCCCTGGGGCGCTCGAGGTGGAGCGACCCGTCTTTTCGTCTTCGCTATCTCTGCTCTCTGCTCATCTATCTGGTGATCTTCAATCACCAGACCGAGTCGCCGACGTTCGTGATCGCAGTCACGGGCATCGCCATCTGGTTCGCGACGGAGCCCCGCACTCCTTTGTCGATCGGCATCATGGCGCTCACTCTCCTGCTGGTATCGGGAGCGTCCGGCGATCTTCTGCCCGTGTGGATCAGGCGTGACTTCATGGTGCCGTGGCGGGTCAAGACCATTCCGTGCGTGCTCGCCTGGGCGGTGATCCAGTGGCAGTTGTTCCGGGACGTCATCGCGGGGAGCGCCTCACAGCGCGGCGAAACTCGTGAGGACCACGTCACCGCGCCCGAGCCGCGCGCGGAGCTCCGGTGACGTGAGGGCCGAGAGCTCGCGCTCCCGCTGCCAGGTGTAAGCGTCACCCGTGGGAACTCCATCGCTGTAACCGGGGTGCATCATCAGCTCCGTGGTGCCTTGCGGCAGGAGGTCAACGAGGGCCAGAAGGCGCGTGAGCACATCACGCCCACCCTGAACTCCCAGACCACGAAAATGGTCGGGACGATGCACTGCCGGAGCTCGCGCCGATGCCAATCGCCACGCACCGCGAAGCGCAACGGCTTTGACCTGCCCGCGCCAACCGGATATGTCGATTGCCAGAGGCTCGGACGGCACCCGATGGGGCAGATGGGCGGCCCCACTCTCCTGCGCGGCTTCCACCACCGCTCCCCAGATCAGGGGGAGTGCGTGCACGTGGTGGTGACCGTCGAGATGTGTTGGACGTGCCCCAGCCGCGATGAGCCGGTCGAACTGGGCTCGCCACTCCGCGATCACCTCCCGCCGGTCCACCTGTCCTGTCGCGAGACGGGCGATGAGGGACGGCAAGGTATGGAAGCGCCCAGTCCGCTGATCGGTCAGTGATCGGGCCGCGGTCAGGGGGGAGCCCATCGTGAGATCGAAATGAAGTCCGACGTCGAGCGTCGGGCAGCCGGCGAGAGATCCGATGGCATCGTCGAACGCACTCCCGGTCGCCAGAAGCGACGTCGACGGCAGGGTTCCCGCACGGTGAGCCTCGATGATGCCGCGATCGATGCCGGGAGAGAAGCCGAAGTCGTCGGCGTTGATGATCAGTCGTCGCACCCGGCGCCTCCGGCCCGATCAGCCGTAGCGACCACCTCGCCCGTTCCAGGCGATCCGGCCAAGATCTCCGATCATGCGAGCGACGTCCCGGATGAAGCTCACCGTACTGGGCTCGTCATCGTAGCGGAAGGTGACCGCCGTCTGGTGCACCCGCAGGTCGTGGAGGCGGGCAATGTAGAGTGCTTCGACATCGAATCCGAAACCGGCGATCGTCACTCGGGGAAAGATCATCTCGGCCGCGCGCGCAGTGAATGCCTTCAACCCGGCCTGGGTGTCGAGAATGCCAGGCAACAGAGAGCGCCTCACGACACCGTTGAAGATCCGGCTCATCACGTGGCGGGTGTAGAGATACGAGAAGAAGCTTGGACTCATGATGTAGCGGGACTCGGGAAGCACCCGACACGCGATCGCGACATCGGCGCCCCGTGCCAGCTCGGCCAGTAGCTTGCCGATCTCCGCCGGCGGGTAGGCCATGTCGGCGTCCGTGAAAACGCGAAGGCGCCCACGGGCGTGCAGCATCCCCCGCGACACGGAGAATCCCTTGCCCCGGTTCTCGTCGTTCCGCAGGACGGCGACGCAGGGGCTGCTTCGTCGAAACGCGTCGATCACCGCCATCGTCGCCGGGTCGCTGTGGTCATCGACGAGGATCAGCTCCGTCGAAAAGCCCTGCTCGGCGAGAAATGCGCCGAGCGACTCGAGTGCTGCGGGCAGTCGATCGGCGCCGTTCCAGATGGGAATGACGACGGACAGATGGACGGGCTGTGGGGGCAGGGTACCTCCGCGCGCAGAGTGAGCCCGGTTCTTGCTCCGATCCGGACAGTGGCGGGAGCCGGGTGGCCGCCGTCAACTCAATGTATCACCACACTTTAAGAACCGTGAGGTCGAAGCCATGTCAATGCTGAAAGCTTTTCCCATCATGGTCGCCGTCCTCGTTCTCCCTCTGCGTGCCCGAGCTCAGGACACGACCAAGACCGGCGGAAAGGTCGCCCACAATATCGGGCGCACAATCAAGAAAGCCGGGAAGGACACCAAGAACGCCGTCTCGAAGGCCGGCAAGGACACGGAGCACGAAGCCCGCCGCACCAAGAAGCATGTCGCGCACGGTGCGAAGAAGATCGGTCACGGCGCCCACGAGATGGCGGGCGATGCCTCGAAGAGCGTCAAGGGCGCGAAGAAGGACACGACGCACACGCCGCCCCAATAGGTAATGCCGGGAGCCGGATTCGAACCGGCAAGGGATTACTCCCAGAGGATTTTAAGTCCTCCGCGTCTACCCGTTTCGCCATCCCGGCGGTGCCAACTCGCGAAACGTAGCCTGTCACTCCGGCCGCGGACAGAGCGACTCGATTGGGTCGCTCTGTCTTTGGCTTGCCCCGTCTAGAGATAGCGCTCGCCCTGCTCGCGACTCCGGGCGACGCGCGCCGGCACTCCGTAGGCCACAACCAGATCCGGGAGATCCGCCACCACCGCGGCGCCCGCGCCGACGACGGTGTGGGCACCGATGCGGATGCCGTGGCGCACGCTCGCTCCGACGCCGATGGCGGCGTACTCTCCCACCGTCACGCCCCCACCCTGAGACACGCCAGGAGCGAGACTCGAGAAGTCGCCGAGGATGGAGTCGTGGTCCACCGAGCTGCGCGCCAGAATCGCGCAGTGGCGTCCGATTCGGGTCGGCCCGTTGATCACCGCCCCGGCCATGATGACGGTGCCTTCACCGATCGTCACGTCGCGTCCGATCGCCGCCGTGGGATGGATCGCGGTTGGGAAAGGGAGGCCCGGCAGGGACCGCCGTAAGGATTCCGCGAGACGACCTCGCACCCAGTTGTCTCCGATGGCGAGCAACGCCCCATCCGCTTTGCCGCCGCTCACGAGGGGCACGAGATCCACGTCGCGACCCAGAACGGGGTAGCCCAGGAAGGTGCCTCCGGCCACTCCGTCGTGGCTGACGACGCCGACCACGCGGTGAGCGCCCTCTCGCTCGACGATGTCGACGATCACCTTGGCCTGTCCTGAGGCACCAACGACAATGATGTCCATCCATGCCCCCGCGCGACCGGAGCGGCTCGGCGGCCGCCCGTGACCATCGACACGAACGGGAGCGGCGATGCCGCTCCCGTTCGCAGGACTCCCGCTTGTGGTCGACCGCTCCAGAGCGGGAAACGGGACTCGAACCCGCGACCCCAACCTTGGCAAGGTTGTGCTCTACCAACTGAGCTATTCCCGCGCGAGGGGAAAGCTACTGTGGCCCTCGAAGGGCAACAAGAGCCGCGCGGGCGCTACTCGTGGAGCTGCACTCCCTCCCGCGCCCGCGTGATCCACCAGCGAGGCTGGTGCGGAAAAGCAGCCCGATATTCCGACGCGATGAGCGGCGCCATGACCTCCAACGCGCCCTCGTCACCAACCGCCAGAGCGCATCCTCCCCATCCGGCGCCGGTGAGGCGCGCCCCACTCACGCCGGCGTGTGTCATCGCCCGCTCCACGAACCAGTCGAGCTCCGCGATCGAGCAGTCATAATCGTCGCGCAACGATCGGTGCGAGTCGAGGAGGATCTCGCCGCTGACTCCACGCCCTTCCATGAGTGCGTCGACGAACGCGGCAACGCGCCGCACCTCCTCCGTGACATGGCGTGCGCGACGGTCGAGAGGGGGCGGGAGTGCCGCGTCGCGGATCTGTGCCGGCGTCGCCTGGGCGAGCGTGCGCAGCGTTGGCCACCGATCACGGAGACGCGCGACGGCGCGATCGCACTCCGCACGCCGGAGCGCGAAGGCAGATCCGCGAAGTGTCCGCGCTACCCCGGTATCGAAGATGAACACGCCGTCCGCGAACGGGACGTGCGTGTGGACGGCCGTTTCACAATCGAGATGGAGCGCGTGTCCCTCCCGGGCGAGCGCGCTCGCGAACTGATCCATGATCCCGCACGGAACACCGACGAAATCCGCCTCCGCGCGGTGAGCCATCTCCGCGATCTCGCGTGCGCTCACGGGGAGGTCGATGAGACGCGCCAGCGCGGCCGCGCCGGCGACGCAGAGGGCGGCCGATGAGCTGAGGCCAGCGCTGACGGGCAGATCGCTCCAGACCGCGATGTCGCATCCCGGAAGGGAGGAGTGCTGCCGGCTCAACTCCAGCGCGATACCGGCCAGGTAGTCGCTCCAGCCGCCCGATCGCGCTGGTCCGGAGGGATCGAAGCTTTCCGTGCCCTTCTGCGTCGCGGAAACGGCACGAACGAATCGGCCGCCGGATCTCCGGACGGCCACCCAGGTGCGCTGGTCGACGGCGATCGGAAGGACGACGCCGCCGTTGTAGTCCACGTGCTCGCCGATGAGATTCACGCGTCCCGGCGCCGACGCGACGACATCCGGCGTCTTGCCAAAGGTGCGCCCGAAGAGCTCGCGCACCGGCGCGGCGCTTCCCTTCAGGGTCGGAGTCCCAGCGCGTGCACGGCGTACCACACCGACCAGGCGAGAAGCCCGGAGAGCGCGGCATCCCCCCCGTTCAGGAGCGCTTTTCCCTCCGCGTCGACGGTCTCCGCGGCGATGCCGTTGTCCAGCGCCGCGCGGCGGAGAAAGCGCAGCGCTTCCGCACCGTCGGGTCCGGTGAGTCTGGCGCACTGTTCAGCGAGCGAGCCGGGCACGCTCCCCACTCCGCGTACGGTGCGGCGATACGCTGAGTCGAATCTCTCCACCACCTCGTAGAGCGGAAGCCAATAGGCGGACGCGAGCCCATCGTCCTCGGTCGTGGAGTGACCCGCGAGATCCACCGCCGCGGCAAACGATACCTTGCCATCACGCTCCACGGCGAAGTGCCGCCGCAGCGCGGCTCGCACGGCATCGGGGTCCTCCACCCGAGCCGCAGTCTCCTCATCGAGCGTACGCCGGAAGACATCCAACGCCAGCGCGGCGACCGCATTGCCATGGAGCGTGAAGGGAAACGGGGCCGGCGTTCCGGCGAGCGTCACCTCTGTGGAGTAGAGCGGGATGTGCTGGTCTCGTCGCGCCGAGAGGTCCTCGTAGGCGGCGTAAAGCGTGTCCGCGACCACGGGCTCATCCACGATCTGCTCGTCGCCCGTCTCGCGGATGTACCGGTCCGTGGCGACGGCATAGGAAGCGGCGCCCTCGAGCGAGAATCCTGGCTGAAAGAGCGTTCCGTCGAGATAGTGAACGCCGTTGCCGGGCGAATATCCGTGCAGCTCGCAGCAGCGCAGGAGCAGCTCGCGCGCGAACGTGGGATCGGCGAGCTGCACCGCTGGGAGAGTCCACGCGAGCGCTTCCCAGTCCCGAACCGTCAGCCCGATGCCGTTCCACGGAGCGCGGCTCCGCACCAGATAGTAGTGTGCGTCGTCCAACGCCCGACCTGCACCGTAGAAGTAGGCGAACAGCAGATTGCGGTTGATCAGTCGGTCAATTCCGTCGTGGCCGACCGTCTGCTCCAGCGACTGGAGCGTATCGCGCGTCGAGGCCAGGAGAGCGCTCCATCCGCGGCGACGCATCACCGCCAGCGTCGCCTGCGCCCCGTCCCGCTCCGGGCCGGCGGCGATGTAGAACGCGGCTGTTCCGCGCTCACCGGGGGAGACGACGCGATCGCAGTGGAGGGCGAATGCGCCATCGGCGTCGCCGCGGGTTTCGACGCGCGCCGCGTCGTCCGCGCCGATCGCCAGCGCGACCAGCTCCGGCGATCCCGATCCCTCGAGCACGACCACGTCGTCCGGCTCGATTGTCACACGGTGCGCATCAGCCATGGCGCGAGGGGTGCGGACCCGGATCTGGCGGTGCCCGATCACTCCCTCGAGCGAGAGTGAGGCGTGAAGCTCGGTGGTACCGCGGTTCTCGACGGACAGCGCGTAGACGGCGCCGGCGACATCGGCATCGCGCCCGTGCGGCGCGAAGACGGTTCCGCGAAGGAGAATCGACCCGACCGTGCACGTGAAGGTGGGGAGCCAGCCGGATGCCCGCTCCCACGCCAGCCCGTCCTGCCCGAGCGATACGGGGCGCCCGTCCACGCGAAGAATCGGTTGGAGCAGCGCGGGCCCAAGGCCGGTCAGAAAATCGGCGCTGCCGGCGAATTCCACGGCTGCCCTGGCTCCGCGATGGAGCACGCCTACAGCGTGCACCGAGCCATCGCCGGGATGCACACAGGGCAGCGCAAGCCAGTGGTTGCCCGTGACTTGCCAGGAGAGAGCGGGTGTCGGAATCGCGCGAGTCGCGCCGGGCGATTTGGTTGACAAGGGGAGCGTAGAATGCTACTCTAGCCGCGCGTCGTCAACGACCTCACGACCGCGACACACCCCCCAAGCGCCACCTTTGCTTTCCATGAGGAGATGAGCTCCATGCGTTCTCGCCTGGCCTCGCTGTCCGCTGCCGCGTTCATGCTCCTGGTCGCCGGTCCGGTAACGGCTCGCGCGCAGGCAGTGCTGGGGATTGGTGACGACGCTCTCGTGCTCCCGCGCGGCGCACTACGCCTCCGCTTCATTCATGCCGTGACGCGCTTCGATCAGCGCTACGGGATGAACACCCCATACCGCGCAAACGGCAGCCTCGAGCCGCTGGCGGTGGACTTCAATCTGGACACCATCGGCATCGGAGCGTTCGAGTCTCTGGTTCCCCTCGAAGCCGGGCTGAGGCAGGTTGCCGGCATTCCCGATTTCAGCCTCTCCCTCGGGAAAACCGTCCTGGGGCTGAATGCCAAGGTTCGCGCGGTGCCGCTCGTGGCCGAGCTGGGCGTGACGAAGCATTTCTCACTGGGCATCTCGGTCCCCTTCATTCGGACCGAGAACAATGCTTTCTTCGCCGTGAACCCGGCCGGGCGTGAAGGCAACGTGGGCTTCAACCCCTATCTCGCCAGTGCGGCGGTGCGTTCTGCCGACAGCCTGCTCCTGGCGCAATTCTCTTCCGCCGCGACCCAGCTACAGGGGAAGATCTCCGCCTGCACGGCTGCCCCGGCCACTCCGGGCTGCTCGGCTGTCCTGGCTAACGGACCTGCGCTGCTTCAGAATGCGCAGCAGTTCGCGGGCGGGATCGCTCAGATCTATACCTCCGCGCAATCTGTCTTCGTTCCGGTCGCCGGCACCGATATCGCCAGCACCATCAATGCGCGCGTGGCGGCGTTCAACGGACTGTACCGCCAATTCGGCATCACGAGCATCACCTCGACCGGCCCGGTCGCCGCTCAGAATGTGCTCGGTCTCGCCGATGCTCAGCGTATCCTCACCGATCCGGCGTTCGGTGTGTCGGCCGACCCGCTGCAGACGGTTACGCGGACGGGAATCGGCGACATCGAAGTGGCAGGAAAATACCAGTTCCTCAACACCCTCGGGGATCGCGACCGCGTGGACCCCCCCGCGGGCCTCAGCTTTCGGAGCGCGGTGACCGGCGTCATCCGGTTCGCGTCGGGCAACGTCGATTCGCCGGAGAACTTCATCGACATCGGCACGGGCAGCGGTGCCCCGGGCTTTGGCGTGCGGTCGCAGTCCGACGTACTCTTTGGCTACCACTTCTGGGCGAGCTTCGTCGGTCGCTACGTGTGGCAGCGGGCCGATCACCAGACGGTGCGGATCGAGCATTCGAATCTGCCGCTGGCTCCCCTCTACCGGCAGGAGAACGTCGCCCGCAATCTCGGTGATTTCTACGAGCTGGAGGCGACACCACGCATCGTCGTCAACGACTGGTTCGGGATCTCGGGTCAGTATCTCTATCGGCACAAGTTCGAGGACCGCTACACCGGAACATTCACGGTGAAGAATCTTGCGCGAGCGGACACCACCCTCAACGCCAGCTCCCTCAACGAGGAGACCGAGCAGAGGGAGCACCGGCTCACAGGGGGCTTGGTCTTCTCGACGGTCGCACCTTTCACGAAGGGGAAGATCGGGATCCCGCTCGAGCTGAGCTACCAGCACTCGGAGTCGGTTCGCGGCTCTGGCGGACGCACGCCCCGGCTCTATCAGGACGTGATCCAGTTCCGGATCTACGCGCGTCTCTTCGGAGGCGACTCCAAGTAGCGAGTCTGCGCTCACGCCGCCCGCGTCTCGGGCGGCGGCCGGCACGCGCGACGCCGGGCAGACCCACCGGCGCGGTCGTTTGCCGATGACCCTCTTGCACGTCGCCGACCTGGTCGGCGTCGCCGTCTTCGCCGTGAGTGGCGCCCTGAGTGCAGGCCGGAAGAGGCTCGATCTTCTCGGCGTCGTGGTGATTGCCTCCCTCACCGCAGTAGGCGGAGGTACGCTCCGCGACCTGCTGCTAAACCGGCATCCAATATTCTGGCTCGTCGATTCAACGTATCTGGTGGTGATCATCGCTGCAGCCCTCGGCGTCGTGATCTGGACGCGCATGGGAGAGCCGCCGCGCCATTCGCTCGCGGTGGCCGACGCGTTCGGCCTGGCGCTCTTCACGATCAGTGGCGCCCGCATCGCGGAACAGGTCGGCCTTCCCCGGCTCAGCGTTGTCCTCATGGGCGCGATGACAGGGGCCGCGGGCGGAGTGCTGCGCGACGTCCTGTCGCGCGAGATCCCGCTGATTCTGCGCCGGGATCTCTACGCCACGGCCGCCATTCTCGGGGCGACCCTCTACCTCACGATGGAGGCACTCGGCTTCGACGGCCGTTCTTCGGCTATCACCGGGATGGTGATGATCGTGCTCCTGCGGCTCGCGGCCATCGCTTGGAAGTGGGGGCTTCCGGTGTTCACCCTGCGCGAGGGCGGAGGGGGTGACGGCGGGAGCAGCGCCTGACCGCCGAGCCTCGGCTCAACGCTTGCGCGCGGCCTGTCGCCGAACGGACTGCGGCCTCTCCACGGCCGGCATGTCTCCGGCTGGATCGTACGATCCGGCCGGGTCAGCGCTCCGCAGAAGCTCGCGCGCGTGAGCGCGGCTCACGTCGCTCTCCGGGTCGCCTCCGAGCATCCGCGCCAGCTCCGTGATGCGCGCGTCCCCGGTCACCACCAGAGTGTCGGCGGTCGTCACACCACCCCGAGCGCCCTTGGCCACCGTGATGTGATGATGGGCGCGCGCTGCGATCTGCGGGAGGTGGGTGATCGCCAGCACCTGATGGTGAGCCGCGACCCGGCGCAGTGCGTCACCGACGTGGAGCGCAACGCGTCCACCAATTCCGGCGTCCACCTCATCGAACACCAGCGTCGGCACCCGGTCGAGGCGCGCCAGGATGGTCTTGAGCGCCAGCATGACCCTCGACAGCTCTCCGCCCGATGCGACGCGCGTGAGGGGCCGCGCCTCGTGGCCGGTGTTGAGCGCGACCCGAAACTCCACATCTTCCGCGCCGGTCGCGGCGACCTCTTCCCGCGGCACGAGCACGATCAGGGCATGGCCCTCCGGCATCCCCAGCTCCGGGAGGAGCTCGTCGACGGCCGCGGCCAGCGAGGCCGCGGCATCGGAGCGCCGAGCAGTCAGCCGCGCTGCCTCCTCCGAGAGCCGGGCGGCCAGCGCCTGACGATCGCGCTCGAGTTGACGGAGATCCAGATCCGCTGTGTCCACCAGGTCGAGCTCCGAACGAGCATGCTGCGCTGCGTGTAGAACGTCCGCCAGCGCAGGTCCGTATTTCTTCGCGAGACGAAAGAGGAGATCACGCCGCCGCTCAACCTCGGCCAGCCTCATCGGATCCAGCTCGACCCCTCGTTCGTACTCGGCCAGCGCGTGCGATAGCTCCTCCAGCGCGTAGAATCCTGTGTCGAAGAGCTCCTGAAGCCGCGCGAGCGAGGGATCGATGCGCTGGAGACTCGCCAACGACCGCTGGACCGTTCCGAGCTGGTCGAGAACTCCGCTCTCCTCGCCTTCCAGCGCGCGCGACATCCCGGCCGCGAGCGACCGCAGCTCTTCGGCGTGCTCCAGCCGCCGGGATTCCTCCTCGAGCCGCAGATCCTCCCCCGGGACGAGCCGGGCGTCGTCGATCTCTTGCACCAGATGCCTGAGGTAGTCGGCTCGCTTCTCGGCGTCCGCCTTGCGGCTGGTCAGAGAGTGGATCTCCCGGATGACCCGGGCGAGCTCCTCGTGAGCGACCCGAACGCGTGACGCGCTCTCTCCCGCATCGCCGAAGGCGTCGAGGATCCGGCGCTGCGATTCCTCATCGAGCAGCGCCTGCGCCTCGTGCTGCCCGTGCAGATTGACCAGCATCCGTCCGACGTCTCCAAGCACGCTCGCCGTCGCCGGGGAATTGTTGATCCAGCCGCGGGCGCGACCCCCCGCCGCTATCTCGCGACGCAGAACGAGTGTGTGCTCCTCGACATCGATGCCACGCTCGTCGAGCGCGGGGATGAGATCGCGCCGATCCGCGATGTCAAACACGCCTTCCACCGTAGCTCTCTCCGCGCCGGTGCGGATCAGATCGACGCTCGCACGCTCGCCGAGCAGAAGGCCGAGTGCGCCGACGATGATCGATTTGCCTGCTCCCGTTTCGCCGGTGAGCACGTTGAAGCCGGGCGTGAGAGGAAGAGCCAGCTGCTCGATGATGGCGAAATTGCGGATCCGCAGCTCGCTCAGCATGGAGCCGTCTCGTCACGCTCCCAGAGCCCACCCCAGCCGAGCTTGCGGCGCATGCGTGCGAAGAAGCTGGCGTCGCTGAAACGCACCATCAGCACGGGCTGGTCGGCCCGGCGCACGACCAGAGATTCTCCGACGCCGAACGTCGTGCCCACCTGTCCGTCCACGGTCACGAGAAGCTCGCTTGGACCGTCCTGCGCCTGGAGCTCGACGATCGCGGTGGGCGGCAGGACAACGGGGCGAACCGCCAGGGTGTGGGCCGAGATGGGGGTGACGATGATGGACTCGACCGTCGGCACGACCACCGGTCCGCCGGCCGAGAGGTTGTACGCTGTGGACCCCGTCGGGGTCGCGACGATCACTCCGTCGGCGGCATAGGTCCCGATCGGCTCCCCATTCACGCTGATCTGCAGCAGCACCACGCGAGCGAAGCCGCCCTTGTGCAACACGATGTCGTTCACCGCGCGCCAGTGCTGTCGCGCTCGGGCACCCGAACAGGATGCCTCCAGCGTCATGCGACGCTCGACGACATAGTCCCTGCTGGCGAGCCGCTCCAGTGCAACCTCCGCCTCATCGGCTCCGCAGCTCGTCAGAAAGCCGAGATGACCGAGATTCACTCCGAGCACGGGGATCGGTCGACCGGCAAGGAGTCGGGCACCGCGCAGCATGGTGCCGTCCCCTCCGAGCGTGAGTAGGGCATCGAGGGGAGTGAGATCGTCCAGGCGGTTGCTCTCGGGACTCAGCTCGTGCAGCTCCGGCTCGAAGGCGAGGGAGAGCCCGAGCTCCGGCGCGCGGTGGCGAAGCGTCTCCAGGATCGCGGGAAGCCCCTCGTAGCGCCGGTTGCCGACCACTCCGACAGTCCTCACCCCGCCATCACCTCGTGCTCCCGCTGCGCCCGGAGCTGCCGGGCGATGCCCACGGCGTCGAGGCCGAGAAGCGAGAGCTGCCGCTTGCGCGCCGCCTGCTCCACGTAGCGGTCCGGCACTCCGTGGACGGCCACGCGCACCGCTGGCTCCATCCGCTCGATGACCGACGACATGTACGCCCCGAAACCGTTGATGACCGTCCCCTCCTCGACCACGAGAATCCGCTGGTGACTCCCCAGGATAGCCGCCAGCGTCACTTCATCATACGGCTTGAGAAAGCGACAGTTGACGACCGTGACGTCGTATCCCTCAGCCGACAGGATCTCCGCCGCCTGCAGAGACGGAAGAACCATCGTTCCCACGGCCAGAATCGCGCACTCCTTCCCCTGACGAAGCACTTCCCACGTTCCCTCCGGCACTGCCGCGATCCGGGCGAGCGGCGGCGGAACGTCGGGAGCGGCATCGCGCGGGTATCGAATCGAGAACGGGCCCCGGGCGTGCTCGCTCGCGGTACGCAACAGCGCCAACATCTCCGTCGCATCCTTGGGCGCGGTGACGGTCATCCCGGGGACGGCGAGCATGTACGCAATGTCGTAGAGGCCCATGTGCGTCGGGCCGTCTTCGCCGACGAGCCCCGCGCGGTCCATGCAGAACACGACCGGCAACTTCTGGATTCCCACGTCGTGGATGATGCTGTCGTACGCTCGCTGGAGAAACGTGGAGTAGATCGCGACGAACGGTCTGATCCCCTGAGTTGCCAGGCCCGCTGCGAACGTCACTGCGTGGGCCTCCGCGATACCGACGTCGAAGAAGCGATCCGGATGAGAGCGGGCGAAGATGTTCGTGCCCGTTCCCGTCGGCATCGCCGCCGAGATGGCGACGACGTCGCTCCTCTCCGACGCGAGCTCGGTGAGGCCTCGGCCGAAGACGCTGGTGTAGGCGGCGTTCGCGGTCGACTGGGCCCGCTGCTTCCCGGTGGCCGGATCGTGATCTGGCGGCAGCGCGTGCCACTTCTCGGTGCTTTCGCCGGCTGGAAAACCCTTTCCTTTCTGCGTGATCACGTGCACCAGCCGAGGCGAGCGCAGATCACGCACAGCGGTCAGAGTACTCACGAGCTGGTCGATGTCGTGACCATCGATCGGACCGAAGTATCGGAAGCCCAGCTCCTCGAACAGCACGCCCGGCGTGAGAAAGGACTTCATGCTCTCCTCCCACTTCCGGACGAGGGTGCCCATCGCCGCGAGCGGCCCCGGCAGATCATCGACGACGTGCCCGATCGTGCTCCGCAGACGGTTGTAGATCGGGTTTCTCTGGACGGATCCCAGGTAGCGCGACATCGCGCCGACGTTTGGCGCGATCGACATCTCGTTGTCGTTCAGGATCACGATGATGTCCCGGTCCGACGAGCCGGCATTGTTCAGACCCTCGTACGCCAGCCCCGAGGTGAGCGCACCATCGCCGAGGATGGCGGCCACCCGAAAATCCTGACCCGTGAGATCACGCGCCACGGCCATTCCCAGAGCCGCCGAGATCGCCGTGGCCGCGTGACCGGCGCCGAACGCGTCGTACTCACTCTCATCGCGCTTGAGAAAGCCGGAGAGACCGTTCTCCTGGCGAAGGGTATCGAAACGCTCTCGGCGGCCGGTGAGGATCTTGTGCGGATAACCCTGGTGCCCCACGTCCCACACCATCTGATCGCGTGGGGCGTGGAAGACGTAGTGCAGCGCGACCGACAGCTCGACCACTCCCAGGCCGGCGCCGATATGCCCCCCGGTGCGGGAGCAGGAGTCGATGAGAAACTCGCGAATCTCCTGCGCCAGCGCTCGGAGCTCGTCGCGGGACATGCCCTTGAGGTCCGCCGGGGAGTGAACTCGATCGAGAAGCGTCATTCGTTCCCTTGCAAGAGAGTGCGTCGCATGCCGTGGTTCGACGCGGCTACCATCGCCGAGCCACGGAGAAGCGCGCGAGCTGCTCCAGTGCGGGCGTCAGAACTCCCGCGTCCCTCACCGCGTCGCACGCTTCCTCAGCGAGCAGAGCCGCCCGGGCGATCGCTCCTTCTACCCCGAGGAGCCTCGGATAGGTGCTCTTGCGCAGGAGTGCGTCACGACCCGCCGTCTTCCCCAGCGCACCTGTCGTGGACGTCGCGTCGAGCACGTCATCGGCGATCTGAAACGCCAGCCCCAGAGCCGCACCGTAACGGTCCAGCGCCGTTCGCGAATGCGCATCGGCGCGCGCCGCGATGCCGCCGATACGCACTGAAGCTTCGATCAGCGCGCCGGTCTTCGCGCGGTGGATCCGCTCCAGCTCGGCCAGCGTCAGCCCCAATCCCTCCCCCGACAGGTCCAGGAGCTGTCCGCCCACCATTCCGCCACCTCCGGACGCTCGCATGAGCTCCCGAACGATGGCACCCCGCTCGGAGCCGAGCAACCCGAGGGCGCGAGCGCCATCCGAGGCGGCGCGCGCCGCCAGGGGCACCATCGCGAGTCCGGCCGCGGCCGCGATCTCCACGCCGAATGCGCGATGCGTCGTCGGACGACCGCGACGGACGTCATCGTCATCCATGCATGGCAGATCGTCGTGCACCAGGGAATACGCGTGAACGACTTCCACTGCCGAGGCGAGAGCGAACGCCGAGCCGCAACCGCCGGTGGCGCGATAGGTCGCCAGCGTGAGCATCGGGCGGAGCCGCTTCCCCTCGCCCAGCAGGCTGTACCGGATCGCTCTCGCCACCGACACGGGTAGCGCGCCGAGCCGCTGATCGCACAGCGACGCCAGCTCCGAGTCTACCGCGCGGCGGTCGCGAGCCAGCTCGTCGGCGAGGTCAGCGATCAAGCTCGGAGAGGATGAAGCTTCCGTCGGACTTCTCGGTCAGCAGCTTGATGCGAGCCTCGATCCCTCCCAACGCGGCGGCAGCCTTTCGAAGACGATCGACTCCTTCGGTAAAGAGCTCGAGTGAGCGATCGAGCTCGAGGTCGCCGTGCTCGAGCTCGGATACGATCGCATCGATTCGGGCCAGCTCGGACTCGAAGGACATGACAGGGCGGGATGAGAGTGGTGTCGAGCTCGGTACGCTCGGATCCTACGACCGAGATGAATCGGGCAGCGGACCCGCCCGAACAACGGACGTGATCGCGTCCAGCTCCCCGTCGCGCAGAAGAAGCGAGAAGGGCGCTCCGGCGGCGAAGAGGGACACGTGAGTCAGAGCTCGGCCGTCGCCGTCGCGCGCCACGGCGTAGCCGCGCGAGAGAGTGGCGAGTGGGCTCAGCGCGCTCAATCGCCCGGACCACGCCGCGAGCATGGCACGCCGCCGTTCGCCGTCGCGCGACGCGCTCTGCCGGAGGACCCGCGCTGCCCGCTGCAGCCGCTCGCTCCCCTGACGTAGCCGGCGCTCGAGAGCCCGTCGCATCGTGCCGGCTTTCGTCTGCAGCAACTCCAGCTCGTCCGCGAGCACCGGAACCGCTGCCTCGGCCGCCGCAGAGGGCGTCGCGGCACGCAGGTCGGCCACGAGATCGCAGAGACTCACGTCCACCTCGTGGCCGACAGCCGAGATGGTCGGGATGCGACACGACGCCAGGGCGCGCGCCACTCGCTCGTCGTTGAACGCCCAGAGATCCTCTCGCGCACCGCCGCCCCGCCCGACGATCAGCGTCTGTGCTTTTCCCCAGCGACTCACACGATCGATCGCCGCCGCGAGCTCGGCCGGCGCGCTCTCCCCCTGCACCGCCGCCGGCACCAGCACGATCTCCACCGCCGGACAACGCCGCCGAATCACGGCCACGATGTCGCGGAAGGCCGCTCCGGTTGGACTTGTCACGACCGCGACGCGCGCCGGCAGGCGCGCCAGGCGGCGCTTCCGCCCCGGCGCGAGAAGACCGTCCCGCTCCAGCTTCGCGCGCGTCTGCTCGAACGCCTTCCGCCGGAGACCATCCCCCTCGGCGGCCAGCTCGCTGACAATGAACTGCATGTCGCCGCGAGCGGCATAGACGGTCAACTGTCCGAGCGCGGTGACCTGCATCCCCTCGTCCGGCGGGGCCGGGATCCGCTGTTGATCCCTAGACCAGACGACACATCGGATCTGCGCCGATCCGTCCCGCAGGCAGAAATACCAGTGACCGTTCCGGTGCGCCTTGAAGTCGAGCACTTCACCCCGCACCCAGAGCCGAGGAAACGACCCTTCAAGAATGTCCCTGGCCAGCTGGGTCACCGTCCCGACCTTGACCGCCCTCTCCGGGCTGGAGCCAGGCGAAGTATCTCCGCCACCGTGCAGTCCGGAAGATCGTTCTGGCCACTCGCCATACGGGCTCGCGCGCGTCACGCCGCCTCCCTGCCGGAGGCCCGCTTCGCCGCGCGCAAGGTATTCACGAGCAGCATGGCGATGGTCATCGGCCCCACGCCACCGGGGACGGGCGTCAACAACGACGCGATCTCCCGAACGCCGGCGAAATCGACGTCTCCGACCAATCGCGTCCCGCTCTTGGTGGATGGGTCGGCGATGCGATTGATCCCGACGTCGATCACCACCGCCCCGGGCTTCACCATCGCGGCCGTGATCATCCGCGGCTGCCCGGCGGCCGCGATCAACACGTCTGCTCGACGGGTGTGCGCGGCAAGGTTGGCGGTGCGGCTGTGACAGACGGTCACCGTGGCGTTGGCGCCGCGGTGATTCTGGATGAGCAGGGCCGCCATCGGCTTCCCGACAATGTTGCTGCGTCCCACGATCACGCACTCCCTGCCCACCGGATCCACACCGGAGCGTCTGAGCAACTCCATCACTCCCGAGGGTGTGGCAGGGATGAAGCCATCGCCGTCGCCGATCAGCATCTTCCCCACGTTCACCGGATGGAAACCGTCCACGTCCTTCTCCGGAAGAATCCGCCCCATCACCGTGCCAGAGTCGATCTGTGGAGGAAGGGGCATCTGGACGAGAATGCCATGGATGGCGTGATCCGCGTTGAGGGCATCTACATGCGCTAGCACGGCCTCCTCGGAGCTCTCAGCAGGCATTCGGATCGTGCGGCTGTACATCCCCGCCTCGTGGCATGCCCTTCCCTTGCTCCGCACGTAGACAGCGCTCGCGGGGTCGTCGCCCACCAGGATCACCGCCAGTCCCGGCCGCAGCCCTTCTGCTACGAGCTCGGTGACGCAACCGGCCACTTCATCGCGGATGATCCTCGCGATCGCGCTGCCGTCGATGAGCCTAGCGGGCAAAATCCACCGCCCGGGTCTCCCTGATACACACCACCTTGATCTGGCCAGGGTACTGGAGCTCCGTCTCGATGCGCCGCGCGATCTCCTCCGACAACGCCGACATCCGGGCGTCATCGACGCCGTCCGGATTCACGATCACCCGCACCTCGCGTCCGGCCTGGATCGCGAACACCTTCTCGACGCCGGTGTAGCTCGACGCGATTTTCTCCAATCCTTCGAGCCGCTTCACGTAGGTCTCGAACGCTTCGCGGCGGGCACCTGGCCTCGAGCCCGAGATGGCATCTGCCGCCTGCACGAGGACGCTCACCTCGCTCTCGTGCGGCACGTCGTCATGGTGCGCCGCGATGCAGTTCACGATCAGCGGATGCTCCCCGTACTTCGTCGCCTGCTCGACGCCGAGCTGCACGTGCGTGCCCTCGTGCTCGTGGGTGAGCACCTTGCCGATGTCGTGCAGCAGCGCGCCCCGCTTCGCCATCGTGATGTCGAGGCCGAGCTCGGCAGCCATGATCCCCGCGAGCCAGGACACCTCCTTGGAGTGCTTGAGGATGTTTTGGCCGTAGCTGGTGCGGTAATGCATGCGGCCCACCAGTCGGATCAGCTCGGGATGAAGCCCATGCGCCCCGACTTCGTATGCCGCCTGCTCCCCCATCTCGATGATTCCCGCGTCCACTTCCTTTCTGGACTTGGCGACCACTTCCTCGATCCGCCCCGGATGGATGCGCCCATCGGCCACCAGCTTGGTGAGGGCCAGACGAGCGACCTCGCGCCGGACGGGGTCGAAGCCGGAGACGACCACCGTATCGGGGGTGTCATCGATGATCACATCTACGCCCGTCGCCAGCTCGAAGGCGCGGATGTTCCGGCCCTCCCGCCCGATGATGCGGCCCTTCATCTCGTCATTCGGGAGAGCGACGGAGGAGACAGTGATTTCCGCCGTGTGATCGGCGGCGATCCGCTGCACCGCCAGGGCGACGATCTTGCGGGCCTCGCGCTCGGCGTTCTTCCGCGCACTCTCACGGATCTCCCGCAAGCGGTTCGCGGCGTCGGCCTGAGCCTGCTCCTCCATGCGATGCATCAGCTCGGCCTTTGCGTCCTGCGCCGTCATCCCGGCGAGCTGCTCGAGCCGGCGGCGTCCCTCGGTCACCAGCTTGTCGAGCTCGGCTTCCCGGTCGCCGACGGATTTCTCCTTTCGCCCGACCTCCGTCGCACGGCGGCTCAGCTCCTTCTCCCGCTGGTCGAGAAGGTCGAACTTCCGGTCCAGAGTAGTTTCCCTCTCCTGTGTGCGCCGCTCACCGCGCTCCAGCTCCTCGCGTCTCTTGTTCGCCTCCTGCTCCCACGTCTCGCGGAGTCTGATCGTCTCCTCTTTCCCCGCGACGACTGCCGACTTTCGGAGCGTCTCCGCCTCGCGCTGGGCGTCGGCGATCATGCGCTGCGAGTGCTCCTCGCCGGTGGACTTCGCTGCGACTTGGGCCGCACGCTCCGCGGCCTGCCCGATCCGGCGTCCCAGGATGAAAAAAACCGCGGCGGCGATGAGTACGGCTACGCCCGACGCGGCCAGAAGCGCGGTCTGATTCATTATATCTATGCTCCAACGCGGCGACGTCACCGCGGAGACGGAAATGCCGCGGCAGGAGGGCGACTCGCAAGAGCGGTTGGGAAGCCAGTCCGGGCCAGCGCCGGCGAAGGGCGCAGGATGGGAAAGGCTAACTCCAACGTCTACTTGAGCCTACGCGACCTGCGGGGACCCGAAGGGAATACTATGTCCGGGCCGAACAAAAGGCAACGGAATCGCCATGCCCGCGAGCTAACGCGCCGGCCCGCTACCGCTGACGCGCTTTGTCGGAGGAAGCCAGCGCCGCACGTCTGCCGACAGCGCCTTCATCAGCGCGGCGACTTCCTCATGCGACTCGCGTGACTGAAGGAGCTCATCGGTGATCTGCAGCGCCGCGAGAATGGCGGCCTTCGACGGATCGATCACCGTCTTGCCGTTGAGCACCGTGCGGATGGCCGCATCGACGTACTCCGCCACGGCCCGCGTCTGCTCGGGCGAAGTCGAGGAGCGGATCGTGTACTCCTCGCCCACGATCGTCACCTTGACGCTCGTCTTCTTGTCGCTCACTTCTCCACCCCCAGGCCGTGCTGCTGTCGAAGAAAGCGCATCCGGTCGAGCAGAGTTCTGGTGCGCCGGCGAGCGGCTTCCAGGCGTGCCCTGAGCGCAGCGTTCTCCCGTTCCAGAGGCGAGCCGCCGGCCTCTCGTCCTCCGCGACCTTCGCCGCGCGCAGGGGCGGGCGCCACCTCCTTCAGCTTCGCCTCCGCCTGTTGGGCGCGCCGACGCCAACCCGCCATCTCGTCGCCCAGCGCGCGGATGAGCTGCTCCAGCTCGTGAAACGCGTGAATGTCAGGACGTTCGGGGTCGGACACCGAGCTCTCCTTCCAGGGTGCGCAGCAATTTTTCCCGCCGGCCGTGGATCTCCTTCGCCTGTAGCGTGCGCGACGCATGGCGGAACGTCAAGCGCCAGGCGAGGCTCCGATACCCGGCCGGGACCGTCTCACCCCTGAACTCGTCGAAGAGCACGACGCTCTCGAGCAGGTCGCCGCCGGCCGAGCGGATGACCGCCTCCACCTCGGAGGCAGGCAGGCCGTTCGGAACCAGAAGGGCAAGGTCGACCTCCGTGGCCGGGGTCGTCGTGAGGGCTCGGTACGTCGCCGTGGGACGACTTTCCACCGATGACCGAGCCGATGCGTAGTTCGAGCGCCCCGGAGGAGCGATGGCCGATGCGTCCTGTTCGGCGAGTGTGTACTCCACGCCGAATGCACGCGCCGCCCAGACGGGCGCGTCGAGGGAAACGCGCTCCACCGTCCCCCGCGACAGCCCATCCACGGCAATCTCCCACAGCACGTCCCCCCCCCATCCTCGGAGGCGGGCCTCATCTCGACACTCGTTCCCGGAGCGGCGGCCGACGCGATCATCTCCCCGAGCCACTTGGCGTCCCACTCGTCGAAGCTCGGGGAATGCTGCTCCCCCCCCCCACGCGAGCTCCAGTGGGCGGGGTGCCGCCGACCCATGACGAGAGCGGCCACGTGCGCACCCTCGAGCAGGAGAGGCGTGCCTGGAGAGAAGACAGCCCCGATCTCGAAGAGACGGATGTCGCCGTGCATGTGGGCCAGGTTGTGCTCCGCGCGGCGCGCGAGAGTATCGAGCAGACGCCGCCGGAGGTATCCCTCGCTCTCGGCAAGCGGATTCACCACGCGGACGTAGCCCTCGGCGGCACCCCTGACGAAGGGCATTGTCCGCGCCTCGAGGAGGCCCGCCCCCACCAACGTCTCGCGCACTCGCCCGGTGGTGATGTGCAGCTCCGAATCGGGGACCGCCCCCGGTCGGAAGGGTCGGAGCTCGTCGGAGAAGCTCTCGAAGCCGCGCAGCCGCGCCACCTCCTCCACCAGGTCCACTTCGTGGCTCACATCGACGCGCCACGACGGGACCGATACCATCAATCGATCGGCCGTTCGACGCTCCACCTCGAAACCGATGCGCTCCAGCAGCACGGCCGCGTCGACCGTCGCCACCTTCTCGCCGAGGACCCGCTGCACCCGATCCATGCGCAGCTCCACCACGCGCCGCTGTCGAGGGACCGGATAGAGGTCGACCGGCCGCTCATCGACCGTGCCGCCAGCCATCCCGACGATCATCTGCACCGCTCGCTCGAGCGCCATCGGCGGTAACTCGATGTCCGTGCCCCGCTCGAAACGGAAGCTCGCGTCGGTCGAGAGACGGAGCGCGCGCCGGGTCCGACGCACGGAGGCCGCGTCGAAGGTCGCCACCTCGAGAAAGAGATCGGTCGTCTGGTCGCCGACCTCGCTCTCCGATCCTCCCATCACACCCGCGACAGCCTGCGCCTTGCTCCCGTCTGCGATCACGGTCATCCCGGGGGTGAGGGCGCGCTCGATCCCGTCGAGGGTCGTGATTTTCTCTCCCTGGCGCGCGCGACGGATCACCACCGCCGGTCCGTCGAGCCGACCGACGTCGAAGGCGTGCATGGGCTGACCGATCTCGTGAAGGAGGTAGTTCGTGACGTCTACCACGTTGTTGACGGAACGAACCCCGATGCTCCGGAGGCGGTCGACCAGCCAGGCGGGACTCGACCCGATCCGCACCCCCCGGATCACGACTCCCATGTAGCGGTCACAGCCGGCGTCATCCTGCAGCTCGACCTTCACCCGTCCGGCCATACCGGCGCGCACGGCAACCAGCGGTCCGGGCACGCTGGCTGTGTCGGCTCCCTCCATTGCCGGAAGAGACCAAGCCAGCTTCCGGGCGGCCGCGATCTCCCTCGCGAGCCCCATGTGCGACAGCAGATCGGGACGCACCGGCGCGACGTCGATCACCAGCTCACTGTCGGCGAGCGCCGGCAGCGCGACCAGGAGCGGGGTGCCCGGGGGCGCGTCGGTATTCAGCTCCAGGATCCCCTCGTGGCTCTCCCCCAGTCCGAGCTCGCGCGCGGAGCAGAGCATTCCATTCGAGAGAGATCCGCGGATCTTCCTCTTCTCGAGCCGGAGTCCGCCCGGGAGGACCGTCCCGACCGCCGCGAATGGATAGCGCCGGCCGGCGAGAACGTTCGCCGCGCCGCAGACGACATCGAGCAGATCTCCCGTTCCCGCATCCACGCGCGTGACCCAGAGATGATCCGAGTTCGGATGGCGCGCCGCTTCCGCCACGAGTCCGACGACGACCCCTTCGAGCTCCGGTCTCGCAGACCGGACCTCATCGACCGGGGCGCATCGCATGGTGATAATGTCCCTTAGATCACTCGCGCTAAGCCCTGTAAGGACAATGGATTCCAGCCAGTGGTATGAGGCGTTCACGGCGCGAACTGCTCGAGGAACGCGACGTCGGAATCGTACAGCAGACGGATGTCGGGGATGCCATATCGCTGCATGGCGATGCGGGCCGGACCCATGCCGAACGCCCAGCCGGTGTAGCGGTCGCTATCGACGCCGGCAGCGTCGAGGACGGCCGGATGCACCATTCCCGAGCCGAGGATCTCCATCCACCCGCTCCCCTTGCATCCCGGGCATCCCTTGCCGGCGCAGAGCTGGCACTGGACGTCCATCTCCGCGGAGGGCTCGGTGAAGGGAAAGTAGCTCGGACGGAAGCGCGTTCTGGTCTTCCCGAAGATCCGGTTGGCGAACCGTGTGAGCGTGGCCTTGAGGTCCACGAAGCTGATCCCCTCATCCACGGCCAGCCCCTCGAGCTGCACGAAAGTCGGAGCGTGCGACACATCGAACGGGTCGCGACGGTAGACGTTCCCCGGCGCGAGAATCCGGATGGGAGGTCGATAGCGCTGCAGCGTGCGCACCTGGACGGGAGAGGTATGCGTGCGCAGCAGCATTCCCTGATCGAGATACAGGGTGTCGTGCATGTCCATCGCGGGATGCTCGGGCGGAAAATTCAGAGCGCGGAAGTTGTACCACTCCGTTTCGGCCTCGGGCCCGAGCGCGACGGTGAAGCCGAGCTCCCGGAAGATCGCCTCGATCTCCTCGAGGATCAGCGTGACCGGGTGCTTCGCACCGCGCCACTGGCCGCGTGACGGGAGAGTGAGGTCGAGCCGAGGGGTGGCCGGCTCGGCTGCCGCAACGGCCTTCAGGCGCGCGTCGAGGGCGCTCTCGATGACGCCCTTCACCCGGTTGAGCGCCGCGCCGGCTTCCCTCCGCTCATTGACGGCGAGATGGGGCAGAGCGCGCATGAGCTCGGTCAGCCGTCCGCTCTTCCGGCCGAGGAGTGACGTGCGCGCCTCGGACAGGGCGTCGACGGAGCCGGCGAGCGCGATCAGCTCGCGCGCCTCGACCTCCAGGCGGGCGGTTGCCTCGATGAATTCGGCTGAGTTCACCGAGACGGGCTACGCCGCGTCGAGCGCCGTCCGCGCTGCCGCCGCGAGAGCGGCGAACGCCTCCGGCTCGCGCACCGCGAGGTCGGAGAGAATCTTACGATCCACCTCGATGCCCGCCTTCTTGAGTCCGCTCATGAACACGCTGTAGCTCATCTCGTGCTGACGGGCAGCGGCGTTGATGCGCACGATCCAGAGACGGCGGAACTCCCGCTTCTTGTTCTTGCGGTCGCGGTAGGCGTAGCGCCAACCGCGCTCGACATTCTCCTTCGCCGCCTTCCACAGCTTGCTCCGGGCGCCGAAGGCGCCGCGAGCGGCCTTCATCACCTGCTTCTTGCGCTTCAGGCGCGCAACGTTCGATCTGACGCGTGGCATGGTATGGTCTCCTGTCCCTTACGCCTGGAGGAGGCGCCTGATGCGCTTGCTGTCGCCCTTGGTGGCGATCAGGTCCGGACGGCGCAGATGGCGCTTTCGCTTGGAGGACATCTTGGTCAGGATGTGGCTCTTGAAGGCGTGTCCGCGCTTCACCTTTCCCGTCCCCGTCACCTTGAAGCGCTTCGCGGCGCCCTTGTGGGTCTTCATCTTCGGCATTGCGTATTCCCGTCGTGACGCGCCTACTTCGGCGCGATGATCATTGTCATGTTCTTGCCTTCGAGCTTCGCGTCCGCCTCGATCTTCGCGATGTCGGCGAGGTCGGCGGACACCCGATCCAGCACCTGCTTGCCCAGCTCGGGGTGAGCGACCTGCCGGCCGCGGAACATCATCGTCACCTTCACCTTGTTCCCGTCCTCGAGAAAGCGGCGGGCGTGCCGGGTCTTCGTGTCGAAATCGTGATCGTCGATGCCAGGCCGGTACTTCACCTCTTTGAGGTGAATCACGTGCTGCTTCTTCTTCGCCTGCCGAGCGAGCTTGGCCTGGTCGAACTTGAACTTTCCGTAATCCATGATCCGGACGACCGGCGGACGCGCCGTCGGCGCGACCTCCACCAGATCGAGCCCCTGCTGCTCGGCGGCGATGAGCGCCGCTTCCAGATCCAGAATTCCCATCTGACTGCCGTCGGGCGCGATCACGCGTAGCGGGCTGATTCGAATCTGCCGATTCACGCGGACGCGCTTGGTGCTGTCCTGAATAGTTGGAAGTCCTCGAGACGAAGAAAATAAAACGCGGACCCCGCTGCGGAGCCCGCGAAGCGGACACACGCTCCCCGAAGGGACGCGCGTCCGCTGATTCGTTGGACTCCTGCAGCACGCTCGCCGTGAGGGCCGCCAGGGTGAGAGCGGACGAGCCGCTCTACTTACTCTATTGTCAGGACGAAGCTTACGCGCGCCGATGCGAAGTGTCAAGCGCCCCCCCGCGCCCGCCGCTAATCAGCTCCCTCCATCGCGCTCCAGCCCATACGATTTGCCATCGTGCCGCACCCGTCCCCACGGCACGTCGGCATCGTGCTCGAAGATCACGAGCCAGTTCTCGGCGGCCGCGCGCGCGAGGATGGCGCGCTTCGTCTCGAGCGTGACCAGTGGCTCGACGTCGTAGCCCATGATCCAGGCCAGGGGAAGATGAGCGTGCGTTGGCACCAGATCGGCCAGAAAAAAGGCCCGCTCCCCCGCCGACTCGAGGAGCACTCCCTGATGATGGGGCACGTGCCCCGGAGTCGGGATGACCCGGATGCCCGGTGCGATCTCCTGCTCGCCGTCCACCAGATCGAGCACACCAAGCTCATGCAGCGGCACGAAGTTCGGCGGAAAGTAGCTCGCCGCCGTCCGCTCGTTCGTATGCGTGGCGTAGTGGTACTCCCCGCGCTGCACGACGTAGCGCGCGCGCGGTAGCGCCGGACGGATCTCCCCGCCCGCATCGCGATAGGTGTTCCCACCGCCGTGATCGAAGTGGAGGTGGGAGGAGATGACGATCGCGACGTCCTCCAGCCGGTGGCCGGCGGCGCGAATTCCATCCTCGAGCAGCGTGCGGCCATCGGATCCCGTGTTCTCGATGCCGTAGATGTCGAGGAACTTCGCGCTCTCCTTGTTACCCGCCCCCGTGTCGATGAGGATGAGACCCACGTCGTGCTCGAGCAGCACGCAGCGCATGCCGAGCGGAATGCGGTTGCGCTCGTCCGCCGGGATGCGGCGCTCCCAGAGCGGCTTCGGAACGACGCCGAACATCGCGCCTCCGTCCAGCTTCTGCCCTCCGGCCTGGATGGCGTGAAGCTTCCAGCGGCCCAGCATCCGCGTGGCGACGAGCGGCGCCGGCGCGCTCACGCGATGCTCCTCATGCGGTGGTATCCTTCTCCACGGGCCGTGGCATCGCCGGCGGCCGGCGTCGCCGACCACGCCCGGCGCGAATGGCGAGCAGCTTCTGGAGGTCGTCCCAGCAATGGCACTCTCGATCGTGAGCCGCCGCGAGGAGGCGCAGGAGGATGTGCGCGGTGGCCACGGCGTCGCCACCCGCGCGGTGCCTCTCGTGCGGTAGGATCTCCACGCCGTAGTGGTAGCAGAGGGAGTCCAGCCGGCGGCTCCGCAGACGCGGAAGGAGCCGTCGCGCGAGACGCACGGTGCAGAGTCGCCGGCCCGCCAATCGCTCCCCCGTCGCGCGAGCCACCTCCGCGTTGACAAACCGCCAATCGAAGTCGGCGTTGTGGGCGACGAAGATATGTCCCTCCATCACCCGCAGCAGCGGATCGCAGATCTCTCGGAAGGTGGGCTTGTCCTTCACCATGTCCCAGGAGATGCGGGTGAGCTGCGTGATGAAGGGGGGGATGGAGCGCTCCGGATTCACCAGCGTCTCGAAGCGCTCGGCGACGATGCCATCGCGCACGACGATCGCCGCGATCTCGGTGACCCGGTCGCCGGCCCACGCGCGAGTGCCGGTGGTCTCCACATCGATCACCACGTACGAGAGCGATCGGAGAGCGGGAGCCGGCGGAGAGTCGGCTAGACGACCGGCATCGGCTACCGGCGCAGCCGAGGCCAGGTGCCACCGTCCGTCGGAATCGCGCGCGAAGTCGGGACGATCGGCAAAGAGCGCCACCGCCATGTGCTCGGCGACACGTTGTGGCGCGCCGGGCATCTGGCAGACGTACTCCATCAGTGCGACCGCGCTTGCCGGACCGTCGGCGAGAAACTGCAGCGCGCGGGTGGAGAGGAGGCTCTCGGCCGCGCGGGCGCGCACGCCATCACTCGCGGACATGGGCGCTCTCACGTCCACGGATCGTCGCGCTCGAGCGGCAGGGTCATGCAGCGCGCGCCGCCGCCGCCGCGCACGAGCTCGGCTCCCTCGAAGGTGATCACGAGCCGTTCGCCGTCGCGTAGCTCCTCCTCGCCGGCGAGAAACTGGTGCGACGAGATGATGCGGAAACCCATCTTCTCCATCTCGGCCAGCGTCGCCTCGTTGCGGGAGTAGGACAGAACCACCCCGGGACTCATCGCAACGAAGTTGCACCCCGATGACCACTGCTCCCGCTCCTGCATGATTCGCCGGTCGCCGCCGCAGAAGATCGGCTCCATCGCGGCTCCCACGGCCTGGAGCGCGGCGAAGATATTCGGCATCTCGCGCATCTGTGTCTGGCCCTTCCGGCGATGCAGGATCGCGAGCCTTCCCGCCCCGACGAAGTGCGGCGGGTAGATGACGCAGAGCTCACGGTCTACCTGGGTGAAGATCATATCGAGATGGATCGCGGTGTTCTCGGTCGGCATCACGACGATGATCACGTCGGTGATCGGCGTGCTCGCGAACAGCAGGTTCATCAGATTGTCGATCGCCGCGGGGCTGGAGCGCTCGCTGAAGCCGATCACGAGCGTGTCGGCGCGAATCGGGTGGACGTCACCCCCCTCGAGCGTGTAGTTGTGCCGGCGCTCGGCCGCTCCGTCGTACAGGATGCCGCGGTTGGCCAGCTTCGGGTGGTAGAGGAAGAGCGCTTTCATGATCAGCTCTTCCGACCATCTGATGCCATAGCGCATCGACCCGATCATGACGTGCTCGCCGAGCACCATCGCGGTGTCACGCGTGAAGTAGAGATTGGGGAGCGGGGGAAGAAGATAGCCGGTCTCGTTGAGGGTGCGGGCGAGCGGCCCGGGCACTTCCTCCTGTCCCTCGATCAGCATCGTCACCAGCTGCTCGGCCGGGCGCTCGCTGATCTGCTGTGCGAGCGGGCCCGAGGGGACGACATCCATGGTCTCGCGCTGGAGAAGCTCGCGCGCCGCCTCGGAGTCGGCGATCTCCTTCAGCAGATCGCGGACGTAGTGCACCGTGGTGAAGCGGTCGAGTATGGCGACGAAGCGCTTGTGCTCCCGCTGGGCGCTCTCGACGTCGATGATGTCGTCGTACAGGTAGTCTTCGCGCGTGGTCGGGGTGACGGCGAGAAGCTCGGACCCGGGGGTATGGACGAGCACGGCGCGGAGGCGGCCGATCTCGGACGTGACGTGGAGCGGCATCACCCGAAGATAATGCGTAAGGGCACGCTGCGCCGGCCCGGAATCGGGATGCTGGAAAAAGGCGGGGCGCCGATTTACTTTGTGAAGAAATTCACAAGAACCCAGCTGCTCCGTGAAACGCATCGCCGAGTCCACGGTCCGCCGGCTCTCGATCTACCTCCGCTTCCTGGAGGAATTCGAGTCGCGCGGACTCGCCACCATCTCCAGCGACGCGCTCGCCGCCCGCGGTGGCACGACCTCCGCCCAGGTCCGAAAGGATCTCTCCTTCTTCGGCTCCTTCGGCAAGCGCGGCCTCGGCTATTCGGTGCCCGAGCTCACCAGCCGGCTTCGCGAGATCCTCGGCCTCGGCCGGGAATGGCGCGTGATCATCATCGGCGCGGGGAAGATCGGAACCGCACTCGCCCAGTACGCCGGCTTCCGGCAGCGCGGCTTCCACATCATCAGCGTCTACGACAGTGATCCCGCCAAGATCGGACGGAACGTGGATGGCTTCGTGGTGCGTGACGTCGTGGAGCTCGAGCGGGATGCCGCTCGGGACGACATCCAGATCGCCGTCCTCACCGTACCCGGCGACGTCGCGCAGCTGGTGGTCGATCGCGTCATCGATTCGGGAATCCGCGCCATCATGAGCTTCGCTCCCGTTCAGCTCCAGATTCCCGAGCACGTGACGGTCAAGACGGTCAACATGGCGATGGAGCTCGAGGGTCTCTCCTTCGCACTCACGAATCGCGACTGAGCCGAGGGCCGCTACTGGGACTCGAGCGCCGCTACGAGTGCGGAGAACTCCTCCGGCGAGAGCGTCTCCGGCCGTCGCTCGCCGTCGATCCCGCAAGCGAGCAGCAGCTGGCTGGCACCCGCCACATCCATCCGCTCCACCGTGCGCACGACGCGGCGCATCTGCTTCCGCCGCAGGCCGAAGGCCGCGATCACGAACGGGCGGAAGCGCGACTCGAGCGCGGGCGAGACAAGGGGGATCTCCCGCGGAGTAACCCGGACGACGGCGGAGTCTACCCGCGGCTGCGGCTGAAAGGCGGAGCGAGGCACGTGGAAGAGCAGCTCGACGCGCGCCAGCGCCTGCACGTTGACCGATAGTGCGCCGTACTCGCGCCCGCCCGGAGGCGCCGCCATTCGCTCGGCCACTTCCCGCTGAACCAGGTACAGAGCCCGGCTGGGCCGCGGCGGCCGCATCGCGTGAAAGAGGATCGGAGTCGTGATGTAATAGGGCACGTTGCCGGCGAGCACATATCCTCCGCCGGCTACGACTCCGAGCTCCACGTCGAGGACGTCGCCTTCGATCACCGTCACGTTGCTTCCCGAGTAGCGCTCTCGAAGCAGCCCGGCCAGGGCCCGGTCGATCTCGATCGCGACCACACGACCGGCGCGGGCGCTCAGCAGATCGGTGAGCGCTCCGCGGCCCGGCCCGATCTCGACCACCGTCTCCTCGCGCGAGAGCCCGAGCGCATCCGCGATCCGCGCCAGCACGTTCCGGTCGTGGAGAAAATGCTGGCCGAGACTCTTGCGAACCGGTGGCATCCCGGCCGGGGCACGGGACATCGTCCATCAGCTCCGCAGGACGACGATGGTGATGTCGTCGCGCTGCTGGGTCTCTCCGGTGTGCTCGGACAGCTCATCCGCGAGCCGATCCAGGATCACGTCGGGAGACTCGGTGCGATAGCGTGCCACCAGGTCGACAACACGCTGTTCCCCGAGTCGGCCGCCGAAACGGTCGCGCGCGTCGCTCACCCCGTCGGTGAACAGGAGCAGGATGTCCTTGCCTCTGTTCCAGGCGCGAGACTTGGCGCTCGGACGCTCCTCCACCATGCCGAGCGGCGGATCGATCGCGCTCAACCGGTTCGCCGTCCCCTCCTCATCGATGAGCCATGCGTGCGGATGGCCGGTATTGGCGTAGCGGAGGATGCCGGCATCCCGATCGATGATCGCGTAGAAGGCGGAGATGAACATCTCGGTCGACTCGAGCTCCTCCCGGAGGGTGGCCAGCAGGGCCGCCAGCATGTCTCCCGGATCCCGGGAGGACTGCGCGTGGATCGCCGACGCGCTGAGGGCCAGAGCCATGATCAGCGCCGCCTGGTAGCCGTGACTCGAGACGTCGCCGATCATCACGCCGGTACGCCCCTCATTGAGGCGGAACAGGTTGTAAAAGTCGCCCCCGACGCTCTCGGCCGGCATCACGCGCGCGGCGACCTGGGCTTCCGGCGCGACGACGCTTGTGCGCGGCAGGAGCTTCATCTGCATCTCGTGCGCAAGCTCCAGCTCGCGAACGAGGCGCTGCTGCGAGAGCGAGGCCCGGACGAGGCGGGCGTTCTGGATGGCCGTCCCGATCTGGGTCGCGATCGCGGCCATGAGCTTCTGGTCCCCCGCCGAGAAGGGCTGGCCGGACCGCCGGTCGGAGAGATTCACGACGCCCAGCGGCTCGGAGCCCCCGTTGGGCATCGTCCACATGATCGGCACCGAGAGCATGATCCCCACGCGGTAGCTATCCTCGGCGGCGCAGAGCACGCCCCCCGGTTCGGCGAGCATGGAGCGTTGCTCGTGGAAGACTCGGGCCGAGACGCTGCTGGGATCGGTCAGGGCGATCGGCGCGAGGTCGGTGGGGCTCCCTCCGAGCACGGCGACGCTCTGCAGCGTGTCCGTCACCCGATCGTGGACGAGAATCGAGCCACGGCGCGCACCGACCGTCTCGGAGACCTCTTTGAGAATTCGAGCGGCGGCCTCCTCCAGCGAGACGGTACGACCGAGAATCTCGGTGATCGTGTAGAGGAGATTGATCTCCTCGTAGCGCTCGGCGAGCTCGTTCGCCGCGTGCTCGACTTCGAGATCGGACTGGAGGTACTGGGAGACGACGGGAAGGAGAAAGCGGAGAAAGCGGTCCAGTGGCTGGTCGGGAATAGCGCACGGGCCGACCGCCAGCCAGGCGCGACGGGGACCCGGCACGGCCGCCAAGAGGAGACGGCCGGCGGGCGAATCTACTTCGCTGGGCGGCCCCGATCCGAAAGACGGCGTCCAATGGGCGAGAAGGTCACGGCCGCTGTCGGCACCGTCGACCCGGCGCGGCGTTCCCCCATCCTCCACCCACAGCGTGGCGCCGCACCCGGTGGATTCGAAAAACGCCGAGAGTACGCCGTGCAGCTCAATCATGCCGGCGCAGCACCATGCGCACGACGTTGCCGCCCTCGGTGTAGCGCTCGATCTGGTCCATCAGCCGCGTCATCAGGAAGAGACCGCGACCGTCTTCCCGCAGCAGGTTGGCGGGGCTGGTCGGATCGCTCAGGCAGAGTCCAAGCTCGAAACCCTCTCCCTGATCCACCACGTCAACGACGAGCCGCTCGGCGCTCACTTCGGCGCGGATGCGCACTTGCTTGTGCGGGCTCTCCTCGTTGCCGCGGAGGATGGCGTTGGAGAGAGCTTCGGTGAGAGCGACCGGGACGTTGAGCGAGCAGTGCCGGGCGTTGAAGTGCAGCTCCAGGCAATGACGTGTTACGAGCGCGACCACCTGCTCGATGTAGCGCACATCGCTGGGGATCTCGAGCTCGATCAACACGCGAAGCGGCGACAGCTCCGCCGCCTCCTCGGTGCGCTTTAGAGGGGAGGTCATCCGGCGCCGGTCACCGGCGCCTCAAAAGCTATCCAGGGCGCGCTCTTTGGTGTCCGCGATCTGAAAGAGGGTGTCGAGCTTCGTGAGCTCGAACAGCGTCTTCAGGTCATCGTTGAGATTCGCGAGCCGAAGCTCCCCGCCCTGCTCGCGGATCTTCTTCGAGAGAGAGACGAGCACGCCGAGTCCGGAGCTATCGATGTATCCGGTCTGGCTGAAATCGATCAGAAACTTCTTCTCCCCGCGCTCGAGCTCATCGAGAACCTTCTGCTTGAGCTCCTGGCGATTACCGACGATGAGCTGACCCTCGACATCGACCACGACAATCTCTCCCTGCTTACGGATCGTGAAACTCATGACTCGTTCTCCCGTGGGATTAGCCCGCCATCGGTGGCTCCGGACCGGCCGCCTGGAGCGCCGTGATCGCGGCCACATTGATAATGTCATCGGACGACGCGCCGCGCGAGAGATCGCTGCACGGTCGCGCCAACCCCTGAAGGATGGGGCCGATGGCGGAACAGCGCGCGATTCGCTCCACCAGCTTGTAGGCTATGTTCCCCGCATCCAGCGATGGGAAGACGAGGACGTTCGCGCGGCCCGCGACCGCACCATCCCCGGCTTTTCGCCGGCCGACCTCGGCGATCAGCGCTGCGTCACCTTGCAATTCTCCGTCCACCAGCAGATCGGGCGCCCGCGCGCGCGCGAGCTCCACCGCCGCCCTCACCCGGGCGGGGGAGGGGCCCGTTCCGCTGCCGCGGGTGCTGAAGGAAAGCATCGCCACGCGGGGCTCGTCTCCCACGATCCGGCGGCGGTCCGCGGCGGCGGCCAGCGCGATGTCGGCGAGCTGCTCGACCGTGGGCTCCGGGACCACGGCGCAGTCGGTGAAGGTCAGCACCTCCGGCCGGTCGGCGCGGAAAGCCTCGACCGACATGTAGAACGCGCTTGACACGGTGGTCGCGCCGGCGGCGGGACCAACCGACCAGAGCGCCGCCCGTAAGACGTCCGCGGTGGTGTGCGTCGCACCGGCCACGCAGCCATCGGCCTCTCCCGCAGCCACCAGCCCATCGGCGAACCAGAGCGGATCGCGGACCACCCTCGCCGCCGCCTCGCGCGTCAGTCCCCGGTCGCGACGGCGAGTCCAGAGTCGCTCCGCGATCCGTTCCGATCGGTCATCCGCGCCCGAATCCAGGATCTCGGCGCCGGTGTCTCGAGCAGCGCGGTGCGAGGCGGGATCCGTGGGGTCGAGCACCAGAACAGGGTCCACGATGTGATCCGCCAGCAGCACCCGAACGGCGGCCAGCGTTCGCTCATCGCCGCTCTCGGGAAAGAGGATCCGTCGCCGCGAGCGAGCCGCCCGGCCGCGCAGCTCCTGGGTAAAGCTCACGAGCGTTCGAAGCGCGTCCGCAGGGCCCGCTCCACTACCGGATGCACCAGATCCGCCGTCTTGCCTCCGAAGCGTCCGACCTCGCGCACGATGCTCGAGCTCACGTACGTGAGATCGATCGACGGGACCATGAACAGCGTCTCCAGCTCGGGATACAGGTGCCGGTTCATCAAGGCCATCTGGTATTCGTACTCGAAGTCGCTCACGGCGCGCAGCCCCCTGATCGAGAGCGTTGCGCCCAGACGTCGCGCGAAGTCCACCAGAAGCCCGTCGAATTGCAATACTTCGAGGCGCGGCTCCTCCCCGATCGAGTCGCGGATGAAGCGCATGCGCTCCTCGACCGAGAAGAGGGGCTGCTTGGCGACGTTGGTCGCCACCGCCACCACGAGCCGGTCCACGAACGTCAGACTGCGCCTGATGAGGTCTTCGTGCCCGCGCGTGACAGGGTCGAAGCTGCCGGCGTACATCGCGATCTTGGCCATGGTGAGAAGGGTCGGGGTCGGGGCGCGTGCTCAGGCGTGCGGCTGGGACGGCATGTCCGTGGCACGATAAAAGGTGATTGCTGTGTCACCATACCGGCGAACCTCCCCACGGTCGGCGAGGGTCTCACGCGCCTCGTGCTCGATGCCAATCACGCGTGCGAACGGCGTCGCCAGCCATCGCTCGGCGACCCGCGCCGCGAGGCCGAGGCGATAGGGCGGATCGGCGAAGGCGATATCGTACGATGACGGGGGCAGCCGTTCAATGAACCGCAGCGCATCGCCCCGGCGAATGACGGCCGCACTTCCCGCCGCCAGCGCGGCGGCATTCTCCCTCAACGCCGCCAGAGATCGAGGCGCGATCTCGACGAAGTCGACTTGGCGCGCTCCCCGTGAGAGTGCCTCGAAGCCGAGCGCGCCCGAGCCGGCGAAGAGATCCAGCACCGTTGCTCCGTCGAGGGCGTCCTGGATGATGCTCATCCACGCTTCGCGCACCCTGTCCGCCGTCGGACGCACGCGATCGCCTGCGGGCGCTCTGATCGTCCGACCTCGCCAGCGCCCGGCGACGATCCTCACTCCTCAGCGCCGAAGATCGGCGATCCTCGCCTGCAGCCGTCGCTCGCCATTCCAGTCGTCCGTCTCGAGGCGAAACGCCACGTCGAAGCTGCCCCAGGATTCGAGCTCCGCGGCGCGCCATCCGAGACCGAATCCAATGGCGTCGAGCTCCGCCCCGTCCGACACCAGCCGCAGCTTCAGGTGGCCGGCACCCACCACCCGCGGGGCACTCGCCAGGGTCACCCCCCGAGACATGAGGACCGGCGTCGCGTTTCCGACGCCGAACGGCTCGAAGTGGCGCACCAGCTTCTCGAGCTCCGCCGTCGCGTGGGAGAGCGGCAGCTCCAGATCCACCCGGATGCTCCCGACCAGATCCTCGGGCGTGAGAGATCGCCGCGCAACGGCATTGAAGCGCTCAGCGAGCGCGGGAACGCTGCTCGTGGAAATCGTCACACCCGCGGCGGCGCGGTGGCCCCCGAAGCGCGTCAGGAGGTCACGACATTCGGACAGGCCGGCGTGCAGATCGAACGCCGGGATGGATCGGGCCGAGCCCCTTCCCTCCTCGCCGCTCAGGGCGATGAGGACGACCGGGCGGTTGAACTCCTCGACCAGCCGGGACGCGACGATGCCCACTACCCCGGGATGCCAGCCCTGCTCCGCCAGCACCACGCCGTACGTGGCGTCGAGATCGAGCGCTTCCAGCTGGCGTCTCGCGCTCACGAGTGTCGCGCGGTCGATCTCCTGGCGGCGCCGATTCATCTCCTCCAGCTCGCGGGCAATCGCGTTCGCCTCGTGCTCGTTCTCGGTGCACAGCAGCTGAACGCCGCGAAGCGCGTGGCCGAGGCGGCCGACCGCGTTGAGCCGCGGTGCGAGCACGAAGCCGACGCGCCCGGCGGTGATGGGCTTGCCGTCGAGGCCGGCGGCGCGGATGAGCGCCCTCAAGCCGACGTTGGTGGTCTCCTGCAACATCCTCAGCCCGTATCGCGCCAGCACCCGGTTCTCGCCCCGAAGCGGCGCGACATCGGCCACCGTGGCCAGTGCAACCAGATCGAGCATGCGGTAAACCGCCGACTCGTCGGCGCCAAGCTCCTGGGCGAGTGCGAGTGCCAGCTTGAACGCGATGCCGACCGCGGCGAGATCTTTGTCCGGATAGGGGCAGCCGGGTCGCCGCGGGTTGAGCACCGCCAGACACTCCGGCAGCGGTCCCCCGGGCAGATGATGGTCGGTGATGATGACGTCGATCCCCGACGCGCATGCCGCCTTCACCGCGTCGATCGCGCCCGTTCCGCAATCGCACGTGACGATGACCCTCGCCTGCATGTCGATCGCGGCGCGAACTCCTGCCTCTCCGAAGTCGTAGCCATCCTCCATCCGGCGAGGGATGAACGGTTCGGCGCGACCGCCGAAGCCGCGGATGGCGCGCAACAGGAGGGTTGTGGAGCACATTCCATCCACGTCGTAGTCGCCGTGAACCATGATCAGCTCGCCGGAGCGGATTGCCGCGCCGAGCCGGGACACGGCCCGATCCAGATCGAGCATCGAGCTGGATGCGTGGAGCTGATCGAGCCGGGGACGCAAATAGCGCTTGGCCGGCTCGACGCCCTCATACCCGCGCTGGCAGAGGAGCCTGCAGACCGGCTCCGGGAGATGGAGCTCGGCGGCCAGCGCCGCGACGTCGATCGGATCCGCCGCCGGGGCGAGCACCCAGCGCGGGGCGTGATGCTGGCGAGGCGCGAGCGCCGTCGCCGACGAGCTGGCGGTTGATTCGGGAAGTGCCGGACTCGTGGCGGAGATCACGGGGGAAAGCTAGGAGTGAGACCGCCGGGCAACAAGCATCATCCCGCTGCGTACAGGAGCACGCCGCACCCCTCGCAGACATCGATCGCGCGGCCGGCAGCGATGACGTTGCGGCGCTGGAGCGGAATCGCCGTGTTGCATCGTCCGCATGCCATCCCCCGAAGCGGATACAGAGCTCCGCCCTGATCGCGGCCGCGGATCCGCTCGTACTTGGAGAGGATCGGCTTGGAGACACGCCCCGCGGTCCCGTCACGCTTGCTCTGCGCTTCACCCAGCTCGGCGTCGAGGAGCGAGCGTTCCGCTGCGATCTCCTCGCGTGTCGCCTGCTGCGTCTCCTCCAGCACAGCGAGGCTCAGCTCGTGCTCGTGCACCGCGTGGCGCAGCTCGCCGAGTCGTGTCGTCATGCTCTGCAGGTCGCTCTCCTCCTGCGCCAGGACCTTGCGCGTCATCTCGATCTGCAGCATGGCGGCCGTCGCCTCCTTCGGCTTCTTCACCTGGTCGAGCTGCTTCAGATTGTGGTCCTGGACCTGCTTGTGCTGCTGGACCTTCCCCTCGAGCTCGCGCCGTCGCTTTTCCTCCGCTTCGACAGCCGCGCGTGCCCGCTCGAGAGATTGCGCGACAGCCTCGCGTTCGCGCACGAGGCCCTGCTCTCGCGCCTCGAGCGCACGAGCGCGCGACCTGAGACCGCTCACCACCACATCTTCCTGCTGCAGCACCAACAAGGCTTCGAGATCCGAGTTCACGCGCCCTCCGTTTGGGATGCCATCACAGGTTACCTTCGGGACTTGCCATAGTGGCTGAAGCCGGCGCCGTCGAGGGCCCTGATCTCCTGCATGAGTTCCATCTTGCGCCTCGTCAACCGATCCTTTTCCCCACTGTCGGCGATGGAGATCGTCCGGTCGATTTCCGACATCTCGCCCTTGATCGCGCGCACGCGAAGCTGCGACACGCTGCCGTCCTCCGTCTTACGTGCGTTGGTGAGCGCGTCCGGCTCCGCCATCAGATCCTGCACGACGGCGGCCGCATCTTCGGACAGCGATCCGGTGAGTATCTCGGCATCCGCGCCCGAGTCCCGCCGCAACGCCTCGAAGATCTCCCGGTACACCGGATCATGAAATTCGACGACGCCGATTCTCTCCGAGATGCGCTCGATCCTCCCCCGATCGAAGAGCATCACCCTCACGAGCTCCCGCTCGGCGGCGCCGCCCGCGATCTGGGCGCGCCGCCGCTCGCGCTGCCGGCGCTCGGCGGTGCGCAGTTCCGTCTGGTGCGCCGCGGATTCCCGCGCCGACGCGGTCGCGCTCTCCCGCGCGGGTGTCGGTTCGACGGCAATCACGCCGCGCTGCCGGCGTGGCCCCTGCTCGATCTCCCGTAGCAGCGTCTCACGACTCACCCCGGCCGCCTCGACGGCCCGAGCGATGTAGATGTCGCGGGTGAGCGGGTCGGCCGTCGCCCGCAATGTGGGCAGCAAGCGATCCAGTGCGCGGCGCTTTTTCTGCAGATCGGCGAACCACCCCCCGCGCTCGAGGAGTTGAACTTTCCGATCGAAGACGTCGATTGCCTGCGCCAGCTGGGCGTGCAGCTCTGCTGCACCGTGCTGGTCGACGAAGCTATCCGGATCCTCCCCATCGGGAAGCGTCACCACCTGCACGGCGATTCCGTGTCGCAGAAGCTCGTCGCCGGCGCGGAACGTCGCCCTGAGCCCCGCCTGGTCGCTGTCGTACAGGAGACACGCGGTCTTGGCGAAGCGTTGAAGCAGCTGCGCCTGCTGTTCGGTGAGCGCCGTGCCCAGCGGCGCCACGACGGCATCGATGCCGGCTGACACCAGGCGCAATGCATCGAAGTATCCTTCGACGATCAGGACGCGCTCATCCCGTCGGATCGCGTGCTTGGCCCAGTTCAATCCGTAGAGCAGCCGACCCTTGTTGAACACAGGCGACTCGGCCGAATTGAGATACTTCGGCTCTCCCGGCCCCAGCAGCCTCCCGCCGAAGCCGACTGGGTGCCCCGCTCCATCGAAGATCGGGAAGATGAGCCGATTCCGAAAACGTGGCCGCAGCTCATCGGAGTCTTCCCGTCGCACCAGCAGGCCGGTCTCGAGCAACCTGTCGTCGTCATAGCCGAGCGCGAGCAGTGACTTGCGGAGCGCCGCGGGGTCGCGGGGAGCGAACCCGATCTGGAAATGGTCCCCCGCCTCCCGGGTCACACGCCTCAGCGCCAGATAGTCGCGTGCGGGGCGGCCGCCCTCCTCGTCCAGCAACATGCGTCGGAAGAATTCGCCGGCGGCGGCATTCACCTCCCAGAACGGCTCGCGCGGGTCCGGGCCCTCGCGGCGCGTGTCCACTTCGCGAACCTCGATCCCCGCCTTCTCTCCCACGAGCTTCACCGCGCTCGGCCAGTCCATGCCGAGTCGCTTCTGGAGAAAGGTGAAGACATCGCCGCTCTCCTTGCAGACGAAGCAGTGGTAGATCCCCTTGCCCGGCGTCACCGAGAAGTTCCGATGTGTGCCCTGATGAAATGGGCAGGGACCGCGAAAGCTCGCGCCCATGCGCTTGAGGCTCACGTGCTCGCCGATGATGGCGACGATGTCGGCCGCCTCCCTCACGCGCTCGACCACGTCATCGGGGATCATCGTCAGCCCAGCTCGGCCACGGTGACCCCGGCGCCGCCCTCGTTCCAGGCTCCCCACCGGAAGGCACGCACCCGACCATCGCCGCGCAACAGCTCGCCGACGCGATCGCGCAGTGCGCCAGTGCCCTTGCCGTGAATGATCCGGATGCTCTTGAGGTCGCTGCGGACGGCAGCATCGAGGGCACTCAAGAGAGAACGCTCCATCTCGTCGACGCGCATGCCCCGAAGGTCGATCTCGGTTGCCGCGGCCTCGTCCGGGACACTACCGACGAGGTGAACGCTCGCAGCCGGTGCGGGCGTTCGGGCGCTGCTCCGCCTCAGAGTGGCCGTCGGCACGGTGAGCTTCATCGCCCCCACGATCACGACTGCGTCTTTCCCGCGGAGCTCGACGAGCTGGCCCGGACGACCGCCCAGCGTCTCGACCTCCACGAGGGCGCCCGGCTCGATCGGATCCGTCGCGGCCTCTACGGGAGCCGCCACGTCGTCCTCGGTGTCCATCCGCTCCAAGGCCTCGCCCTGTTCCGACGCGAGCTGCTCCACCCGGCGGCGTGCGTCGCGGATTCCCTCATCGCTGGCTCCCTGCCTGAGCGCTGCGATGATCGCATCGACCTCGGAGCGGGCGTCCAGAAGGAAGCGCCTCGTATCCTCTCTGGCGCGCCGCTCGAGGGAGCGCTCGGCGTCCCGCGTCCGCCGCTCGCGCTCTGTGATCTGCTCCAGACGCGCAGCGAGATCGGCGCCGGCTTCCGCGGCCTCCTGCTCGAGCAGCTCGAGCTCGGAGTTCCGGCGCTCGAGATCCGACAGGAGCGCGGCCACGTCCCGTTCGCCATGAGGGAGCCGTTGCTCGGCCCGGTCCAGCACCCGGGAGTCGAGCCGAAGACGGCGCGCGATGCTCAGCCCGTAGGAGCGCCCCGGAATTCCCTTGATCAGTCTGTACGTCGGCGCCAGTGCCACCTCGTCGAACTGCAGCGAGGCGTTGATGACACCCGGGTTCTCCGTCGCGACGAGCTTGAGCGCCCCGAGGTGGGTGGTCGCGATCGTGAGAGCTCCCCGGCCGGTGAGCTCATCCAGGATTGCGCCCCCAAGCGCAGCACCTTCGGTGGGGTCGGTGCCGGAGCCCAGCTCGTCGATGAGCACGAGCGACGCGGGCGTGGCACGATCGAGGATCTCCGCGAGGTTGCGCAGGTGCGCACTGAAGGTCGACAGACTGGCCTGGATGGACTGCTCGTCCCCGATGTCCGCGAAGACATCATCTACCACGACGACTCTGCTCTCTGCGCCAACGGGGACGGGGATGCCGCTCTGGGCCATCGCGGACAGCAAGCCGAGAGCTTTGAGAAGAACCGTCTTCCCACCAGTGTTCGGCCCGGAGAGAAGGAGGGTGCGCTCACCGGGAAGCATCTCCAGGTCGAACGGTATCACCACGCCCCCACGAGCGAGCAGGAGAGGGTGGCGACCGGCGACGATCGCGAAGCCGCTCGCCGGGTCGGAGAGCGCGATCGGCGCGCACTGAAATTCCCCGGCGAAACGGGCGCGCGCGAACAGAGAGTCCAGCGCCGAGAGGGCATCGAGCGCGTCGACCAGCTGTTCGTGCAGAGGGCGTAGACGATCGGTCAGATCGAGAAGGATGCAATCCACCTCCCGGATCTCGTCCGCCTCGAGCTCGCGAATGCGATTCCCGAACTCGATCGCCGCGGGCGGCTCGACGAAGATCGTGCCGCGCGTGGCGGATTCGTCGTGGACGATCCCGCCCACCGCACCCTTGCCCTCCCGCCGCACGGGGATGACGTAACGTCCGTTCCGGATGGTGACTGACATGTCGGCCACTCTCTGATGGACATCGAGTTTGGCCATCACGCGTTCCAGCAGCTGCACCAGCTCTCTCTGCGCGCCACGCAGCTCGCGCCGGAGGCTGCGCAGTAGCGGCGACGCCGAATCCCGGATGGAGGCATCGGGATCCACTGCTCCCTCGATGGCGGCTTCGACTGCCGGTTCCGACGCCAGTCTTGCACGAAAGGGCTGCAGAGTCGCGAGGGCGACCGCCGGACGGGAAGGATCACCGAGGGCATCGCGGGCCACCCGAGAGGACCGCAGCAGGGTGGCGGCATCGAGCAGCTCACGCGGCGACAACATGCTTCCGATGGCGCGCAGGCGGAGCAGAGCGCTGGCCAGCTCGGGAATTGGCGGCGCCGGCCATCCGGCCTCGCTTTCGGCGACCGCACGCATCGCAGCAACCCGGCTGAGCTCCCCCTCGATCGAGGAGCGATTCTCGCTCGGCGTGAGGGAGCGAACGCGGTCGGCGCCGGCCGAGGTCGATGCACGATCAGCCACGAGCGCGAGGACCTGCGGAAACTCGATCACTCCGAGCGCGTGGGAGTTCACGTCACGCCTGCTTGCCGAGCTCCTCGCGCGCGATCGCGTTGATCCGGCCGCCATCGGCGCGTCCCTTGAACTGCGGAAGGACCTTGCCCATCACGGCGCCAATCGCCTTCGCGCCGCCCGCAATGGCGGCCTGGACGGCTGCCCTGAGCTCATCGTCTCCGACCTGCGCCGGGAGATACGCCTCGAGCGCGCTCAGCTCGCTCCGCTCCTTGTCCACGAGATCCTGTCTGCCACCCTTCTCGTACGCCTCGATCGACTCGCGACGGCGCTTGATCGCCTTGCGCAGCACGTCCTGCACGTCATCATCGGTGAGCTCGCGCCGCAGCTCGATCTTCCTGTTCTTTGCCTCGCTGAGCACGGTGCTCAGGAGAAGGGTTCCCGGCTTGTCCTGCGACTTGCGTGCGGCGTTCAGGTCGTTCTGTAGTCGCGCGAACAGGTCGGACACTTACACCGCTCGGGGCCGGCGGTTCTTTCGACGCGCCGCGTTCTCCTTCCGCTTGCGGCGCTCACTCGGCTTTTCGTAGTGCCGATGCTTGCGGAGATCGGAGAGAATGCCTGCTTTCTCGCACTTCTTCTTGAAGCGCTTGAGCGCGCGCTCGAAGTTCTCGTCGTCGTGGATGATGACTTCGGACAAGAGACGATTTCCCCCCTTTGGTGGCGCGATCACGCCTGTTAAGTGTTTAGAACGATGAAAGTTAGTGACTCGCGGCGGAACGTGTCAAGCACGGTGCGAGGCGCTCTCGATGAGCTGTCGAGCCTCATCCCGGCGGCCATGTCATGCGCCGTCCACCCAGCAGATGCAGGTGGATGTGAGCGACCGTTTGTCCTCCGTCGGCGTTGGTGTTGATGACGGTGCGGAAGCCGCTCTGCGCGACACCCTCGCGCGCCGCGATCTCCGCGGCCATCAGCAGGAGCTCCCCGAGTAACGACGGGTCCTTCGCGTCGTTCAGCGTGGCCGCGTGTTCGCGGGGGATTACCAGCACGTGGAGCGGGGCCTGCGGATTGATGTCGCGAAAGGCGACGCAGCGCGTCGTTTCCGCAACGAGCGCGACCGGGACATCGCCCCGCGCGATGCGGCAGAAGAGACAATCAGCAGCCATGCGTGCCTCGCGTCAGGATGTGAGCGCCGCGCGCGCGATCGCCAGCGCTGCGAGCGCGGCCGTCTCGAAGCGCAGGACCTGCGGCGCGAGACTGATGGCCTGAAATCCCGCGTCCGTCAACTCGTCCCGCTCCGCGGTCTCGAAGCCCCCTTCCGGTCCGACCGCGATGGTCACCGGCGTCTCGAGCGCGCTCCACGGAAAACGCTTGCCACGACTGTCCAGCAGCAGCCGCGTTCCCTGCGGTGTCGCGGCGATCGCCGCCTGCGGCGTCGCGTCAGGGTAGACTGTCGGGAGCCACGCTCCCCCGGATTGGGTGAGCGCCGCGACCATGCGCGAGCGCACTCTTGCCTGAAAGCTCACCCCCTCCCCGCGCGGTGCAACGCTCCGCGACCGGCGCCATAGCACCGGACGCCAGCTCGCCACACCCAGCTCCGTCGCCTTCTCCGCAAGCCAGAGCATGCGATCGCGGTCCGCGATCGGAAGAATCAGGTTGAGGGCCGGCAAGGGTTGCACATCCTCTACCCGCTCGACCTCGACACCCATCTCGGCGCGCGCCAGACGGATGACCGTCCCCCAGCCAACGGAGCCCTCCCCGTCCACGAGTCGGACTCGCTCGCCAATCACGGTGCGCCGCACCTTCGCGTGATGCGCCTCCGCTTCGGCGAGGCTCACCAACCGGCCCGCAGAGAGTGGCTCGCCCACGTGAAAGGTGGCGGCGGCTACTTCGGCGCGATCAGTATGCTCCACCACTCTTCCTCTCTGTCCTCGGCCTGGACATCCCACCCCTCTCGATCGACGACGTCCAGCATCTCCGCACGCTCGGCGACCAAGATCCCGCTGAGAATGGCCTGGCCGGTGGCCTCGAGCGCCGGTCGAATCACCGGCAGCAGTCGCCGGATGGTGGATGAGATGATGTTCGCGAGCACCACGCGCACGGGTGCGACGAGGGAGATGAGTATCTCCGCGTCTCCGTTCAGGACGACCACGGAGCCGCCTACGCCGTTGCGGGCCACGTTCTCCTCCGCGTTGCCGATCGCATCGGGATCGAGCTCGATCGCCGCCGCCCATGCTGCTCCCAGGCGGCAGGCCGCGATCGAGAGAATCGCGCTGCCGGCACCCAGATCCGCCACTCGGTCGCCCGGGCGAAGCACCCGCTGCATCAATCGCAGCATTCCCCGCGTGGTGGCGTGCTCGCCCGTGCCGAACGCCATGGCAGGGTCGATGACGATGACCGGCGCTGCATTTCGGCCATGCTGCGCGGCGCGCGCCTCGTCCGCGAGCCAGGGCGGCGCGACGGTGAGAACGCCAAGCCGCTGGATCCCGACCGCTGTGACCCAGCGCCCGGTCCAATCCACTTCGCCCAGTTCGGTTACTTCCAGGCTCGTCCCGTCCCGCATTCCCTCGATCGCGAGAGTCAGCGCGGAGACATCGGCGTCAGCGGGCAGATAGCTGACGAGGGCATCTCCCACCTCCTCGACGCCAGCCGCACCGGCGCCGATGAGGGCCGCCACCGCCCGGTCGCGTGCGGGAGCGTTCGGAGCGATGGCGCGGAGGGCGAGCCATCTCACGACGGAGAACGATCAGGCACCGAGCGCGTCGCGGATACTGGACCAGAACCCCTTCGGCCGCTCCGACGGCGGTGCGCCCTCGATCTGAGCCAGGCGCCGCAATAACGCCTCGTGCTCGTCGGTCACCGATTGCGGCGTCCAGAGCTGAATGCGCACGTGGAGGTCGCCAGTGCCACTGGCATTCACGCGCGGCAGCCCGCGGCCCCGGAGGTGAAAGAGCTGGCCGCTCTGCGTGCCGGGCGGAACGCGAAGGGACACCGAGCCGGTGACGTTGGGCACCGCCACGTCCGCGCCCAGCACGAGCTGCGAATAGGTGAGGAGCGATTCGGTGTAGAGATCGGCCCCATCCCTCTCGAAGCGGGCATCTTCCGCCACCTCGAACACCACGAGAATGTCTCCACGCTGGCCGCCCGATGGCCCCACGCTGCCGGCGCCGCGGAGCGTCATGTACTGGCCGGTCGAGACGCCCGCGGGGATGGTGACCGGAATCGTGTGATCACCCCGGATGCGGCCGTCACCTCGGCATTTCTTGCACGGGGTATCCACCACCGTGCCCTGGCCAGAGCACGTCGGACAGGGCGCCACGCTCACGAACTGACCAAAAAAGGATCGCTGTGCTCGCCGCACCTCCCCACTTCCCTTGCAGGTGGAGCAGCGCTTCGGCTTCGCCGGCGGCTCGGCGCCGCTTCCCTCGCACTTGTCGCAGGGGTCGAGCAGCTTGATGGTGAAGCTCTTCTCGACGCCGGTCGCGACCTCGGCCAGCGACAGGGGGATGGTGACCTTCACATCCGCTCCGGTGCGCGGGCCACTCCGCTGGCCCCCTCCGAACATCTGCTCGAAGCCGGCAAAGCCTCCGAAATCGCGCATGAAGATCCCGAGTGCTTCGGACAGGTCGACATGATGGAAACCGCCCCCACCTCCCCCGCGAAGACCGGCCTCGCCGAACCGGTCGTACGTCGCGCGCTTCTGCGGATCGCGCAACACATCGTACGCCTCGGTGATGGCCTTGAACTGCTCCTCGGCCTCCTTGGCTCCGTCGTTCCGGTCAGGATGGTACTGCATCGCGAGCTTGCGGTACGCCTTCTTGATGTCGTCGTCGGACGCATCGCGAGGCACGCCGAGGACTCCGTAGAAATCAGCCATGATCGAGAGGTACGGTAGGAAGTCGAATGCTCGGGCTACTCGAGAAGAACGCCGATGAGCCGAGACGTGTGCGTCACCAGTGACACGACCTTGTCATACGGCATTCGCGTCGGGCCGATCACGCCGATGACCCCGACGAGGGCGCCGGCGCGGTACTCGGAGGTCACGATCGTGAAATCGGAGAACTGCGGATCCTCGTGCTCGCGTCCGATCGTGATCGTGATGCCCGGGTTGGTACCGCGGTTCCGCAGCAGCTCACCGAGGGCGTCGGGACGGTCCGCGAGCGCCAGGAGCTTGCGCAGGCTCTGCCCGTTCGCGAACTCCGGCTGTTCGGCGAGGACGGAGGTCTGACCGAGCAGGACGTCGGAGTCCAGGAGCGGACGCGAGACATCGAAGATCTGCTCCCCTTCCTGGATGAAGATGTTGAGCAGCTCCTTGGTAACGCCTGTCTCTCCGGCATCCCGGAGTCGCCCCGCGAGGCTCGTCCGGATCTCGCGCAGCGTCAGTCCCGATAGCCGCTCGTTTAACACCATGGTCACTTCGGCGAGCGCCTGCTCGGCAATCTCTCCCGGAACCTCGACGAAGATGCTGTGGGCCGATCCGCCGCGCAGCCGGAGCACGAGCAGCAGCCGCGCCGAGGCGAGCCGGATGAGCTCCATCCGCTCGAGCACCGACGAATCGAAGCGCGGGCCGAGCACGACCCCCAGCTCCTGCGTAAGCACCCCAAGCATCTGCGCCGACCGTCGGAGGATGGCCTCGATGGCGGTGCCGCCCGAAGAGAGCTCCACGAGCATCTGATCTCGCGACGTCAGATCCAGAGGCGAGAGCCGCATGAGGGAATCGACGTAGACCCGATACGCCAGATCGGTGGGAACGCGGCCGGCGGACGTGTGCGGATGGGTGAGATACCCCTTCTCCTCGAGGTCGCTCATCGTGTTCCGGATGGTTGCCGGTGACACGCCGAGTGCAAATCGCCGCGAGAGGACTCGCGAGCCGGCCGGCTCGGCGGTCTCGACATACGACTGGATGACAGCAGCCAGTACGCGGCGTTCGCGGTCGCTCAGGTCTTGGCGTGTCATAAGTCTAAATATACTAACGACTTGGGATCACAGTCAAGGCTTCGCAGAGGCTGTCGAGCCGCAGCCACCCCGCAGGAGTGAGGCGCAGATGCCGCCTGTCCAGACGGGCCCAGCCGGCATCGATCCAGGGTTGGACTCGCTCGGCGACGGGCGGCGAGATCTCGAGACCGTCCGTCGTCCGAAGCCCCAGATACGCCTCTTCGGCGGCGCGGGCGTCGGGCCCGAGCAGCTCGCCATTGTCGAGCGGGTCCAAGCCGGCGGTCGCGCGGTCGGCCCACTGGGCGTAGCCGGAGATGTTCCAGCGTCGCGCCTCGCCGTCAAAGGAGTGGGCCGCTGGTCCAAGCCCGAGATAGGGGACTCGACGCCAGTAGCTCGAGTTGTGTCGCGCGCGATGGCCCGGCCTGGCGTAGCTCGAGACCTCGTAGTGCTCGTACCCCACCGCCGTCAGTCGTTCGTGCGCAAGTAGGAATTCCTCCTCGTACCGCTCCTCCGGCGATTCCCGGAGGTCACCCCGATCGCGCCAGCGGCCGATCGGCGTCATCGGCTCGATCGTCAGGCCGTAGACGGAGATATGTGGGGGAGAAAGCGAGATGGCACGGTCGAGATCGCTCGCCCAGTCCCGACCGAGCGATTCCGGAAGCGCAAAGATGAGGTCGAGGGAGATCTCGTCGATTCCGCCCGATCGCGCAGCCTCCACCGCGCGCCCGATCGCGGATGCATCGTGGGTACGCCGCATCCACGTGAGCACGCGGTCGTCGAAGCTCTGACTGCCGATCGAGAGCCGGTTCACCCCCCTTGCCACCCACGCGCGGACGACTTCGGGAGCAATGTCGTCGGGATTGGCCTCGAGGGTGATCTCGGCGTCGTCGACCAGTGAGACGTAGTCGAGGAGAAGCGCCAGCACTCGTGCCACCCCATGCCCGCCGAGCAGCGACGGAGTGCCTCCGCCCAGGTACAGGGTGTCCACCTCCCAGATGGACGTGCCCGCGAGGCGTGATTCCAGCTCTCCGCGCAGCGCGTCGAGATACTCATCCACGGGGATGTGGCGCCGAACCGCAATCGAGAAATCGCAGTAGGAGCAGCGCCGGGCGCAGAAGGGAATGTGGAGGTAGATATGGCGCGGGGGCATACGGAAGGATAACGCTCGCGCGATGCTATCTCATCGCCACCGTGAGGAAGTTCTGGGTGAAGATAGGAGTGCGGTCGGAGATGCCGGTCTCGGCGGCGAGGTAGAGTCGCAGCAGACCACGCATGACCTTCCAGAGCACGAAGCGCGCAGCGCTCATGGCGCCATGAACGATCGGCGTATCCTCGAAGCAGTCCACCCGGGTGAATCCGGAGGAGAGCAGTAGCTGGCCGATGGATGTCCGGGTGAACGCCTCCTCGTGCGTCAGGTCGCCGTAGCGAATGCGGCCGAACAGAGGCGACTCGCCGTTGACCGTGTGGATGATCCACCTTCCGCCAGGCGCGAGAACCCGGAAGACCTCATCGACCAGCATCAGCAGCTCGTCGCGGCGGAAGTGCTCGATGAGATCGAGGGCGAGCACGACGTCCTGCGACGCCGATTCGAGACGGTCGAGCGTCGCCATGACGTCGCCGAGCTCGACTCCGGCGATCCCGAGTCGTGTCGCGGCGGCGACCTGTTCCGCCGAGCCATCTACGCCGATGCACCGTGCGTAGCCGGCGCGACGAGCAAAGAACACAAGGGCGCCGTAGCCGCAGCCGAGATCCAGAATGCGAGCATCGCGTGACGCGGGAAAATGGCGCGCGATGAGACGGTGGAAGTAAGGGGAGCGGGCTTCCAGCTGCGCGAGCGTCTCGGGTGCCCATGCTTCGTGGCGCGCCGAGTTGTAGCTGCCGTAAATGCGCTCCCGGTATGCGCGCGATACATCCTCTCGCGCCGAGCTCTCACGCTCCGGCATCTGAATCTCCAGCGCAAAATGTGAGAATGGGAGGACGAACGCTGCGATCGACGAGAGCGGAAATGTAGCCGGAGGAGGAGTGAGCGCCACCGCGATCAGGGCCGCCGGATCTCCCCCGTCAGAGCACACTCGACCGCGCCGGACAGCTCGAGAGCCGTGACGGCACCAAGGCACTCCGCAGCCGGCAACGCGCAGGACGCCGCGAGGGAATCCATGTCGAGCGCTCCCTTCCCGAGCACATCCCAGACGGCGCGCTGCGCGGCGGAGGTCAGCTCCGGGGTCGCGCGCCGAGCCGCGTTCAGCCCCATCACCGCGAGAGCGTCCGCGACATCTCCGATGAAGGCCGCGCCATCGCGCAGCAGCCCGTTGCTGCCGGCATTCTGCGGCACGTCCACCGGTCCAGGCACGGCGGCGACGGTGCGCCCCAGCTCCAGTGCGTGCATGGCGGTGATCAGGGCTCCGCTGCGGCTGCCCGCCTCGACCACGATCGTCACGCTGGCGAGCGCGGCGATGAGGCGGTTCCGCTTCGGAAAGGAACCCGCTGATGCGGGATCTCCCGGCATCTCCTCCGAGAGGAGAAGGCCGCGCTCCGCGATCTGGCGGTGCAGCGGGCGGTGGGCAGTGGGATAAGCGATGTCGATCCCCGTTCCCAGCACCGCGACGGTTGCCCCGCCGGCGTCGAGCGCGGACCGATGTGCGACGCCGTCTATCCCGCGCGCCATCCCGCTCACGACGCACGCGCCGGCGCGGGCGAGCGCTCCCGCGAGATCGCGCGTCACCCGTTCACCTGACGGGGTAGAGCGCCGTGTGCCCACGATCGCCACGCACGGCCTGGCCGTGATGGCGCGGTCGCCCAGCGCGAACAGGCAGACGGGAGCGTTCGGGAGATCGCGGAGGCCCGAAGGATAGTCGTCATCGGAGTCGAGCAGCAGCCATGCGCCGGCCTTCGCCGCGCGTGCGATTGCCATCTCGGCCGCGGACACGGCACTGTGCCGGGTCGCGGGATCGGATGCCGCCAGGGCCGCACTCGCAGATCGATGAAGTCGAATCAGCTCACGGTGGTGAATCGGACCCACACCCGGGAGGAGCGACAGCGCGAGCGCCGCCTGGCGCTCATCCTCTCTAGGGGAGAAAGGCGTCGCTCGCATTCACCTGCGTTGCCTTGCGTAGCTGAAGCAGCTCGGTCCAGACACCGGCCAGCAGCGTCTCCAATCCCTCGCGCGCCGCGGCGCTGAGGGCGAAGACAGCGAACGCGTCCGGAGCGTCGAGCGGCGGGGGCTCGATCTCCGCAAGCAGGTCCATCTTGGTGAAGACGACGCAGTGTGGCTTCGCCGAGAGCTCCTCCGAGTAGCTGCGCAGCTCGCTCCGCAGCGCATCGTATTCGGACTGCCAGTCCAGCGCATCGACCGGGATCAGAAAGGCGAGGATGCGAGTGCGCTCGATGTGCCGGAGGAATTGCAGACCGAGCCCTTTCCCCTGATGCGCCCCCTCGATGATTCCTGGAATGTCGGCAACGACGAAGGTGCGGTGATCGCTGAGCTGGACCACGCCGAGGTTGGGGGTGAGGGTGGTGAAGGGGTAATCGCCGATCTTGGGGTGCGCAGCCGATATCACGGACAGCAGAGTCGACTTTCCGGCGTTGGGCTGGCCCACCAGACCCACATCGGCGATGAGCTTGAGCTCGAGCTCGATGCGTCGCATCTGGCCCTCTTCGCCGGGCTGCCACTCTCGAGGCGCTTGGTGCGTTGCCGTGGCGAAAAAGCTGTTGCCCTTTCCCCCGCGACCTCCACGTGCCACGACGAGCTCGGCGTCGCTGTCCAGCACTTCGCCGATCAGCTCCCCGCTCTCGTGGTCGCGAATGATCGTCCCGGCCGGGACGGGGAGCACGACATCGGCCCCGGAGCGGCCGGTCATGTTCGAGCCCATGCCGTGTTCGCCGCGGCCAGCCACCCAGCGATCGCGATACGTGTAGTCGAGAAGGGTCGCCAGATTCACGTCGCCGCGAATGATGACGTCGCCTCCGCGGCCCCCGTCGCCGCCGTCGGGCCCACCCATCGGCACCCGATGCTCCCGGCGGAAGGAGCTGGCGCCGGACCCTCCCGTACCTGCCTCGACGCGGATGACCGCCCGATCGATGAATGACGTCACGTACCGTTCCTCAGACGAGCCCAGAGATGCCGCATTCGACGAACGCTCTCCTTCCCCTCCCCACCCAGCCATTCGGCAACCACGCCCACGACGTCGTCCACTTCCTCCACGGTCGCACCAGCGTGGCGCGCGCCGTGAAGATGCGAATGAAGCTGACGATGCTGCTGGGTGGCCCCACACACGGCGACGATGCAGAGCTCCCTTCTCCTGAGATCGAGTCCCGGTCGCGAGAGAACCTTGCCGTAGCCATCCACGATCATCCACCTGTCGAGCGCCGGATGCAGCGAGCGGATGTTCCTGCGAAGCCGCTCGTACATCTCGCCGTACACGATCGCGCAGGTTCGCTCTCCGTCGGACTCCCACTGCTCGTACGACCGAGCGGAGTGTTCATCCTGCTCGACCGGGGGGCCTCCCTTCGAGACCCTTCGCCACTCCCGAGCCGCGTTGAGCGTGCGAGGAAAGCCGGCGAAGAGATAGGACTGCAGGATGATCTCCTCGACCCATGTCGGCTCCAGGCCTGCGGTCCCAACGCGGGAGAATGCCTGTCTCATCGAGACTTCACTCCCCGCCGCGATCTCGATGGCGAGCCGAACCAGCTCCAGCGTCGGCGGATCGAGCGCGGGCAACCTCGCGCCGGCCGATCCGACATCCGTCATCGGCGTTCCGCGAACGGGGGCCCGGTCACGCGGATCTCGAAAGCCGAGCGAATCTCCCCCACCACCGCGCCGCGGGTGTTGTGGAGAGGGGTGTGGAGAAAGCGCTCGAGCCGGGGTGACAGTTGCTCCGGAAGGACGCTCAGCCGCTGCAGCAAATTGAGAACGGCGGGATACTGGGCGCGCGCGCTTCCGTCCTCCACCTTCACCGCAAGTCCGAGAGATTCTTCCGGAATGGCGACGGAATGAACCCCTTCGGCACCGACTTTGGCGATCACTCGGCCTCCCGATTCCTCCAGGAGAACCGTATCGAAGCGGTCGGTCCCCCCGATGAGAAAGGGGTGGGCACGCATGGCTCCGAAAATGCGCGACGACAGCTCCCCGCCGCCGCAGGCATCGGCGGCCAGCCGGCTGAAGGCGAGAGCCATCGATTCCAGCGGCAGGCCGAAGGCGACCACGCCGCAACCATCGATCACCTGCTCGATGCGCTCGGCGGCGATGCCCGTCCACTCGGCGATCGTCTTCAGAATGGCGCTCTGCACAGGGTGCACGCTCTGCTCGTATCCGCGCACAGGCCACTGCTCTCCTCGCGCGAGCGCGAGCATGGCGGCGTGCTTCCCCGAGCAGTTGTTGTGGAGCCGTGTGACCGGCTCGCCCGACTCCTGCGCGAGACGCACCCCCCGGCGAGTGAGCGGCTCGTGTGCGCCACAGGCCAGGTCGCCCTCTTCCAGCCCGATGTCGCGCAGCATCGCGGCGGCGATGGCTACGTGCTCCGGCTCCCCGCCATGTGAGGCGCAGGCCAGGGCCAGCTCCTCCGTTCCCCAGCCCAGGCGATCGAAGTGACCGGAGGCGAGGAAGGGCATCACCTGCAGCGGCTTGGCGCAGGAGCGCCAGCAGCTCACCGTCGCCGGATCTCCCGCCACAGCGCGCATGCCGCCGGCGGCGTGCACCACGGCTGCGTGCACGCGATGCCGGGACTCCACGAGCGGGCCTCGCGTCGCCACCACATCTAGATCGTATCGCGTCGGCATCGCGCTCAGAGTTACCTCTCTTGTTGCTCGCGGCGCTGGAGCGCGACCAGGATCCCACCGAGAACCAACGTTCCCCCGCCAAGCGTGGCAAGCGGCGGGATCTCCCGAATTCCGGGAAGGGCCGCCGCGAGCAGGGTGGCTCCCACCGGCTCACCCAGCACGGTGAGGTTCACGACGTACGCCGGAAGATACTTGAGGGCCCAGTTCATTCCGGTATGCCCGAGCATCATCGGCCCGATCGCCAGCGCCGCAAAGATCGCCAGCTCGCGCGGAGGCTGGGAGCCGAGCTGGACCTTCCCGACGATCGCGATGCCGAGGAGTGTCACGAGACACGCACCGTAGACGAGCGCAACGTACGGCCAGAGGTCGAGCGTGCGACGCAGCCGGCGCCCCGTAAGATAGTACAGGGCCGCGGTGACTCCCCCCAACAACGCCAGAAGGTCGCCCAGGAGCGCGCGCCTGTCCTGCCACCCCGCCGTTCCCCAGGCGGCCGATATGTCGGGCGCGGCAACCACCGCTGCGCCGATCATGGCGATTCCGATTCCCAGCCACTGCCGGCGATCGGGCGATTCGCCGAGCCAGACAACGGAGAGCACCGCGACGATCACGGGCTGCAGGTTGACCAGGACGACCGATGCCGCGACGGTCGTGAGCCCCACCGACGTGTTCCAGGACCAGAAATGGAGGGCGAGCATCGCGCCGGCGCCGAGTGCCAGGGCGAGCTCCCGCCGCGAGAGGAGGGCCCATTGCCGCCACCCTCGGTCGCGAAGGAGAAGGACGGCGACGATCGCGAGCGAGAACGCCAGACGCCAGGTCGCGATGGCGACGGGATGCGCGTGCGACAACCGCACGAGCGGCGCCGCCACCGAGATACCCGCGATCGAGGCCGCGAGGACCAGCCCGGGGGGCGCTGCTGGCCGGTCGGGGTGCGCCGTCGTCAGAAGACCTTGATCATTCCCTTGGTGTACTTCGTGGGATTCTTTCGCACGTCCGCGAGGATCTCGTTCAGATCGGTGATCGACTTGTTGAGCTTGTCGTACAACTGTTGGTCGTTGAGCATCTTCGCGGCGAAGCCGTTCCCCGTGGTCAGCAGCTTGAGAAGCGAGTCCGCGGTCGCGGTCACGCCGGCGATGTGCGTGTAGAGCGTGGTATCGAACATCAGCTTGCCGAGCGTACCCTGCTGGGACTGAACCGCGTGGAGAAGCGAGTCCATGCTGGTGGTGAGCGAGGCGAGCCGGTTGTAGAGCGTCGGGTCGTCCACGAGCTTCCCGAACGTGCCGTTCGGCTGCTGGAGCCGCTTCATCAGCGAGTTCGCCTGCGTCAAGGTGCCGTTCAGCTGGTCGTAGAGCGTGTTGCTCATGAGCAGCTGACCCATCGTGCCCTCACCGCGCACGATGCCCCCCGTGATGGCGCGAAGATCTTTTGTCAGCTGCACCATGTCACCCACCGCCCCGGCGGCCTGCCCGATCACCTGCTCATAGTCGAGCGATTCCTTGAGCCGGAGGGTGTCGCCGGGCTGGAGGATGTCGGTGCGCGGGGTGCCGGGAGAGATGTCCAGGATCTTGTCGCCGAGCAGCCCGAGCGTGCGCAGCTTCGCATAGGAATCGGCGCGGATGTGTGGCTTCAGATTCACATCCACGGACACCGTCACCTTGAGTGTGTGCATGGTGTCCGTGGTCGGCGGCTGGAAGTCGATTGCCTTGACCACTCCCGCGAGCTGACCCGCGACCGTCACCGACCCGCCCTCGCGCAGGCCGCTCGCGTTGGGCAGGAAGGTCACGAGGTCGTAGCGCTTGGTGAACAGGTTGACCGCCTGTCCCAGCTTGACCACGGCCCCGGCCACGACCGCCAGAGCGACCAGGATCATCAGGCCAACTTTCAGCTGGTCCCACGTGATGAACGTCGAACGTTTCATGTCGAGTTGTCCCGATGCAGGCTCAGGTGCCGCCGAGGAAGTTCTTGATGTATTCGTTCTCGCTCGCCGTCATCTCCTCGGGAGTGCCGAAGAAGGCGATGTGATGTTCCGCCAGGAGAGCGACCCGCGTCGCCATGCGGAACGACGAGCGGATGTCGTGCGAGACCACCACGCTCGTGACGCCGAGCTCTCGCTGCAGCTTCATGATCAGCCGCGTGATGGTGCCGGTGGTGAGCGGATCGAGCCCTGACGTCGGCTCATCGTAGAGCATGATCTGCGGGTTGTTGGCCATGCCGCGCGCCACCCCGACTCGCTTCTTCATGCCGCCGGACAGCTCGGCCGGAAGCTGGCTCATGACCTTGTCCGGCTCGAGGTCCACGAACTCCAGCTTCTCGCGCACGCGCGCCTCGATCTCGTCCTCGTCGAGCTCGGTGTGCTC
>JALZAQ010000049.1 GCA_030948255.1 Gemmatimonadota bacterium
GACCTGGGCGGCACTCGGTCGGGCCAGCAGCGCGGTTCCGAGGACCGCCGAGATCGCCGCCACCCACGCTCGGTTGCGCGTGCCCGCGCACCCCGCTCGTTCCGAGCGGGGACAGCCCTTGCTTGTCCGCGTCATGTTGCCTCGTCCTCGACCTGAGATGTGAGCGGTTCCGTGTGCTGCAACCTCTGTCGCCGCACCTTAACACACGGTAACGAGTGGCCGGCGGTCAGGGCCCGGTCGAGCGCGGCGCGGGCTGCGGGGCGGGTAGCGTTGTCCGGAACTCGCTTCCCAGTGCCGAGGAGTGCACGAGCTCCAGCCGGCCGCCATGCGCCTCGGCAACCCACCGTGCGATCGCGAGACCCAGACCCGCCCCTCCCGTCTGCGACCGCTCGGCGCGGGCGCGCGCGCCGTCAACTCGAAAGAACCGGTCGAAGATCTGCGCCTGGGCCTCGGCTGGAATGCCAGGCCCCGTGTCGACAAGGGAGAGGATGTAGGACGCCTCGCAGCGGCGAAGGGAGACCTCCACGTGGCCTCCCGGCTCGCTGTACTTGATCGCGTTGTCGAGGAGGTTGGTCAGGAGTCCGCGAAGCAGCACCTCATCGCCGCGGACTGGCGCTTCGACTGCGGAGTCGCAGCTCACCGAGATCTGCCGCTCATCGGCCAGCGTGCGGACCGCGCGAACAGAGTCGTGAACGAGCTCATCCAGATACAGCTCGGCCTGTCGCAGCGGATACTGACCGGCGTCGGCGCGCGCGAGCAGGAACAACTCCTCCACCACGATCGAGAGACGCTCTCCTTCGTCCCGGATCACGCCGAGCGAGTCACGATACTCCTCCGGTGAGCGCTCCTCCTTCCCGAGCGTCACGTCCGCTTCGCTCCGCATGATCGTGATTGGCGTACGAAGCTCGTGCGAGGCATCGGCCATGAAGCGGCGCTGTTGGGTGAAGGCCGTCTCGACGCGCCCGAGCAGCTCATTGAAGACGCCAGCGAGTTGTCCCAATTCATCCTTGGCATTCCGCACCGTGAGCCTCTCGTCGAGATTCGTGGCGCTGATGCGCGCCGCATCCACGCTCATCTGGACCACGGGCGCGAGGCTGCGGCGGGCAAGCGCGTAACCGCCCAGTCCCGCAAGCAACAGCACGAGCGGAACCACGATGAGACCTGCCGTGCGCGCCGTCTCCAGCGTCTCGGCTTGCCGATGAAGCGACTCGGCGACGATGATGACGTATTCCTGGCCGCCGACCCGCGTGGGTGCGGCATAGACGCGGTATCCCCCTTCCCGATCGCCGGAGGTGAAGAGGATCGGGCTCTGCGCCCCGGAGGAACGGAGCCGAGCGCGGACGCCGACGAGATCGAATGCCGGATCGCCTTCGCTCGCCACGCTCGCGCGTCGCGCGGATTCGTCGTTGATGGCCAGAGGATTGCCTGCACTGTCGACGACGGCGGTGATCAGGTTTTGAAAGCGGAATTCACGCGCGGCCTCCATGACCGCCGTCGCGTTCGAGGGCGTGTCTTCGCGCTCCGCGGCCAGCGCGATCGCGAACGCCCTCGCCGTATCCTCCAGATCTCGGTCGATCCGTCTCGCCGATGTGCGCGCCACGAACGCGTAGGCCGCCACGGCAAACGAGACGAGGAGCACTCCCAGCACAGCCGTATGCCAGAGGGCGAGCCGAACGCGAACGGAATCCAGCATCAGTCCAGTTGCAACCGACTCAACGCGCGTCGAGCTCAGCCAACATGTATCCGGCCCCACGCCGGGTGTGGATGAGCGGCACACGAGTGGGGCCGTCCACCTTTCCCCGCAACCGGTTCACGTAGACCTCGATCGCGTTCGAGAACGGGTCGTGGTTGTCGTCCCACACGTGCTCGCAGATATCCGCCCGTCCGACCACCCGGCCCGCGTTTCGTGCGAGGTACTCCAGCAGCGCGTACTCCTTGTTCGTCAGCTCGATCGGGCGACCGGCCCGCTCGACGCGGTGGCTTCCCGTGTCGATGCGCAGGTCGCCCACAGCGAGGACCTGAGGAAGTATCCCCGGCACCCGACGCAGGAGCGCGCGCAGTCGGGCCAACAGCTCCCCGAACGCGAACGGCTTGGTGAGATAGTCGTCCGCGCCGGCGTCGAGACCACCGATCCTGTCATCGACCGCATCGCGCGCAGTCAGGAGCAGGATCGGAGTGCGGGACCCGCGGGCCCGAATCGCCCGGCACACTTCCAGCCCGCTTCTCTTCGGCATGAGCACGTCCAGAACGATCGCATCGTAGGCGTTGAGAGCCGCGAGCCGCAGAGCGCTGTCGCCATCCGATGCGACATCGACCGCGTACGTGCTCTCCCGAAGTCCCTGCGCGACAACTCTGCCCAGTGCCGGATCATCTTCCGCGAGGAGGACGCGCATGGTGGATTCTCCTACGGCTTGCTCTTGGCCCGCCTGGCGCGCCCCGCCCTTGCGTCGGCTGCGGCTTCCTTCCGCTCTTGTGACGGCGACTCGTGTCCCACATGCAGCACCTTCCCCGACTTGGCGTCGACGTTCACCTCATCGATGCCGCTCCTGCCGGGGACCTTAAAGTCAAACGAATAGATGAGCTTGCCCTTTTCTCGCTCGAGCTCGAGCGCCGCGACTCTGCCTCTGGGCACCCGCCGCTGCGCCGACAGGAGCGCGTTGGCCTCGGGGATCGTCGCTTCCTTCGCCAGCGAATCGGGGACATCGCGCTTGTAACTCGGCGTGGTTGTCTGCGCCGAGGCTGTCCGCAACGCGGCGAGGACGGCACCGGCAACGATGATAGTTGTTTTCATGACATCCTGGGGCTGAAGGGGGTCGACCGCGACGCGGCGTCGGCGTGCGCCGCACCACGCCATCGGGCGATGACGAAGGAGAAGTATAGGCCACGAACCTTACTACTCGATAAATTGCACCGGCGAGGCAGGTGTGGCCGCCACACCCATTGCTCGATCGCGAATCGAAGGCAACCAGCGGAGAACGCACCATGAACGCGTCACGGCGCTGGTGACGGCGATCGGTTCGCGCGGGCGGCATCTCGCCTGGCCTGTATTCGCTGCCATAGCCGTCGCGGCCTGGCTCGGCGCGCCGTGATGACAGGTCTGCGATTCCAGGCCCGTCCATTTCGGCGTGCTGTGCGATCCAGGAGCCGCCCTCGCTGACCAGGGGCGACCTCCGCGATCAGGGCCGACGCGCGAATATGGAGACGAGATGTCTGGTGCGCCAGAGAAAATCTGCCGCCAACTCCTCGAATGACGCGGGAAAGTTCCCAGCTCCGGTTCACCTCTCGGTGGTGGATCAGCTTGACGCTGGCCCGTCATCGAGTGGACATCTCTGCGGAGGTCATGCACCGCGCCGTGTCGGAGTGCCAAATCCACTGGATGGCGCCGCACGATTGATCGGCCCCTGCCCCTCGTATAGCTTTGCGTCAAGGCCGAGTCGGGATCCATCAGGCTGTCCAACCGCCTGGCTGAGGGGACTCGTCCGAAGCACTACGCCGGAGGAGCGGTGAATGAATCCTGCTGATTCCGATGTGTATCCACCGCCAAGGGATCCGGCCCCAGCGCGACAGCTCGCTCGCAGGCTGATCAACTCTCACGGCGTTGGGCAGCCGGGAGTCCGGACGCCTGCGCATGCCGCCGCTGTTGCGTGCAATCGCCTGTATCAGAATCTCTCGCGCTGGGTCGGTCCCGACGGATGCCACGCACTCTTTGTGCGGGCGCTCGCATTCGCACGGACCACTCACGAACCATTGGCGAGCATTCAGCTCCGCGCCCGCTCGGAGCCGTTCGTCGATGGCGTGGCCGCGGCGATCATGGCATCCGGAGACCCCGCCACGGCCGAGGCGCTCGAGGCGACACTCATTGGGCTGATCGAGCTGCTCGGCCGACTCATCGGAGACGACATGACGACAAAACTGATCGAGGGAACATCGTCCGAGTTGCCGCGCGATGCCGCCACTGCGAGGGAGGAAGCGTGAGCGGACAAGAGCGGGCGGTGATTCGGAGCCTACCGACCGGTGTGCCCGGCCTCGATACCGTGCTCGGTGGCGGCTTGCCGGAATACTCCTTCAATCTGATCGTCGGCGGGCCCGGCGGGGGGAAGACCACGCTGGCTCACCAGATCATGTTCGCGAGTGCGACTGTGGAGCGACCCGCGCTCTACTTCACCGTGCTCGGCGAGCCGACACTCAAGATGCTGCGATATCAGCGGCAGTTCAGCTTCTTCGATGCTGATCTGGCCGGCTCTGCCATTCATTTTGTCAATCTGAGTGCAGAAGTCATGGATCGGGACCTGGGCGAAGTCCTGCGGCGGATCGTTGACGAGATCGAGCGCGCCAAACCGGGAATTGTCGTCGTCGACTCATTCCGAACAATCGGCACTCAGCCTTTTAGCGCCGATCAGGCTAAGACAACCGACATCGACCAGTTCGTTCAGCGTCTCGCCCTCAACCTCACCAGCTGGGAGGTCACCTCATTCCTTCTCGGAGAGTACACCGAGGAGGAGCAGCGCAATCCCGTTTTCACAGTTGCCGACGGAATCATCTGGCTCTCGCAGGCGACAGACCGGAACTCCGTCGTTCGCAAGCTCCAGGTGGTGAAGAGCCGAGGCCGCGCTCCGATGCCGGGGCTGCATACGTTCAGAATTACCGACGACGGGCTCCAGATCTATCCGCGCATCCCCGAGCAGACGCGCCAGCGACAGATGACGAAGCGCGAGCGATTGTCGACGGGGGTGTCGGGACTGGACGAGATGATGGGCGGCGGAGTCGTTGCCGGCGACGCGGTGATGCTCACCGGACCCGCCGGGAGCGGTAAGTCGACAGTCGCGACGCAATTCATCGCGGCGGGACTGGCGAACGGAGAGACAGGGGTGATCGCGGTCTTCGAGGAGTACCCGGAGGAGTACCTCGTCCGCGCCGCCAGACGAGCCCCCGATATCGGTGCGATGGTCGAAGGAGGGAAGTTGGAGCTGATCTACCTCCGGCCTCTCGATCTCTCCGTCGATGAAGCCCTCGCGGCGATTCTCGAGGCTGTGAAACGGCTTGAAGCGAAGCGCGTCGTCATTGATTCGCTGTCGGGATTCGAGGTCGCGCTCGCGCCGACGTTTCGGGAGGATTTCCGGGAGTCGCTCTATCGCCTGGTCGGGACGTTGACCGCGACCGGCGTCACGGTATTCATGACGGCGGAAGTCGCCGAGGGATTCCCCGACGCGCGCTTTACATCGGAGAAGGTGTCGTTCATCACCGACGAGATCATCATCCAGCGATACGTCGAGATCGAGGGAGAGCTGCGGAGGGTGGTGGCGGTGATCAAGATGCGCGGAAGCGATCACAGCCACGAGTTCAGGACATACGACGTCACGGCGAACGGAGTCATCCTCGGCGGCTCGCTCACGCAATATGACGGCATCGTTACCGGCGTCCCCATTTTGCGAGCGAAGGCGCGTGCGTCACGGAAGGGCAAATAGGTCGAATGGATTCGCAGAGAGGGCCTGCTACCCCGCGCACGACAGAGTCTTCCCTCCAGGACGCGTTGCGGCGCTGCATGCAGCAAGCCCCGCAGCCATTCGCCATCACACGCGGTGCGGAGCACAGGCTCGTCTACGCCAATTCCGCTTTCTGTCGCTTGGCCGGTGTCGCCACTGGTGACGCGCTCGGTGCACCGATCGCCAGTGCGCTCAGCGGGACGAAGAGACGAGCGCTGAGCGCGCTGCTCGATCGAGCATTTCGCGATGGTGTCGAGCTATTGGATGAGCGCGTCGACGCGGCGAGCGAGAGCGCGAGTGGCTGGCAATGCAGTGTCTGGCCCGTGATCACCGACGACGGGCGAGCCGAGGCCCTGGGCATCGAGATTCGAGAGTCGAGTCCGCCGGACGCTGCGCTCGACCTCCAGCGCCAGGTCGCCGAGCAGATGCTCCTCGGCGCGTTGCGCGAACGCGGTTTCGCCGAGGATGCCGAAGCCGCGCGCCGCCGGGCGGCTTTCCTGGCTGAGGCCGGTCGCTTGCTTGCCGAATCCGTGGATCAGGCCAGCACGCTCGTCGCGCTGACGAAGCTCGCGCTTCCGACTCTGGGTGCCTGGTGCATCGTGGACATTCTCGAGGAAGGCGGTGCGATCCATCGCTTGGGGATCTACCACCCTGATCTGGACAAACAGAGGCTCGCGCACGAGCTGGAAGCGACCTGGGTGCCCGAGCCGGATGATCCCTTTGGCGCGCCGGCGATGCTGCGGGATGCGCGAACCGTCGCGATCACGGAGAATATCGAGGTCACCCTCGCCGCGACGGCCCACAGTCCGGAGAATCTGCACATCCTGCGTCAGCTCGGGATCGGATCTCTCCTGACGGTCCCGCTCGTGGCCCGAAAGAGGCTACTGGGCGCTATCACCTTCATCAGCGCCCATCGCGGTAAATCGCACAGTCCGGAGGACGTGCAGCTCGCTGAAGATCTCGCGGCCCGAGGCGCCCTCGCGCTCGACAACGCGCAGGTCTATGACCTCGCGCTGGTGCTCAGACAGACTGCCGAGACCGCGAACCGGGCGAAGTCCGCATTCCTCGGCGCGATGAGCCACGAGCTGCGCACGCCACTCAACGCGATCGGTGGCTACATCGACTTGCTCGACATGGGTCTGCGCGGCCCCGTGACCGACAGACAGCGCGCCGACTTCGCCCGGGTGAAGAGCAATCAGGAGCACCTCACCCTTCTCATCACAGAAATCCTCAACTTTGTGCGAGTCGGAAGCGGGCGTGTGTCTTACGCGGTCAGCGACGTCAAGGCGTGCGATGCGGTCAGGCACGCCATCAATCTGGTCGAGCCTCTTTTTGAGCAGAAAGGGCTCGTGTTTGAAGGAGTCTCAGGGGACTCGAGCCTCGTTGCACGTGCCGATCCGGAGAAAGTGGCTCAAATTCTGGTCAACCTGCTCTCGAACGCCATCAAGTTCACACCGGCAGAGGGGCACGTCAGCGCCGAGTGCGCCGCGGTGGACGATACCGTCACGCTGACCGTCAGCGACACGGGAATCGGCATAGCCGCGGAGAAACTCGACACCATTTTCGAACCGTTCGTCCAGTTGAAGACGGGGCTCGCCGACCGGGAAAGCGGGGTGGGGCTTGGATTGGCGATAAGCCGCGACCTCGCTCTGGCGATGAGCGGCGATCTCACCGTCGTGAGCAGCGAAGGGAAAGGGACTCGCTTTACATTGTCTCTTCCGCGCGCGATGCAAGGACTTTGAGAGAGCGGGCGACCGCGCCGTCCCAGCGAGAGGCCGTGAATCACGCCGGCGTGAATGTGGTCGCCGCCTGCGCCGACGTGATGATCGGAATGACCTCGAACGCGACGAGGTCGTCCCACGCGGCCATCCACTCGTCGAGCAGCGCGCGATCCTCGCATTCCATCACCTGAAAACACCGGTCGCCGGTCGCGCTGACCCAACTGTCGATATATCGAAGACCGGCCGGCGCTTGTCGGCCGCGCTCGCGAAATCGGGCGTACACCGGCCCGGGGAGGCCACCTCGAAAGTTCTCCACGATCATGAACAGCATCGGTCTTCGCTGGCGAATGACGAAGGCTATGGCTTGGCCCGGCGTGTGGCCTCGGCGAGCAGGGTGTCGAGTGTGGCGCGGTCGAGCAGGCGGCCATTGGCGATCACGGCGCGGACTTTGTTCGCATTGTGAATGTCCGCCAGGGGATCGGCATCGAGCAAGACGAGATCAGCCACCTTACCTCGCGCGATGGTGCCCAGCGAATCCGTCGCGCCGAGTAAGCGCGCCGGGCCGAGGGTTGCTGCGCGTACTGCCTCGAGCGGCGTGAGCCCGACATCACGGACGAGGGCCTCGAGCTCGCGGTGCAGGCTGAAGCCGGGAACACCGTAGATGTTCGCGTCGTTCCCGTCGGTGTCTGTCCCGGCAAGAATTCCGTCGCCCCCGCGGTGAAGCGCCCGGATGACACGAGAAGAAAGCGGGTACACGACTGCGGTCACATCGCTCAGTGGCCCGAGAGCGACGATCGAGTCCTGGTAACGCCTCCACATCTCTCGTACCCGCGACGGGACATAGCGAAGGAGCGTATCCGTGGCGGCGGTGTCGCTGGCGAGGAACGCACGCGACCAGCGCAGCAGCCGCTCGTGCGTGGGCACCTGCCAGGTGCCGTTACGCGCGAAGCGTGCGCCCAGCTGCTCGCAGAGAGCCTCACTGAACGCCGTTGCTGCGTTCCCGATGAGATCGCGCCGCAAGGCCTGGATCGAATCCGGAGTCATGCCGGGTCGTTTCGAGCGGCCGGCAAATTCGCGGAACAGCGCCCGGTTGACGGAGTCCGGCACGCATGCGGGAGGAACCTGAACGAGGTGCTCCATGCTCCTCATGCCCGCCTCCGACGCCTCGATGGCGGTGACGGACTCCGGCACATGCCCGATCACCGGGACCCCGCGGCGCTTCGCTTCATCGGCGATGGCGAGGAACGACTCGCGGGAGAGTCCGTTGTACACCTTGATGAAGTTCACACCGGCGTCGGCGAGTGAGTCCACGGCGTGCCGGCCCGCCGTGGGCGATTCGATGACGATTGTGAAGCTGCCCCATTGTGCTGGCGGAGCGTCCAGCAGCGGCCCCGCGCCGACGATGCGCGGCCCGAGGATCTCCCCAGAGCCGACTCCCGCTCGGTAGAGGAGTAGCGTGTCGAGAGGAGAACCGGTGTCACGAATCCCGGTCACGCCCGCGGCGAGGAAGAGCGGAAACATCCAGGTTGCCCGCCCGGCGCGGAGCGCATGCACATGCATGTCCCAGAGGCCGGGGATCAGGTACTTCCCTCGCCCGTCTACGGCGCGAGCCTCCCGCGGCACTCGCGCGCGCGCCGATGGTTCGACGGACGTGATGCGATTTCCGCGCACGACAACCGTGCGATCGCGCAGGCGCGCCCCCGTCGCGACGTCGATCACCGTCACGTGTGTGATCGCCACGGTCGCCTGCAGAACCAGTCGGGGCAGAGCGGGCCGTACATGGATGGGCACGCTCACTCTCCACATCGGCGCGATGTGCGTGGTTGCCTCCAGTCGCAGCCCCTGCGCCGCGGTCGCGGTGAGCTCGAAGTCCGCCGCCTCGCCAGCACCGGTCAGGAGCGTCGCCGGCCGCGTGGTGGCCTGCCTTGCGGACAGATCGGCGCCGTCCTTGGCGACGGCGCGCCACGCGAGCAAGCCGCTGTCTGAAACGATCGAGAAGACGATCCGCCGGTCGGGATTGATGTTGATGAGACGCAGGCGGTACGTCCGGCCGGCCGTCATCTCGAGCGGGGCAACGTCGCTCCGATGGTTGATCCGGCCGTGGTTGTTGTCACCGCCGAACAGGACGACGATCTCATTCGGCGGTTTCGCGGGCACGACCGGGGCACGCACGATCAGCGCGTCGTAGAGCCCGGAGCTGATCTGGTGCCCCTCGTTCGCGTGAGAGTGCAGGATGAACGTGCCCGCACGGCGCGGCGTGAACTCGGCGGCGAAGGAATCACCGGGCGCGATGGCTGGCGCGAGATGACCGCCCGCGCCGCTCCAGCCGGGCACGCCGTCCGAGTAGCTCTGCTCCAGCTCGATGCCGTGCCAGTGCACAGCCGTCGGGGCGCGTAGCCGATTCACGACCGTGATTCGAACGGGTTGCCCTCGCACCAGCACCAGGGCGGCGTCCGCCGGCCCCCGCCGTCGTGGCACGCCGCTCCCGTCATGGATCACGTAGCTGTACCGCTCCCGGGTGGAGTCCGCACGCGCGGAGTCAGCGGGGAGAGCCGTCACCAGGAGACGGATCGCGCGCGTGGGGACGTTTGATGCGGCTCGGGCCTGCGCGCCTCGCAGGGTGTCGCGAGGTCGCACCGTGAGCCCGAGCACCAGCCCTCGCATGCCGTGCGCCGAGTGGTCGACGGCGTCCGGGGCGCCCGGGTCATCGGGAGTGGGGATCGTGTCGAAGGAGAGGAACTGGGAGACGTGAAAGGCGAAGTGGCAGTGGAAGAGCCAGTTGCCCGGGCGCTCGGCGCGCCAGCCCATGGTCATCGTGGCGCCGGGGAGCATCAACTCGGTAACGACGCGTCGCCGATCCCCGGACGCGTACATCGTGTCTGCCGCCCATCCGCCGCGGCTGTTGACATCGTAGTAGAAGCCGTGGAGGTGCATCGGGTGCGAATCGGCCGTGGGGTTGATCCACCGCCAGCGCACCCGGTCGCCCTGCATGAGCGTGAAGCGCTCCGTGCGCGGCCACGACCTTCCATTGATCGCCATCATGTCGCGATCCACCCACGGCTTCGGCCCGAGGGTATCCCCATTCTCGTGCCACGCGCCCAAGACAAAGACCCGGTCGCGAGGCGGTCCGCTGCCGCGTGGATCCACGATCAGCGCGCCGGAGAGCTGGCTGTCGACCCCATCACGCGCGCCGATCGGCTTGCCGGTCGTGCTTCCCCAGTAGTAGTAGGTGCCCGGGGCGCCCACACCGAACGCGATCTCGCGGACCGCACGCGGGGCGAGGCGGAGTGTATCGCGCGCCGAACCGGGGCGGGTGCCGAATCCATAGAGGACGAGAGTGTCGCGCGCCAGCGTGTTGCGGATCGTCGCTCGGATTCGTGTTCCCTCATTCACGCGGACGAGCGGCCCAGGAATCGTCGCCGGCTTGCCCTCCTCGGCAAAGGCTTGCACCACCTCGCCGCGGTGGTCGTCGCCTTCCGGATACCATCGCGCTTCGCGCAACTCGAGGTGCAGTGTCAGTGCGCCGGCACGCAGGATCCCCGCGGGCGTGCGGTTATCATTGGCGAGGGCACGCGCCGCGGGCGGCTGCGAGCCCACAGGCAATGCGCCACAGACGGTGATCACCAGGCTGAACAGGGTGACCGCTGGACGTTTCATTTGGCGTCGAGCATCAGTCCGCCAATGTACGCAATGGTCCACGTCGCGGAAGGTCCGCACCGCCGGGTCGTGTCGATACGCCGGCAAGTGCGCGTGTCGACAGCGGTGACGAATCGAGCGAGAACCGGATATTGATAGTGGCCGGAGGGTGGACGTCTACGAGGAGGGCACGGAAGCGGCGGCCGTGACGGTGACCGGCATCCAGCTCACCTCGGTGGGCCAGGGGCCCGTGACGATGCGCGTCGACCGCCCGTTCCTCTTCGCGATTCGCGAGCGGTTCTCGAACACCATCCTCTTCGTCGGGAAGATCGCGACGCTGAAGTGATGAGGCCAGCGCCTTCTGCGCATCTACGCCATCCAAGTTCGGCAGCGGGCAGCGTCCACCGACAGCTCAGATGTGCGCAACGCAGCACATTCTCAACGGAGCACGAGCCCCGACAGAGCGATGCGATATTCCCTTGTCGTGGCGTCGTACCCGGTCGTATATGACGTCGGCAGGTACCCTGTCTGGGCGTAGCGCGCGGGGAGCTGCACAGGCGTGACGAGCGTGGCAGGCTTGCCGTCGAGGTACGCCTTTGTCACCATGGGCTCGTCAAAGATGAACGTGCCGTTGTAGGAGCCGTAGACGAACGTTCGCGTGAAGGCCTGGCCGTTGAATTCCGGCGCGGCCGGGTCCGTCCAATGCAATCCCATGCGCGGAACGCCGCCCGGGTCAGAGGCGTATCTCGCGGGAATGAAGTCGGACGCGGGCTTGAGAGTCATCTTGGTTGCGAACTGTGAGTCCGCTGGAGTGATTGCCTCCAGCTCCGCCTGGGTGATCATGTAGAAGTGAAAGTCGAAGTGGGGCACCGTGTAGACCATCGGCGGCGGATGACCATTCGGGTTCCAGTTGATCACAGCGTGCTTGAAAGGAGTCGCTGACGCCTCGGACGGAAATGTGAGGACGTATTCGGCCTGGGCGGCTGGCAGACCAGTCAGCGCCGCCTCGGTGATCGCCAAGCCGAGATCAGTTGGCTTTCCCGCGGCATCCAGGATGAGGTACGTGCGCGCGCTACCCCCGGCGACGGCCGTCACCGGGCCGAAGAACGTCCCTGCCCTGTTCGGTGACGTGCTATCGGAGCAGGCGAGAACGATGCCGGTCCCGGCGACGAGCACCGCGGCAACGAGGGAAGGGAATCGGCTCCGGCGATGAGGACGGGGCGCTGTGATCGTGCCTTTACCATCGACCTGTGGAGCGGCGTCGAGAGCGGGCAATCGAAGTAACGACATGGAATCTCCTCTGAGTGACTTACGGGGGCGACACAAGACGGTCGATTCCGGCGAGGCGATGCACGTCTCGGAGCAACGCTCCCGATCGCCTCTGTGCGTTACGCGGATCGGTCGTTACAAGGATACGCTTCGCGTGCGTCCTATGATTAGGATGCGGGCAACCTGTCGCTGCGGCCTCGGCGGCGCTAACACCCGAGAGCGGGCAGCATTCCGGCACGACTGGGCAACAACCATGTGGGACCCACTGAGAGACCCAAGCAAACTCGCCGGGATCCATGCGATCTCTGATGCATGGTGCTCCAGCCCACACTCAGGGGGCGTCCGGCATGGCGTCACGTTATCGCCGGTGATGTCGAAGAGCGAGGCTGTCCCGATGATCCATTAGCGATCCCCCTGCGCCATTTGAGCCGCGCCATACTGTTCTTCACTGACCTTCTCCATCCACTCGACAGCCTTTCCGTCGCGTGCCTCCTGAACGGCAATGTGCGTCATCGCCGTAGTTGCCGAGGCGCCGTGCCAATGCTTCTCACCGGGCTCGAACCAGACCACGTCTCCGGGCCGCATCTCCTCGATCTGCCCACCCTCGCGCTGCGCCCAGCCGCGGCCGGAGGTGACGATCAGCGTCTGACCCAGCGGGTGCGTGTGCCATGCCGTGCGCGCGCCGGGCTCGAAGGTGACGGCGTTGCCCGCCGCCCGCGCCGGAGCGGTCGCTCCGAACAGGGGGTCGATCCGGACCGTGCCGGTGAACCAGTCGGCCGGTCCCTTCGCCGAGGGCCGCGAGCCGCTTGGTGTGATCTTCATCGTACGTCTCCTTGGTGCTGGATCGTGCCGCGCGTCGGGTGGGTCAGCGACCGACCGGTTGCTGCAAGTGTGCGGGGTACCGCTCGCCGCGGTGCTTCAGCGGCGGTCGAGCCACGCAAGTGTCGTTCTGCTCGTCCCAACCACGCCGGCCATCTCACCCCTCCCCCAAATAAAGACGAGAGCCCCGGCGCATCCGCACCTGGGCTCTCATCTTGTGGCGATCGAGTCACTCGAAGAGGAGCGGGCGACCGGACTCGAACCGGCGACGTCCAGCTTGGGAAGCTGGCATTCTACCAACTGAATTACGCCCGCGTCGCGCCCACCCGAGCGCGCTGGGTGAAGCTAACGATCCACCGGACGGCGATCAACACCCGCTCCCGACGAAGCCGAAGACGGGCGCGCCACCGGAGTGGAGATCGAACGCTCCGCCCCTGGCAGCGGTACCTCGCGCTCGGCCGCGCCCAGGGGCGCTCCCCGGGGCAGTCGAAATCCGAACGTCGACCCGACGCCGGGAACGCTCTCGACCGTCATCTCCCCCGACATCTGGTGGATGAGATCGCGCGAGATCGCCAGCCCGAGCCCCACTCCCTGCTGGCTCATCCTCGGCGTCAGCTCGCGGTCCACCTGCACGAACGGATCGAAGATCGTCCGGAGCTTGTCCGCCGGCACCCCGCGGCCAGTGTCCTGCACCCGGACGTCCACCATGTCGCCGCTCTCCGCGGCGCGGACCGAGACTTTCCCCCCGGGCGCGGTGAACTTGATCGCATTCACCACGAGGTTGAGAATGACCTGCAACAGCTTGTCCGGATCGGCACAGACGGTCAACCGCGGGTCACACGCCTCGTACTGGTAGGTCAGCCCCTTGTCGGCCAGCTGAGGCCCGATCAGCGTCTCCATCCCGGCAAGCGTCTCATTGAGCGGGACGTCGGAGAGCCGCAGCTCGACCTGCCCCGCCTCGAGCTTGGCGAAGTTCAACACGTCGTTGATGAGACCGAGCAGATAGCGGTTGCTCCGCGTGATGCGCGACAGGAACTCCGCCTGCGCCTCGCTCACGACTCCCTTCACTCCAAGCGAGAGCAGCTCGGCGTAGCCACCGATGGCGTTGAGTGGAGTGCGCAACTCGTGTGACATGTTCGCGAGGAACTGCATCTTCGCCTGGTTCGCGGCCTCCGCCTGCTTCTTGGCAGCGGTCGCAGCCTCGAGGGCACGGTCGCGCTGAAGCTCGGCTTGCTTGCGAGCGTTGATGTTCTGAAAGAAGACGGAGAGCCCCTCCGACGAGGGATAGGCTCGCACCTCGAACCACGATTCCAGGGGCGTGTAGAAAGCCTCGAAGCTGGTCGGCATTTGGGTCGCGACCGCCGCACGGTAGCGCGTTCTGAACTCCTGGTTCGCGTCGGGAAATTCCTCCCAGAGGCTCTTTCCCATGAGCTCGCGAGCATTCCGCCCGAGCAGCGCCTCGGCGCGCGCGTTGATGTGGGTGAAGCGCCAGCTGCGATCGAGGGAGAAGAAGGCATCGGTGATGCTCTCGAGGATCACGCTCACACGGCGCTCGGCTTTCTCGGCGATTTCCGTGCGCTCCTCGAGCTCCTCGCTCGACACCCGCATCTCCTCGTTGGCCGCCTCCAGCTCCTCGTTCATCTTCGCCAGCGTGTCCGCGTTCTCCCTCAAGCTCGCGTTCGACGTCTCGAGCTCGCGGAGCAGCTCCTCCAGGCGCGCCGCCTGCCGCAGCGACGTCTCTTCGTGCACCTCGAGGAGCTGCGTGAGGGCGGAGATCTCCGAGCGCGCCCGCTCGGCGTCACCCGAGTGGAACGAGCTCGCTTCCGAAGCAAAAGGCGTCACGCGAAACGCCGTCCACCAAGGAGGGGCAGCAGGGCGACCTTGACGTTGAGCGCGAGCGTCTTGAAGAGATCCGCGGTCTGCCGCGGTATGCCCCGCCGCGAAAAAAGGATGACGGCAAACAGCTCGGCGGACGGGAGTAGTCCCCCGAAGCCGAGCACCGACCGGATCCCGAACTTCTGGACGAACTCGCGCTGCGCCGGGATGAAGGGGCTTCCGGCTGCCTCGGGGATGTGAAACACGTTGTAGCTGTGCTGCTCCTCGTCCACGATCACCGCGGGGTCCGGCTCGAGCAGTGTGGCAAGCTCGATCCCGAACTGTCCCATGAGCTGAGCGATCATCGGGGATCGAGCGATGCTCTCCTCGCTCAGGAGCGGAAGCGCACGGTGGCCGGCCGAGCTCTGGCGCGAGTTCCAGGCCGGCTCCTCCCCCGCCGTCGCCAGCAGGGTAAGGCACCTCATTTCGGGAGCGATTCGCTCGCCGCCGACCAACGTCTGCGCGAAGCGCTGGAGCTCCGGCTCCAGCTCGCGGTACGGCACGGTGAGAAAGAAGCGGACGAGCGCGCACTCCGGATCGGCCGTCGTCCCCGCCCGAAAATTCTCGCGGAAGTAGCGCACGATGCGCTGGGCGATCTCCTCCATGCTGCGCGCCCCGTAGCCGAGCCGTCGCAGCTCGCGGCCACACAGCGTCATGTCGCTCAGGGAAAACTCGCTCAGATCATACATGGCTGGTTGGGTCCGATAGCGAATTCGGCAGACAGTAGCACAAATCGGTCCCATCGCGCCGAGGGGCTGGGGGCCGGAACCCGGAGCCGCCTACTCTTTCCCGGACCGGCCGAGCGTTAACTTCGCGGGATGGCTGAGATCATCCCCGTCAACTATCGTGACGACATCCTCCCCGAGTACCGGGATACGCCGGTGGGACTGCTGCTCGAGTACCATAACATCGGGCGTGCCGCGGCCGCGCCGGAGGCGCCCCAGCTCCTCATCGGGATGTGCATGGATAGCCGCAAGTCACTGCGCATTCCGAGCGACTTCGCCTTCGTCCTGCGCACCGCCGGTGCGAACATGCGCGACAACGAGTTCCGCATCTCGTACGCGATCGCCGTCGGCGGCGTGCGGACGATCGTGCTGATCGCCCACACCGACTGCGGAATGGCGCGCCTCGGCCAGCGTCGCGACCAGTTCATCCGCGGGCTGATGGACGCTGCGGGGTGGGACGAGGCGCGCGCGGTCGCCCAGTTCGAGGAATGCGCGCCCAAGTTCGGGATCAGCGACGAGGTGGAGTTCGTGCTCCGCGAAGCCGAGCGCCTGCGCGGGATCTATCCGCGCATCGCCGTCGCCCCCCTTCTCTACCGCATCGAGGACGACCTCCTCTACCAGCTTCGTCCCGACTGAGCGTTCGGCCCCGAAGCCAGCGGTCGGGATTGAACCGACGACCGCTCGATTACGAATCGAGTGCTCTACCACTGAGCTACGCTGGCAGTTTGCTGATCTGATCGAGCGGATTGCTGCACATGCCCTGGCGCGGACTCGAACCGCGACGCCTTACGGCACCACCCCCTCAAGATGGCGTGTCTACCAATTTCACCACCAGGGCGCACACACCACGATCGCCATGTGCTGCGCGACCGACGTCACTTCATTCTCTACGGGGCTGACGGGGCTCGAACCCGCGACCTCCGGTGTGACAGACCGGCACTCTAACCAAGCTGAGCTACAGCCCCTCGATTTCCTGCCCTTTGCACGTCCGGCCCATCGACACTCCACGCCGGCATAGCCCCAACGGGAGTCGAACCCGTCTCTGCACCTTGAAAGAGTGCCGTCCTGACCGATAGACGATGGGGCCATAGCGGTAACGGGATTCGAACCCGTGTTTGAGCCTTGAGAGGGCTCCGTCCTAGTCCCCTAGACGATACCGCCGCACCTTTCGATCTCGATCCATTCCGGTCTAACAGCTCCGCACAGGCCCGGAGGGACTTGAACCCCCAACCGCTGGTTTTGGAGACCAGTGCTCTACCAGTTGAGCTACGGACCTAGGCAACGGCTCCGGCGCACGCCGGGTCTCAGGGTGACCGAGGGGAATTGAACCCCCAACCCCCGGAGCCACAGTCCGGTGCTCTAACCAATTGAGCTACGGTCACCAGGGTCGGCGCACTCGGGCGCCGGGCTGCATCAGGCTGCTAATCTTAACCGGACCGTCCGGGGCCGGCAACTGGAATTACGCCCGGCTCACTTCGCGCGATCGAGGTACTCGCCGGTGTTCGGATTGATACGAATTCTCTCGCCCGATCCGATGAACTCGGGGATGTTTACCGTCACTCCGTTCTCCAGCCGAGCGGGCTTCGACGAGGCTGTCTTGGTCGCCGACTTCATCACCGGCGACGTCTCCACAATCAAGAGCTCCATCGAGTTCGGGAGTGCGATGCCGATCGGCCGCCCCTCGTAGTACTCGGCCATGATCTTCATCCCCGGCTGCATCCACTGCGCGTTGTCGCCCAGCATCTCCTCGTCCATCTCGAGCTGGTCGTAGTTCTCGGTGTTTATGAAGTGGTACGTGTCACCACCCTGATACATGAACTCGAGGTTGTGCGTTTCCAGCGATGCTTTCTCGATCGAGTCGGCGGCGCGGAAGCGATGCTCGAAGCTCGAGCCGGTGCGGATGTTCTTGAGCTTGGCCTGCACCATCGCGCGCAGGTTGCCCGGGGTGTGATGGCGGAACTCGATCACCCGGCAGGGCTCTCCCTCGAACACCAGCACCATCCCCCGGCGGATTTGCGTGGCCGGCATTGCCATATCGTGGTCCCGAAAAAAGAGGGTCGTCGGCGCCGATCAGCGGCGCCCGCGCGACGAATGGTCGAGGCAAAATCTGCGAGCTAAAGCGCGACAGCCTTTGAATTTACCTCGCAGTTCCCCGCGGGTCAAGCGTCCCACGCAGCGCCCGCCAGACGTTCTCCGCCACGATCCGCTCCCCCCGCTCGTTGGGATGGATTCCGTCCTGCTGATTGAGCGCATCCTGACCCGCCACCCCGGCGAGGAAGAAGGGAATCAGCGTCGCTCCGCTTTCCGTCGCCACCGCCGGAAACGTCGCGTGGAACTCCGACGTATATCTGGAGCCCATGTTGGGGGGCGCTTCCATCTGCATGAGAAAGAGGCGGGCGCCCGGATGGATCAGCCGCACCGTGTCGAGGATGGCGCGCAGATTCGCCCTCATCGAGTCCACACTCAGACCGCGAAGGCCATCGTTGGCACCCGTCTCCAGCACGAAGACGTCGATCGGCTGGCGCACCAGCCAGGCTACCTGGCGCCGCGTATCGGCCGATGTCGCTCCGCTGACGCCTGCGTTCACCACCTCGAACCGGAGACCCAGCGAGTCGATCCGCTCCCCGATCAACACTGGATACGCCTGCTCGGGCTCCAGCCCGTATCCCGCGGTGAGACTCGTGCCGACGAAGACGACTCTCCCCCGTCCCGCCGCACCACTGACGCTGACGCCGTCGCGCTCGCGCCGGTCGTTAGCTTGAGTGACCCGACCGCTGTCTCCCGCTCTGCCGCTGTTCGCCACCGCTTTCTTCGCGTCTCCACCACAGGCGCCGGCCAGCAACCACGCGCCGACCCACAGCCACACTGACTTCATGCTCGTTTCCCGCAGGTTGACGAAGAGCTACCGGAGCGGCGATCACCAGCTCACGGTGCTCCGCGATGTGTCATTCACGATTCCCGACGGCTCGTTCGTCGCCATCGTCGGTCCGTCGGGGAGCGGCAAGACGACGCTGCTCGGACTGCTCGCCGGACTCGATACCCCGAGCTCCGGCGCCGTGTTGCTGGATGGCAGCGACCTCACCGCGCTGGACGAGGACGCGCGGGCGCGCCTTCGGGGAGAGAAGATTGGCTTCGTGTTCCAGAGCTTTCAACTCATCCCGACCCTCACCGCGCTCGAGAACGTTCAGGTGCCTCTCGAGCTTCGGGGCGATCGGGGCGCGGCCGTCCGCGCGCGAGACCTGCTCAGCCGGGTTGGACTCGGCGACCGGATGCATCACCTCCCCGCCCAGCTCTCGGGCGGCGAGCAGCAGCGCGTCGCGATCGCCCGCGCCTTCGTGAACTCCCCGCGCGTTCTGTTCGCCGATGAGCCAACAGGCAATCTCGATACCACCACCGGCACTCGCATTGTCGAGCTTCTGGAGACGCTCAATCGGGAGGCGGGGACGACGATCGTTCTCGTGACCCACGACCTCCGCCTGGCGCGACGGGCCGGCCGCATCATCCAGCTGAGCGACGGCGAGGTCGTTCACGACAGCGCGACCGAGCCCGCGGAGGCGTTGTCGTGAGCGCTGCCCGTCGCCGCGGCCTCGCCTGGCGGAATCTGCTCGCGCTGGCGTGGCGCGAGAGCCGCAATTCGCGCCGCCGGTTGCTGCTCTTCATGTCGTCGATCTCGATCGGCACCGCGGCCCTCGTGGCGATCGACTCGTATGCGGGCAACGTCGTGCGCTCGGTGGGCGAGCAATCTCGAGCCCTTCTCGGCGCCGATCTGTCGCTCACCAGCCGGCAGCCCTTCTCGCCCCGGATGACGCGATGGCTCGATTCCGTCCGGGCCACGCAGGGAACCGTGACCACCTTCTCCTCGATGGCCCTCGTGCCGCGCACCCCGGGCACGCGGCTCGTGCAGGTGCGTGCGGTGAGTCCGGCGATCCCCTTCTACGGCGCGATCGAGACGGAGCCGGCGGGGCGCTGGCGCCGGCTCCAGGCCGGTCGCAACGCTCTCGTGGATCAGTCGCTGCTGATCGCGCTCGACGCTCACCTCGGTGATTCGCTGTCGCTCGGCCTCTCCCGCTTCGCGATCATCGGTACGCTGCGCAACGTGCCCGGCGACGTCGGCATCGCGACCGCCTTCGGGCCGAGGGTGTACATCCCCGACCGCTACGTTCTCGAGACGAGGCTGCTCTCCTTCGGCAGTCGCGCGGAGTACGAGGTGCAGCTCCGCCTCCCTTCGGGTACCGACGCCGACGCGCTCGCCCAGCGCTCGCGTGCCCTCTTCCAGGCAGAGAAAGTCCGCTCGCGCACGGTGCGGCAGACGGAGGAGAATCTCACCAAGGGGATCGATCAGCTCCGCCGGTTTCTCGGGATCGTCGGCCTGGTGGCCCTACTGCTCGGCGGCATCGGAGTGGCAAGCGGCATCTACGCGTACATCGCCGAGCGGATCGATACCGTGGCAGTGCTCCGCTGTCTGGGTGGAACGAGCGCCCAGGTGCTTGCGATCTTCGTGACCGAGGCGGCCGCGCTCGGGCTCATCGGGTCGGCGGCCGGGGTGGCGCTCGGCGTCGCGCTGCAGTTCACCCTCCCGCTCGTCCTCGCCGATTTCGTCCCGGTGGACGTCCACCTCCGGCTCGAGCCGACCGCGATCGCCTTCGGACTGATGGTCGGAGTATGGGTGGCGGTCCTGTTCGCTCTCGCTCCCCTGCTCGCCGTTCGGCGGATCTCCCCGCTTCAGGCGCTGCGCCGCGACGCCGAGGCGTTGGCGCGGCGTCCGCTCTGGCGCGACCCGGCGCGCATCGCCACCGGCGTGGCGCTCGCCGCAAGCATCGCTGCGATCGCGCTGCAGCGGAGCGCCCGGCCGCGCGACGGGATTGCGATGGTTCTCGCGATCGGCGTGGCGATCCTCGGCCTACTGCTCAGCGCCGCCTTCATCGGGTGGCTGGCACGGCGGGTGGTGCGCGACGGATGGCCGTTCGTCGTCCGCCAGGGGATGGCCAACCTACACCGTCCGGCCAACCAGACGCGGGCCGTCACGCTCTCCCTCGGCTTCGGGTCCTTTCTCATCAGCATGCTGTACCTCGTTCAGACGAATCTCCTGCGCCAGATCTCCTTCTCGAGCGAGGCCTCGCAGGCGAATCTCGCGCTGTACGACATCCAGGAAGACCAGCTGCGCGGAGTGGACTCGCTCGTGCGCCTCGCCGCATCGCCGGTGCTGCAACAGGTGGCGATCGTGCCGATGCACATTGCGGCCATCAATGGAAAGGACGTGACGGCGCTCTCGAAGGCGCGTCCGTCGTGGGCGCTGCGGCGGGAGTTCCGGTCGAGCTTTCGCGATTCGCTCGTGCGCTCCGAGAAGCTCGTCTCCGGGCGGTGGGAGGCCACGGCGCCGGCGAGCGAGCCCTCTCCGATCTCCGTCGAGCAGGGCGTGGTGAAGGAGCTGGGCCTCGTGCTCGGCGATCGCATCGACTGGGATGTGCAGGGGGTGACCATCCGCACGCGGCTGGCGAGCGTGCGCGAGGTGAACTGGGCCCGCTTCGAGCCCAACTTCTTCGTGATCTTCCCCACCGGCCCGCTGGCGGCGGCCCCCAAGATGTTCGTGGTGATGACGCACGGCGACAGCGTTTCGCAGCGCGCGCGGCTTCAGCGCGCGATCGCCGAGCGCTATCCCAACGTCTCGAGCATCGACCTGTCGCTGATCCAGGACGCGGTGTCCCGGATCCTGAGCAAGGTCGCGATCGCGATCCGCTTCATGGCGCTGTTCAGCGTCGGCACCGGCGCGCTGGTGCTCTTCGGCGCGGTGGCGGCATCGCGACGACAGAGGCTGCGCGAAGGGGTGCTCCTCAAAACGCTCGGGGCGACTCGGGCGCAGATCGGCCGCATCATGCTCGCCGAGTACGCCGTGCTGGGCTTTCTCGGCAGTCTCACCGGGATGATCCTCTCCGTGGGCGGAGCGTGGGCGTTCGTCCACTTCATCTTCGAGGCTCCCTTCCGTCCGGCCGGGCTTCCGATGCTGGCGATCGCGGTCGGCATGATGCTGCTCACGATCACGATCGGCGTGCTGAGCGGACGTGGCGTCTTCGCGGAGACGCCGATGGCCGCGCTGCGGGAGGCCTGAGCCACGGCTCAGCGGTTGCCAGAACGGCGGGGGATGCTTTATTCCCCGAAATGATCCCTGGACCGTCGATCCCCGCGCCGGCGTGACCACGTCGCTGCTCGCCGTCGCCGACGGCATCGGCCACTTCTCCCGATTCTGGACCTACATCACCCTCGGGGCGACCGGGATCGTGACCGAGGAGGCGACGCCCGTGGTAGCCGGCTTCGCGGCGCATCAGGGGCACCTCGGCTTTACCGAGGCGGTGCTCGCCATCTCGCTTGGCACGTGGTGGGCGGACATCGCGCTTTATGGGATCGGCCGCTGGCAGGCGGGACATATCCTGCAGAAGTGGCCCAAGCTCCGCTCGCCGATGCAGCGATTGCTGGCGGCGGTGCGGCAGCGGCCCTGGCGCGCCTCGATTGCCGTCCGCTTCGCCTATGGCGCCCGGCTCCTCCTTCCCCTCACCTGCGGCGGCGCGAAGCTGCCGATGTGGCTCTACGTGTCCGGGAGCGCGATCAGCGCATTCGCCTGGGGGTTGCTCTTCACCGCGGTGGGGTGGGGCTTCGGCAATGCAGCCGTGCGTGTGCTCGGGCACATCAAGCGTTACGAGACGATCATCGGCGCCTCGCTGGGTGTGGGCATCTTCGTCCTCATCCTGATCCTGCATGTGCGCAACCGGAACCGCGTGCCGGAGGAGATCGCGGGCGGGGAGATCACCGGCACGGGGCAGATGCTGCAGTAAAGGCGGCCGCGGATGTTCGCGGCGAACGGCGACGCGGATCGCTCCGTGACGGCTCCAAGTGCCCGCCACCGGGCAGAGGAACAGGACTTGGGGGGAAGGGCAACCCCCTTCGTGCAGTCGCTCTATCCGCGTTGTCCGCGATCATCCGCGGCCTTTTGCCCTTCTCTTCGTCCCCGCTCCTCCGGAGTCCGTGCGGGGAAGAGCAGGATCAGCGGCCAGGGGCGCCCCCGATCAGCTCGGTGGCGGCGCCTCACGGTCGGGGGTACGGTCGAACGAGCGCGTGGACGTAGAGACCGTCTTCAGCGCGCGCACCTTGTCGCGGTTGTGAAGCGTCCCCTGGTACTGCCGCTCCACGACTGCGCGCACATTGGCCGGAAGGTCCTTCCGGAGAGCCTCCTCGTAGCTCTTCACCGCGAAATCCTCGCCCCGCTCGCACTCGGTGATGATCGCACTGTCCTCTCTGCCGGTCGCGAGGGACTTGATGTCTATCCAGCCGCGGTGGAGCGAGGCTGCGACGCTGCCGCTCCTGTCCGGATCGCCCCCGAGGCGGCGCACTTCGGCTTGCAACTCGGTCGAGGCGCGCTCACAGAGATGCACCCGGCTCGACAACACCGTCTTCGCCTCGCTTCCCTTCACTGCGTCTGCCGCCGCCCGAAAACCGTTCGCGCCATCCTTGCAGGTCTCGATCAGGTCGTTCAGCACCGAGATCACTTCGTTGTCTGTGGCCATACCGACGCTCCGGAGAAGGACATCGCGCAGCTCGCTCCCGGTCGCGTATGGGCAGAAAGCGGGCCGCGGAGACGAGGCGGTCCGATCTCGACGTCAGCCGGCTATCACTCGGCCGTCGGCTCCGAGAGGAGACCGAGCCGCCCCAACACCCGGCGGTGCCAGGCGGCTCCGCGACCGTTGCCGGGGAGCTGGACGGTGGCCTTCCTCTCGAGGCTTCCCCATCCGACCACGTGACCGCGCGCCGCGGCCACCCATGATTTCACCACCACCCAATACATCACCTGCCGATAGGCGAACCGCTGGATGAAGATGAGCCAGGTGAGCATCCGGTCCTCTCCCGGCTCCATGAGAAAGGCCGCCACGGCCGCGGACCAGTCGGCAAAGAGAAAGAGCGCGTAGAGGGTGACCACCTGCTGCAGGCTGGTGAGCGCGTACGTCGTGCCATGCTGCGCCTTCACCAGGTACACCGAGATCAGGCTCCAGACAAACATGATGTCGGCCAGCGGCGAGATGGCGGGGAAGAGCAGCTGGAAGATCCAGATGTTCGGGAGCGCGACGAAGCCGAGCGACCCATAGCGCGGCCGGAAGAGCAGATCTCGATTCTTGTACACGCACTGGAGGGTGCCGAAGGACCAGCGGAAGCGCTGCCGAGCCAAGGCGCGGAGGGTGTCCGGCGCTTCGGTGTAGCCGATGGCCCGATCCGCGTACGCGATCGAGTAGCCGCGACGGCGGATCTCCAGCGTCAAGTCCTGATCCTCGGCGAGGGTATCCTCGCTGAAGCCCCCGACCTCGAGAACGAGATCCTTGCGCCAGGCGCCGACCGCGCCGGGCACGACGGTGATGCAGTTGAGCAGGGAGAAAGCCCGGCGGTCGAGATTCTGACTGGTGACGTACTCCAGCGCCTGCCAGCGCGTGACGATGTTGACGCGATTCCCCACCTTCGCATTACCGGCCACGGCGCCCACACGAGCGTCGCGCAGTGGGGCGACGAGGTCGCGCAGCGTGTCTGGAGCGAACAGGGTGTCCGCGTCGAGGCAGACGACGATCTCGCCCGTGGCCAGAGCGAGCCCGAAGTTGAGCGCGCTCGCCTTGCCGCCGTTGTCCTTGCGGTGGATGGACACTCGAGAGTGCTGACCGAACGCTTCGCGCGCCACGTCGGCGGTTCGGTCCGGCGATCCGTCGTCGATCACGAGGATCTCGAGTGGGCCACCGTACTCCTGGGCGACCAGACTAGCGATCGTGGAGACGATGACTTTCTCCTCGCGGTACGCCGGAACGATGACGCTCACCGACGGCGTGTAGGTGGGGTAATCGCCCTCGCGGCGCCGCGACCGGACACGCTGGATCAGCGCCAGCCCGGTGATGAAGACCAGTCGGGCGAGGCCCAGAAAGACCGCCACCAGAAACACCCAATAGGCGAGCCACTCGAAGAAGCCGAACAGGCTGTAGGCCACGAGCTCGACCGCGCGTGAGACCTTGCTGCGGGCGGGCAGATCCGGCATCGCCGCGTCGCGGGAGATGCCGACCAGCTCGGACACGACCACCAGAGTGTCGCCGCGCGCGCGCAGAGAGTCGATGATCATTGGCAGGGCCGTCAGCGTCTGCCTGCGGTCGCCGCCGCCATCGTGCAACAGCACGACGCTTCCGCGCGCGCGCTGGGTCATCGTGCCGCGCACGATCGAGTCCACTCCGGGTTGCTGCCAGTCCTCACTATCGATGTGCAGACCAATCGTGTAGTAGCCTCGATCGCGTGCGAAGCCCACCGGCACGAGCTCGTCCGCGGTCGTCGGCTCGGCGTCCCCGAAGTAGGGGGGGCGGAAGAAGGCCGAGCGGCGACCGAGCACGGCCTCGAGCAGCCGCTCGTTGGCGTCGATCTCCAGCTCCATCTGGCGGCGCTTGTTCAGCATCAGCGCCATGTTCGGATGCGTGAAGGTGTGGTTGCCGATCTCGTGGCCTTCGCGCAGGATGCGCCGGGTGAGCGGGATGTGCGCCTCGACGTTCTGCCCGATCACGAAGAAGGTCGCCGGGACGCCGTACTTCCTCAGGGTGTCGAGGATGGGCCTTGTCCATCGGCCATCCGGGCCGTCGTCGAAGGTGAGCGCGACGCGATGCGGATAGGCCACGCCGAAGCGGCGGACGATGTAGGGACTCGGGTAGATTCGGACATTCTCACCGGTCACAAAGCCCGTCGTCGTGTCCAGCGTGATGTCCCGCCGTCCGTCGGTAGGCTTGGCGCGCACGTCCAGGATCTCCCCGTTGCCGCGGAACTCGACGTCGTATCCCGACGGGATCGAATCGAGCTGTTGCGCCGGAGCGTGGAGCCCATTTCGCCCAAGCACCTTCCAGATCGCCGGATCCTCCGACCCGAGGCGCCAGATGGCGTGACCGGCCGCGCCGAGCGACTGGCCCACGAGGATCTGGTTGTAGGCCGTGGCACCATCGAGGAACCAGGCAACGTGATCGGTGGAGTCCGGGTCGCTCCACATCACGTACGGATTGAGCGACGCGGAGTCGAACTGGATGCGAGCGCGGCTCTCGCGCGCCGCCGCCATAACGTCCTGGAAAGTGAGCGTGGTTCCGGACGAAGCAGTGTCGGCATCGTTCCAGTCATAGCCGTACGCGCCGACAGCGAGGATCACCTTCTCCGGTGGGACCAGCGCCAGCATCTCACGCGCTTTTCTTGTGTACCAGCGCTGACTGGCGATCGGCCCCGCGTCGCCCTTGCCGTAGTGCTCGTCGTACAGCATCAGGAAGAGCTTGTCGTTCGCCGCGGCATAGCGCCTGATGACGCGAGGATCGAGGGTGACCACGATCGTCTGCGTCGTCAGACGACCGATGGGAGACAGGGCGGCGTGCAGCGCCTTGGCGAAGAGCGCGACCTCATCCGCCAGATCGGGGGGGACATCCTCGAAGTCGATCGTCACCCCACCAAGGTTTTGGCGCACCACCAATTCGCGGAGCTGGGCCACCGCTCGCGCGCGCGCCGCGGGGTTCGTGAGCAGTCGACGCATCCATGCGGTCTCGAAGACCTTCGTTGTCGAGTCGAAATTGCTGACCATGGCGAAGGCCTGAGGTGCGTTGCGCTTCTCGCGCACGAGCTGCGCGATGCGAGTCAGAACCCGCGGATCGATCGCGACCAGGAGCGAGTCGCCTCCCGGCGCGACGAACGCCCACTCGCACACCACCCAGTCCATCTCCTCGGCGTGCTGGTTGAACGACGTCCAGGAGTTGTCCTGCCAGTTCACGTAGAAGCCGGCAGTGATCGTCCCTTCGTTCGGAACCGGCCTGAGCGGCGCCCCGACCGTATCGCGCACACGAAGCCGGCTCGGCCGCTGCGCCGCCGGAGGGCGGCTCTTCTGGAGAGAGAAGTACAGCTGGAGCTTCTTCACCAATCGCTCGCGCTCGGCTCGCGTCAGTACCGGGCGAGGAGTGACGGTGGTGAGCGCGAGCTGCGGAACGGAGGGCGGGATGATGAGCGTGTCGATCACCACGGCCAGAAAGAGCACCGTCATGACGATGCCTGTGCCGATGGCGATCCGACGCCAGATCTGACTCCGACGGCCCGTGGGCTCGAGGAAGACCTGGTGCGATCGGGGTGAGCGGGGTGCCGGAGAGCGCGGGGCGCGACTCACGAACCGGTCACCGCTGCGTTCAGGAGCACGGGTTCACGGGGGAAAAGATCGTGGAGATGCAGCGGGCGCGAAAGGCGGACGCGCGCCTTGGCCGTCTCCGAGGAATGGCTCACTCCGCGCCGACCTGGTGGCCCGTTTCGTGATACGAGAGCGGTGAACCCGAGTCGAGCTGTCATGCAGCAATGGAGCAAGGCCAGTATCGCCCCCCGCGTGCGAGCCTTGATCGATCGAGAGGAGGCGGGCGATGTCGAGGCCGCAGCCCACCGCCTCGGTATCTCCGGCGACGAGCTCGCGAGCGTGGAGCGGGCGTTCGCTGCCGACTCGCTGCGTCGAGGCGTGCGACTGCTGGCCGCACTCGTACGCGCCTACCACGCCGATGCCTGCTGGCTGATTACCGGGCGGACGCAGCTCCCGGCGGCCGAGCTGGCTCCCGAGTCACGACTGGAAGTTGCCAACCTCCTCCTCGACGTGGCCAACGAGCTCCTCGAGCAGCGTGCGCGGCAGCGTGAGGCTCGCGCGACAGCACTCTCCTGAGGACATCGAAACAGCGTCGAAAGCGCGTGACGGAGAGGGCCGTCGGGCCGTCATTCCCTCGATCCCCTCACACATGTACGTCGGCGCGCGCGAGAGCCTCGTGGCAGGGTGCACGACTATTCGCAAAGCGCGACCCGCGCGGCCCAGCGCCGCACCAATGATCATCTCCTAAACCATTGACGCGGGCCAAGTTACGTATGGTGACCCGGGTGGCACCAGGCGTGCTTTGCTCTCAGTAGCGGATCTCCCCATTTCTAATCGGACGCTGCGCCGCAGCACTGGACCTTCCCCCGGAGCATGCACCATGAAGATGAACTCGAAGAAGGGCTTCACGCTGATCGAGCTCCTGATCGTGGTCGTGATCATCGGCATTCTGGCCGCGATCGCGATCCCGAAGTTCGCCAACACGAAGGACAAGGCGTACTTCGCCACGATCAAGACCGACCTGCGTAATC
>JALZAQ010000050.1 GCA_030948255.1 Gemmatimonadota bacterium
CGCTCGACCGGCCACACGGATGCCGTCCTACCGGGTCGGCCTCATCGGTTTGCTCGCCATCGGCGTTGCGCTGGTCATGAGCTGGCGAGGACTCGGCGATCCCGGCGTCCACAGTCCGGGAACGCGTCGAATTCTGCGGGGCTTCGTGGCGGCCGGGGCTCTCCTCTGGATCCTCGCGATGGTGTTCCCCTTTCTCTGATGCTTCCCGACGAGCCGGGAGATACTGCTTCTAGATGATGCACAGAGCTCGTTCGGTCTGTCGCGTCGGGGTCGCGGTGTGTGCCGTGTTCAGTGGCTGCTCGACGTCCACGGGGCCGACGACGGCTCCGAAGCCTAGCCCCGACCCGAACGTCGTTCCTGCCGTGCGTCGCGAGTTCCGCGGTCTCTGGATCGCGACGGTTGGCAACATCGATTGGCCGTCGCGCCCGGGTCTGTCTGCCGAGCAGCAGCGCGCGGAGCTTCTCTCGATCCTCGCCCGCGCCGTCGCTGCAGGGCTGAATGCGATCGTCTTCCATGTGCGCCCCGCGGCCGACGCGGTCTATCGGTCGGCGTTCGAGCCGTGGGGAGCCATGTTGACAGGGACACAGGGGACAGACCCCGGCTATGATCCGCTCACCTTCGCGGTGGTGGAGGCACACCGGCGCGGGCTCGAGCTGCACGCCTGGGTCAATCCCTTCCGCGCCGGCAACAGCGCCGACACGGCGGGTCGGCTCGCCGTCAATCATGTTTTTCGGGAACGGCGAGATCTCGTACGGGTGTACGGCACTCAGCTGTGGCTCGACCCCGGCGTCCCGGAAGTGCACGACCGCTCGATGCGGGCGATCCTCGACATCGTGAACCGCTATGACGTCGACGCCGTGCACCTGGACGACTTCTTCTACCCGTATCCCCAGACCGACTCGGTGGGCCGCCCGCGTCAATTTCCGGACAGCGTCACGTACGCGCGTTACGGAGCGGGTACGTCGCTCGACGACTGGCGTCGAGCGAACGTAGATCGCTTCGTCGAGCGGCTGTACCGCGAGGTGCACGCCGCGAAGCCGATGACCCGCGTCGGCATCTCCCCGTTCGGTATCTGGCGTCCGGGCAATCCTTCTCAGGTTAGCGGGCTCGATGCGTACGCTGCCATCTACGCTGATTCGCGCAAGTGGCTGCAGAGCGGGTGGGTCGACTATCTCGCGCCGCAGCTATACTGGCGCATCGACCCCCCGCAACAGAGCTTCACGGCGCTGCTCGATTGGTGGCTGGCTCAGAACACTCGTGCGCGCCACGTGTGGCCGGGTCTGGCGACCTATCGCGTCTACGAGACGACCGCCCCGTGGCCCGTGAGCGAGATCGAGAGTCAGGTGCGGGCGACGCAGGAGCGCGGGAGCGGAGGAATGCTGTTCTACAACACCACCTCGACCCTCTCACGCAACGGCGGCGAGGTCGCGAGCGCGCTGAAGCGCGAGCTGTTCGTGGACATCGCTCTCCCGCCGGTCTCGCCCTGGCTCGATGCGCAACGGGCGGCCGCTCCGCTGATGACGGTGACGAACCCTGCCCCCGGCAGCTGGAGCGTGTCGCTCGCGGCTCAGCCGGTACGATGGTGGCTCGTTCGTTTTCGCGCCGCGGACCGATGGACCACCCGGCTCTCTTTTGGCGACCAGAGCTCCCTGACCCTCACCACCAGCAATGGCGCGGCGGTCGACTGGGTCGTCGTGAACGCGGTGGACCGGGCGGGGAACACGAGCGACGACGCAACCTGGCGCGGAATCGTTCCCTAGGCGATCGACTGTGGCCACCAAGGAATCCGCGCGTCGCGAAGCATGCCGGTGACGGACCTCCGGGCGGCCGCTGCCGCGGCCATGCGGAACAATGGCTTCGAGCCCGACTTCTCACCCGCGGTCATGCGCGAGGTCGGGTCGCTCGCCGACTCCCCCACCGATCCCCGACCCGCGCGCGCGCGCGACCTGCGAGGGCTGTTCTGGTCGTCGGTGGACAACCGAGAGTCGCGCGATCTGGACCAGATCGAGGTGGCCGATCGACTGGTGAACGAGACCATCCGCATCCGGATCAGCGTCGCTGACGTCGGCACGCTCGTGCCGGTCGGCTCGGCGGCCGACTCGCATGCAGCGGCGAACACCACCTCCGTCTATACCGGCGTGGCCGTGTTCCCCATGCTGCCCGATCGACTCTCCACCAATCTCACCTCGCTCAACGAAGGCCAGGATCGCCTGGCCGTGGTTGTCGAATTCGACGTCGACGTCGCCGGCGCGCTCGCGAACGCGTCGGTCTATCGCGCGCTGGTGAACAACCGGGCCAAGCTGACCTACGACGCGGTGGGCATGTGGCTGGAGGGCGAGGGAACGGTCCCCCCACCGCCGGCGGTCGCCGAGTCGGGCGAGCTAGCCGATCAGCTCCGTTTGCAGGACGAAGCGGCTCGGCGATTGCGCCGGGCGCGGACCATCGCGGGCGCGCTCGACTTCGAGAGCATCGAGGCGATGCCCGTCGTGGTGAACGGAAAGGTCGTCGACCTCGCAGTCGCACGTCGGAACCGCGCGCGGGACATGATCGAAGACTTCATGGTGGCAGCCAACCGCTCGGTCGCCGCCTATCTGTTGCAGCGCGGCCTGCCGTCGCTGCGGCGAGTCGTGCGCGAGCCCAAACGGTGGGATCGCATCGTGGCGCTCGCCGCGGACCTGGGCGTCACTCTTCCCGACCGACCCGACAACGTCGCCCTCGGCGAGTTCCTCGCGCGCCGTCGGGCCGCCGATCCCACGCACTTCGCCGATCTGTCGCTCTCGGTAGTGAAGCTCCTCGGTCCCGGCATCTACGAGCTGGAACGGCGGTTGGGTGATCGGCGCGGCGCCGGCCACTTCGGACTGGCGATCGCCGACTACGTGCACTCCACTGCACCCAACCGGCGGTTCGCCGACCTGGTGACGCAGCGCATGCTGTTCGCAGCCGCGGCGGGCGGCCCACCGCCGTACAGCGACGCCGAGCTCACCGAGATTGCGCGGCGGTGCACGGAGCGAGGCGAGGCGGCGAGAAAAGTGGAGCGGACCATGCGCAAGGTCGCGGCTGCGTCGATGCTCGCCGAGCGTGTCGGAGAGACGTTCGCGGCGATCGTCACGGCGTCCTCTCCGAAGGGAGTTTACGCACGCGTGCTGAGCCCTCCGGTGGAGGGACGCATCGTCAGCGGGGGACGCGGAGTCGACGTCGGCGACACCGTCCGTCTCACGCTCGTGGCCGCCGATCCGGTGCTCGGATACATCGACTTCGCGCACGAGTCGACGGCGCGCGATACGTCGCGCAAGCTGGAGCGCAGCCGCCGCAAGAAGGCGGCGGCCGATCGGCTGCACCTGCGGATCGGAGAGACCTTCCGCGCCATGGTCACCGGCGTGTCGGAGAGCGGCACCTACGTCCGCCTCCTCGACGACCGCGCCGAGGGCCGTGTCGTGCGCGGATTCAAGCCGCTCGCCGTGGGCATGACAGTGCCGGTGAAGCTGATCGACACGGACAGCGTGCACGGGTTCATCGACTTCGAGTTCTCGGAGGGTCTCACTCCCGAAAAGGAGTCGCGGACCGCAAGAAAACGTGCGGCCGCGCTCGCATTGCGCGATCGCGTGGGCGAGGCTTTTCACGCCGTGGTCACGGGCACATCCCGCAAGGCGACGTGGATCAGGATCGATCCGGGCGCAATCGAGGGACGCCTCGTACGCGGACGTCGCGGGCTGAGCGTGGGAAACGGTGTCGACGTGATGCTGCTTGCCGCCGACCCCGTGCGCGGATTCGTCGACTTCGCGCGGGCCGATTCCGTGGTGGCAGCGGAGTGACCCGACGCGTACTATGACTCTCCCATGAGTCCTGTCGCGGCAGTCTCGAAAGCAGCTCGCGCCGCATTGGGCACGTCGCTGGCCTGTCTCGCAGCGGATGCAGTGGCGGCCCAGCGTGTGCCGCGGCGTCCCGCTCCGGTGGCGATCGTCGGTGTCTCAGTCATCGATCCTGCCTCCGCAAGGCCGGTGGCGACGGGACAGACGATCGTAGTCGCGGGCGGCCTCATCCGCGCGATTGGTCCGTCCGGCTCGATTGCCATCCCACGCGAGGCCCGCCGCATCCCGGCACAAGGGGAGTTCGTGATTCCCGGCCTCTGGGACGCGCACGTTCACTTCATGAACACGGGAGTGTCGGCGCTTCCCCTCCTGCTCGCGCAGGGTGTCACGAGCGTGCGCGAGATGGGTGGCTACATCGACAGCACGCGTGCCTGGCAGGCCCGCATGCGCGCCGGAACGCTCGCCGGCCCACGCATTATCACGCCCGGCCCGGTTCTCGAGAGCCCGCGATACCTGCAGGGGGTGCGCGACCGCAGTGTGCGCGATCCGCGTCTGGCGATCCGCGTGCTGCCCTATCGGCTGTCGGTCGGCGACTCTCTCGATGCTGCGCGGGCGATCGATTCACTGGTGAAGCTTCACGTCGACTTCGTGAAGGTGCGTACCACCGCGACACCCGAAACGTATTACGCCATCCTGCGCAATGCTCTGCGAGCCGGACTCAAGGTGGCCGGTAACCAGCCGACCGCCGTGTCGCTGACGAGCGCGCTGGACTCCGGCCAGTACGACGTCGAGCACGCCATCGCACCGCCGCTCAACCGCCTGCCGGATTCTACTCGGGAGTCAACATACCGGCAATTCGCCCGGCTCGGAAGCTGGTACACGCCCACCCTCGTGATCTCGCGTGTCGTGTCGCTCTCCGGCGATTCGGCGTCGCGAGCCATCTTTGGTCCCGATGCGGTGCGAGCCGACGAGCGCAGACCGTATGCCTCGCCCTGGCTGCTGGAGTGGTGGCGCATGCAGGTGGACGAGCAGCGCCAGCGACGTGCGGCGGATGTGGGACGCTGGCGTCAAGATCCTCGCCGGCACGGACGCCGGCTCCGTGCTCATCTATCCCGGCTTCAGCCTGCACGAGGAGCTGCGGCTGCTCGTCGACGACGGCAAGCTGACGCCGCGAGAGGCGCTGTGGAGCGCCACGGTGGGACCGGCGCGGTTCGCCGGATTGGAAAGGTCGCTCGGTGCGATTGCGCCCGGGCAGATCGCCGATCTGGTGGTGCTCGACGCCGATCCCCTCACGGACATTCGCAACACGCGCCGCATCGCCGCGGTGATGCAGGCGGGTCGGCTGTACCGGCGCGCCGAGCTCGACGCACTGCTGCGCGCTGCGCGCCGAATGGCATCACCGGAGCTACGAGCTCGTGAACGGGCGCTGGTTCAATGGGCGCGCGTTCGTGCCACGCACGTTGTACGTGAGCGACGGCAGCTTCGTCCGGCGTCGGCCGGTAGTGGTGGACCAGCGGCTCGATCTCGCCGGTCGATACATCGTCGCGCCGTACGGCGAGGCGCACAATCACAACATCGAGGGCGCGCCTCCTCTCACAGTGAAGCGGTACCTCGACGCCGGCATCTTCTATGTGGAGGATCCGGAGAGCTTCGGCGAAGCCAGGGCGAATGCGGTGGGCGTGCTGAATGTGCCGACGAGCGTCGACGCGACGTTCGCCGGCGGCGGATTCATGCGGCGGGGCTGGCCGTCGCCGCGCACGTCGAAACCGCAGCGGACCTCCACACGGCGCTCACCGCGGGCGCGGACCAGATCGCACACATGCCGGGCTTCCGGCCACCGCATGACTCCATCCCCAGGCTCGCTGGCGATCTTGGCCGGTACCGCATTAGCGATGCCGATGCGCGTCTCGCGGCGGCGCGAGGAGTGAGCGTCGTCACCACGCTGGGGGGGAGCATCGAGTACCTGGCACGCGGCGACTCTTCGGGGCTTGACAGTGCGAGTCGCGCGAGAGTTCTCCAGCTCTACCGCGACAATCTGAGCGCGCTGCGGTCGCGGGGCGCGCGCATCGTCTTCGGCAGCGATCAGTTCCGCGGGAACACGGTGGCTGAAGTGATGCAGCTCCGTACACTGGGCGTGTTCTCGGACGCCGGGCTGCTCTCGATCTGGTCGATGGCGACTCCCCGCGCGATCTTCCCCGGACGCCGGATCGGCTGCTTCGAGAGTGGCTGCGAGGCGAGCTTCCTAGCGCTCGCCGACGATCCGCTACGGGATTTCCGGAACGCGCAGCGGATCACGCTGCGCATGAAGCAGGGCGTGCTATTGCCGTGATCAAGAACGTCCCGGTGCGGATCGTCGTCGAGGGCCCGCCGCCGAGCGTCCGGTGGGCGGTGCAGCTCGGCCGGGACGATCTGCTTCCACCGGCGCGCATCGCGGATGGGAGGTTGCTGTTCGCGTTCTCCTTGACCGTCGGGCCGTCGACGTCCGAGGGCGAGCCGACGCTTCGCGGACCCGCGGCTCAGGGGCCGCCGGCGGCGCGCTTCGTCTATCTCAACTCGGGGAAGCGCGCCGGGGAGTCGGCGTCGTGCTGGGATCGCCGCGCCAAAGTGCCGCTCCGCACGATCACCGCGGCACTGCTTGCCGAGCTCGGCGCGGCGCCTGGTGGCGTCTTGGAGGTGCGGGTGGCGGGCAGGGCAGGCGATGGCGGCCCTGCCTGTGCGAGCGTCCCGCTCCTCGGTGAAGGGTGGCGTATCGTGGCCGATCCCGTGACGGCTAGATGAACGCCACCACCGGGCGGATTCTCGCGACCGTCAGGATTTTCCTGGCTCTGTTGGTCGGCAGCATAGCGGGCTTCTGGGGACTCGTCATTCTCTTCTCCGACTTCGCGCCCCACTGGTCCTACGCAACCTGGGCTCTGTACGTGCTTGGCGGTCATCTGCTCGCCGGCATCCTGATCGGCATGCTACTGCCGTCACGGTGGTGGCTCTCTATCGGAGCGGCCTGGGGGTCGATCTTGATTGGCGTCATGGGGCTGGTAGCTGTACTGCGACCGGCGAGCGCCGGCACCGCACCGGCCGCCTCTTTCCTTGGCGGCCTCGCCTTTCCCACCCTTACGCTTCTTGGCATACCGGCCGTCGTCGCGTTCGGGGGCTACGCGGCGAGCAGGGCAGTAGCGAGGTGGAGGCGCCGTTCCACCTCGATTCGTGGAATCGAACGAGCTTCGACGGCGCGACATTAGCCCGATGCCCGTTCCCCTACGCATACGCCCCTTTCGAGATGGCGACTTGGAGGAGTGGCTTCGCATGAGCCAGCTACTCGACCCGAAATCGCCGCTGGAGGAACACGTAGCGGACATGCGCGTCCTTCGGGCGCGTTCCGACGCGGAGGTATTCGTACTCGAGAGGTCGACCGGCATGCTGGGTGGCTACGTGGAAGTTGGAAGTCGGCCCTACGCTGACGGCTGTGCGACGAGCCCCGTCGGGTACATCGAAGCGTGGTACGTGGATTCGGATGTCCGACGCGCCGGATATGGTCGGACGTTGCTGGCGGCCGCGGAAGATTGGGCGCGCGCCCAGGGATATCGCGAGATGGCATCTGACGCGCTGTTGGACAACGAGGTGAGCTATTACGCCCACCTCAGCGCCGGATACGAGGTCGTCGACCGGGTGGTCCAGTTTCGAAAAGCACTCCGGCCGTACTGAAGGGCGCCCATCCCTCCTCTAGCCGACGACGATGATGGCGGCATAAGTTACCGCCCCTCGACGGACGAGCACTCAGTGGCTGCAGGCGGTGTCTACAACCGGGAGTTCTTCACGGGATCAGAGCGGGCCTCCCTCGACTCCGCGCGCGTGATTGTGCCGATCATCGCGGATCTCGTCCGGCCCGTGTCAGTCGTTGATGTCGGGTGTGGCGAAGGGCTCTGGCTGACTGTGTTCCAGGAGTGTGGCGCGACGGACATCCTCGGCCTCGATGGCAGCTTTCTGGACGAGGATCTGCTCAAGATTCCACGCGAGCGATTTCGCCCGACCGACCTGCGACTCCCGCTCGATGTCGGCCGCCGCTTCGATCTGGCTGTCTCCGTGGAGGTCGCTGAGCATCTGCCCGAGAGTCGCGCGGCGAGCTTCGTCGCCGACCTGACGTCGCTCGCGCCGATCGTGCTCTTCTCGGCCGCCATCCCGCATCAGGGAGGGGTCGCCCACCTGAACGAACGCTGGCAGGACTACTGGGCCGAGCGGTTCGCGGCACACGATTATGTCCCGATCGACTGCGTGCGTGCCCGCGTCTGGTCCGATCGGCGCGTCGCGTGGTACTACGCGCAGAACCTGATTCTCTACGGCCGGCGCGATCTCGTCGCGTCCGACGCGTCGCTCGACGCCGAGTACCAGCGCTCCCGCTCATGGCCTCTCCGGATCGTCCACCCGACCAAGTACCTCAGCACCGCGGATCTCGCCGGCGTCCCGCTGCGCCGCGCGCTCCGCCAGCTCCCGACGATCGCCTACCATGGACTACTGCGCACGCTCCGTCGCCGTACGCCCGCTGCCAGAGCGTGACGGTGGCAGAACGTCTCAGCGTCGGCCCTCCGGGACATGGGGCGCGACGCGCAGAGTCTGCATCATTCCGTGCTCGATCTGAGGCACGCACACAATGAGGTAGTCGCCGGCCGGGAAGTCGATCGTCGTGAGGACCGACACTCCCGGTCCCACCGATGACAGGGTGGCGAAGTCCACGTCCGGGCGGGGTGTGCCGGAGCCAGGCTTCCACGCCAGAGCCTGCGCGGCCGTGAACCCGGGGAGCACGCGAACGATCTTGAATTCGTGGTACACGCTTCCCGCGTTCGTCACACGAAGGATGTGTCGCCCCGCGATGACGGGCGCCGAGAAGTGATATGCGTACTCCACCATCTTCACCTGGATGTCCGGCGATGGGAGTCGTCCCGGAACACGCCGTCCCCGGCCCACGGATAGCTGGGTGAACATTCCTTTCTGGTAATGACGGAAGCCATCCTTGTCGTGCACTTCGCAGAGGAGGGCGTAGCGGCCTGGCTCGAGCACCATCGTCGCGTTCGCGGTTCCTCCGACGCGAGGGAAGGCGGGCCCTCCCAGCTCCGTTGCCCACGGTGTCGGAGTCTTCGCTCTCAGCGCGTTGACCAGATCGGTCACGGTGTGAGAGCTGTCGAGGCGAATCACCCGCAATTCGTGGCCGCCATGCGGGGAGCGAAGACGGAAGGTGGTGAGGCCGGCGCGAGCCGTCGCCGGCGCGCGGAAGAAGTAATTGTCGGCGACCACGTCGATGATCTGGCCGGGCAATGGCGGACCGGAGGCGACAGCGCTCGTAGAAACCGGATACGCGGCAAGGATTGCCGATGCGACAATGAGCGTCCTCGTACCCATCTCCCTTTTCACCTCGGCTTGACCGGGCTCCCCGGTCAAGGTCACACCTCCCGCGCTGTCGGACAAGGCCACAGCTGTTGTCGGAATGGCCACTTTCGGAGGGCGGCTGTAGGTTGGCGACCATGTACACGCTCAGGATGCTGGGGAGTATCGGCCTCTCGGCCAGCGACGGCCGCGAGGTCGATGCTCTGCTCCGGCAGCCGAAGCACGTTGCGCTCCTTGCGTATCTCGCGATGCCGAGACCGGGCACCTGGCATCGCAGGGATGCGCTGCTCGCGACCTTCTGGCCCGAGCTGGATCAGGCGCGCGCGCGCACGGCGCTGAGGAGCGCTCTCCATACCCTTCGGCGGCATCTCGCGGAGGGGGCGATTCGCAACCGAGGGGACGACGAGGTGAGCCTCGATCCCCGGCTCGTGACGACCGATGTCGGGGAGATGATGGAGGACATCTCGGCGGGGCGGCACGCCGACGCGCTGGCACGCTACCATGGAGAGCTGCTTCCCGCGCTCAACATCGCCGAGGCCGAGGGATACGAGAAGTGGCTGGCGCAGGAGCGCCGGCGCCTGAACGCCGCGGCGCGCAAAGCCGCCACGCTCCTCGCCGAGAGTCGAGAACAGGCGGGCGATCTGACCGGCGCGGTGGAGGCCGCGCGACGCGCGACCGAGCTGGATCCCGACGACGAGGTGGCGGCCCGCCTCTGGATCGCGCTCCTCGACAAGGCGGGAGACCGAACGCAGGCGTTCGCGGTGTACGAGCGCTTTCGGACCCACGTCGCTGCCGAGTTCGGAACCCGACCCTCCGCGGAGACCATGGCGCTCGTGGAGTCGGTACGGACGCGACGAGCGGCCGCGATCCCCACGCCGACTGACGTGCCGAGCGACGCGCCGGCTGTCGGCGTGGCGTCCGGGCACGCCTCGCCCACGACGCGCGAGAATCTCCCCGAGCGCTATGAACCGGCGAGATCGGTGGCTGGCCTTTGGGTCCGTCGGCCTCGGCCCTTCGTACGGGCACGCTGGTGGGGTTTGGCCGCGGCCGCGCTTGTCGCGGCGGCTGGGTCGTGGGCCGTCACGCATCGTGGGAGGAACGTCGTTCCGTCGGCTGTTCGCCGGCTCGTCGTGCTCCCGATGGAGAATGAGACCGGCGACCGGACCTTGGATTACGTCGGCACCGGCGTCGCGGAAGGAATCGCGCGGCGACTCGAGGGAATCGGGGGGCTCACGATCCGCTCTGGCGCCCGATCCGAATGGCCCGCCGCCACGCGCCACGACTACCAGACGATCGGGCGTGAGTTCGGGTCCACCATCCTGCTCAAGACCACCCTCGCGAAGGTCGGCGATTCGCTCGAGGTGCGCGCCGCCGTCGTGGACGCCGAAACATCGGGAGAGAAAAGCATCGCGGCGCGACGATTTTCGACGGCCCAGCTTCGGGACGTCGAGAGCGAGCTGGCAGCCGCCGTGGCGGGAGCGTTGTTTCGCGTCCCGCTCCCCGCGCTGCCGCGCGCACTTGATCGCGCCATCGACCCGGAGTCATACCGCCTGATGCTGGACGGCTGGCATCGGCTATTGACCATTCGCGACGTAAAGCTCGCGAAGGAGCTCTTCCAGAAGTCGATCGAGATCGATCCCAGCAATGCGCGAGCGTGGTCGGGGTTGAGCTCCGCGTGGGCGACCCAGACCACCTTCGACGACGTTCCCTTCGACGCAGGATACGACCGCGTCGCGGCAGCGGCGGCACGGGCTCTCGCGCTCGACAGCCTGCAGGGAACCGCCTGGGCGAACCTCGCCTTCATGCGGGCGCTCCGCTATCGAAGTCTCGCGATCGGCGAAGAGCTGATCCGGAAAGCCGAAGCGGCGGAGCCCGCAAACCCCGAAGTGTTCCTGGTGAAGGCGGCGATGTATCGGCATGCCTATCAGTGGAACCAGGCGAGAGACGCCATTCGTATCGCTCGCGAGCTCGACCCGCTCAACCCGTTCTATCTCGAGAGGGAGGTCCATCTCGAGATGTGCGCCGACCGCCCCGACGTCGCGCTCCGGCTGCTGAAGACCCAACTGCTCCTGACTCCATCCGACAAGCTGACGCAGGATGCATTACCGCTCGTCCTCGCGCGCTTGGGACGCTACGACGACGCCATTGCCGCGTGGCGCGAGCAGGCGGCGGCGGCCGGGGATGCGGCGATTGCCAATGCGCTCGGCCAAGCGAGCGGTGCCACCGGCTACTGGTCGGTCAAACACCTCGAGGGCCAGCGGCGTCTCGCCATCCTGAACGCGCAGGCCAAACGAAGCGAGAGCTCGCCGCTCCGTTTCATGCTGGCTCGGTTTGCGGCCGGGGACGTGGAAGGCGGCTACGACGCGCTCGCGCAGCTCGTCCGTCGACGCCACCCGAGTGTGCTCAGGCTCCGATGCCTGCCCGACATGGAGGAAATCCGCCGTTCTCCCCGCTTCGCCGCGGCGCTCGCACAGATCGGTGCCCTGCCGCTCCGCTGAGTCAGAAGCTGTACCGCGCGCCGAGCTGCATCCTCCACCGTGAGGCATCGACGACAACCCCGTTGCGGCTCGGCAGGACGGCGGGAACCGTGTAGAGAGGGCGATTCGCCACCTGATCCCATCCCGCAACGGAAAGCAGGCCGCCCTTATCCTCCCGTCCGATCGTCTCCCGCACGAGACCCCAGTCGCGATTCAACAGGTTCGGCAAATTGAACGCGTCAGCGCCTACTTCGACACTCTGATGTCTACCGATCGAGAGCGTCTTGGCGACTCTGACGTCCAGGTTCTGCACGCTCGGGTTGCGGCAGGAGTTGCGGGTCATCAGGTGACCACGCTGCCCACGTAGGCAGGGCTCACTCTCGATGAACGCGTCGAGCGCGGAATAGGCGCCCGGGTTGGTGAGGCTCACATCAAGGGCGTCGCGTGGGATGTACGCGAGATCGTTGTTGACGGTGCCGTCGGCGTTGGCGTCTCCATCCACCGTGTACGCATAGGGAGTGCCCGACCGGGCGCGGAAAAATACCGACGCGGTGATGCCGAACGAGGCCGGCACGATGGCGATCGCCACGAGGTTATGGGGGATGTCCCGAGCCGATCGGTGCAAGCGACGCTTCGCGATGCTTCCGTCGATCGGGTTGGTCTGCATGATCAGCAGGCCCGTGTTGCCGGTGAGACTCATCACGTCGTCGGTGCGCGACCAGTTGTATCCGACGGAGAGCAGCCCGCCCCCCGTCCACCGCTTCTGCAGCACCGCCGCGAGCGCGGTCGAACGATCGGCCGTGTTGTTCTCGAAGCGAAACACGTTCTGGAAGTTGATGCTGTCCACCCGCGTCGGCCAACTGATTGCGCTCGTTCCCGAGCGCGTGATCGAGCCGTACATCGCGCGCCCCTCGGCATTGGCGCCGCGCTCGACGAGGTTCACGTCACTCACGTAGAGATGATCTCTGGTTCTGGTGTGGATCAGGTCGGTCGACGCGGTCACCCCGTGATTGAAATCGTGATCGGCGCCGAGGACGTACTTTATCGCCTGCTGGAAGCGAAAGTCGGGAGCGAAATAGGTGACCGATGGCAATGGGCTGCCCGGCGCCGCGCCGGTGCAGCGTTGCGGAAGCCGTGAGATGTCGGTCGTCGGAGCCGGTACTCCATTCCTGACGGCGCAGACGAGCCGCGTCTGCTCCTGCCCGGTATTGGAGTACGCGTTCGTCAGCCAGGCGTATGCCGGCCGCCCGGCGAACGCACCGATTCCACCGCGGAGCATCGAGGCGTGGTCGCGTCCGAGGTCCCAGGCAAAGCCGAGCCTCGGTGAGATCACGGCGTTGCCGGAAGGGAACAGACCGGTATCGATCCTGCCCAATGCCGAGTCGGAGGCGAGCACCGGGTTGCGGGACGGGGCGTCAAAGCGCGGGACGTCCCCTCTCAGTCCAGCGGTGAGAGTGAGGCGCGGCGTGGCGCTCCACCGGTCCTGGAGATACCCGCCAAGCTGCGCAACTGAGTAGTCGGCTAGCGGTCCGCCCGGCTTGAGCGGCAGCGCGACTTCGTATCGCAGTGGCTCCCGCCGCTCGAGCGCGTCCACACTGCCGAACGTCCAGACCCCCCACGACCCGAGGAAGAAGGTGTCGTGAAAATGGAGGAGCTGGTTCTGTGTACCAACGGTGATCAGGTGATTCCCGCCGCTCCATGACAGGTTGTCGGTGAGCTCGATCACGCGCTGGTCGGTTTCCGTGTCCTGCGCGCCCTTCACGGACCCTGCGGCGAGATACCGCGAGGGGAGATCACCCTGAACGAGGAAGAGCGGTGTTCGGGTAAAGGATTCGAGGTTGTCAGCGATGGTGCCGACGCTGGCGATCATCTCGTTGGTGAAGCTGCCCCCCCCCAGCGCGCTCGTCGCCTTGAGCCGCGTCGTGACGGTTTTCGCCCGCGTCGTGAAGCCGCTTCCGGAGAGCTGCCAGCCGTCGCGGTCGGGGCGGTTCAACACCGTCCGTCCGAGATTGTCACTGCGGGCGTCGAGCCGGGAATGGGTGAGCTCGACCCAGTGGCCGCGCGATGACTGCCAGGAGAGCTTGAGGAAGAGGTTCGCATTCGGTTGGCTTAGGCTCGGCGACTCGGGTCCCCCCGCATCGAACGCGTACCGTTGGCGAAAGATCTCGGCAGCGCGCCGCGCCGTCGAGTCGCTGATGCCGGTCGTCGGATCCGACGTCGAGGGTCCGACGAACTGCGTCTGGCGCGCCTGGATATCGGCCACGGCGAAGAAGTGCAGCCGATTGCGAAGGATCGGGCCCCCGATGCTCATGCCGTACTGCAGCACGTTGAAGGTGGGGACGCGCACGCCGGCGGTGTCGGGGCCGACGAGCTCCGAGCGGGTATGCGACACGAAGGCGGATCCGCGGAGCTCGTTCGTGCCCGAGCGGGTCACCGCATTGATCAACCCGCCGGAGAATCCGCCCTGCCTCACATCGAGCGGCGCGACGAGGACGCGAATCTCGTCCAGTGCCTCGAGAGAGATCACTCTCCCCCCGGCCCCGGCGCCCGGCGTGAGGTTCACCCCGAAGAAGTCGCTGTTTGAGCCACCATCTACCTGGATCGCGTTGAATTTGGAGTGCTGGCCACTGATCGACAGCGCGCTCGCGCCGGTGGCCTGTGGTGCCATCGCGAACAGCCCGACAAAATTCCGGTTGAGCAGGGGCAGGTTCCGGACGGCCTCACCAGGGATGGAATAGGCCGGTCCTCCGGCGCCCGCATCACGCAAGCTCGAGCCTCGCACCTCGACATCGTCCAGCCTGTGGGGGTGCGGCACGCCGAGCACGAGCTGCCGGCTCAGGCGGTCGCCCAGGTGCAACGTGATTCCGTCGATCGACGCCGGCTCGAAGCCGATGAACCGTCCTTCCAGTCGGAACGGTCCACCGACAGGGACATTTTCGAACAGGAACACTCCACGGGAGCCCACGGCGACCCGGCGGAAGGTGCCGGTGCTCGTGTTGATCAGCGTGACGAGCGCCCCGGCTGCCGGATCGCCGGCGGCCGTGACGATGGTCCCGTGCACAGCGGCACTGGCCACCCCCTGGGCCAGGACCGGGGAGAGCGGAACGAGGCCGATTATCACGGCGAGGAGCGTGATCGCGAGGCGGATTCGCGTTCGGTCGCGGCCTGTAAACATGCGGCCAATGTCGAAGTGACAGAACGCGAATACAAGAGCGTCGCCGCGATTTGCCGACTTTTACGCAAATAAACGGTCGAGCAACGGGCGCCTCACGGTCGACTCACCGTGAGGATACGGAGGCCGGCGAGATTCGCGTCCGTCTTCCTCTGGAGCAATCCGGTGTCGCACTTGCCTCGCAGCTCCCGCGCTGTCCCTCTCCGAGCCCTCGCCGCAGTCGCAGCCATCGCCGTATTCGTCTCGTGCAACAGCGACCGTCCCCTCGCCCCCCCCACGGGCGACAGGCTGTCCGTCTGCCACCTATCGGGCTCCAGCCGCAGCCTCGTCCAGATGTACGCCTCCGAGCTGCCGGTCCACTGGCAGCCAGGCGATTACGTCGCAGGGCTCGTCGTCGATCGGCAGAGCACCCAGGTGGGGGACGGCATCCATTACTCCCGCATCGGCGATGCCGTTGCGGCGGCGCGTGCGCTCCGGGTCGCGCGAAACGAGACGGAGACCGCGCCCTGCCGGATCACGATCACGGTGGCGCCGGGCGTTTTCGCGGGGAGCACAACGGAGTCCGCAGACCCAACGCTCGAGAGCTTCCCGATCGTACTCGATTTTCCCGATCTGACGTTGCTGGGCGCAATGCGCATGCAGGTGGACGAACAGGGCCGCGCCATTGGCACGAGCGACGGCGGACAGGTGACCACGTTGTCACCAACTCCGGCCCTGCTGAAGCAACCGGGGTTGGCGTCCGAGCCGATCATCGTCGTCAATGCGCATCCCAACGGCTCGAAGGGATACGGCATCACAATTGAAGGCTTTGCCTTCCGCTCGGGGCATATGGGCGTGGACGAGCTTGTGGCTGGGCAAGGCATTCTTGCCCTTCGCGCACGCGATCTCGTCGTGCGCGGCAACCGCTTCGAGGGGGGCTTCACCGAATCGATCGATCTGCGGTCGAGCAGCGGACTCGTCGAGCGCAACCACCTCAAGGGTCGGGGCGGGAGCTGCGATGTCTGCCTGTCGGGACCGGGCGACTACAGGGCGCGGGACAATCTCCTGATCGAAGGGGGCATTCCCGGATTCCTCATCGTGCCGGGGACCCTCCTTCCCGTGCCCTCAGGGATCGAGCAGGACGTGCTCCCCACCATGTCGCTGGTCACGGCCACCGTGATAAACAACGAAGTACGCGACCACCTGTCCAAGCCGGTCGGCGCCGGACTCCGGCTCGGCGCCATCGGAATCGGTGCCCCGAGCGTGTCGGGCTCAACGCGTGTGGTCGCGAGCGGCAACACGCTCGTGAACAACACCTTCAACCTGATCGTCGAAGCGGCCTTCCCGGAGGCCAACACGACGCTCCGGGGTGACATCGACCTGCAACTGTCCGACAACACGCTCGCCCAGGCCTGTCAGAACGATGTCCTTGTCTCGTTCAGCCGGCACACGACTGGCCTCGGACTGACGAACGCGGGTCGGGCGAACTCGCCCTATCTCCGCAGCTCCACCTACCGGCTCGCCCTCGACTACCCCATGCGCTGGGAGGACGCGTGGTTCAGTCACCCGGCGGGCTTCGACAACACGCTCATCGTCGACGGAAAGGTCATCCCGAACGGCTCGCGCACCGCGTACGACGCGAGCCGCACCTGTGCTCCGTTGCCGTAGACGGGCGGCGCGTGAGCGCCATCCAGTGACAGGAAACCCTGGGAGGGCACATGAGCCACTGATCCCGCCGCATACCGTCGTTCCACCGATCCCCGAGCGCGGTGCGTCGACAGCAACGCCGTTGCGCATCGCGAGACCACGGCCACACCGCGTTGCCATTCCACTTATGAGGTAAGTCTTATGCCATCCCGTACTATTTCACCGCTCGTCCGCCTCTCTCTGTTCCTCGCCGCCGCCGCCTGCGCGCCGGACAGGGTTACTGCGCCCGCGAGTGTCGCACCGAGCATTCCCGCACAGTCGACGGCGGCCGCGAGGGCCGCGACCGTCACCGTGTTCGCCACCGGATTCCAGTACCCTCGCGGCCTCACGTTCGCGCCGAATGGCGACCTGTACGTCGCCGAGGCTGGCAGCGGCGGCTCCCACAGCACGACTGCCGCGCAGTGCGCACAGGTGGTGCCGCCAACCGGACCCTATACCAATGGGCCGACGAGCCGCATCTCCCGGGTCGACCGTCACGGCAACGTCAGCATCGTCGCCACCGGCTTCCCGTCGGGCCAGAACGGCTTCGGGGACGTACTCGGAGTGGCGGACGTGGCGTTCGTGGGCAATGAGCTCTACGCGCTCGTCTCCGGCGGCGGGTGCTCGCACGGCTCGCCAAACGTCCCCGCGGGCATCGCGCGGGTGAGCACATCGGGGAGCTGGACGATGGTCGCTGACCTCAGCGCGTGGCAGGCCGCCAATCCCGTTGCGAATCCGGAGCCGGATGACTTCGAGCCCGACGGCTCCTGGTACTCGCTGCTCAGCGCCGGCAACAAGCTGCTGGCCGTCGAGCCGAACCATGGCGAGATCGTGAAGATCGACCCGAAGAGTGGCGTCGTCTCGCGCGTCATCGACATCTCGGCGTCTCAGGGCCACATCGTCCCCACGGTCATCGCTAAACGCGAGGGCGCGCTCTACATCGGCAACCTCGGCACCTTCCCGGTGATCCCCGGCTCCGAGAAGATTTTGCGACTGTCCCGGTCGGGCGAGCTGTCGCTATTCGCCGGGGGCTTCACCACGATCCTCGGCATCGACTTCGATCGGAAGGGCCAGCTCTACGTGCTGGAGTCCACCACCGCGCCCGGATTCCCCACTCCCGGAACGGGTCGCGTCGTCCGAGTCGATCGGCACGGCAATCGCACCGTGATCGCGGACGGGCTCTTCCTGCCCACCGCGCTCAAGGTCGGCCCCGACGGCGCGCTGTACGTCTCGAACAAAGGCTTCGGACCGCCGCAGCCCGGTGAAATCCTGCGGATTACGCTGCCGGGCGCAGACTGAGCGCTCGCCATTTCCCGGCAACCCAGAGGATCTACAACTGGCGTTGACGCGCTCGCGCACGACGAGTCGTTCGTGCGCGAGCGCGCAACAACGTTGACTGTGTCCCCCGCTCGCCAGGTTTCTGTGCTTGTGGCGATAAGGCGTCCATCATGGAACGCGTTGATAGGCCGCGCCCGAGAGTGACAGCGTATCGGCGCGCCCTCCCGCCATCCCCACCGAGACGACCTCGCCCACCCCGAACAGCTCCACGCGCAATTGATTCTTCGGCGCGTCGAACACTTCGACGGCACTTGCCGCCGCACCCATGCGTGCCTGGAGCTTGCCGTCGACGAGTAGCAGCTGCAGATGGCCCCACACCGGATTCACATACGTGCCGACGTAGGCATCCAGGGGGAAGGGAAGGACCTGTGAGCGGGCCGCGCGACGGGCGATGTCCGCTCCGATGGCGCGCCGACGGCCCTCGAGCCGCTGGCCCAGAACGGGCAGGGAGTCCGAGCCGATGGGCGGCTCACCGCGAGCGACGGCGTACACGGCTCGCGCCAGAATCTGCACGAACCCCGAGCCGAGATCGCCCTCGTTCGCGAAGACCGCGACACCGAGCCGCTGCTTCGGCAAAAACGACATGTGTGTCGCGAAGCCGGGAAAGCCCCCACCGTGAACGAGCAGCGTGTCGTCGCCCAGGAGCGAGATCTCCCAGCCAAGGCCGTAGCCGATCTGCGGAAAGAGTCCCTTCCCGCGCTGGGACGACGTCGCCGCGAGCCCGTGGGCTTGGGCGACAGCGGCTGCCGGCAGCACCTGCCGGCCGTCGATCCGGCCGCCGTCGATGTTGGCCTCGAGCCAGCGTGCCATGTCGCTCAAGGTGGTCAGGAGGCCGCCCGCAGACTGCATGTTGGCGTCGGTCTTTCCGTAGTGCATCGGGACGAACCCCGTCGGGGTGGCTCGATATGGCATTGCCAGTCGGTCGGGCGACACGCGCGAGACGTAGGGTGTCGTCGATCGCATTCCCAACGGGATGAACAACACGTCCTCCAACGTCTCGCGCCAGCTGCGCCCGGTGACCGCGTCCATGGCGAGGCCCACGACGTTGTAGCCGATGTTGCCATACGCGAAGGCGCGCCCGGTCGATGCCGCGGGGTGCCCGCGGAGGAAACCGATCAGCTCATCGTCTCCACTGTATTCGCCGGTGTAGGCCAGGCGCAACGTCAATGGCCCGTTGTTGCCGATCCCGTGCGTATGAGTGAGCAGGCTTCGAATGGTGATTGAATCAGCGTTGAGCGGCGACTTGAGCTGGACTCGTGGCAGGTAGCGACTCAACGCGCTGTCCAGGCTCCACGCGCCACGCTCGGCGAGCACGGCTGCGGCCATACCCGTGAACGCCTTCGTCGCGGACGCGATATAGAACTCGGTTTCCGATCCGAACGCCCGCTGTCTTTCGACATCGGCGTATCCGAAACCCTTCGAGTAGATCACCTGGGTATCCCGGACCACGACCAGCCCCACGCCGGGTGCGGCGTTCAGGGCGAAAAGGCGTCGAGCGAGGCTGTCTATCACCGCTGCAGTCGGCGGCGGCGCGCGCAGCGCGGCAGGCGTGGCCGCCGGAGCACAGGCGGTTGCGCCCAGCAGCGAGGCACGGATGATGGTCGAGAGGCGTGCGTGCGGCATCTGAGCGCTTCTCTGTAATGGACGATGCGGAGCATGGCGCGCTGCGGTCACGCTGTCTTGAATACTTGAAACTAGGCCTCTGAGGCGGCGCGAAACTCGCCTGGCGTCATCCCGGTCTCGGCACGGAATACGCGGCACATATGGGCGTGATCCGCGAATCCGGCCTCGTGCGACGCGCGGCCCAGAGATCCGGGGCATCGGGTGATGGTGTCCGCAGCATGCTGGGCACGCCGCCGCCGTTGGTAATCCGTCATGGAGCAGCCGTACCAGCGACGGAATTGTCTCGCGAGGTATACCGGGTGGACCTGCGCCGCCGCGGCCAAGCGACTCACGGACAGCGTCTCGAGGGCATCATCGATCTCCTCACGCACGACTGCCAGCCACCCCGGAGGGTCGCCGCTAGGAATGGAGCCGATGATCGCGCCGACCGCAGTGAGCGCATCGAGCGCTGCCGCCTGCACGCGATCGTTGGTCAGAGCGACATCGCTCGAAGGCTGCAAATAGCGAAACAACGTCAGAAACGCGCGAACGGATGGTCCCCCGTGCTGCCAATGCCATCTCCCCAAGCCCCGCTCCCACGACGCATATTGCGCAACTTCGGCAGTCGGGATGACGATCTGCAACATCCGTACGGCATGAGCGAACTGGTTGCTGTGCTCGGTGTCTCGAGGCTTGATCACGATGCTGAACGGGCGTGCCACGACGGCCATACTTCCCACGCGCTCGTAGAGCGATCCGGCGAGCACGAACGAGACCGTGGTCTCATCGTGGGCGTGCCGGCTCTGCGTGAGCCCGGGGCTGTAGCGGTTGTGGTTGATCTGCAGCATTGCGGCTGTGCGAGTGTGATCGCGCTCTGACGGTGGTGTACGTTGCGGCCGGCAAGCACGTTTCGAGATCGTAGCCAGAGGACTGCATGATGCGAGCCCGTAACATATTGTGCACGCTGACCACGATCGGACGGGTTGTGATGGGAGAGCGGCCTCGACGAGGCGCTTGCGGCACGCTCGCCGTTTGCGGCCGCTTTTCTCACCGACTTCTTTCGCTGAGCTCTGCGCGCTAGCCACATGGTCACCCCACTCGAAGCGCGGCTCCACGAGGCGATCGGCGGATCGTACGACGTGCAACGAGAGCTGGGCGGTGGGGGAATGTCCCGCGTCTTCGTCGCCCAGGAGCGGGCGCTCGGACGTAAGGTCGTCATCAAGGTGCTGCCGCCGGAGCTGTCATCGGAGATGAGCGCCGAGCGATTCCGTCGAGAGATCCAGCTCGCCGCGCGATTGCAGCACCCGCACCTGGTGCCTCTGCACTCGGCCGGCGACGCGAAGGGACTTCTCTACTACACGATGCCCTACGTGGAGGGCGAGACGTTGCGAGCACGGCTCGCTCGCGAGGGCGCCATTCCCGCTGCCGACGCCGAGCGCGTGCTCCGAGAGGTGCTCGACGCGCTCGACTACGCACATGGCCAGGGTGTCGTGCATCGAGACATCAAGCCGGAGAACATCCTCCTTTCCGGCCGGCACGCGCTGGTAGCCGATTTTGGCGTCGCCAAGGCTCTGGTGGCGGCTACCGAGGTCGGGGCGGGGACGACGGCCGGCATGGCGCTGGGAACCCCCACCTACATGTCGCCCGAGCAGGCAGCCGGCGATTCCACAACCGACTATCGAGCCGACATCTACGCTGTCGGTGTGGTGGCCTACGAGATGCTCACCGGGCAGCCCCCCTTCGTCGGACGCTCGGCGCGCGCGCTGCTCGCGGCGCACGCCACGGAGACGCCGGAGCCGGTGTCGAAACGACGTCCGGGTGCGCCCCCAGCGCTCTCCGCGCTTGTGATGCGCTGTCTCGAGAAGAATCCGGCAGACCGGCCACAGTCGGCTGGCGAGATGCTGCGCGCGCTGGATGCGACTGCGCTTTCTGCCGGTACGGACACCGCGCAGCGCCTGGCGGGCGAGACTCGGAACGCTCGGCGCGCGGGGCGGCGTACACGCAGGCGGTTGAGTGCGGCGCTTGCTCTGGCATTGCTGCTCATTGGCGCAGCGCTTTTCGTAGCCACGACCTTTCGCAACACGGGTCGCGGGACGTCCTCGAGCCCTCCGGCGAGGTCGTTGCCCGGACGTCCTCGTTCGCCCTGACGGCCGTGGGATGATCGTCGGTGGAGCGCCCTGGCGAAGTGTCGCCGCGTCGTGCACCGTATTGCTGTCCCGCCGCTCACGCTCCGCACCCGATCGAGCGCTCTCCTGGGAGGTACCATGTGCTCACACGTGCAATCCCGCTCGCTGGCGATGCTGGCAGCGCTCCTCCTTCCGCTCACCGCCGCTGCCCAAGAGCAGCGCAGCGAGTCGCGCGCCGAGCCACGCCCCGAGCGACGCACCGACCGGATCGCAGTCGAGGACTACCTCGATTGGGAGGATGTGCAGGAGCCGCAGCTCTCTCCCGACGGAAAGCAGGTGGTGTTCACCCGCCGCTGGGTGGACAAGCAGAATGACAAGTGGGAGTCGTCGCTCTGGGTCATGAGCGCGGACGGGTCGCGGGCGCGCTTTCTCGTGAACGGATCGAACCCCAAGTGGTCGCCCGACGGGACTCGCATCGTGTACACGAACACGCCCCCGGCAGCCGCGCCTGCAGCCGCAAACACTCCCACGGGGGAGAAGTCCCAGATCTTCGTCCGCTGGATGGACGCGGAGGGGTCGGTCACACAGCTCACGCACCTGACCGAGAACCCGACCAATCTGGAGTGGTCCCCCGACGGGAAATGGCTCGCCTTCACGATGCTCGTGCCAGCCAAGAACGACTGGCACATCGACATGCCGACCGCGCCGAAAGGAGCGAAGTGGACGGAGGCCCCGCGCATCGTCCAGCGGCTCAACTACCGCGCCGACCGGCAGGGCTTCATCGAGGACGGCAACACGCACCTGTTCCTCCTCTCCGCCGACAACGGCGGCACGCCGCGACAGCTCACCAGCGGCGCCTTCAACCACGGCGCCCCGCGCTGGATGCCTGACGGCAAGTCGATCGTGTTCAGCGGCCTGCGCGTGGCTGACGCGGAGTACAAGTGGCGCGAGTCGGACATCTATCGAGTCGATGTCGCGGACGGCGCCATCCATCAGCTCACCACGCGGAAGGGTCCCGACTTCCAGCCCACGCCGTCGCCGGACGGTAAGTGGATCGCCTATACCGGCTATGACTCGACCAGCGACACGTGGGTCGATCCGAAGCTCAGCCTCATGGCGGCCGACGGCACCGGGCACCGGGTGCTGCTCCCCAAGTGGGACCGTGGGCCACTCAACCTCACCTGGTCGAAGGATGGGAGTGTGATCTACTTCGACGCCGAGAGCGATGGCTCGCGCAACCTGTACGCCGCCACCCTGACCGGCGAGGTGCACCCGGTGACGTCGGGAAAGCAGGTGCTCACGACGACCTCGGTCAACCCCACTGGAACGGTGGTCGGGGTCATGTCGACGGCTACGCACCCGAACGACGTCGTTGCCTTCAACCTGCGCCAGCCCGCGAGCATCAGGTGGCTCACCGCCGTCAACGAGGACGTGCTGACCGGAAAGAAGCTCGCGACGACCGAGGAGATCTGGTATTCGTCCAAGGACGGAATGAAGATCCAGGGATGGATCGTCAAGCCGCCGGACTTCGATCCGAGCAGGAAGTACCCGCTGATGCTCGAGATCCACGGTGGACCGCACGCGATGTACAACACCGGATTCAGCTTCGGCCGCCAGGACCACGCGGCGAACGGCTACGTCACGCTCTACACCAATCCGCGCGGCAGCACCGGCTACGGCAGCGCCTTCGGCAACGCGATCAAGAACGCGTATCCCGGGAAGGACTTCGATGACCTGATGGCGGGCGTGGACACGGTTGTCGGACGCGGCTACATCGACCCCAAGCAGCTCTTCGTCTACGGATGCAGCGGCGGCGGCGTGCTCACGGCGTGGATCGTCGGACACACGAACCGGTTCGCGGCCGCGTCGTCGAACTGTCCGGTGATCAACTGGATCAGCTTCGTCGGCACGACGGATGGCGCGAGCTGGTACTACAACTTCGAGAAGCTCCCGTGGGAGGATCCGGCCGAGCACCTGCGGCGATCCCCACTCATGTACGTCGGCAACGTGACGACGCCGACGATGCTGATGACCGGCGTGAACGACCTTCGCACGCCAATGGAGCAGACGGAGCAGTTCTACCGCGCTCTCAAGCTGCGCCACGTGCCGACGGCGATGATCCGGTTCAACGACGAGTGGCACGGCACCAGCTCCAAGCCGAGCAACTTCCTGCGCACCCAGCTCTACCTCCGGAGCTGGTTCCAGCGCTATGGCAACCGCGTCGACAAGGTCGCCGAGCGGTGACCGAGTTCTCGCGGCGGGAGTTTCTGCAGCGCGCCGGCCAGGTTGGCGGCGCGCTCGCTATCGCCTCGCCAGCACTCGGATTCTTTCTCCGCGCGACGGCGGCGGAGGGGTCGCCGCTGGTCGAGCGGGCGGTCGTGCCGGATCTCGGTGCGCTGGCGTCCGGACTCCGCTGGCGGCTACTCGGCCCCTTTCGCGGGGGGCGCTGCGCGGCTGCGAGCGGCGTCGTGGGGCGGCCGCACGAGTTCTACTTCGGCGCCGTGAACGGCGGCGTCTGGAAGACGATCGATGCGGGGCGCGTGTGGGCGCCGGTGTTCGACGCGCAACCGGTCGCCTCGATCGGCGCGATCGCTGTCGCACCGAGCTCGCCCGACGTCGTTTACGTTGGAAGTGGCGAGTCCACCCTGCGCGACTCCGCCGGCTACGGCAACGGGATGTACAAGTCGGTAGATGCGGGGAAGAGCTGGACCCACATCGGGCTCGCCGATACCCAGCACATCGGGAAGATCGCGATCCACCCGCGCAACCCTGACATCGTCTTCGTTGCCGCGATCGGACATCTCTACGCGGCGAACCCCGAGCGCGGCGTGTTTCGCACCACCGACGGCGGGCGGAGCTGGAAGAAAGTGCTCGACCGGGGAGAACAGGTCGGCGCGGTCGAGGTCGTGCTCGACCCGACCGACCCGCGGGTGGTGTACGCGGGACTGTGGAACACGCGCCGTCCCCCCTGGTTCACCTACGCGCCGACGAACGGGCCCGGGGGCGGGATCTGGAAGTCCAGCGATGGCGGCGACACGTGGACCCAGTTGACGAACGGGCTGCCGAAGGACGGCATCGGCCGGACGGGCATTGCCGTGGCGCCGAGCGATCCGCGACGAGTCTACGCGGTTGTGGACTGCCTCGTGCCCGACCCTCATGCGCCGCCACCTCCGTCTCCGGCGAGCGGCCGGCCATCGCAGCAGGAGCTGGCGATGCTCGGCGGCTTCTTCCGCTCCGACGACGCGGGCGCCACGTGGACGCGGCTGTCCTCGGACCCGGCCCTGTGGTCGCGCGGCTGGTACTTCGAGAAGGTTTCGGTCGATCCGAAGAATGCCGACGTCGTGTACGTCTCGAACGTCGCGGTGAACCGATCGATGGACGGCGGCAAGAGCTGGATCGTTCTGCGAGGGTCGCCCGGTGGAGACGACTACCATCAGGTATGGATCGATCCCACCGACAGCGGCACGGCGATCGTGGCGGGCGATCAGGGCGCGATCATCACGCACAACGCGACCGCCGCCGACCCGCGCGACGTGACGTGGAGCTCGTGGCTCAACCAGCCGACGGCCCAGCTCTACCACATCTCGGTGGATTACCGTTTTCCGTACTGGGTCACCGGTGCGCAGCAGGACTCGGGCGCGGTCGCGGTGCGGTCGCGAGGGAAGTTCGCGGAGATCTCGATCCGTGACTGGGAGCCGATCGGTGCCGGCGGGGAGAGCGGCCTGACGGCGGGCGACCCGCTGCATCCCGGAATTATCTACGGCGAGATGGGGAACCGCCACGATCTCGAGACGAACATGCCGGTGCCGGGCACCACTGCGCCCACAGCCCCGAGCGCGTCGGAGCCCCTCCGCGCCGACTGGACCCAACCGCTCGTATTTTCCCGGGCTGATCCGCGCGCCCTCTACTACGCGGCGCAGTTTCTCTTCCGGACTACCGACGGCGCGAAGACATGGACGCGCATCAGTCCCGACCTCACGCGCGCCGAGCCGGGCGTGCCAGTCACGCTCGATGCCGCCGCGACCGCAGCGACAGATCGCAATGGGAAGCGCGGCGTCATCTACGCTGTCGCGCCCTCACCGCTGATCGCCGCGACGATTTGGGTCGGCACCGACGACGGCTACATCCAGCTCACGACCGACGACGGGAAGAGCTGGCGGAACGTCACGCCTTCGGCGATCTCGGCGTGGAGCCGCGTGACGGCGATGGAGGCGTCCCACTTCGACGCGGGCGCCGCGTACGCAAGCGTCGACCGACACCAGCTCCAGGACTTCGAGCCGTACCTGTACCGGACGCGCGACATGGGGAAGAGCTGGCAGCCGATCACGCGCGGCCTGCCACGTGGCGTGTACGTCCACGTCGTGAAGGAGGATCCGCGACGGAAGGGGTTGCTCATCTGCGGCACCGAGCGCGGGGCGTTCGTCTCGATGGACGATGGCGACGAATGGCAGCCGCTCCAGCTCAACCTTCCCGTCACCTCGGTACGCGACTTCGAGTTCTACGGCGACGACCTCATCGTGGGAACGCATGGCCGGGGCATCTGGGTGATGGACGACATCAGCCCGCTTCGTCAGATCGACGCCAGCGTGCTCGCATCCGAAGTCCATCTCTTCACCCCGGCTGCCGCGATCGACTACGTGCAAGGCGACGAGAACGGAACGCCCCTCCAGCGCGACGATCCGCAGAGCGAGAACCCGCCCGCCGGCGCGGTGATCGACTACTATCTGAAGAACGGGGCGAACGGCCCGGTGACGCTCGAGATCCTGGACGCGGGGGGCCGGAGCGTACGCACGTACTCGAGCGAGCAGGAGAGCGCGCCGGGAGGTCGCCGCCGCCAACCCGCGCCGGGAGGTCTCCCCCGTGTCTCACCGCTCTGGCAGACGGTGGCTCGACCGCTCCCGACCTCGGCAGGTCTGCACCGCGTGGCCTGGGAGCCCGTGATGACAGAAGTCCCGGGGGCGGCCGGCGGCCCCGAGCGCCCGCCTGTTCGCCTCACCGGCAGCTTCACCGCCC
>JALZAQ010000085.1 GCA_030948255.1 Gemmatimonadota bacterium
CTGCGTTCATTCGCGGTATCGAGCGGATCGGCGGCTTCGGTGGCAAGTCGGATATCCTCGCGCGCGGCATGGTCTATCGCGGCGATCCCGAAGCGTACAAGACGATCCAGGCCAGGATCGCGACCGCAACCGCGGCGGATCTTCGGTCCGCTGCGCAACGCTGGCTCTCCGGCGGCGTCTACGTGCTCGAAGTGCACCCCTTCCCCGCGTACGAGACGGTCGCGAGCAACGTCGACCGCAAGAAGCTTCCCGACATCGGCGCCCCGCCCGCGGCGCCTCTCGGCGCGGCCGAGCGGGTGACGCTCTCGAATGGCATGAAGGTGGTGCTGGCGCGCCGCGCGGCCGTGCCGGTGTTGCGGCTCTCGACGATCCTCGATGGCGGTTACGCGGCCGACGATCCCACGCACCCCGGTGTGGCGGGCATGACGATGCAGATGCTCACTGAGGGCACGACATCTCGCTCATCGATGCAGGTCGCCGACGAGCTCGCGTCCTTGGGGGTCAACCTCAACGCCAACTCCGATCTCGATGTGATGCGTGTCGGCATGTCGGCGCTCAAGGACAAGCTCGGCCCCGCACTCGCGATCTACTCCGACGTGCTGCGGAACCCGGCGTTCCCGCAGAGCGATCTCGATCGGGTGAAGCAGATCGCGCTCGCGAGGATCAAGCAGGAACAGGTGCAGCCCTTTTCGATGGGGCTTCGCGTGCTGCCGATGCTCCTGTACGGTGAGGGTCACGCGTACGGCCAGCCGCTCACCGGCAGCGGGACCGAGGAGTCGGTGCGCGGCATCACGCGCAACGATCTCGTGAAGTTCCACCAGAGCTGGTTCAAGCCCAACCACGCGACGATCGTCGCCGTGGGCGACATCTCGATGTCGGAGCTCACGGCCAAGCTGGAGCGCGCCTTCGCGTCATGGAAGCCGGGCAACATTCCGGCCAAGAACGTCGGCACCGTGGCGGGCAAGGACAACAGGAAGGTCTACATCCTCGATCGCCCGGGGGCCGATCAGTCGTACATCCTGGCGGGGCAGCTGATCGCGCCGAAGGCGAATGCCGACGAGATCTCCTTCCAGCTGTTCAACGATGCGTTCGGCGGCGCGTTCGTCTCGCGCATCAACATGAACCTGCGGGAGGACAAGCACTGGTCGTACGGCTCGTTCAGCTTTCCGGTGGACGCGCGCGGCCAGCGCCTGTGGATGGTGATGGCGCCGGTGCAGACCGACAAGACGAAGGAATCGCTGCTCGAGGTCGTGAAGGAGCTGCGCGCCGCCGTGGGGGACAGGCCGCTCACGGCCGCCGAGATCACGGACGCGAGGGACCGCTCGATCAAGACGCTCGCCGGCCGGTGGGAGACGAGTGCGTCAGTGGCCTCAGCGCTGGGCGAGATCGAGACGTACGGTCTGGCGAAGGACTACTACGTCACCTACTCGGACGCCGTGCGCAACGCGAGCGATTCGCAGGTCAACGCGGCGGCGAAGAAGTTCGTCATCCCGAATCAGATTCTCTGGGTCGTGATCGGCGACCGCGCCAAAATCGAAGCGGGCATCAAGGAGCTGAACCTCGGTGAGGTCGTGCAGCTCGATGCTGATGGGCGTCCGAAGGGAGTGACACCCTAGACGTCGAGCCGGTGACGCAAGAAGGCCCCGTGCCATGTTCGCACGGGGCCTTCATTGCGTTCCAACCTTCCAGCGTGTCCTACTGCACCGCGTTGATCATGTCGAAGATCGGCAGGTACATGGCCACCACCATCCCACCCACCACCCCGCCGAGGAACACCATCATCATCGGCTCCATGAGGCTCAACAGCGAGCTCACGGCCGCGTCCACCTCGGTGTCGTAGAAGTCCGCGATCTTGCTCAGCATTTCGTCGAGTCCACCGGTCTGCTCGCCGACCGCGATCATCGAGATCACCATCGGGGGAAAGACAGCCGACTTCTGGAGCGGCGCCGAGATGGTGTCTCCCCCTGCGATGCTCGCCCGGCTCTCCATGATGGCGTCATGGATCACCCGGTTGCCCGACGTCTTGGCCGTGATCTCCAACCCGTCGAGGATGCTCACCCCGGAGCTGATTAGCGTCCCGAGCGTCCGGGTGAAGCGCGACACGGCCGACTTGCGGAGCATGTCGCCGAGCACCGGCAGCCTCAGCATGAAGCGGTCGATGTTGAGCCGGCCGTTCGACGTCGCGTAGTAGCGCTTGAGGCCGAAGATGGCCCCGTACACCACGATGCCGATCAGCCACCAGTACGATTTGATGAACTTCGAGATCCCGATCACGATGCGGGTCGGCAGCGGCAGCGCCAGACTCACGCTCGCGAACATGGTCTCGAACACCGGGATCACGAAGATGAGCAGCGCCACGATGGCGATCATCGCGACGGCGAGAATGACCGACGGATAGACCATCGCGCTCCGCACCTTCCCCATCAGGGCGTCGTTCTTCTCGAGGAAGGTCGCGAGCCGCATCAGGATGGTGTCCAGGATACCGCCGGCCTCGCCGGCGGCCACCATGTTCACGTACAGCTCGGTGAACGCCTTGGGGTGCTTCCTGAGCGCGTCGGCGACGGTGTTCCCCGACTCGACGTCGTACACCACCTGCTTGGTGACCTCCTGCAGCGCCTTGCTCTCGCTTTGTTTCGACAGAATGTCGAGCGACTGCACGAGCGGCAGTCCGGCGTTGATCATCGTCGAGAACTGGCGGGTGAAGATGACGATGTCGCGGGTCTTGATGCGCTTTCCGCGCTTCTTCCGCTGCTCCTCGTTCACCTTGACGACGATGAGCTTCTGGCGACGCAGCTGCGCCACCACCTCATCGCGCGTCGCCGCATCCATCCGGTCGCTCTTGAGCTCTCCGCTCAAGGTGCGCGCAGTGTACGCATACGTCGGCATTGCAAAGCTCCTCTAGTGGTCGGTACTTCCCTGATCATTACAGTATCGGCACGTCCGCCCGGACCCGTGAATCCGGCCGGCCGCCGTCACATCATCGCTTGCCCCCGCCAGCCGCCATCCGGGCATGCGCCTTCGAGGCCGCCTGGCGCAGCTGGTCCTTGTCGGCGCCGGCGTCCGCGTCCAGCGGGGTCTCGCCGATCATGCGCAGAAACTCGTTCGGGTCGCTGGACACGCGAAGGCAGTCGTCCAGGGCCACCTCGCGCCCCATGTAGAGCTGGTAGAGCGCATCGTTCAGCGTCTGCATCCCGTACTTCTTGCCCGACTGCATGAGCGAATAGATCTGGTGGATCTTGTCGTCGCGGATGAGCGCCCGGATGGCTGGCGTCACCACCAGGATCTCGGCCGCCAGCGACCGTCCCTTCCCCTTGGCGCGCGGGAGGAGGGTCTGGGTCATGATGCCCTCGAGAACGAACGCCAGCTGGGCGCGGACCTGCGACTGCTGGTGCGCCGGGAAGACGTCGATGATCCGGTTGATCGCCTCGGCCGCCGAGTTCGTGTGCAGCGTGGCGAAACACAGGTGACCCGTCTCGGCGATCGTCAGGGCCGCCTGGACGGTCTCGAGATCACGCATCTCGCCCACCAGGATCGTGTCCGGATCCTCGCGCAACGCGTACTTGAGGGCGGTCGCGAACGACTTTGTGTCCGTGCCCACCTCGCGCTGATTGACGATGCAGTTCTGATGGCGATGGATGAACTCGATCGGGTCCTCGACGGTGATGATGTGGCCTCTCCGCTCCCGATTGATCTTGTCGATCATTGCCGCGAGCGTCGTGGACTTGCCGGAGCCCGTGGGGCCGGTGACCAGCACCAGACCGCGCGGCTTCTCGGCGAACCTGGCCACGGCCGCCTGCAGGCCCAGCTCCTCAAACGTCTTGATCGTGAACGGGATCTGCCTCACGACGAGCGACACGCATCCCCGCTGCTTGAAGCAGTTGCCGCGGAAGCGCGCCAGGTTCTGGATCCCGAAAGAGAAGTCCAGCTCATCCTCGGTCTCGAAGCGCTTCTTCTGGCTCTCGGTGAGGATGGAGTAGGCGAGCTGGAGGGTATCCTTGGGCGTCAGCACGTGCTGGATCTGGGAATCCGTGATCTCCCCGTCGATCCGCAGCTTCGGCCGGTCACCCGCCGTGATGTGCAGATCCGACGCATTGCGCTCGATCATCTCCTCGAGCAGGTTGCGCAGATTCACGGATTGCGTAGGGACGGGCGTAGTCATGTGGAGAGCCTCTGGGGGGTGTACGCGTTAGCGGGTATCTGCGTGCTCAACTTCCGGTCTCCCTGACCACCTGCTCCAGCGTCGTGATTCCCTTCATCGCCTTGAGCACGCCATCCATCCGGAGGGTGAGCATCCCCTCAGAGATCGCGGCCTGCTTCAGATCTTCCGCGCCGACGCGCTGCAGGATCAGCCGGCGGAGCGACGGCGTCATCGCCATCACCTCGTACAGACCCTGCCGTCCTTTGAGGCCCGATCCGCCACACTGATCGCAGCCACGACCCCGGAAAAACGGGATCTCGCCGATCGCACTGTCGATCGTGATGCTGTCGAGGAGGGGCTTGGCCTCCTTGGTGGCCTTGAGCCGAGCGTAGTCGAGCGCCTCGGGGGTGAACTTGAGGTCGCGGAGAGTCATCTCGGGCGGCATCTTCGCGGCCCGCAGCTCCTCCGCTGACGGCTCCCGCTTGACACGACAATTGTTGCAGATCCTTCGCACCAGCCGTTGGGCCAGGATCAGGTTGAGCGCGGACGCGACGTTGAACGGCTCGAGGCCCATGTCCAGCAGACGGGTGACCGTCTCCGGCGCCGAGTTGGTGTGCAGGGTGGAGAGCACGAGATGGCCGGTGAGCGCGGCCTTGATCGCGATGCTCCCGGTCTCCAGATCGCGGATCTCCCCGATCATGATGATGTTCGGATCCTGTCGCAGGAACGCGCGCAGCGCGGCCGCGAAGTCCAGACCGATCTCGCTCCGCACCAGGACCTGATTGATCCCGTAGAGGTTGTACTCGACGGGGTCCTCGGCGGTCATGATGTTCGTGTCGATGCTGTTGATCTTCGACAGGGCGGAGTAGAGGGTGGTCGTCTTGCCCGAGCCGGTGGGGCCGGTGACCAGCACCATCCCGTAGGGATTCATGACCGCGTCCATCAGGTCGCGCTCGGCCTTGGGCTCGATGCCGAACTTCTCCAGCTCGAGCGTCAGGTTTCCCTTGTCGAGGATTCGGAGCACCACTTTCTCGCCGAAGAGCGTCGGCAGGGTGGAGACGCGGAAGTCGATCACGCGCTTGCCCATCTTCAGCTTGATGCGGCCGTCCTGCGGCACGCGCCGCTCGGCGATGTTCAGGCTCGCCATGATCTTGAAGCGGGAGATCAGCGCCGCGCGGAACTTGAGCGGCGGCTTCATGATCTCCTGGAGCGCCCCGTCGATGCGGTAACGGATACGCAGCTCGTGCTCGTAGCACTCGAAGTGCACGTCGGAGGCGCCCCGCTTCACCGCGTCCGTGAGCACTCCGTTGATCAGCTTCACGACCGGCGCTTCGTCGAGCTGCGCGAGCAGGGCGGCCGAGACGTCGTCGTCCTTCTCCTCGAGGATCTCGATGTCGTCGTCGCCGATCTCCTGCAGCAGGCTCTCGAGGGCGCTGGCCTCGGCCGACTCGTAGTAGCGCTCGATCGCCCCGCGCAGCGTGTACTCGCCCGCGATCACGGGGAAGATGTCGTAGCGGGTGATGAACTTGAGGTCGTCCACCACTCCGAGGTCCGTCGGGTCGGCCATCGCCACGGTGAGCGTGCGCCCCTCGCGCTTGAGGGGAAGGACCAAATGGCGGGTGGCCAGCTCAGCCGGGATCAGCTTGGCGATCCTCGGATCGACCTCGAAGTTGCTCAGGTCCACCGCCGGCATGCGAAACTTGCGCGCCAGCATACGAGTGAGCTCGACTTCAGGGATGAAGCCGAGCTTGACCAGATTGTAGCCTATTCGCGTGCCGCTCTGCCGCTGCTCCTGGAGAGCCTTGTCAAGCTGCTCGCGCGTGATGAGCCCCTCGCGGACGAGGAGCTCACCAATGCGCTCACCAGCTGAGGCTACCGGTGCGGCCATAATGGGGCGGACGGGGACGCGGTGGGATGGTGCATGCGGAGACGGGCGGCCGCCCGTCCCCGGAGTCGTCTGGCGCTGGTTTGCTGGAGCCGAAATCTACATCAGGCACGGCCGCTGGAGGATCGCGAGGGCGTCGCTCCGGAAGGTGCTATCTCACCGGGAGGACGCGGAGGAAAGGGAAAACGTCACGTGGGGCTGGAGCCGCATCCCTAGCCGAGGACCGATCCCTTTCACCCTCCTCCGAAGGCTCTCCAGAGAGCCGAACGGACCGCCAGAATCTCGGGCGGAGACCACTCGCGAGGCGAGGACGGGACCGATGCCCGGGAGCTGCTCGAGCTCGGTTACGGAGGCTCGATCCATATCGACCTCGAGCACACCCGAGGCAGCCTTCGGGATGGCCGGCAACGTCCGGGCCGCTGATACCGCGTGGACGCGTGGTTCCGCCGGCTTTCTCTTGCGGGATGCGGCCGTCTGGACAGACTCGACGGCCGCAATCTGGGCTGCGAGGGCCGCGGAGTCGGCCGGGCTCGGCTTCGGGGCACTTCGGATCCCCCTCACGCCGCGAACGCCGGCGCCGAGAAGGGTCACCGCAGAGAGGAACAGCAGAGCGCGGCGTTCGGCTGGGGTGGCCATGGGCCACAGTGAGCCAGGCTTGGGGGCGGAACGGCATCGCGAGGACGCGGATAAGGACAAAACTCAACGGCGAAAGGCGGCCGCGGATTTTCGCGGCCAAGAGCGACGCGGATCGCTCCGTGTGAGGGCGGGATACCATGCGCGGGGCAAAAGGGCGGGAAATTGGGGGAAAGGCAAAGGGCGCTCTATCGCGACGCTCTCACCCCATGATCGGGGGAGAGGACCAGGCGCTTGAAGGTGGGGGTGGGGCCGAAGTTCAGGATCAGGCCTACCTCGAGAGTGGTGGCGCGGAGGTAGTTCAGGAGCTGAGCCTCGTGGCCACTCTGGATGCTCCGAGCGGCCTTCACTTCGGCGACGACAACGCCCTCGATGACGAAGTCGGCCTTGAAGACGCCGACCGCCTGCCCTCGAAAGAACACCGAGAGCCGTCTTTCGGCCTTGAACGAGACGCCCGCCTGCGCGAGCCCCAGCGCCATCGCCGCGTAATAGACGGATTCCAGGAACCCTCCGCCCAGCTCGTTGAACACCTCATAGAAGACACCCACGACGGGCCCCGTGACCTCGCCGTGCCGCAGAGCACCCCGCCCGCGGTTGCTGTTGTCGTTTCCCCCAGCTGCTGCCCTTGGGGTATCCGCGTCACTCCGCGAAAATCCGCGGCTGCCGTTCTGCCGTTCCCCCGCTATCGCCTTTGGTCTATCCGCGTCCATCCGCGAAAATCCGCGGCCGCCGTCGCGGTTGCATTATCCTCCCGCCGCACCCGGCATCCCCACACCGCGCCGCGATCCATAACGGCGATCCGCGGCGCCGATCCGCGGCTCCCTCACCGTGTCACCAGCGCCGCCGCCACATCTCCGACGATCTGCAGGCTCCTCCTCGAGATCTTGTCGAAGGTGTCCTGCGGGGTGTGGTGAGGAGGGTAGTCGATGTCGATGACATCGATCACTCTGAGCCCGGCGTCGAGCAGTGGGACGTGATCGTCCGTCACCGTCGTCACGTTCTGACTGAAAAAGCGACCGTACCCGAGCTCCGACGCCACGCTCCAGACGCGCGCGACGACCTCCGGGGCGCGCTGCACCGAATTCCCCTCCTGCAGAATCAGAAGGTCCGCGTCGCCGATCATGTCCCAGAGCACACCGTAGAGCGGCTTGTACTCGGCGTCCGGGGGATGGGCGGCGAACCACTGGGAGCCGATCAACACGTCGGGTCCATAGATCTTGCAGCTCTTCCCCGCGGGGCAGGGCGGCGGATCGAAGCTGCCGTAGTCCTCGCCATCCACGAAGAGCAGGTCCACCCCGACCGTCGGCCTCGTCTTCTTCAGCAGATCGCCGAGCGCCACGAAGAGGCCGACCCCCGACGCGCCATCGTTCGCGCCGGGCACCGGCGTCTGCCGCTGGGACGCAGGCACGCCCGGCGCGTCGGAGATCGGTCGCGTATCCCAGTGCGTGATGTAGAGCACCCGCTCGGTGGCCGTCGGCTGGAATCGCGCCAGGATGTTCCGGAGGGGGAGAGTGTCTCGGGTCGCGGTGACGTGCGCAAAGGACTGGACGATCACCGTGTCCGCCCGCTTCCGCATCTCCGCGATGATCCAGTCGCCCGCCCGCCGCGCGCCGAGCGTCCCGGGGATGCGTGGTCCGAAGTCTAGCTGAGCCTTCGCGTAGCGCATGGCGGCCTCGGCCGGGAAGTCGGTGCGCGGTCGGTTGGCGCGGTCGCAGCCCGTGGCGGCGACCAGCACCGCGCTGAGAGCGCCGAGAGCACGCCGCGCGCGCGCAGAGCCGATCATGTGCAAGGGATGGGCATGAAGGGAGACCTACTTGATCTCGCCGGCGAAGAACTGCAGGTGCAGCACCGCCGAGAGAACGGTCTGAGTGAACTTCCGGTCATAGTTGTTGTCGTAGTTCAGCACGCGCGACAGGGTGAAGCTGAAGGACATGTTGTCGTTGATGTCGGCGTCGGCGTTGCCGTTGATCGCCAAGCGCCCGTTGTCGGTGACGCGCTTGGATCCGGTGCTGTCGCTCGTGAGGAAGAAGCCCTGGCTGTGC
>JALZAQ010000051.1 GCA_030948255.1 Gemmatimonadota bacterium
GCTCAAGGCTCTGGCCGAGCAGACCCGCTCGGTGCGGATTCCGCTCAATCAGAATTCGCAGCTGATCAAGCTGGCGCGAGCAGAGACCGTGCTGGCGCAGGTGCTCAAGCGTGACCCGACCGATCACGAGATCGGGCGCCTGATCGAGGAGACGCCGGAGCAGGTTCGCGCATCCAAGCAGATGTCGGCCACCGAGGTGTCGCTGGATGCGCCCATCGACCGCAGCGACCGCGAGGCGGCCACGCTCGGTGAGCGCTTCGTCGGCGTGGACGGCGCGGAGATCGAGGAAATCACCGACTTCAAGCTGATGCGGGAGTTCATCGACCGCATCTTCACGAAGTACCTCACTCCCCGGGAGCGAAAGATCCTCTATCTGTACTACGGGCTGGAGGAGGGGTCGGAGGCGATGACGCTCGAGAAGATCGGCGCTCTCATGGGCGTGACGCGCGAGCGAATCCGTCAGATCCGCGAGCGGGCCTTCGAGAAGCTGCGCGAGTCGCCCGACGGGAGCGCGCTGGCGGGGTTCTGGACGGCGGCGTAGTGAACCCGCGTCTGAGATGGGAGTAGCACAGCGGCCGCGGATTATCGCGGATGGACGCGGATAAAACAGCTGCATGAAGGGGTTGCCCTTCCCCCCAAGTCCTGCGCCTCTTCCCGGTGTCGGGCGCCCGGCCCGTCTCACGGAGCGATCCGCGTCGCCGTTCGCCGCGAAATCCGCGGCCGCTTTCCGCCGTTGAGTCTATCCCCATTGCCGCGTGGACCCCCGCCGAGCGACGGGCATCCGGTTTGATCGCCCCCGTGCTTATCCGCGGCCCGGTCCCCAGAGCACGCGTCCCGCCTTTGCCCCGGTGTGCTTGCCGTGGTCGATCGTGACGACGCCGTTCACGAGCACCCACTCGATTCCGGTCGGGAACTCCATCGGTTTCTCGTAGGTCGCGCGGTCCTGTAGCGCGTCGTAGTCGAAGATCGTGACATCGGCCCAGTTGCCGACCGCGATCGTGCCGCGATTGGCGAGCCGCATCCGCGTCGCCGGCCACCCGGTCATTTTCCGCACCGCGTCCGGCAGCGTGAGCACGTGGCGCTCCTTCACGTACCTGGCGATCACGCGCGGGAAATTGCCGAAGCTGCGCGGGTGAGGAAGTCCTGTCTCGTCGGGAGTGCCGAGCTCGAGAACGGCCCCCGCGTCGCTGCCGATGCTCGTCCACGGAAAGCGGAGCGCGGTCTCGATGTCCGGCTCTCCCATCATGTGGTAGATCGCCATCACGCGACCCTGACCCGCAACAACGAGATCCCACGCGGCGTCGGCCGGATCCTTGCCCGTCTCGGTCGCGATCTGTGCGATGCTCTTCTGCTCGTACTTCGCGTTGTCGGGGTTGCGTGCGTTCACGAGGACGACGCCCCCCCATCCGCCGGCCGCCTCGACAATGTTCCACCAGCCGGGCGATCCCGTCGCGAGCTCCTTCTTCATGCGCGCGCGCAGCGCCGGCGTGGCGAGCCGCGCCTTGAGAGAGTCGGTCCCGCCCTCGTGCGCCCAACTCGGGATCGTGGACGCGAGCCCGGTGCCGCCGGCGGTGTACAGGTAGAGATCCGCCGCGACATCGACGCCCCGCGCGCGCGCCGCCTCCACCGCGCGTCCGACCGAATCCATCAGGATTCCCCAGCCAGGCCTGTGCGCCACTTTGAGGTGGAACACCTCGACCGCAAGCCCCGCGCGCTCGCCAATCGCGATCGCCTCCTTCACCGACTCGACGACCTCCTTGCCTTCCCCGCGGATGTGGCTCGCGTAGGTGCCGCCGTAGCGGGCAGCGCTCTTCGCCACTTCGACCAGTTCATCCGTCGTGCTGTAGCTCGACGGCGGATAGATGAGCGCGGTCGTCATTCCCATGGCCCCGCCCCGCATCGCCGTATCCATGATCGCGCGCATGCGGTCGAGCTCGGCTGCCGTCGGCTGGCGCGCGGACATGCCGAGCACCGCCGCGCGGGCCTGGGTCTCGCTGAAGTAGCTGCCGAAGTTGATGCTGATACCCTGCCGCTCGAGCAACTCGAAGTACTCGCCGACGCGCGCGGCTGGCACCGGCGTGCCACCCTCGCCTCCGATCGCCGTCGTCACTCCCTCCTGCAGCTTGTTCTCGGCGCGGCCGTTGCGCGGGAGCACCGAGCCCGACTGATCCATCATGTCGATCCAGCCGGGGCTCACGTACTTGCCGGTGGCATCGATCTCCTGGGCCGCGTGGCCGGTGATCTTGCCGATCCTCGCGAAGCGCCCGTCGCGGATCGCGACGTCGGCGAGGATCCACGGATTTCCCTCTCCATCAAGCACCCGACCGTGACGGATGATGAGGTCGTACACCGTGTCGCCGGCCGGTCTCGCCGCTGTGCGCCCCGGCGTGCCCGGGGAGGCCTGCCCCGGCGCCCGATGCTGCGCCCCGCTCGTCGCACAGGACGCGAGGAGCGGCAGGATGAGGAGCGAGCCGAGGAAACGAGTGCGGTGCGTCATGGCAGCGTGGCGTATCCGGCCGCCGCGATCTCTCCCATCGCCTGGCCGGCGACGAGCCGAGTCGCGTCGGGATCGAGCGACACCGCGACGTTGTTGACGTAGATCGCTAACGCGTAGCGGCGGCCGTTGGCGGTGGTCAGGTAGCCCGCCAGTCCCTTGGCCGTGACCAGCAGCTTGCGGTTCAGCGCATCGTACCTGTTGAGCGTGCCCGTCTTCGCGTTGACGTGTCCGGCGGCGGGCGACCCGGTCTGGATGTTGAACAGGGTGCCGTCCCTGCCGAGCACCGGCATGGCGCGGTGAAACGCGTCGAAGTACGGCTGCTTCGCCTGATACGCGAGATAGTGCACCATGAAGTCGGGCGAGAAGGCGGCGTCGCCGCCGGCACCGTCGCTCTGCTGCGCGCCACCCAGGTCGAGTCCCGCGGACTGCAGGAACTCGCGCTCGAGGTCGAACGCCGTCTTGCCGGTGTCCCGCTTGGCCAGAACTGCCTTGAGGATGAAGGGGAGCGCGCTCGCGTGCAGATTCTGGCTCACCTTGAGCGTCACCTTGGCCTCTTCCGCGAACGGCGGCGACACGTGCTCGGCCATCAGGCGTTCCGGCAGGTACGATGCCGCCGAGCCCTTGAAGTCGCGCTGCGCCTCGGGGGGCGACAGCTCGGCGGTGATTCCCTTCTCCTTCAGCGCCTGGACGAAGGTGACCTGGGCGAATCTGCTCGGCTGCGGCACCGCGTAGCTGTAGAGGATGGCGGGCGTGGAGAGGGGGAAGACACCGCCGACGGTGACGACGCGCGCGCTACCAGGGCCCGCACTGTCCGCCGACCAGGTGATGCTCGGTCGCGCGCCCGCTGGCGCGGTCGTCGACGTGTTGATGAAGCGCACGTACGACGTCGCGGGCGACACCGTCACCGACGTCGGGGCTCCGGCGCTTGCTCCCGGCCCGATCGTGACGTCCACGAGGTTGTCGTTGACGATGACGGGCGAGATCACCACGCCGGTGCCGAGCTCTCTCTCTCCTTCGGGGAAGAGTGTTGCGTCGATGAGCACGTGGCCGGTGATCCGCTTCACCCCCTTCGCGGCGACCTGGGCCGCGAGCGCACGGATGACGAGCAGGGGATCGCCGGGCACCGCGCGCGTCTCGGGCTGCGCATCGTACGAATGGTCCTCGTTCTCGAACGCGAGCTTGTCGCCGGCGATGACGCGGCCGGACAGGTTCGGGTCGCCGCTCGCGACCAGCACGAGATCGCCGCGAAGCGTTCCGTCGGCGGCCACCGGTGCCGTCGCAAAGACGCGTGTGTGAAAGCGATAATCGGCGCCGAGCAGGCGGAGTGCGGTGCCCACGGTCAGCGTCTTGGTCGTCGACGCCGCCTGAAAGAGTTTGTCGGCGTTGTACGCGAACGTCATGCGGTCGTCGTCGAGCGAATAGAAGGCGACGCCGAACATGGCGTGCTTGAACTCCGGGCGCGCCATCACCCGCTCGAGGCGTTCTCCCAACGCGCGCGTACTGTCCCGCGCCGCGGGGGCTCGTACTGGCTGGGTGGGCTGGGCTGTGAGCGGGGCCGGCCCGAGCGTGGCGACGGACATGGCCGCGACGACCGCGCTGATGAGGTGAGACGAGAGGCGACGAGAGTGGTGCGGCGGGTAATTCATGGAGAACCTCGGACGTCCGCGCGGGGTGAAGCGCGTGGGGTGATCGACTCGGAGTGCCCTGCGACCCATTCGACATGCCGCGGGCTCGATTGTCAATCGGGGCACCCACGACGAGCTCCCCCGCGCTCTTGCCCCCGGAAACCGGCGTTTGCAGTATGGGGGGCGGGGAGTTCCGACCCCCGAGAACGAGGCGACGTCCATGTCGCACATCTGCGACAGCACGCACGCTCACGTCCCGTGCGCTCCCGTCGCCCCGAAGTCGCTCGCTCCCGGAGGCTTCTGATGAGGACTGGATCATTCACTCCCACTCGAGCGCCCAGCGATCGCGTGGCCCGAACCCGCCGCGATCCGGAGCACGGGGATCCGCGACAGCGCACATGGCTCGTTTCGGCGATCAGCTTCGTCGCAATGCTCCTCGGGCTCCTCCTCGCCACGCCCGGTTTCGCGCGTGCGCAGGAGGGGGTCGTCGCCGGCACCGTCCTCGTCGAGGGATCGCAGCGGCCACTTGGCGGCGCGCAGGTCTCGATCGCCGGGCAGCCCGGCAAGGGCGCGTTCTCCGACGCGTCGGGCCGATTCCGGATCACCGGTGTCACCGGCGACCAGGTCACGGTGAGCGCCCGGCTGATCGGCTACGGCCCGCGGTCGCAGGTGGCACGCGTCGGCGCGACCAACGTGCGCATCGAGCTGCCGGTGCGCGCCCTCGACCTCGACCGCGTCGTCGTCACCGGCACCGCGGGCGGCGAGCAGCGACGCGCGATCGGCAATTCCGTCGCGACCGTGAACGCGGCCGACGTGCTCGCCAACACGCCGGTTCCCTCGGTGCAGGATCTGATCAACGGCCGCGCTCCCGGCGTCGTCGTGATGCCCGGCACCGGCATGGTCGGCAGCGGCTCCAAGATCCGCATCCGCGGACTCTCGACTTTCTCTCTGTCCGGCGATCCGCTGATCTACGTCGACGGCATCCGCGTCGACAACGAGACAGGCACCGGACTCTCCGTCCAGGCTTTCGGCTCGGGCGTCGTCTCCCGACTGAACGATTTCGAGCCGGAGCAGATCGAGAACATCGAGATCCTCAAGGGCTCCGCGGCCGCGACGCTCTACGGCACTGAGGCCGCGCGGGGCGTCATCAACATCATCACAAAGAAGGGCGCCGCCGGCGGGACCAAGTTCGACTTCACCGTGCGCGGTGGCGAGAACTGGTTCATGGACGCCGAGCACCGCATCGGGTCCAACTACTGGCTCAATCCAACGACGAACAAGATCGAGGGGGTGAACGTCATCGCCACCGAGAACGCGCGCGGTACGCCGGTATTCCGGAACGGGGGCATCCAGAGCTACGCCGGCAACGTCAGCGGCGGCTCTGGTACGATCCGCTACTTCGCCAGCGGCGAGCTCGGGCGCGACCAGGGTGCGGAGCCGAACAACGAACGGCGGAAAACGAGCGCTCGGACCAACCTCTCGATCACGCCGAACGAGAAATTTGACCTGCAAGCGAGTGCCGGCTACCTGCAGAGCAACACGACGCTGAGCTGCGAGGCCGGCTGCGGCGGCGCGATGTGGGGCTCGCTCTTCTCCAATCCCGAGAACCTGGGGTCGAATTGTCCGCCGAACCCCGATTTCGGCTGCGGCTTTGCCCGCGGCTTCAACGATTGGCCGCCCGAGGTCTATCGCGCGATGACCGACGGGCAGGATGTGAACCGCTTCACCGGCAGCTTCACCACGACGTACAAGCCGCTGTCGTGGATGACCCACCGCCTCGCGATCGGCACCGACTTCACGCAGGAGAAGAACTCGGAGTTCCTGCCCTACCTCACCAACGACACCGCCGCCTTCTTCTGGGGCAATCAGTCAAGCGGGTACAAATTTCAGAACCGGCGCGACGTCGTCTACAACACCTACGACTACACCGGTACAGGTCGTGTCGAGCTCAACCCGGCCATGAGCTCGGCGACATCGTTCGGCGTGCAGTACTACACGAAGGCCATCTCGTCGATCACCGGCGAGGGCGACTTCTTCCCTGCGCCCGGCCTCGAGACGATCGGCTCGGCCGCGACCAAGCTCAACCTCTCCGACGACTTCCTCAAGAACAACACGCTCGGCTTCTACCTGCAGGAGCTGGTCGGCTTCCACGACCGTCTCTTCCTCACGGGCGCCGTTCGAATCGACAACAACAGCGCGTTCGGAAAGGACATTCACTGGGTGAAGTACCCGAAGGCAAGTCTGTCGTGGGTGCTGAACGAAGAGCCGTCGTTCAAGACCCGCCTGCCGACCTTCGTCAACAGCCTCAAGGTGCGCGCCGCGTACGGACAGTCCGGTCAGCAGCCGGTGACGTTCTCCGCGCTGCGTACGCTCTCTCCCGTTGCCGGTCCGAACGGTTCCGGCGCGCTCACGCCGCTCGCCGCCGGCAACAGCCAGCTCAAGCCCGAGCGCGTGGGAGAGACGGAGGTCGGCTTCGAGACGAACCTGCTCGATGATCGCCTGAGTATCGACTTCACGTACTACCGGAGCACCACGCGCGACGCGATCCTCGCGCGCGGCGTGGCACCATCCACCGGTTTCCCCAGCAGCCAGTTCGTCAACCTTGGCGAGATCCAGAACAAGGGGATCGAGGCGCTGTTCAAGACCCAGCTCATCAATGAGAAAAGCCATGGTTGGGAGATGTCGCTCAACCTGGCCACGAACAGTGGCAAGGTGCTCCGTCTCAACGGCAAAGACACGACGATTGATCTGGGCAGTGTCTCGCATCGCGTGGGCTATGCGCCCTGGTCGTTCTTCTCCTATCGCGTCGTGAGCGCGCAGTACGATCCGGTCACCAAGAGGGCGATCAACGCGATGTGCGACGATGGCAAGGGTGGCATCACGGCCTGCCTAGATGCCAACGGTCGCGTCATCGCGCCCAAGGTCTTTCTCGGCCGCAGCGTGCCGGGACTCGAAGGATCGTGGACCTCCACCATTCGCTTTCTCGACCGGTTCCGGTTGTACGGCATGGTGGACTTCAAGAGCAACTACAAGCGGCTGGACAACAATCTTCGCATCCGCTGCCAGATCTTCCACACCTGCCTCGAGTGGCTCGAGCCGGACAAGACCGACCCGAGGCGCCTGGCACAGATGCAGACCCCCGGCACCCTTCGCGACTTCGTAATCAACGATGCGAAGTTCGCCAAGCTGCGCGAGATCTCGCTCGTCTACGACGCGCCCGATCGGTTCGCGCGGCACGTCGGTGCGCGGACCCTTGCCGTCAGCATCGCCGCGCGCAACCTGCACACCTGGACCCCCTACACGGGTCTCGATCCCGAGAGCCAGTTCCTCTCCGGCTCTCCGATCTTCGTCGACCAGGCGGAGCTGCCGCAGCTCGCGTCGGTCGTGTGGACCCTTCGCTTCGGATTCTGAGCATGAGAGACGCTCACGCTCACCAACACTTCGCCGACTCCGGATGGAATGGACTTCCTATGACGAGAGCATCCTTTACGACCGCGACCCGCCGTGCCGGCAAGGGCAGGAGTGCGCGCCGCGCCGGCGGCGCCTGGCTCCTCGCGCTCGCCGCAACGGGAGTCGCACTCGGCTGCAACACCGACCGTCTGCTCGATGTGACGGCACCGAGTCAAGTCCCGGTCACCCTGTTCGACAACCCGGCCAATGCGGTGCTGATGGTCAACAGCGCCATCGGTGACTTCGAGTGCGCGTACGGATCCGCCGTCACCGTCGAGGGCATCATCTCCGACGAGCTCGCCGATTCACAGCTCGGCGCCGCAGCGTGGCCGTACGACCGGCGTGACGCCAACACGCAGACCAACGGCTCCTACGGCACCAACAGCTGCAGCAACAACCAGACTCCGGGCATTTACACGCCGCTCTCCACGGCGCGCTGGGACGCCGACAACGCGCTCACCAAGCTGCAGAAATGGACCGATGCACAGGTGCCGAACCGCCAGACGCTCATCGCAAAGGCGGCCCTTTATGCCGGCTTCGGCTACGCGATCATTGGCATGTCGTTCTGCGAGGCCGCCTTCGACCTCGGTCCGCAGCAGAAGCAACCGGCAATCTTCGCGCTGGCCGAGCAGCGATTCGGCACCGCGATCACCGCGGCGCAGGCCGCCGGATTGACCGATGTGCTCAATGCCGCCTATGTGGGTCGGGCACGCGTGCGGCTCTTTCAGGGCAACACGGCCGGCGCTGCGACCGATGCCGCGCTCGTGCCGGCCGGCTTCGTCTTCAACGCCACCATGGGCTCGAACGACAATCGGCGCTACAATCGCGTCTTCGCAGCCGTCCAGCAATTTGGCTTCTACACCGTGCAGACCGACTCGCGCGGTCTCAAGACCGAGGGTGTCGAGGATTCGCGTTCCAAGGTAGTGGCGGTCCCCACGACCCGTCCCGCCGACGCGAAGTCCGCGATCTTCGCAGCGGTCAAGTACCCATCCTACGCATCGCCAATCCCGATCGCGAAGTACGAGGAGGCCCAGCTCATCCTCGCCGAAGCGCGGGGCGGCGCGCAGGCAGTCACGATCATCAACTCGCTGCGCGCCGCGGCCGGCCTCCCGAGCTACACCGGACCGACCGATGCCGCATCCATCAGGACTCTCATCATCGAGGAGCGTCGCCGCGCGCTGTTCCTCGAGGGATTCCGCAACTACGACATCCAGCGCTTCTCGCTTCCGCAGACGCCGGCGCCGGGTACGCCGTTCCCGCTCAAGGGCGGCACGTACGGCAACACCACGTGCCTGCCCCTCCCCGATGTCGAGCGCTTCAACAACCCCAACATTACCCCATGACCGGCGAACAGAGGTGACGACAAGGGGGCGACCAAGCGGTCGCCCCCTGTTTTATCCGCCGCAGTCCTGCATCAGAGACGCCACAGATAGGATACTTTCGCGAACAGCTCACTTCCGGTCCGCAGCAGACCGCCGCCCGATACGATCGGGTCATCGAAGTCGCGCCGGGTGTCGCTGTAGCCGGCATAGAGAAAGGAACCGGGGGCCATCTCGTAGGTGATCAGGGCGCTCGAACTGACGCGCACCGTACGCTGGGAGAGCGGGTTCGGCTCGAGCCGATTGTACTGGTTCGAGTACTCGCCGATGCCACGGACGCCGAGCGCGCGCGTGAACTGGTAGCTCGTCCGCAGCCTCAAGATGCGCGCGTCGTCTACCAGCACATCACCCCAGTGCTCCCGGTGGATGGAACGCTGCCCCCTCAGCTCGATGGTCGCGCTCGAGATCGGGCGAACCGTGAGTCGGACGTTGCCGAAATAACCGGCTCCCACGCGAGGATTCGACGGATCGTAGATCTCCCGCTGCCCCCCGAAAAGAAAGATCCCGCCCGAGAGCCGCTGCGAGAGCTCGGAGCTCATGTTGATGCCAGCGCCGGCAAGATCGAGTGGGACATTCTCGGTGCGGCCCTCGACCGTTCTCGGCAGCGAGACATGTTCCTGATGAAAGCTCAGATTCAGAAAGGTCTGCCGCTGAAACTGTATCGAGAGCTCGGGAGATCGCGACCAGTCCAGCGCCCCTCCGCGATAGGCATTCGTTCGAGACAGGTTCACGCTCTGCTCGACACGCTGGATCAGACGGCTGTTCGGGTACTGGGCGAGCGAGAGCCGACCCGAGAAGCGCTCGATACCGACACGCTGGAAGCGGCCGAGCTGATTGCGAAAGCGTGGCGATGCGCCGGCAGCGCTGGCGCTCCAATTGAGGCGGTATCCGCTCCGCGACAGGCGAGCCCGGTAGTAGTCTCCCGTGCGCACGGCTCCGTCGAGCACGACAGAGCTGTCCTGCCGATAGCTGGTCTGGGATGCTCCGAGGGAATCGGTCGTGACCACGGTGTCGGTCGTGACAAGAAGGGGCGCGCGGTCCGCGCTGTGAGCAACCTCCCCGCGCAGAGTCACCGCGCCCTTGCGGAGCGAAAGGTCCGCGCCGCCCACCGCGCTCGTGGACGCGCCCAGCCGGCGCCCGAGACCGATGACGCCAAAGTACGAGCTCTCGAGGACATCCCGCCGTGCCCGGATGACGGCCACGTCGGCCTGCCGCTCGACCGCCGTCTCGTAGCTGCTGCTCTGATAGCCGTCGTTCCACCAGTAGGCCGGAGCGTCATCGCGCGCGTACAGCGCGCCCAGGGCAAAACCGCCCTGCTTGGCCGTGAGCCGGGCGCCGGTGGTCGGGTCCACGATCGCCCGCGAGTAGAACAGATCTCCCAGCTCGCCGCCGCCGCCGTTCCCCGGGTCGCGGCCCGTCTCGAAGACATCGCGTCCCTCGAGGAAGAATGGCCTGCGCTCCTGAAAGCTGAGCGCGAAGCGCTGGTTCACGCGCACCTGCTCCTCGTCCGATTCCACCTGCGAGAAGTCGGGATTGAGCGTCGCGTTGAGCACGATCGCCGGAGTCAGAGCGAGCCGGGCGTCGCCGCCGAGCGAGCGCTCCGCAGGCTGCAGAGCGAACGCCCGCGGTACCGAGGCGCTGTTCGTCCCGAACGTGGTGTCGACGAAGGCGCGCGCGCCCCTCTGCGACGCCGCGACATAGGGCAGGAGGTCCAGCGTCCGTCGCGCCGAGACGCCGGTGATGCCGGTGAGCACTCCCTCCTGACAGATGTCGCACGGATTGCCTCGGTGCCTCGGCGCCCACGCGTCGCGCTCCCCCGTTCGACCGTAGACCCGGACCGCGTTGAAGCCGATCGCGATGGTGTCGCCCGCCGGAAAGCGGAGCGACGCCCAGGGAATCATCATCTCCACGCTCCATCCGTCCTCATCCACCCGTCCGGCGCTGTACCACACGAAGTCCACGCTGATATCCGCCTGCTGACCCTCCACCTTCACGCCGTCGGTCTGGATGCCGAGAGGTGTGGAGCGGAACTCGTACGCCCGCCGCTGATCGTTGAAAGTGTCGAGCAGGATCGTCACCCGGTCGTCGGACTCGCCCCCGCGCTCACGGGGAAAGAGCGTGGCGCGCACGTTCCCCCGCGACGGCTCCGTCGCGTGAAACGCGAAGTAGAAATAGTTGGCGTCGTACGCGACGTATCCGACGCTCTTCTGAGTCGGAGGGCTCTGGTCGGCCGGCTCGTACTGCACGAAACCGGTCAGCCTCGCCGCGTCCTTCCAGATCGGATCATCGAGCCGGCCGTCCAGCACGGGCGGATGTGTCGTGCGCGGAATCGGGATCCGCACCGAGTCCGCCGTCTTCGGCGGCACGCTGTCGACACCGGCGAATCGGAGAGCGAGAAGAATCGTCAGGAGCATCGCGTGGCGGGAGGCGAGAGCGGGAAGTCTACCCGCATCGTCTCAGGCCAACAATGCGGGAGGTTGACGGTGCGACCGGCTCGCTTCCTGCACGGCGCCCCCTCAATGCCCTCCGACACCCGCATCCCGACGTTCGTGAATCCCAGAGCGGGAAGCGCCTCGGGCATCGTCGACGCGCTGGCGACGCGCGGCGGCTTCGATGTTCGCGAGACGCCTCCCGAGCGACTGCCGGAGGCGGTTCGACAGGCGCTCGACGAGGGCGCCAGCAGGGTGGCGGTCGCCGGAGGGGACGGCACGATCGGCTCCGCCGCTGCGGTCCTCGCCGGCAGCGACGTGGAGCTCGCCGTGATTCCTGCCGGCACGCTCAATCACTTCGCGAAATTTCTCCGCATCTCCTCGGACGCCACCGAGGCATCGGAGACCGCCGCGACCGGACAATTGCGGCGGGTGGACGTCGCCTACGTCAACGACCGTTTGATTCTCAACACCAGCTCGGTGGGCGGATACGTGGTCTTCGTGCGGGCGCGCGAGAGACTGGAGTCGCGGCTGGGCTACGTGCTGGCGAGCGCGGTCGCCTTCGTCCGCATCATGGCCCGGCTTCGCAGCTTCACCGTCGTCGTCGAGCTCGATGGACTGCGGCGCGTCTTCCAGACGCCGCTGGTCTTCATCGCCGTGGGGGAGCGTGAGCTGAAGCTGCCGAGCCTCGGCAACCGGGTGGAAGGAGGAAAGCGGGGCCTCCACGTCGTGGTGGTTCGCGGCAAGCGCAGAACCCGATTGCTGCTCCTCGGGATCGCGGTTGCGGCACGTGGGCTGGAGGCGCTGCGACACACGTCCGAGGCCGGCATCGACAGCTTCGTCGTGGATCGGTGCCGAATCGAGCTCAGGAGGCCGCGCGGCGTCGTCGGCGTGGATGGAGAGCTCGTGCCGATGATCGCTCCGCTCGAGTATCGCATCGCACGCGATGAGCTCTGTGTGGTCGTGCCGGCGGACATCGCCGAGCACGGCGCCTAGCCCGCGCGCGCCGGGCTCTCGCTGGCACGATCCCCGGCGCGGGTCTACATTCGACTCGTGGCCGCGCGAACGCTTCCGCTCTTCCCGCTCCCCCTCGTTCTCTTCCCGGGGGCTCCCCTCCCGCTCCACATCTTCGAGCCGCGCTATCGGAAGATGCTCGCCGACTGCCTTGCCGGCGACCGGTGCTTCGGCGTGATCTACTCCCCGACCGACGAGGACGCCCGCGACATCGCGCCCGGCCAGGTCGGGTGCGTCACCCGGATCGAAGACGCGACCGAGCTACCCGACGGCCGCTCCAACATCACCGTGATGGGGACGGAGCGCTTCGAGCTCGTGGGCCTGGCAGACGTGGGGACCAGCTACGCCGTCGCCTCGATACGGGATTTCATCGACTGCGCCGAGCCCTCGGCGCCTCTCGCCGAACTCGCCCGCTCGGTGCGCGAGACCTTCGACCGGGTGGGCCGCGCCGCACGCACCCTCACCGATGCGTCCGCCACCATCCCTCCGCTCGCGGACGAGCCGGCACTTCTGTCCTTTCGTATTGCGTCGCTGCTCGACATGGATGTCGAGACCCGGCAGCAGCTGCTCGCCTCGCGGTCGCCGACCGCGCGCCTGCTCCAGCTGAGCGCGATGCTCTCGGCGGCGGTCGCTCCCCTGGAGCAACGCGCCGCGACGCACGGTCGCGCGAAGACAAACGGCGGCGGACCGCACGCCAGCGTCTGAGATGCAACTCGACGTCGCCCGGCTCGCGCCGGCACTGGCGGCGATCACCGGGCCGCGCGGCGTGCTCTCCCGGCCGAGCGAGCTGCTGGTGTACAGCGCGGACGGCCTTCCCTCCTACCGCAAGCGTCCGTCGCTGGCCGTCTTCCCGAGCACGCGTGACCAGCTGATCGAGGTCGTCCGCCTCCTCGCCTCCGAGGGCTGTCCATTCGTGCCTCGCGGTGCGGGGACGGGGCTCTCCGGCGGCGCCCTGGCCGAGAGCGATGCGGTGGTGATCGGCCTCAACCGGCTGAATCGCATCCTGAGCATCGACCCCGAGAATCGGCATGCGGTGGTCGAGCCGGGAGCGGTGAATGCGCACCTCACGCGCGCCGTGTCGCAGTTCGGCCTACACTACGCTCCCGATCCGTCGAGCCAGACGGCCTGCACCATCGGCGGCAACGTCGCCGAGAACGCCGGGGGGCCGCACTGCCTGAAGTACGGCGTGACCCTCAACCACATCCTCGCCCTCACGGTGCTGCTCCCCGACGGGACGCTGGTCACACTCGGAAGCGCCGACGGGGAGAGGGAGGGCTACGACCTGCTCGGCGCCTTCATCGGCTCGGAAGGGTGCTTCGGAATCGCGCTGGACGTGACCGTTCGCCTCACTCGCAATCCCGAGGCGGTGCGCACGATGCTGGTCGACTTCACGTCGCTGGATGCCGCAGCCCGCGCGACATCCGCGATCGTGGCGAGTGGCATCATGCCGGCTGCGCTCGAGATGATGGACGGCCCCACCATTCGCGCGGTCGAGGCCTCGATCTACGCCGCCGGCTATCCCGTGGACGCGGCGGCGGTGCTCCTGGTCGAGCTGGATGGGCTGGCGGCGGGTCTGGACGCCGACGTCCGCGCGGTGGACGAAATGTGTCGGCTCGCCGGAGCGCGCGACGTGCGCACCGCGCGAGATGATGCGGAGCGCGCCCGACTCTGGCTGGGTCGCAAGAAGGCGTTCGGCGCCATGGGACGCCTCGCCCCCGACCTGGTGGTGCAGGATGCGGTCATCCCACGAACGCGGCTGCCGGATGTGTTGGCGACGATCCACGAGATCTCCCACCGCTGGCAGCTGGAGGTGTGCAACGTCTTCCACGCCGGCGACGGCAACCTGCACCCCAACATCCCCTACGATGCCCGCGACCCCGATGCCACGGCGCGGGTGAGCCATGCCATGCGAGAGATCATGCAGGCGTGCGTGAGCGTCGGCGGGTCGGTGACCGGTGAGCATGGGATCGGGCTCGACAAGCTCGAGTACATGCCTCTCATTTTCAGCGAGGCGTCGCTGGCGGCCCAGTGCCAGCTCCGCGATGTCTTCGATCCGGAACGACGATCCAATCCTGGCAAGGTCGTGCCCGTTCGATCCTGCCGGGAATGGCGTCAGCTTCCCTCCGTCCGCACCGCGGCGGCCGGAGCGCCGGCGTGATCGCCGCTACGCCCGCGGTACAGCAGATTCGCGAGCAGCTGTCGCAGGCGGCGAGCGCGAGAACTCCTCTTCGCATTCGCGGTCGGGGTCACTGGCTGGACGCCGGGCGACCGGTGCACGCGACGGAGATGCTCGACGTCGGAGATCTCTCCGGCATCGTCGAGTACGTGCCAGGCGATCTCACTCTGACCGCGCTCGCGGGCACCCCCCTGGACGAGATCGCGCGGGTGACCTCTGCCGAGCGACAATGGCTCCCGCTCGATCCACCCGGCCCCGCCGATGGGACGCTCGGGGCAACGATCTCGACCGCCTCCGCCGGACCTCTCTCGCACAGCTTCGGGACTCCCCGCGACAACGTGCTCGGCCTTCAGGTCATCACCGGCACGGGTGAGCTGATCGAGAGTGGCGGGCGAGTGGTGAAGAACGTCGCCGGATTCGATCTCACACGACTGTTCACCGGCGCCTGGGGCTCTCTCGGCGTGATCACGATGGCGACGGTTCGCCTGCGCGGCCTTCCGGAGGTGGACGAGAGCGTGACCATCGCCATCGACAGCCACTCCGACACGCTCGGCGCGATGCTCGCCTCGCTCCGCGCCCTCCAGATCACGCCGCTCGCGCTCGAGCTCCTCGACGCGTCGCTGTCGCGTCTCCTCGGCGCAGGTGACGCGGGGAGCCTCCTCGTCCGGCTCGCCGGAAACGGTGAAGCCGTTCGCGCGCAGCGCACCACGCTCGAGCAGGTGGGCGAGGCGCGCGCGGCACCTCCGAGCGCGTGGCCGCGGCTGCGGGCGATCGAGCGGGAAGTGAGCGCGTGCGCGGTGCTGCGGCTCTCGCGCCGTGCCACCGACCTCGGCCAATGCATCGGCGCGCTTCGTGACGACCGGGACGCCCCTCGGCAGACGCTCCTCCACGCCGCCGTCGCGCGGGGAGTGGCGCGCTGCATCGTACCCGCAACCAGCGAGGGAACGCTCGACGCGCTTTTCCATCGAGTCGAGAAGGTGACGTGCTCCCGTATTGCCGAGCGCCTTCCCCCATCTCATTGGCACCGGATGGCGAGCGCGGCCGGCGATCCACTCTCGCGCCGCACCAAGCAGAGCTTCGATCCGCTGAACATCCTCAATCCTGGAATCCTCGGGGAGTCTGCGTGAGCTCGGTGCCTCTCGCGGATCGGCCGGCGTGCGCGCTTCCCGACACCCCGATCGTCGGCGCCATCCCCGGCATCATGACCTGCGTGCACTGCGGCTTCTGCCTGCAGGCGTGTCCCACCTATCTCGCGCTCGAGGATGAGAACGACAGCCCGAGAGGCAGGATCCTCATCATGCGCTCGTTGGTGGAAGGGGAGCTGTCGGTGGACGACCCTTCGGTTCACACGCACATCGACCGTTGCCTCGGATGCCAGGCGTGCGAGACGGCGTGCCCCTCCGGTGTTCCCTACGGCCAGATGCTGGAGGCGACTCGGGCGACACTCCGGCAAGTGCGCCCCATCCCCCTTCTCGGGCGGATGATTCTCTGGATGTTCGCGCGTCCCGCAGTGCTCGTGCCGGCGCTGGCGATCGCGCGGCTCACGCGCACCACACGGGTGGCGTCGCTTCTCGCCCGCCTCCCGGGCCGGATCGGCGACGCGATGGCGATGCTCGCGGCCAGCACGCCCGCGCTTCGGGTGCGCCCGTACGCGCGGAGAGGTCGAGACAATCGAGGATCGGTGGCCCTCCTTCTCGGGTGCGTGATGGACGGGCTCTTCCGCCACACCCACCGTGCCACCGAGCGCACACTCGCGGCCAACGACTACCGCATCGTTCCGGCAGCGGGCCAACGCTGCTGCGGGGCGCTTCATGCTCATGCCGGTGACCTCGACGTCGCCCGCAGTCTCGCGCGCCGGAACATCGACGCATTCGAGCGCTCCGACGCCGAGTTCATCGCGGTCGACGCCGCCGGCTGCGGCGCGATGATGAAGAGCTACGGCCATCTCCTCGTCGAAGATCCCGAGTGGGCCGAGCGGGCCGCGGCCCTCTCGGCGCGGGTGCGCGACGTGAGTGAGCTGCTCGCGACGGCCGGGCCGGCGGCCGGCTCCCCCCTGCCACACAGGGTGACGTACGATGCACCCTGCCACCTGCTGCACGCGCAGCGCCTGTCGCTCCCTCCGCTACGCGTGCTGGCGGCGATTCCCGGTCTCGACCTCGTGCCACTCGTGGACGCCGACCAGTGCTGTGGAGCGGCCGGCATCTACAACCTTCTCGAGCCGGGGCTCTCCCGGCTGGTACTCGCGCCCAAGGTCGTTAACGTCGCGTCCACCGGCGCCGACCTCGTGGCGACCGGCAATCCGGGGTGCCACATGCAGATCGGGGCCGGTTTGCTGCGGGCCGGCCACTCCACGCGCGCGGTGCACCCGGTGGAGCTACTCGATGCGTCGTATGCCGGCCACTGGATGTAGCGCCCGGCATCAGCGGACGTGTAGCTTCATCCAATGATCGATGCCGTCCTGCTGGAGCTCGAGGGAGTGCTCGCCGACACCGCGGTTCCGCGCTGCCGCGCGCTGCAGGCGAGTCTCGCCGCCGAAGGGCTGGAGCTGAGCGCCGAGGAGTTCGACCTGCGGTGCGCCGGTCTCCCGGTGCTCGCGGCAGCGCGCGCCGCGATCCAGCTGCGCGGCGTTTTGCTCGATGAGACGGCTCTCGACCTGATCGTTCTCCGCGCCGAGCGCTCGTTCGCGACCATCGCCTCGCATGGCTTGCCGCTCATGCCCGGAGCGCGTGACTTCATCGAGAACGCAGCCGCCTGCACCCGCGTGGCGCTGGTCACTCGCGGCGGCCGGCGACATGCCGAATCCCTTCTCTCGCTCGCCGGGATCGCGGATGCGTTCGAGTGTGTCATTGGTGCCGAGGACACGATCGAGCCGAAGCCCTCGTCCGCGCCGTACCGCCATGCGCTCGCGCGGATGGGACGCCGTCGCGCGCTGCGCACGGGCGAAAGCTTCGCGATGGAGGACGGTGCGCCGGGCATCCGGGCGGCCCGGGCCGCCGGCATCCCCTGCGTCGCCGTCGGCATGCTCGACGCGCAGGCGGCGCTCGAGGCCGACGCGTATCTCCCCTCTCTGCGCGGGCAATCGGTCCGCGGCATCGGCGCTCTCGTCGCGCCGCGAGCGGACCAGGCATCGTGACGCTCGAGACCGCGCTCCATGGTACGTCGCCGGCCATCGGAGAGGTGGCGGGCCATCCGGTCGTGCTGCATCACGGCGATGTCGCCGCGGAATACGCGGCCCTCCGCACGGGCGCAGTGCTCGTGGATCGGAGCGCCCGCTGCCGCGTGCGTCTCGAGGGAGCGAAAGCGGCCGAGCTGCTCACGGGGCTCGTCACGAGCGATGTGCTCGCCCTTGCGCCCGGCCAGGGACAGTACGGCGCCGCGCTCGGACCGAAGGGCAAGATCCTGGCGGACGTGCGTATCTTCGCGCTGACTGACCACTTGCTCGTGGATACATCGCCGCGCGCCGCCCCGGGATGGCTCGCGACGCTGCACAAGTACGTCAATCCCCGATTGGCCCCCTTTCACGACCTCTCCGCGACCACGCGGCACATCGGACTCTTCGGGCCGAATTCGAGACGGATTCTCTCGCTCCTGACCGGCATTCCAGCCGATGCGCTCGGCGCGCTCGCGCCGTACGCGCACCTTCCGGTGGAGCCGGTGGGCGCGACCGTGACCCTCGCGCGGATTCCGGACTTCGGCGTCGAGGGCTACGAGCTCATCACGCCGTCGGAGCATTACGTCGATCTGACGCAGCGGTTGTCGGGGATGGGAGCGGTGCCGGCGGGACTGCTCGTGTGCGAGATCGCGCGTATCGAGTGCGGCCGTCCGGAATGGGGGCTGGACATGGATGAGACCACGCTCGTGCAGGAAGCGCTGCTCGACTCGCTGCACGCCGTCTCGTATACGAAAGGATGTTACGTGGGTCAGGAGGTCGTGGCCCGCGTGCATTTTCGCGGTCACGTCAACCGTCTGCTGCGCGGGCTTCAGGCGGCAGAGGGCGAGCCGCTTCCAACCAGCTCGCGCGTCGTCGATGAGGCGGGAAAGCCCCTGGGTGAGGTTCGCAGCAGTGCGATGTCGCCGCGCCTCGGATCGATCGCGCTGGCGATGGTGCGTCGAGAAGCCGAGCCCGGAGCCACCGTGCTGGTCGAGGACGAGGGCTCGCCGATTCGCGCCGAGCTGGTGCGGCTCCCCTTCGGCGGATAGTGCCGCGAGCGCTCGTCACCGGTGCGACCGGGCTCGTGGGATCGCACATCGCGGAACGGCTGCGTGACGAAGGGTGGAGTGTTCGGGCGATGGTCCGCTCTCCAGAATCCGCCCGGTGGCTGCACAGGGCGAGCGTGGAGCTCGTCGCTGGCGACGTGACAAACGGGCCCGCCTTCGCCGCGGCGGCAGCTGGATGCGACACCATCTTCCACGCCGCCGCCGCGATCATGGAGCGAGGAAGCTGGGAGCGCTTCCGAGCACTGAACGTAGGCGGGACCGAGAATGCGATCGCCGCTGCCGAGGAGTCCGGGGCCAGGCTCCTTCATATCAGCAGCGTCGCGGTGTACGGCTCGGCCACGCGATATCGCGCCGATGGGTCGCGGACGGACGAGACCACGTCCCTTCCCCCTCCGGCGAGCATGGGCGTCTACGGTCGGTCCAAGCGGGAGTCCGAGGATCTCGTGCTCCACGCACACGCGGCCGGTCGGATATGGGCGACTGCTGTACGCCCTTCCGTCATCTACGGCCCGCGCGATCGACAGTTCACCCCGCGCGTCGCGCGGCTGCTCTCACATGGCATCGTCCCGCTCATCGGAGGCGGCCGAACGACGTTGGCGATCGTGCACGCCGCGAACGTCGCAGACGGGGCGCTCCGCGCCGCGACGACCGGGAGCGCCGGGGGGCGAGCCTACAATCTCGCCAACGATGGCGACGTCACGGTGAAGGAGTTCGTCCAGCTCGCCGGCGAAGGTCTGGGCCGCCGCATCCGGATGCCGGTGGTGCCATACGCGCTGGCTCGCGCCGGCGTGGCGGCGCTGTCTCGAGCGGTCGCGCTGGCGAAGGGACCCGCACTGGCGACGCAGGCGCGCAGCTCCCTGGCCTTCCTGACGCACGACAATCCCTTCTCTTCGGACCGGGCGCGCCGCGAGCTGGAGTGGGTACCGCCCGTCAGCCCGAGCGACGGGATTCGCGACGCGTTTCGATGGTGGCGCGAGAACAGCCGGCTCGGCTGATTCGGCGTCGCATACAAAAAGGGCGCAACTCCGGAGTTGCGCCCTTCTGCGATCGGTATGCGAGCCGCGTTAGGGCTTCTTCTTCATCTTCATCGTCGTGTCCTTCTTCATCGCCGCCTTCTTCATCGCGGCGCTGTCCTTCTTCGTCATCATCGCCATGCCCGTGTCCTTCTTCATCATCATACCGGTGTCCTTCTTCATCATCATGCCGGTATCGGCGGGAGCAGGCGTCATGGCGGGCGCGACGACAGCGGTGTCGGGTCCCTTGGCATCGTTCGACTTGCAGGCAGCAACCATGAGCAGAGCGGCAGCGACGGCGAGGCGCTTCATTTACGGTCTCCTTGAAATTGGGCCATGAATCCGAATGTAGACTCGTCCGCGCATGCATGGTGCGATGCCCGAGACCAGCGGCCCTTATTCTACCGCATCAGGGCAGGGGGGTCAAGGGAGCCATGCTCCTGTGGCAGCGAGGGTTGGCCAATAAGCCGCGGCTCGGGCAGCGCCGTTTCCGCCACGCCGACAGCGAACGAGGAGCTGCGCACGTCTGGCGCCGAAGGCGGATCTATAACATGTTGTCCAGGATATAGTTAGCCGCGAGGAGCCAAGCCGTGGGCCCCACCCGTCTCGGAAATCTGGGCGACTTGCCAGGCAATCCCGATCGAGAGGCGATATCTTCGTGATCTGAGAGCCATGACCACCATTCCCCCGATGCCGCATTCCGGCGTCGTTCGCGGCGCTTGCCCGCACGACTGCCCCGATACCTGCGCCATGCTCGTCACGGTCGAGGACGGACGTGCCGTTCGTGTCGCCGGCGATCCCGATCACCCCTTCACGCAGGGCTTTCTCTGCACGAAGGTCAACCGGTACGTCGAGCGCACCTATCATCGCGATCGGCTGACGCGGCCGCTGCGCCGCGTCGGCGCCAAGGGCGACGGTCACTTCGAAGCGATCTCGTGGGACGAGGCACTCGACGAGATCGCCCAACGGCTCGGCGCGATCACGCGGTCGGAGGACGGAGCGCAGGCGATTCTCCCGTACTCCTACGCCGGCACGATGGGGCTCATCCAGGGCTCATCGATGGACCGGCGCTTCTTTCATCTCCTCGGCGCATCGAAGCTCGATCGGACGATCTGCTCGATGGCGGGCACGATGGGAATGCGCTACACCCTCGGCGCCAACATCGGCGCGGACGCGGAAGGCATTCCGGAGAGCGACCTGGTGCTGCTCTGGGGGACCAACACGCTGACGTCGAACCCGCATCTCTGGCCATTCGTTCTCCAGGCGCGGAAGCGTGGCACCCCGATCCTCTGCATCGACCCACTCAAGACACGAACCGCCGAGCAGTGCGACGAGTGGATCCCGATCCGGCCAGGCACCGACGCCGCGCTGGCGCTCGGCATGATGCACGTGATGTTCGCGGGAGGTCTGGAGGACGCGGATTACCTCGAGCGCCACACGCTCGGCGCCGACGCGCTCCGCGGCCGAGCGCGCGAGTGGACACCCGAGCGCGCGTCCGCGATCACGGGGATTCCGGTGGAGCGCATCGTTTCGCTCGCCGGGCAATTCGGGCGCGCGCGCGCGGCCTTCATCCGCGTGAACTACGGGCTGCAGCGCCACGCGGGGGGAGGCATGGCCGTCCGAACGATTGCCTGTCTGCCAGCGGTGGCCGGCCACTGGCGCCGCGCCGGCGGCGGCGTGCAGCTCTCCACGAGTGCCAACTTTCGCTTCAACAGCGCCGCGCTCGAGCGCCCTGACCTGTCGCCCCCGGTTCGAACGATCAACATGATCCGTCTGGGTGACGCGCTGACGCGACCCGACGCGGGCGTCGGCGGACCGCCTGTGCGGGCACTCGTGGTCTACAACTCGAACCCCGCCGCGGTCGCGCCCGATCGAGGCGCGGTGACTCGCGGCCTGCGTCGCGACGACCTCTTCACCGTGGTGCTCGAGCATTTCCAGACGGACACCGCCGACTTTGCGGACATCGTTCTGCCGGCCACGACGCAGCTCGAGCACTGGGATCTGCACTTCGCGTACGGACATCATTACGCCACCCTCAACCGTCCCTCGATCGCACCCCTCGGCGAGTGCAAGCCGAACAGCGAGATCTTCCGGCTGCTGGCCGCGCGCATGGGACTGGACCATCCGGTGGTCGGCGACGATGACCTGGCGCTGATTCGCGCCGCTCTCGCGACCACCCACGAGAGGATGCAGGGAGTGACGCTCGAGGGCCTCCTCGAGCAGGGCTGGCAGCGGCTCAATGTCCCGCGGCCGTATCTCCCGTTCGCCGAAGGGCAATTCCCGACGCCGAGCGGAAAGTGCGAGCTCTACTCCCAACGGCTCGCGGACGAGGGGTTGGATCCGCTGCCGACGTTCACGGCGCCCTACGAGTTTCCGGACGACAACCCCAGTCTGGCCGCGCGCTACCCGCTCACCCTCATCTCCTCTCCGGCACACCAGTTCCTGAACACGACGTTCGTGAACGTGGACGCGCTGCGTCGCGCCGCGCGGGAGCCGGAGCTGCTCATCCACCCGCTCGACGCCGAGCCGCGGATGATCACGTCGGGCGCGCGGGTGGTCGTGCACAACGATCGCGGCGAGTTTCTGGCGACGGCCCGGGTGGAGGAGAAGCTTCGCGAGGCCACCGTGTGGGCGCCCTCCATCTGGTGGGGGAAGTACGCGGCCGATGGGAAGAACGCGAACGACACCACGTCCCAGCTCGAGACCGACATGGGTCACGGGCCGGTGTTCTACGACAACCTGGTGGAGGTCTCGCTCGCCGACTAGCCGCAGAGTCCGGATCGGAATCCCTCCGCGGCCATGAACCTCCTAGCGCGGCGCGGTGTTTAGGAGGTACGATCCCGTCAGCGTTCCGTCGCGGCTGGCGTCCGCGGCTTCCTGTTCAGAGCGGAGATATCCGTGTCGTCGCTGCCCCAGACTCTCGGCGCCCTCCGGCGCTCTCCTTTCGCTTCCCCGCACCGCGCGCTGCGCACCGTGAAGGATGAGGTGCGCGAGAACCTGCTCGCGCGGCTCGCCGCCGGTGGTCCCGTCTTTCCCGGAGTGCTCGGCTTCGACGACACGGTCATTCCGCAGATCGTCAACGCCCTCCTGTCGCGCCACAACTTCATCCTCCTCGGGCTCCGCGGTCAGGCGAAGTCGCGCATCCTCCGCGCGCTCACAACGCTGCTCGACGAGGTCATTCCGATCGTCGCCGGCTCGGAGGTGAACGACAATCCGCTCAAGCCGATCTCCAAGTATGGCCGCACGCTGGTGAGGGAGCAGGGTGAGGATACCCCGATCGCCTGGTTGGAGCGCGACAGTCGCTACGTCGAGAAGCTGGCGACACCCGACGTCACGATCGCCGACATCATCGGCGACGTCGATCCGATCAAGGCCGCTCGCGGCGGCCATGTCCTCTCGGACGAGCTCACCATCCATTATGGGATGCTGCCGCGTGCCAATCGGGGGATCTTCGCCCTGAACGAGCTTCCCGATCTCGCTGGAAAGATCCAGGTCGGTCTGTTCAACATCATGCAGGAAGGGGATGTCCAGATCAAAGGCTATCCGGTACGGCTGCCACTCGACGTCCTCATCTGCTTCACCGCCAATCCCGAGGACTACACGGCGCGCGGCAAGATCATCACGCCGCTCAAGGACCGGATCGGCAGCGAGGTGCTGACGCACTATCCGGAGACGGTCGAGCTGGGCATGGGGATCACCCGGCAGGAGGCGTGGACGAGCCGCCAGGGGCTCGCCATCCGCATTCCCGATTTCGTCTCGGAAGTGATCGAGCGCATCGCCTTCGAGGCACGGACCGACAAACGCATCGACCGCCGCTCCGGGGTCTCGCAGCGCATGCCGATCTCCGTGCTCGAGAACGCCATCTCCAACGCCGAGCGGCGCGCGGTGCTGACCGGCGAGTGTGAGGTCGTGCCGCGCATCAGCGACATCTACGGCGCGCTCCCCGCGATTACCGGGAAGATCGAGCTCGAGTACGAGGGCGAGCTCGTCGGAGGGCGCGCGATCGCGCAGGAGCTCATCCGACGGGCCTCCGACGCGACGTTCGAGGACCGCGCCGGAGGTGCGGGCACCGACGACATGGTCATGTGGTTCGACCGCGGCAACGCGTTGCAGGTGACGGACGATGTCTCCTCGGAGGCCATGATGAAGGCCTTCGCGCGCGTGCCGGGTCTGGTCGAGCTCGTCCAGCAGGTCGGGCTGGCGACCGCTGGCGACAGCGGCACCGGCGTCGCGGCGTGCGAGCTGGTGCTCGAGGCGATGGTCGGCCGTCGCAAGATCTCCCGCTCCGATGCGGGGCAGTACGGACGCGCGCAACCGCCGGAGCGACGTCGCCCGAGTCAGGACCTTTTCGGCGGCGGTTCGATGACGTGACCGGAGTGCGGAGCGAGCGGACCGGGCGCGCGATCGCTCTCCGCGTGCGGCCGGCGACGGCGGACGACCTGGCCGTCGTCGTTGAGCTGCGCCTCGCCCTGGTCGCGGAGCATCGCTCCAGTCGCATCTACGGCCGAGTCCGGGCGGATGCTCCGGCGCGCGCCCGCGCGCTCTTCCAGTCGCAGCTCCGATCGTCGAGCGAGGTCACCCTGCTCGCCGAACAGCACGGGCAGGTGGTGGGTGTCCTCCGGTGCATCGATACGCCGGGACTGCCGCTCCTCGACCCGCTGCGGTATGGCTACATCTCCTCGGTGTACGTCCGTCCGTCGGCGCGCCGGCAGGGCGCGCTGAGGACTCTCCTGGCGGAGGCGGAGCGCTGGTGCCAGGCGCGCGGACTGAACGAGCTGCGGTTGCACAACTCGGTGGAGAATCCGTTGGCGAACGCATCGTGGGACGCACTCGGCTTCGAGGTCGTCGAGCATCTCCGCATGCGTTCGCTTCGCTGAGCCGCCGCGACCGACCGGAGACAGGCGATGGCGCTCATCACGGTGTCGCGGATGTACGGCTCCGGGGGATCGGAGGTGGCGGAGCGGATCGCAACGCAGCTCAGATGGAGGCTGTTCGACAACAGCTTCATCGACGCCCAGGCGGAGAGGTTGGGAATCGCTCCGGCGGAAGTCGAGGCGAACGAGGAGCGGAGCCCCACTCTCGTCCGTCGTCTCGTTCAGGCGATCACCCTGTCCGCGCCGGAATGGGCACCGCCGGCAGGGGACGCGCCGCGCCCGCCGAGCGAGGAGCGGCTGGTCGAGGTATCCACGCGCATCATCAACGAGGCGGTGGCCACCGGGCCTGCGGTTCTGGTCGGCCGGGGAGCGCAGGCGGTCCTCGCCACCCGGAGCGATGTCATCCACGTCCTGTGCTACGCCCCCCACCCGGCGCTCGTCGCACGCGTGGCCGCGCGACTTGGCGTGAGCCTCAAGGAGGCGGAACGGATCACCGACGACACCAACCGTGAGCGCGAGGAATACGTGCGCAAGCACTGGAAGCGTGCCTGGCTCGCCCACGAGAATTATCATCTCTCGCTCAACACGGACTGGCTCGGGCTCGATGCCGCCGCCGCGCTGGTGGTGAGTCTGGCGCGGGACCGGTTCAGGCTCGCAGCCGGGCCGTGAGATCGCCGCTCAGGCCGAAGCGAGCTCTGGCCGGCGAGCGAACACCCACAGCGCGTACACCAGCGTGACCGCGGCACCGAGGCCGATGGCCGCAGCCGCCCCGATGCGGCTCGCCGCGGCGCCGGCGAGAAAGGGACCCACCACCGGTGCCAGGCCCACGACGATCCAGGCGTACGCCGCCATCACGCGCCCGCGCAGCTCATCGGGAATGAGCGCCTGCAGCATGCCGTTGGCCTGGGCGCCGTTCAGGATCATGGTGAAGCCCACGAACAGGAGCAGCACCACCGCGACCGGCACCGAGCGCGCGAAGGAGAAGAGAAGGAGGAGAACGGAGAAGCCGTAGGCCGACCACTGCAGGAGACGCCCGCGCCCGACGCGCTGTCCGACGGTGGCGAGCGCCAACGCTCCGAAAAAGCCTCCAATTCCGACGCTCGTCAGCAGAAGCCCGAAGCCGCTCGCGTCGGTGTGGAGCACGTCGCGTGCGATCACCGGCATCAGACTCAGATAGGGAACGGTGAAGATGCCATAGACGGCAATGATGCGCATGAGAGCGGCCACCTCACGAGCTCGATTCATGTACCGGAGCCCCTGCACCAACCCCTCCCAGGGCGACGTCGTCGCGCGAGGGATGGATCGCGGCGGCAAGCGGATCATCAACAACCCGATGAGCACGGATAGGTAGCTGAGAGCGTTCGCGGCGAAGCACCAGGCGATACCAGCGCGATGGATGATGATCCCGGCGACGCTCGGGCCGATCACCCTCGCGAGATTGAAGCCGCCCGAGTTGAGCGCGATCGCGTCGCCGAGGTCGTCGCGGGTCACGAGCTCGATGATGAAGGCCTGGCGTGTCGGGATCTCGAACGCACCGATCGTTCCCCCGAGCAGGGTCAATCCGAGCAGC
>JALZAQ010000086.1 GCA_030948255.1 Gemmatimonadota bacterium
GCGCGGAAGCGGGGGGTCCCCCCCGCGAGAAATATCGTCGGGGCGTCCCGCTCGGCAGCCATCGATGCATCCCACCCGTGAGCAATCGCGCCGAACGGCTCTTCCGCCCCGCTCAGCGTCTCGTATCGCTCGGCGATCACCTCCGCGCCCTCGCGCGAGGCCGCGGCGCCGAGCACGGCCACCACCCGCGCGCTCTGCCCGGGCGGGATCAGCAGCACGCGACGGAGGCTTACAACTGGGTCGAGCACGTTGCCCGTCGTGCCGGACAGCCGCGCGTCGATGTCGAGCGCACGAGGGCTGGCCGGAGTCCGTCCGCGCTCGAGGAAGCGCATCCGGTCCGTCTCCCACCCCACCACGCTCCTCCCCTCGGCGTCGTCGGCGGCCGGAAGCAGGTGCACGACCCAGAGCGGATCGTCCTCGGGGCTCCGCAACCGGCGCTTGGCCAGCAGCGCCTGTCTCTCGGCCAGAAATTCCGTCTGGACGAAGAGCTTCGAGAAGGCCGGGTGCGACGCATCGGCGCGCAGCGAATTCAGCACCAGCTCAGCGTAGCTCGTCACGTCGAGCCGTCGGTAGCGGCTCGAGCGGTTGGTGAGGGTCAGTCGGCGCAGCTCGACGGTGTCGCCGGGCGCGATCATGACCTCGACCGAGCTTTCGATCTCGTCGTCGAGTCGCGTGATCTCGACGCAGAAGGAATCCGCCCTCACCGCATACCGCTCCGGCCGTCGCTGTGCTGGTTGGTAGCCCGCCGACCAGTAGCGGCCGGTGTCGAGATCGCGCACATAGAGCGCGAACGCATCCGCCTGCAGCGTCATGTCCGGCGTCCAGCGCGTCAGAGCGAACGGCCCGAAGCTCGATCCGCCGGCACCGGCATCGGTGACGAAGAGCGAGTACTCCCCGCTCGCGAGGTGATGGACATCCGTCTCGCGCGACATCACGCCGGTCATCGTTGATCGGTCATCGGTGAAGCACGAGCGTCGCCGGCAGATGGCGAAGCACGATCTCCCCGGAGGGAGGCATCTCGCCCGCGACGCCATCCAGTGTCATCGTCCGGAAGGAGCGGGGAAGGGGAGGTGATACCACCACGCCGCCGGGCGGCACCCGCGTGAGGCCGCCGACGCGCACCGTGACGTCGCCTTCCCCGCGCATCTCGAGATCGAGCGGGCCGAAGGGCGTACGCAGCCCGCGCACGAGGACGCCCGGCTTTTCGGTGATCCAGCCCATCGGCACGCCGGCGCCGACCACGAGCGCGCTGTCTGCTCCGCGCGTATACGCGAAGAAGTCGAGCACCGAACGGGCGTAGTCGGAGCCCACCCACGCGTGCGGCATGTCGCCGATGAACTTCGGGGTCGTGGAGTCACGCCAGACGACCTCGGCCCATTGCCGCCACGCAGCCGGCCGCTGACCGCGAAAGAAGAAGTCCAGCGCCTCCTGAGCGCGGTCGCGCCAGCCCAGCTGCACGAAGGTGCCGACGGTGCGCAGCTCGTACGGCGTGTAGTCCTCCCAGGGGCGCGCACCATCGCGACGCGCCACGAACTCGCGCCAGTAGCGCTCGAACGTCCGGCGCAGGGCGCTGTCGGGGATGGAGCCCAGCTCGCCGACCGGTGCCACCGCGATCGTGGTCGAGGTCGCGTCGAAGTCGCCCAGCTCCACGGACCCCGGGATGAAGTCGATACGGTGCGCTACCATCGCCCGCTCCATCGAGCGATACAGGTCGGCCCGAAAGGCATCGCGCATCGCGGTGAAGCGCTCTCTCTCCTCTCTGTGACCAAGAGCGCTGGCGATCTCCACGGCATCCACGAGTCCACGGAGCGTGAACAGGTCGTCCCAGTACGAGTGCATCGGCTTGTCGGAATAGCCTTCGTGGCTGATGGACTGGGGGACGAGCCCGTAGAACGCAGCCGAATCCGCGGTGCGGTAGGGCGGCGTCATGCGCGAGTGCCGGAGGGAATCGATGAAGGCCACGGCTTTTGTCACGTGCGGCCACATCGCGCTCAGGAAGCGCCGATCGTGGGTGAACCTCCAGTACTCGGCGATGGCGAAGACGAGCTCGCCGTGGCTGTCGTTCTCGGGCACGGCATCGGCGCCGCGGGCATCCACGCAGCATGGCACCTTACCGCTCGGGAACTGGTAGGGCGCGTACCACTCGATGAACTCCCGTGCTGCCTCGGGATGTCCGAGGCGGAGGAGCGCAGCGGACATCATCGCTCCGTCGCGGATCCACGCGCGCGCGTACGACCGGGTGCCCGGGTGCAGAGCGGGACCATCGCGCTCGATGAGCATGTAGGCGAGCTGGGCCTGCAGCGTCTCCGTGACGCGAGCGGCAGACGGCGGGAGGCGGATCTCGACCCTCCCCAGCGCGTCGCTCCACCAGCGCGTTGCCTCCTCGAGCCGCCGCTCGCCATACGCACGGGCGCTCGCGGCGTCGAAGCGCCCCGACGGCTCCCCCGTGGCTCCGCGGCCAAGGGGAATCGCCACCACCACGTCGCTCGTGGATCCGGGCGACAGGACGAGTGGGTAGGCCAGCGCACCGGATACGTGAGGAAATTTGTCCCTGCGCAGTTGCCGAGCGAGAGGGAGCCGCCCGGCGCGCAGGAAGGGGACGATGCCACCCTGCTCGAAGCTTGCGGCGCCGAACGCCGCCGCCGGGGTGAGCGATCGAACGCGGCGGCCGCCGTCGAGGCGCACGGCTCCTCCCTCGAAGCTCAACGACTCCACTCGCGCCACTCCGCCCGGCGTACCGAGGAACTGCCAGGGCGGGTTCACCTGAAAGGGCCGGATGGCGACGTAGAGGGTGGGACGCAGCTCTCGATCGGTCGTGTTGCGCAGCCGGTAGCGCGCCACGAGCGACGCACGTCCGCGCGTACCTGTCGCGGTGGCGGTGACGGTGAGCGAGACCGGCGCTCCAGTCCACTCGACCGAGGGAATGGGGAGAGCACCCGCGGCCAGAGAGGCGCGGGCTGTCACACTCGCCCAGCTCAGGAGGGTGTCGTCCAGTCGCACGAAGGGCTCGAGGGAAAACCCTCCCGCGAACGGCTCGATGCTCCCATCCGCGCTGAGGAGCGCGGCGTGTCCATCGCCGCTGACGCCGGCCACCGTCCAGTAGGACTGCTCGCCGTGGAGATAGCGAGGATAGCTGCCTCGTGGCGACGCGCGCGCGACCGCGGTGAAGAATGCGTTCTCGGACGCGCCCCACGCCACCGGCTCGACCGTGATGTCCCGGATCCCGTAGCTGTGGGAGTCACCCTTCTCCATTCGAAGGCGGAGCCAGCGCGCATCCGACTCGGGGAGGAAGAGAAAATCCCGTTCGCCCGTGCCCGCGGTGACGGCGTAGACCTTCTCCCACCGCGCGCCATCGCTCGAGACCTCGACGCCATATCGTGTTGCGCGCTTACCCGGCTCCCAGTCGATCACGAGTCCCCCGAACTCGCGCCGCTCGCCGAAGTCGGCGGTGAGGAGTTGAGTCGTCGCCGGGGCGGCGCTCAGCCAGCTGGTCGCCGAATCCCTGTCAAAGGCGGAGGCGGGCGACTGCGCGCCCGCGGTGGACGTCGCTACGACGCGCGGCGTGAGAGTGTATGGATGCTCGGCGGGGAGAGGGGTGAAGCCCAGCTCGTCAATCCAGACGGAGCCCTTGCCCCCCTGACCGGCGGTGATCACGATCTCGAGCGTTGCCACGCGATCCGGGTCGCCGCCCCGGCGGGGCCCCCAGGCGAAGGTGATATGGCGCTTCTTGATGCGCACGGTCCGCCAGGCCGGCGGGAAGTGAAAGTCGCGCTGATTCAGCCACCACACGTTGTCGCCGGACTGATCCGCCAGCTTGAACTCGAGGTTCTCGACCGGCGCCGAGCCGCGCACGGAAAAGGTGAACTCGTAGTTTGGCGTGAGTGGAAGGTCGAGCGATCGGCGCGCGATGGCGTAGCCGGCGCCTCCGCGAAAGTCGAAGTCGATGCGCATCGCGGGACCGCGGACGCCGGTGCCCGGGCGGATGCGCATGGCGACGCCATCGGAGGGATGAGCCGACCAGGCGCCGAGGGTCGCGAAGTCATCGAGCACGCGAGTCTCACCGGCCGCCTGCGCGCGCGACGAGGAGCGCGCGAACAGCAGGCACAGGATCAGCGTCGCGGTTGGCGTCGCGCGCGCGCGGCGGGCGCCGGATTCAAGGGATGGCGCGGTCACAGCCACCTACCCCTTCACGCTCCCCGCCATCACGCCCTGGATGTAGTAGCGCTGGAGGAAGAGAAAGACGAGCAGCACCGGCACCACCGTGAGGACCGCGCCCGCCATCATGAGCTCGGTGTCCTGCACGTGCTCCCCGACCAGACTGGCGAGCGACACCGGCATGGTGTAGTGACCCTGATCGCTGAGCACGATGAGGGGCCACATAAAGTCGTTCCAGGTGGTGAGGAAGGTCCAGATGGCCAGCGTCGCCAGAATCGGTGTGATCACGGGCACGACCACCGATCGGTAGATACGTAGCTCGCTCGCCCCGTCAATACGCGCCGCGTCCAGAAGGTCATCGGGGATCGAGATCGCGTACTGGCGAATGAGAAAAATTCCGAAGATGCTGGCCAGCGTCGGGATGATCACTCCCCCGTATGAGTTGATGAGGTGCAGCTGCTTCATGAGTAGGAAGAGTGGCAGCATCGCGACCTGAACCGGGATGACCAGCCCGAGCGACAGGAAACGAAAAACACGGTCGCGTCCCCGGAAGCGAAGCTTGGCGAACGCGTAGCCGGCCATCGAGTTGATCACCAGCGAGATCGCGGTGACGGTCACGGCGATGATCGCGCTGTTCAGCGCGAAGCGCCCCATGTTGATGCGCGTGAACACGTCGCGATAGTGGTCGAGTGTGACCGTGGGCGGCAGCAATCGCGGGGGATAGCTGTTCGCCATCCCGGTCGGCATCAGCGAGGCCGAGACCATCCACACCATGGGGAGGAGGGCCATGAAGGCGCCTGCGACCAGAGCCGCATAGAGAAGCACGCTCCGAGTGCTCGGCCGCATCACGCGTTCCGCCGCTCGAGCCTGAGCTGCACGAGAGTCCAGGCGAGAATGATGATGAAGAGGATGAAGGCGATCGCGGCAGCGTTGCCCATGCGCCACCAACGGAACCCTTCCTCGTACATGAACAGCACCAGGCTCGTGGTTGCCTTGAGCGGGCCCCCGGACGTCATGACGTATGGCTCCGAGAAGAGCTGGAAGTAACCGATCATCGTCACCACGCCCACGAAAAAGAAGGTGGGCGCGAGCATTGGCAGGGTGACGTGGCGGAAGCGGCTGATCGGCCCCGCGCCGTCCAGGTTCGCCGCCTCGTACAGCTCCTCCGGGATCGCCTGCAGGCCCGCGATGAAGATCAGCATGTTGTAGCCGAAATTCTTCCAGATGGCGAGCAGGATGATCGCGGGCATCGCCCAATGCGGATCGCCCAGCCAGTCGATGGGACGGATCCCGATGATGCCGAGCGCGTAGTTGAGCAGGCCGTACTGGGGGTGGTAGAGGTAGCGCCAGACGATCGATACGGCCACGAGAGTGGTCACGAACGGGACGAAGTAGATGGTCCGGAAGAGTCCCGGGAATCGAACGCCCTTGGTGTTGATCAGCAGCGCGGCGGCGAGCGAGACCGCAACGGTCAGCGGTCCGCCAACCAGCGCAAAATAGAAGGTGTTCTTGAGCGCGGTCCAGAAGACGGGATTCCGGAGCAGCGCGTCATAGTTGTGGAGCGCCACCCATCGGGCATTCCCGAGGTGCGCGACCGAGTAGAGATCGAAGTCGGTCACGCTGAGCAGCAGCGACGCGATGACCGGAATGAAGAAAAAGAATCCGATCAGGAGGAGCGCGGGCGCGACGAAGGACCATCCGGCAAGGGCATGGTCCTCGTGCCCCGCTGCGCCGGCCGCCACCTAGCGCGCTCCCGCGGTCGGCGGGCGCTTCGCACCAGCGGGTGAGTGGGCGAGCATCCAGCGACGCTTGTCGAGCAGGATGTTCACCTCCCTGTCCAGTCGGCTCAGCGTGCTGTCAGCAGGCACGTTTCCCCGAATCGTCTGCTCCGCCGCCTCGTAGATCCTGGTGGCGATCTGTTCCCACTCCGGAACCTTCGGTGTCGGGCGCACCCGCTGCAGCTGTTCCCAGAAAGCGTGGGCGTATCGATTGTCGATCAGCGTGGAGTCGCGCCACGACTCCACCCGCGCCGGCAGATCTCCGGTGAGCCGATAGAACGTGCGCTGAACCTCCGGGCGCGAGAGATACTCCACGAGCTTCCAGGCGGCATCCGGATGCTGGGAGCCGCGAAAGAGAACGAGGCTCGATCCGCCCGCGGTCGAGACCCCCGCACTGTCTCCACTCGGGGCAGGGAGGGGAGCAGTCGCCCACGAACTCTGCAGACGTGACGGCAGGCGCTTCTTGAACTCGCCGAGATTCCACGGACCCGTGATCCACATGGCGAATGTCCCCTTGGCAAACTCCTGGTAGGCATTGGCCATGTCGTTGTTGCCGGCCACCGGAGCGTAGTCGCGGCGGAAGAGTCCGACGTAGAAGTCGAACGACCTGCGGAACGCGCTGTCGCTGAACGCGCCGAAACGATCGCCCTGCTTGAGGAGGGGCGACCCATTCTGCAGGCCGAAAATGACCGGCTGGGTCCACTCGTTGGTCGGAAGGAAGATCGCGTACTTGAACGGTCCCTGCACCCGCTTGATCGCGGCCATCGCCTTCTGCCAGTCCTCCCAAGTGGTGGGCATGGACGAGTATCCAGCCTCTCTCAGGATGTCGGTGCGGTAGAAGAGCAGCCGGGTGTCGACGTACCAGGGGATGCCGTAAACGCTCCCGTCGAGCTCGTTGGTGTCCCAGATCCCGCGGAAGTAGCGGCTCGAGTCGATGGTCGCGGAGTGCGCGATGCGAGCGTCCAAAGGCTCGAGCGCGTCGACCGCGACGAACTCTGGAATCCAGGTATTGCCGAGCTGCGCGAGGTCGGGGGTCGCCTCGCCGACGAACGCGGTGAGGAGCTTCTCGTGCGCCGCCGTCCACGGAATCTGCTGCACCTGAACGTGGATCCCCGGATTCTCCTTCTCGAAGCCGCGGACGAGCTGCGTGACTGCTTCTCCCTCCGCGCCGAGTGCCCAGAAGCGAAGCGTCGTCTCCTGACCCGCGGTGGCGCCGCGACAGGCAAGGAGAGCCGCGCCCGCTCCGAGCGCGGCGGCGCGCCGGAGTTGCGCGCGGCTCACTTGGGTGCTCCGGCCGGCGCGGAGTCGAGCCACCCGCCGGTGAAGCCGGCACGCCGGAGCCCGCGCACGAGATACGGGTTCGTCCGCATCAGGCGCCAGATGAGGCCGCTCCGCTGGTTCTCGATCATCGCGACGATCGGCCCCTCATCGATCCCGAGGTAATCGACATCGACCCACACACCGCCGACATTGCGCCCGAACTTCGGCGCGATCCCGAGCGACGGGTATGTCGGATTGAAGGCATCGAAGAAACCGTATTCGCCGAAAGCGTCGGGATATTTTTCGCGCATGGCGACGAGCGCCGGCACGGCAATCTCCGGAGCGAAAGGCACCGAGCCGCCGGCGGCGGTGGGGGCGATCGTTCCGTCATCCTTGACGCCGGTCAGAGCCGCTCCGCGCGCGGTATATGTGAAGAACTGCCGGCTGGCGCCATTGACGCTGAAGGTCCCGTCCAGCGGTCCGTCGGAGGCCGTGAGTCCCCACACGCTCGCGCCATAACCGGTCCACCGCATCGGATTGGCGATCGCGTAGGCGCGCTGAGACAGCGTGGCGCGCCGCGAGTTCTCGAAGTAGTCGATCCCGTGCGCGCGCATGTAGGGGTCGCGGATGCCCCGAAAATCCACCCAGAGTTGCGAGTACTGATGTCCGAATAGGGGCCCGAAATTCACCTGCTCGTACCCTAGATAGCTTCCCCACTGATAGGTGGACGTCCATGCCGTCCACGCCGCCGCATCGATCGGATGTGTCGGCGAGCCGAGGGCGAGGAGGTACAACAGCATCGCCTCGTCGTATCCCTTATAGTCGGCCGCGATCATCCCCGATTCGGGGGTCCAGCCCATCCCCATCAGCGGCGCCCGGGGCTGAACGAAAGTCCACTCGACACGCCGGTACAGTGAGTCCGCGAGCGCTCGGATCTGCACCTCTCCGGCGTCGCCGCCGGTGAAGTACGTCTGGCAGAGCAGGATTCCGCCGAGGAGGAGCGACGTGTCGATCGTGGAGAGCTCCACGGTCTCGAAGCGGAACCCGGTCCGCATGTCGAGGAAGTGGTAGAAGAAGCCGTGGTCGCTGGTCACCCCTGTCGCCGCGTCGCCGCTCGGCGCGGTCCAAAGGAAGCGCAGCGTGGTAAGCACGCGGTCCCGCGCCTGATCGCGTGTGATGTATCCGCGCTCGACGCCGATGGGATAGGCGGTGAGGCCGAAGCCAACGGCCGCCACGCTCGAGAAGGACGGGGTGGGCCAGCGATCCGGGATGAGCCCATTGTCCGGGTTGGCGCGAGCCCAGAAGAAATCGAAGGTGCGTTTCTCGAGGGTGTCGAGAAACGCCGCCTCG
>JALZAQ010000052.1 GCA_030948255.1 Gemmatimonadota bacterium
GGCGTGGCGCCCGGCTCAGCTCGCGGCTCTACTGCACTCGTCGCGGAGCGGGCGACGGAGGCAACGCCTGCACTCGCTCCTTGAACGTGTGGAAGTTCTTGGAATCGGTCGACAGCGAGGCTAGCTTGGCCGGATCCAGCGTGTTGATGAGGCGCTGGATGTCGGCGATCCGGCTCTCTTCGAGCGGGTGCGTCGCGAACCACGCCTCCACGCCGGCGGGCCGGCTCTTCCGCTCCTCGAGCAGCCGCTGGAACATCGTCACCATCCCTTCCGGGCTGATGCCGGCGCGCACGACGTTGGTGAAGCCCTCGTCGTCCGCCTCCTTCTCATCGGTGCGGCTGAACTTGGCGAATAACGCGGTGCCGGCGACCTGGATTCCTGCCTGGGCGGCCTGGCTGTCGCAGACGCGCGTGAGGACGCAGGCCAGGGTGACGCCGATGTTCGCCGTTTGCTGTTGCTGCATCTGCTTGATAGTATGACGCCGGACGACGTGACCGATCTCGTGCCCGAGCACTCCGGCGATCTCATCCATCTTCTCCGCGCGCTCGATGAGACCGCGATTCACATAGATGTAGCCGCCCGGAACCGCGAAGGCGTTGACCTCCTTGCTGTCCACCACGAAGAAGTGCCACTCGAGATCGCCGCGCGCCGTGAGTCTGGAGATCGAGTCGCCTAGTACATTGATGTACCGGTTGATCTCGGGGTCGCGTACGAGGGGAAGCTGCTGATCGATCTGCTGGGCGTACTGCGCGCCCATCTGTACTTCCTGCTGCTGGGAGACGCCGCAAGCGGAGGCAGACAGCGCGAAGGTGACGCCGAGAATAAACCGTTTCATGTACGCTCCTGCGTAGTCGAGCACGATTGCGAAGTTGGCAAGACCCATTCCACCGTTATCGAAACGGCAACGTCTTGAAGCTCCTCACCCTGGCCCGCGACCTCCAGCGTCGCAAGGCGCGCGAGCGGCTGGATCTCTTCGTGGCCGAAGGAGTTCGAGCCGCGGAGGAGCTTCTGCGCTCGCCCTTGGCCCCGCGCGGGCTCCTTGTGTCGCCGGGTCTCGTGCATGCCGCCCGGGGCTCGGCACTTCTGACCGCTGCGTACGGCCGCGGAATTCCGGTGGAAGAGGTATCGGATCGCGACTTCGATACGGCATCCGACACGGAATCGCCGCAGGGCGTTCTCGCGATCGCGGAGATTCCGCGCGGGTCGCTCGAAACCCTGGCCCTCCCCGAGACAGCGCGCGTGGTCGTGCTCGACTCCCTGCAGGATCCCGGCAACGTCGGCACGATCCTGCGCACCGCTGCGGCCTTCGGAGCCGCGGTCACGGTAGCACTGCCCGGGACGGTCGATCTCTGGAATGCGAAGGTCGTTCGCAGCGCGATGGGGGCACTCTTTCACCGCCCCGCCACTACTGCTACCTGGGAAGAGCTCGACAGGTTCCTCGGATCCACCGGCACGGTGCTCTGGGGGACGGACCGGTCGGGGGTGGCGCTCGAACAGCTCGTCGCACCTCCGCGACTCGCCCTCGCGCTCGGCAACGAAGGTGGCGGCCATTCGCCGGCCGCGCGGATGAGAATCGCCCAGAGCGTCTCCATCTCCATCGGCTCCGACGTCGACTCGCTCAATGTCGCCGTGGCCGCCGGTATCCTCCTCCACCACTTCCGCCCGTGACCGATGCTCTGGTGGCTTTCCCCCGGCTTCTCGCGCTGCTCCTGGGCGGCGTGATCGGCTCCTTCCTGAACGTCTGTGTGTCGCGCTGGCCGGACGGGCTGTCCGTGATCACACCCCGCTCGCGCTGTCCGCGGTGCGGCCACGAGATTACCTGGTACGAGAACATCCCGGTCCTGAGCTGGCTCGTTCTGCGGGGGCGCTGCCGCGGCTGCCACCAGCCCATCTCCCCGGTGTATCCTCTGGTGGAGGTGGTGGTCGCGCTTCTCTGGCTGGCGGCCGTGTTGCAGTTCGGGATGAGCTTCACCGCGCTACGCGTTGCCGTCTTCGGCACGGTGCTCCTCGGCATCGTGCTGACCGACGCGTCGCGCTACGTGATCCCGGATGGATTCACCGTGTTCGGGCTGATCTGGGCGCTGGCCGCAGCCGGGATCGGGGTCTTCACCGGTGAAACTCTCCCCTTCGCCGGACTGTACGAGGCGGTGGTGGGGGCGTGCGTCGGCGCCGGCGCGATCGCGATCGTCGGTTGGCTGGGGGAGCTGGCGCTGAAGAAGGAGGCGATGGGATTTGGCGACGTCACCCTGATGGCCATGGTCGGCGCACATCTCGGATCAACACGGACGCTGCTCACGATCTTTCTCGGTGCCGCCATCGGTGCGGTGGGCTTTCTCGGGATCGTCTTCCCGCTGGAGTGGCTGAGGAGTCGGCGACGGGGCGCCTCGTTCGACCCGCCGCTGGTGCCGTTCGGCGTATTCCTTGCCCCCGCCGGTATCGTAGCGCTGCTCTGGGGCGACGCGCTCATCGACTGGTACACCCACGGAGTGCTGGGACTGTGATGCTCGGAGACATGATACGACCCGCCGGCATGACTCTCGACCGCCTGACGCGCGACCTCACGGCCGACGCGCGCGCGGGCACGCTCGAGCCGGTGCGCTGCCGCGAGGACGAGATCTCACGAGTCGTAGACATTCTGCTCCGCCATGGAAAGAACAACCCCGCGCTCGTGGGGCCGTCGGGAGTCGGCAAGACGGCGATCGCAGAAGGGCTGGCGCAGCGTATCGCAACCGGGTCGGTGCCGGTCGTGCTTCGGAACGCCCGCGTCCTCGCCCTCGATCACGTCTCGATGCTGGCCGGAACGATGTATCGCGGACAGTACGAGGAACGCCTCCGCGGAGTGGTGACGCAGGCGAGTGCGGACCCCGACATCATCCTGTTCATCGATGAGCTGCACAACCTGATCGGTCAGGGAAGCGCGATGGGCGCGGCCATGGATGCGGCGAACATGCTCAAGCCTGCGCTGGTGCGCGGCGAGTTCCGGGTGATCGGCGCGACGACCGAGGACGAGTACGAGCGGTGGGTGTGCGGCGATCCTGCTCTGGAGCGCCGCTTCCAGAAGGTGCCGGTTCGCGAGCTGAGCGCGGACCAGACCATGATCATTCTGGAGGCGCGGAAAGAACGGCTGGAGCGTCACCACAACGTCGCGATCTCGCCCGACGCGCTACGCGCGTCCGTGGAGCTCACCGATCTCCACATCACTGATCGGGCCCGACCGGACCGCGCGATCGACGCGCTGGACGAGGCGTGCGCCCATGCCCAGGCGCTGGCCGCGTACTCGGCCGAGACCGAGGGGCTCATCCTTCAACGGCGCGAGCTGCTCCGCCGGTCGGCGGCAGGGACGGCGGCGCCCGGGGCAGAGAGCAGCTCCGCTTCCCCGGGAGACCGGACTGCGGTCGCGGAAGACCCGGTCGAGAAGTGGGCGCGCGAGGGGATCGCGGCGATCGAGCGCTTCGGTGCCGAGATCGAAGCGGCCTTCGCGCCAGCCGGGCGAACCACGCGCCCGGAGACTGCGTCGCCGCCGGCGCCCGCACCGGTTCCCGATCGAGCCGACCTCCCGTCGCGCTCGGTGCGGCTGGCGATGCTGGAGTCGGAGCTGGAGCGCCGGCTCGTTGCCGAGGGAATCGTCGTGCGGGGGCACGACGTGGCGCGGGTGGTCGGACTCGCGACCGGCAAGCGGGTCGAGTGGACGGCGTGAGAGGGTGCATAGCGCGCTGTGGCGCGGCTCTCATTATCGTTGTCGCGGGCTGCGGCCGTGACGCGTCTTCCGAGGGACCGTACGCGAAGCTGGTAGCGGACGCCATCCCCCAGATCGAAGCGGGTACCGGTCTCAAGTTCAAGCGTCCGCCGGTGGTGCGTCCCCGATCGCAGGCCGAGTTTCACGATTTCATGCAGCGCGTGTTCGAGCGGGAGATGGGCGAGAAGGAGCTGGCAGGGCAGCAGGCGACCTATCGGTTTCTCGGTCTCATCCCTGACACGCTCGATCTGCGGCGACTCTTCCTCGATTTTCTTACCGAGCAGGCCGTGGGTCTGTACGATCCCGAGAGCAAGACGCTCTGGATCCGAAGCGACGCCAAGCCCGAGCAGCTCGGACTGATCGTCTCGCACGAGCTCGTGCACGCGCTGCAGGACCAGTACGTGAACCTGGACTCGATCGAGAAGACGAAAGGGGACGACGATCGGTCGCTGGCGGCGCACGCGCTGATCGAAGGGCAGGCGATGCTGGTGCCGCTCCAGGCGGCCGCCGGCGCGGGGGTCGATCCCGCGGCGCGCTACCCGGGCGGATGGGAAGCCATCCGGCAGCTGGTGCGCGACAACTTCAGCTCCACACCGGTGGCGGCGCGGGCGCCCATGGTGATCCGGGAGACGGAGATCTTCTCGTACGTGAACGGGATGGAGTTCGTGCGGCGCTTCGTGGAGCGCCACCCCGGCAGGTCGCCGTATGGAGCGGCAATACCGCATTCCTCGGAGCAGCTCCTTCACCCCGAGAAATACGACGGAGCGGTGCGCGAGGAGCCTCTGAAGGTCGTGCTTCCGGCGCCCGCCGGAGCGACCGAGAGCTACCAGAACGACATCGGCGAGTTCGGCATCCGGGTCTTTCTCTACCAGCATCTCAAGGACCAGCCCACGTCCATCCGGGCGGCGGCCGGGTGGGGAGGCGACCGTTACGTGATCGTGCGCAGTTCGAGGGGAGAGGGGCTCGCGTGGGTGAGCGTCTGGGACACGCCGCTCGACGCGGCGGAATTCCGTGACGCGCTGCAGGAGGTGATTGCCAGGCGCTTCGGGACTTCGTCCTCCGGCGGCGCGAGCGGCGGTGCCCGGAGCTTCTCGGCCCGCGGCCGGTCGCTGCTCCTCTGGGCTGGCGAGATCGCCGGGAAGGCGGCGGTCATGTACGTCGATGTCCCGGCGGGAGCGTCCACGGCGGTGATCGACCCGGCGAAGGTGCAGGTCGAGCCCTGAGCATCAACGCAGCTTCGCGAACAGCTCGGTGAGCAGGAACGTCACGACGCCGATCAGTCCGCCGAGCACGAAGCCCGTCTTGATGATGAAGTTGAGCTCGCGCTGCATCACGCCGCGCACGAGATCCTCGACGCGCTGCGTACTGAACGCCATCACCTTGCGCTCGACGAGCGTCTGGATGTCGAGCCGCTCGACGAATCCGGGCAGCTCGGTCTCGATCCATTCCCAGAGGGCTGGAGAGAGCACGCGCGACAACCGCTCGGTCGCATCGAGAGGGAGCCAGCGTCCGGGTCGACCGATCGGGCGGGACAGCGCCGTCCGGATGGCCCCGCGCACCGCATCCTGGGCGAGATCGCGTGCCTTGGCGGAGCGCGCACCCTGGGCGATCCATCCGGCGAGCAACGCGTCGTCCAGAGGAGCGAGCATCTCACCCCACGTACGTGACTCGGAGCGTTCGAGCATCTGCTCCAGCCGGGCGACGAGGAAGGAGCGGGTTCGATCAGCCCGCAAGAGCTTGAGCACGGAGTCACCGACGACCCCCACCAGCTCCTGGCCCCGCTGGCTGTCGGGTGCGCCCACCAGGTCGGAGAGCGGTTTCCGGAGGTAGGTCAGCACGGCGTCGTGGATCGACCGGGTGATTTCGTCGCGTACCACCGGATCGTCCAGCAGCGTTGCGACCTGCTCCACGCCGTCTGTCTCGAGCGAATCGATCAACTTGTCGAAGGTGCGTTCGGTGACCATCAGTCGGGCGATCAGCCGCTCGTGGAAACGGAGATCATCCACGAAGCGCTGGAAGAGGCCGTGCAGAGCATCGCGAATCTTCTCGCGCGACGCGGGCTGGTGAAGGAAGCTGCCGAGCTTGGCGACCGCGAGCGGGAGATAGGCATCGATGGCGCTCTCGATCGCCCGCACGACCGCAGGCGGAACCTTCTCGAGCAGCGGCGTGGACGAGCCGAGCCAGTCCTCCGATCGCCGGACGAGGTAGTCGCGCACCGCTGCCTCGAGGTCGGGCGACTGCGAGAAATCCTCCACCCACGCGGCGGCGCGCGCGGCGATGTCGGTGCGTCGCTCGGCGGTGAGCACGCTCCCCAGAGCCAGCGAGGAGAGCTCGGCTCGCGTGCGCGCGACGAAGCCGCGTACGCGCTCTTCGAAGTCGTCGGACGCGACGAAGCGCGTGAACTGCTCGACGGCGAGTGGCGCCAGCCCATCCAGTGAGCTCTCGATCTCCTCGGCCACCGCCGCGGGCAGGAGCTCGCGGATGGAGGGACGCTCGGTATCCAGACCACGCTCGACGAGCTGGCGCAGCTTGACGTCGAACGTCTCGCGGACTCCCGTGCGTCCCAAATCCTCGGCGACATCGGCGGGAGAGAGCAGGCGCTCGCCCACGGTCCTTCCGATGCTCTTTGCGAGACGCGCCTTGTTCTTGGGAATCGCCCCCTGGAAGCCGAATCGGCGCTCGTGCGGACGGAAGAGCATCCGGACGGCGACGGCGTCCGACAAACCACCTGCCAGAGTGCCGACGGTCACCTGGATCGCGAACTGGACCCAGGGATTATTGCTGTCGATCAGCGTGGCGTCTTCTCCCCGGCCGGCTCAGAAACCACCGTGCGGTGCGACTCGGGACGGTCATCTCGTGGAACGGGTCGCTCGGAGAGACGGCGATCGCTCTCGGGTCCCATCGTCAGCATGTCGGCGACCATCCGCTCGGGAGGTGGCAGCAGCGCGATGCGGAGAACCTCGTCCATGCTGTGGACGAAGCTGAAGACCATGTTCTGCCGGACCTCGTCCGGGATGTCGCGCAGATCCTTCTCGTTCGATTTGGGGAGGATCACCTGACGCAAGCCGGCGCGGTAGGCCGACATCACCTTCTCCTTGACGCCACCGATCTCGAGCACCCGTCCGCGCAGCGTCACCTCGCCGGTCATCGCGACGTCGCGCCGCACCGGCCGCTCGCTCAGCGAGCTGGCGATCGCGAGTGTCATCGTGATCCCGGCGCTCGGTCCGTCCTTTGGAATGGCCCCGGCTGGGAGGTGGATGTGCAGATCGTAGTCCTTGAAGACCGAGTCCTCGATCCCGATCGCCTTGGATCGGGAGCGGACGTAGGAGTACGCCGCGTCTACGGACTCGCGCATCACATCGCCGAGCTGCCCGGTGACGATGAGTCGGCCGGAGCCCGTCATCTTGAGCGCCTCGATGACCATGATGTCACCGCCGGTGGCCGTCCACGCGAGGCCGGTCACGGCCCCGACCTCGGGCTCGGTTTCCGCTTCCTCGCGGGCGTAGCGTGGGGGGCCCAGAATCTCCTCGACGAGAGCCAGGTCCACGACCCAGGCGCCCTCCTCTCCGTCGGCCTTCCTCCGCGCCCGCCGTCTCATGATGGCGGCGAGGTTGCGCGAGAAGCCGCGCAGGCCGGCCTCGCGCGAGTAGCCGCTCGAGATCGACTCCAGAACCTCATCGGTGAACTGGATGTCCTTGTCGCTGATGCCGTGCTCCTCGAGCAGCGTCGGCATGAGGTAGCGCCAGGCGATCTCGACCTTCTCCTCGATCGTGTAGCCGGAGACGCGAATCACTTCCATGCGATCCCGCAGCGCCGCCGGGATGTCGTAGATGTTGTTCGCCGTGCAGATGAACAACACGGCCGACAGGTCGAAGGGGAGGTTGATGTAGTGGTCGACGAACTCGTCGTTCTGCGAGGGGTCGAGCACCTCGAGCATCGCTGCCGTCGGGTCGCCGCTCATCCCGCCGTGAGTCATCTTGTCGATCTCATCGATCATCAGCACCGGATCCTTCGTCTGCACGCGCCGGAGCGCCTGGATGAGCAGCCCTGGCATGGCGCCGACGTATGTTCGGCGGTGCCCCCGGATCTCGGCCTCGTCTCGCACGCCGCCCACGGAGATGCGGTAGAACTCACGTCCGATGGACTGCGCGATCGCCTCTCCGAGTGATGTTTTGCCGGTGCCCGGCGGTCCGGCGAAACAGAGAATGGGTCCGTGCGGATCTCCGCCGCGCAGCTTCCTCACGGCGAGGTACTCGATAATGCGGTCCTTCGCCTCCTTGATCCCGTAGTGGCGGCTGTCGAGCGCCTCCTGCACCTTGCTGAGCGCGATCTGCTCGTCGCCCGAGCGCTTGTGCCAGGGGAGGGCCAGCAGCCAGTCCAGGTAGTTGCGGATGACCTGATACTCGCTCGACGCGGGTGAGAGCTGGCGCAGGCGATCGGTCTCGCGTCGGGCCTCCTGCGCGGCGCGCTCCGGAAGGTTCGCGAGCTCGATCTTCCTGAGCAGATCCACGGCCTCCTTCTCACCCGGATCCGCCTCTCCAAGCTCGGTTTGGATGGCGCGCAGCTGCTGGCGAAGATAGAACTCGCGCTGGTGCTGCTCGATCTTCACCTCGGTCTGGCGCTTGATGTCCTCCATCACCCGAGCCCGCGCGACCTCGCGCTCGAGCCGGCTCAGGACGAAGCGGATCCGCTCCCCGATGTCGAGGCGCTGCAGCACCTCGTCCTTCTCCGAGATCCGGAAGTTCATGTTCGTCGCGGCGAGATCGGCGAACCGGCCCGGGTCGGACATGTTCATCTTGAGGATCGCCGGGACCTCATCGGGGATGCGGTCTACCAGCTCGGCCAGGGTCTCGGCCGCGGCCACGAGCCGGGCCATGAGCTCCTCGCCTTCAAGTGGATCGAGCGGAGTCTCCCGCGCCGGACGTACACCGGCCACCGGGAAGGGCTCGCGCGACGCCACCTCCTCGATCACGATGCGACGGAGACCCTGAAGCGTGATCTGGATCGTGTCCCCGGGCAGGTTGATCCGCTCGTGCACGCGAGCGGCGACGCCGACCCGTCCGACAAAGGAGTCAGGCTGGATCGGCTCGTCCATCTCGCCGCTCGCCACGAGCAGCCCGACGATGAGGCCGTTGTCCTCGTGCGATCGAAGGATCGCGAGATTCTCCGGCGCTCCCATCTGCACCGCGATCGTGCCGAGCGGATACACGATGGTGGATCGGAGCGCCATGAGCGGCAGCGTGGGCGGCAGCTCGGAGCGGAGGATCTCTTCCTTTCGGGAGACGCGGGCCATGGCGAGCCGGGATGGGGTTCGATGGGCGCTTGCCTGAGGGGACCGGCACCCGCCGTTGCCTCAAATTCTAACAGCGCCTAGTTTTAAAGGCTATGTTCGATGAACTGAGCGAGAAGCTCGATGCGGTGTTCGCGCGGCTGCGCGGACGGGGCGTCCTCACCGAGGCCGACATCAAGGAAGGGTTGCGCGAGGTCCGGCGCGTCCTCCTCGAGGCCGATGTCAACTTCCAGCTGACGCGTGAGTTTCTCGAGCGCGTAGAGAAGGCCGCCGTGGGCGTCTCGGCCCTCCGTACGGTCTCGCCCGGACAGCAGCTCGTCAAGATCGTGCACGATGAGCTCGCGACCATGCTCGGCGAGCGGCGCGAGGGGCTCCGGATGAGCACCGTGCCCCCGACGATCATCATGATGGTCGGCCTGCAGGGCTCCGGGAAGACGACGTCGGCCGCCAAGCTCGCCTACAAGCTCAAGGCCGAAGCGCGTCCCACGCGTCTGGTCGCGGCCGATGTCTACCGTCCCGCTGCGATCGATCAGCTCGAGACGTTGGGTCAGCAGATCGACGTGCCGGTCTACACCGACCGTGCCACCACCGACGTCGTGAAGATCGCGCGGGCCGGCATCGAGCAGGGAAAGAGGGCTCGCGACCGCGTCGTGATCATCGACACCGCCGGCCGCCTCCAGATCGATGAACAGATGATGGACGAGCTGCGGCGGCTGAAGGCGGCCGTCCACCCCGATGAGATCATGTTCGTCGCCGACGGCATGACCGGCCAGGACGCGGTGCGGATCGCCAAGGGGTTCGACGACGCCCTCGGTATCACCGGCATCCTCCTGACGAAGATGGACGGTGACGCCCGGGGTGGAGCGGCGCTCTCGATCTACGGGATCACGAAGAAGCCGATCAAGTACATCGGCGTCGGGGAGAAGGTCGATGCGCTCGAGGAGTTCCACCCCGAGCGGATGGCCGGCCGCATTCTCCAGATGGGCGACATCGTCACGCTCGTGGAGAAGGCTCAATCCACCTTCGACGCCGAACAGGCGAAGAAGATGGAGAAGAAGATCCGGAAAGAGGGGATCGACCTGGAAGATTTTCTCCAGACCATGCGCCAGATTCAGAAGCTCGGACCGCTCGAGGGGATGCTCAAGCTGCTTCCGGGCGTGAATACCAAGATGCTCAAGCAGGCGAAGATGGACCCGAATCGCATGCGGCACATCGAGGCCATCGTTCTCTCGATGACTCCGGGAGAGCGCAGGAATCCTGCGATCATCAACGGCTCCCGCCGTGCCCGGATCGCGCGTGGCTGCGGCCGACCCGTGAGCGAGGTCAACCGGCTGCTCGAGCAGTTTCGCGAGATGCAGAAGATGATGAAGAAGATGGGGCAGGGCGGCATGCGGATGCCGGGACTGCCGGGGATGGGCGGAGGGATGTTCGGCGGAATGAGATAGAACAGCTGTTCTGGGTGCGGCCCGGAGATTCCGGCGCACGCGAAGAGCCCAGGGAAGGACAGAACCACTCAGGCAAGGGGATCGCTCATGGCAGTGAAGATTCGCCTCCGTCGCGTCGGACGGAAGAAGACTCCGATCTACCGCATCGTCATCGCGGACTCGAAGAGTCCCCGCGACGGTCGCTTCATCGAGGTCATTGGCCAGTACGACCCCCGGCGGCCCGAGGGTGGGCTGAACGTCGAGGCGGACCGCGCCAATCACTGGCTCGACGTCGGCGCTCAGCCCACGGACACGGTCCGGTCGCTGCTCCGCAAGGCGGGCGTGCTCAAGGCACGACACGAGAAGCGGGTGGCCGCGCGGCGCAAGGACGGCGCGGTGCCGGTCGTCGAGGCGGGAGCGGGCGGCTGACGTGTCGGCGCCCGAGATGATCATCGTCGGGCGGTTGCGCAAGGCACACGGGATTCGCGGCGAGATCATTGTCGAGCCCATCACCGACGCGCCGGCCGAGGTGTTCTCGGCCGGCCGTCGTGTTTTTCTCGGCACGGTGGACGGGGAGCTCGACCCCGCGGGAAGAATTTTCGAGATCGCCAGCGCCCGCTCATTCAAAGACGAGCGTCTGATCGTCCATTTCGCGGGAATTGCGGACCGCACCGCCGCCGAGCGCTGGCCGGATCGCTACCTGCTGCTTCCGGCGGCCGAGCTGCCGCCTCCCGCCGAGGGCGAGGTCTACTACCATGAGCTCATCGGCATGCGCGTGGAGCTGGCGGACGGGCGGGCGATCGGAGACGTCGTCGAGTTCTTCGAGCTGCCGCAGGGGATCGCACTCGAGGTCTCACACGAAGGGCGCACGGTCATGATTCCCCTCCGCAGCGAGTTCGTGGAGCGCATCGACCGCCGGGAACGCCGCATCGTCGCACACCCGCCGGCGGGCCTTCTCGAATGACACTGCGCATCAACGTCGTCACGATCTTTCCGTCCTTCTTCGACGCGCCGCTCGGGCTCAGCATCCCGGCGCGCGCGGTCGCCTCCGGAGCCGTGAGCTACCGGGTGGTGGATCTTCGCGACCACACCCACGATCGCCACCGCACCGTCGATGACTCGCCCTTCGGGGGCGGGCCCGGGATGGTGATGAAGCCAGAGCCATTCTTCGAGGCCGTCGAAGCTCTGGGCGCCCGGGCACCGATCGTTCTCGTGTCCGCTCGCGGCCGGCGCTTCGCGCAGGTGGATGCGGTGCGTTACGCCGGTGGCGAGGAGCTCACGCTTCTCTGCGGGCACTACAAGGATGTGGATCAGCGGGTGGCCGAGCATCTCGCGAGCGAGGAAATCTCGCTCGGGGACTTCGTGCTGAGCGGCGGCGAGCCGGCCGCGCTCGCGATCATCGACGCCACGGTTCGCCTCTGTCCTGGAGCGATCTCCGACCTCGAGAGCGCTTACGGCGACAGCTTCTGGCAGGATGGACTGAGCGCCCCGAGCTACACCAGGCCAGCCGAGTATCGCGGACTCCCGGTGCCCGAGGTGCTCCTCTCGGGCGATCACAAGCGCATCGCCGAGTGGCGGCGCGACGAGGCGGCGCGACTCACCATCCGCCGCAGAGGGAAGGCGTAGGCACGCCGCCTGCCAGGAGCGTCGCCATGCCGATCGCAACCATCAATCCGGCCACCGGAGAGACGCTTCGCACCTTCGAGGCGCTCGATGCCCCCGCGCTCGAGCGGAAGCTCGCTCTGGCCGCGCGGGCGTTCGTGGCCCATCGCCGCACGACCTTTGCGCAGCGTGCGGAGTGGATGACCCGGGCCGCCGGCCTGCTCGAGGGCGAGAAGGAGGCGTTCGGCCGGCTGATGACGCTCGAGATGGGCAAGACCTTGCAGTCCGCGATCGACGAGGCGGCCAAGTGCGGGCTCGCGTGCCGGTACTACGCCGAGCATGCGGAAGAGCTTCTCGCGGATGAGCCGGTCGAGACCGATGCGTCGCGGCGCTTCGTGGCTTTCCTGCCGCTCGGCATCATCCTCGCCGTCATGCCGTGGAATTTCCCCTTCTGGCAGGTGCTGCGCTTCGCTGCGCCGGCGCTCATGGCCGGTAACGTCGGCCTGCTCAAGCACGCGTCCAACGTGCCGCAGTGCGCTCTCGCGATCGAGGATCTTTTTCGCCGCGCCGGTTTTCCGCAGGGGGTGTTCCAGACGCTTCTCATCGAGTCGGACCGTGTTGCGGCGCTGATCGAGGACCAACGCGTCGCCGCCGTCACCCTCACGGGGAGCGAGGGGGCCGGCCGGAGCGTCGGAGCCACCGCCGGAAAGCAGATCAAGAAGAGCGTGCTTGAGCTGGGAGGAAGCGACCCGTTCGTGGTCATGCCGACCGCGGAGCTGGACGCAGCCATCTCCACGGCGGTGACGGCGCGCACGATCAACAACGGCCAGTCGTGCATCGCCGCGAAGCGCTTCATCGTGCACGACCGGGTCGCGGACGAATTCGAGCGCCGCTTCACCGCCGGAATGCAGGCGCTACGCGTCGGCGACCCGATGGACCCGGCCACCCAGATCGGGCCGCTGGCGACCGCCCAGATCGTGCGCGACCTCGACGATCAGGTGCGTCGCAGCGTCGCGGCAGGAGCGAGGCTTCTCACCGGCGGCCATCCCCTTGAGCGCCCCGGTAATTTCTATCCACCCACGGTGCTGGTGGGTGCTCCGCCGGGCTCCCCGGCGAGAGTGGAAGAGCTCTTCGGGCCGGTGGCCACGGTGATCCGCGTGCGCGATCTCGCCGAGGCGATCGCGGTCGCGAACGAGACCTCCTTCGGCCTCGGCTCGAGCGTGTGGACGAGCGACGACGCGGAGCGCGACGCCTTCATCCGGGAGATCGAAGCCGGGATGACGTTCGTGAACGCGATGGTCGCATCGGATCCGCGCCTGCCGTTTGGCGGGGTGAAGCACTCCGGGTACGGCCGCGAGCTGTCGGGTCTCGGCATCCGGGAGTTCGTCAACATCAAGGCGGTGTCCATCGGCAACGGTGGCGCGCAGAGCGAGGGCACCACCGAGTAGAGCGATTCATCGCTCTCTGGCATAATGCGCAGCGTCCAACTAGTTTTCCCAGTCTACAACCTACACGACATACCGCGGGCCTCGTCCTCCGCCCAGAGCCCACCATGCACCCCTTCATCGAAACCCAAAAGGAATACCTGCGCTCCGACGTGCCCCCCTTCCGTCCTGGCGATACGCTCCGCGTCAACGTGCGCGTGAAGGAAGGAGACAAGGAGCGGTTGCAGGCGTTCGAGGGAGTGTGCATCGCTCGGCGCGGCAGCGGGGTGAGCGAGACGTTCACGGTGCGCAAGATCTCGAGCGGGATCGGCGTCGAGCGCATCTTCCCGGTGCACAGCCCGATGCTCGGAAGCGTACAGGTCGTGCGTCGCGGGCGGGTGCGCCGCGCCAAGCTGTATTACCTGCGCACCGTGAGCGGCAAGTCGGCCCGCATCAGGGAGAGAAAGACCCGAGTCGTGACTCCCGGAGAGGAGTAGCCTCAGTGGAGGTGGAGGGCGACAAGCGGCGATCGCGTGTCGTTCCCAGCCGGTGGACGTCGATCGAGCGTGACCTTCGCCGGAGCGGAGGGCCCCTGATCGCCGGAGTCGATGAAGTCGGACGGGGCTCCCTTGCGGGCCCCGTCGTCGCATGCGCGGTGATCATGCCGCACGACGTCCCCGCGATCCGGGGCGTGGACGACTCCAAACTTCTCCCCCCTCGCGAGAGAGTGAAGCTCGCCGGACGGATTCGCGAGCGCGCGCTCGATCTCGCCCTTGGCGCGGCATCGGCGCGCGAGATCGACCGGATCAACATCTATCAGGCGACCATCCTCGCGATGCGGCGGGCGCTGCGGCGGCTCCGTCTGTCTCCCGATCATGTGCTGGTCGATGGTCGTCCGCTGCGAACTCTGGGGATCTCCCATCGCGCCGTCGTCGGCGGTGACGCGCGCTGCTTCTGCATCGCCTGCGCGTCGATCGTCGCAAAAGTAACCCGCGACCGCATCATGCACGCGCTTGCCCCACGGTATCCCGAGTATCGCTGGGATCGCAACGTCGGCTACGGAACGCGCGATCATCAGGCCGGGCTGGCGTCGCACGGCCTCGCGCCGCATCACCGTCGAAGCTTCACCTCCCACGCGCAGCTCTGGCTCGATTTCGAGGTCGACGTGACGGTGAGCACGGAGATGGTCCAGGAGCTCATCGAGGATGCTCTCATGCCGCCGGACCGGCACGATGCGGAGTTCCATCAGCCGCCGTTAGACGCTCTCTGACCACCAGGCCAGGTCGCGCGCCCGCCTTAATCGTATCGTCACGAAACTGGCCCTTTCGCCGACCTGCAGAACGAGTATATTCTCGCGTGTAAGTGCATGGGCCACAATGAATTGTGACGTGGATCACATTTTCGGCGGAATGTTCTCGCAAGGCGGTGAAAGGGCACGCTTCTCGCGTTTGGTGATGGGTTGTGGGCGTCTTCACGGGTTTCTCAGGGAAGAACCGAAAACAGGAGCGGTAAGATATGACCAAGTCACTTCACGCAATCGCTGTCGGCGCCCTGGCCCTCCCGCTCTTGGCGGGCTGTGCGACCAAGGGGTTCGTGCGAAAGGAGCTCGCGGCGCAGCGCATGTCCGTGGACTCGAGCATCTCCTCCAACATTGCCACCGAGCGCAGCGCGCGCCTGGCCGGTGACAGCGCGAACGCCGCCGGCATCGCTGCGAACACCCGGGCGATCGCCTCGCTTCGCACGGATCTCGACAGCCTGCGCACGCAGTTCGGCGCACGCATGACCACGATGGAGAACGGCATGAAGTTCGACATGCCCGTGAACTTCGCGTTCGATGACGCCACCGTGCGCGATACCGACAGGCCGATGCTGGACCAGTTCGCGAAGGTCGTCCAGAAGCATTACAACGGGTCGGTCATCACGATCGAGGGCTTCGCGGATCCCGCCGGCACGCACCGCTACAACCTCAGCCTCTCCAAGCGCCGCGCAGACAACGTCGTCTCGTATCTGCAGACGGCCGGGCTCACCGCCTCGCAGCTTCGTTCTGTGGGCTATGGCGAGGAGCGGCAGGTGGTGAAGGGTGCCCAGCGCGACGAGCCGGGTGCGGAGCAGAACCGCCGCGTCGTTTTCGTTGTCGAGAGCAAGCCGCAGACGAGCACCGGAGTCGCGACGATCCAGCAGTAAGCTCCAGCGCGTCGAATCGCACGACGCATCTAGGAGCCCCGGCGAGCCTCGCTCGCCGGGGCTTCTTGCATCCGGTCCGGCCCGGCGACACGCGAGCGTCCAGAAGCGTTGCCGTAGCCCCCACGGCATCGTCGATATGCGATGGGGCCGACGGCCCCGGCCGCCGGTTCGTTGCGGCTCCCCGAGAGAGGTCGCCTTTGCTGCGTCACTGGAAGATCGCCACCAAGCTTGCCGCCATCGTCATCACGGTCGTCGTGGCCGGGTTGACGTTCACCGGCGTGCTCGCGTGGCGCGAGACGAACCGCAGCATTCTCGGTCTCCAGCTGGAGGACGCGGCCGACCGGCTGCAGGACAACATGCAGGTGAGCCGCCGGCTGTTCGACTTGCGCTTTCCCGGCCCCTGGAGGATGGCGGCGACCACGATGCCCGCTGCGGTAAGCCGGGGAAGCGCGGTGCCCATGGGAGTGCTCCCCGCCGGCGTGTCGCTGAAGCTGTTCAAGGGCGATGTCCCGGTCACGGGAAATCCCGAGGTCGCGCGCTACCTGCTCGAGCTCGACAGCCTCACCCAGAGCCGGTACCGGATCCGACTCGGCGCGCCGACGAATTCCATGAGCGCAGTCCTGTCGGCCGACGAACGGTGGACACGCGATGAGCCCATCTACGTGAATGGGCGAGCGGTCGCGACCTTCAGTGGCAGCAAGTTCTTGCAGCCGCACAACTATCTGCCGCGCCTTGCGTCGGCTGATGTGGGGCGAGCGGTGATGCTGGGTGGGATGGTCAGCGCGCTCCTGGTGAGTGTGCTGATCGTGACTTTCACCCGCCGTTTCCTGCAGCCGCTGACGCGAATTCGGGACGCTGCGTTGCGGATAGCGTCCGGTGACCTCGGTGTCCGCGCTGGGCTGGGCACCACGGATGAGATCGGTCAGCTCGGCGAGGCGTTCGATGTGATGGCGGCGCGAGTGCAGATTCTTCTGACGCGCATCCAGGAGGCCTCCGACCGCCTGACGATCTCGAGCCGGGAAGTGCACAGCTCGCTCGAGTCAGCGACCCAATCCACCCAGCACGTGACTCAGGCGGCCGGAGAGGTCTCGGCGGGCGCCGCCGAGACGGCCGGGAGAGTGGCGGACGCGAGTCGGGAGGCCGAAGAGATGGGAACGCAGGTGACCCTGATCGCTCGCGAGGTCGCGGCGGCGCTCACCGAGGCGCGCGAGTCGGATCTGCTCGCCCAGGCGGGCCAGGCGCAGGTGGCGCGGACGCTCGCGGTGAGTGCCGGCATTCGGGGAACGGTCGGTCGGGCGAGCAACGTGATCCTCGACCTGGAGCGACACGCGCGCGAGATCGGGTCGATCGTGGAGGTGATGAAGGGAATCGCGTCCCAGACCAATCTGCTCGCGCTGAACGCGGCGATCGAAGCGGCGCGAGCGGGCGATGCCGGGCGCGGCTTCGCGGTGGTCGCCACGGAAGTTCGAGCGCTCGCGGACGAGGCGCGTCAGTCCTCGGAGCACATCGGCCGGCTCGTCGATGACACGCGCGACCGCACCGCGGCGGCAGTCGCGATGATGGAGGATGTCGAGCGGGAAACGGCCAGCGGCGCCGAGAGCGCGCGCGAGTGCGACCAGGCCTTCGGGGCGATCGGAGCCGCGGTGACACGGGTGACGGCGCAGGTGAGCGCGATTGGCCAGGCGGCGGGGACGGTGGCATCGGCGGTGGAGCGGGTGAATTCCGCGATCGAGGGCGTGTCCACCATTGCGCAGGAGAGCGCCGCCGCGAGCCAGGAAGTGGCAGCGCTCGCCGAAGAGCAATCGGCATCGTTCCACGAGATTGCCCGGGAGATGCGGGGCGTCTCGGGGATGGTCGAAGATCTCAAGGCGGCCGTGCACCGGCAGGAGCACACGACGGCTCCGCGCGCAGGCGGGAGTACCCCGGCGCGATCGGCGCTCCAGCCCGTGCTCGCTGCCGGCGACTAGGCGAGCGACTGCGGTGGCTTCCGCTTCTTCCGGAAGACGAACTCCGGCGCGAGCGCGACTCCCAACAATGTCACCGGAATCACCTGGAGGGTCTGCAGAAGCACCGCGACGGCCACCGCGGCATCGCTGTCCAGCCCCATTGCCGACGCGGTGATCGCGTAGACGAACTGGAAGACCCCCACGTTTCCCGGAGTCGCACGCAGCAGGAAGCCGATGTTCTCGGTGAGCAGAACCGCGATGGAGCCAGCCAGCGAAATCGGAAAATGGAGGGCGACCGCGGTGAGATGATAGGTCGCGACCTGCAGGCTCCAGGCGATGATCGACAGGAGCGTTGCGACGGCCGCGCGGGGCACGGTGATCAGGCCCTGCAGATTCTCGATGAAATGAGCGCCATATCCTCGGGCACGCATCAGGAACGCCGTTCCGGGCGGCAGGATGCGCTGTCCCAGCGGCTCGCTGCGGGGTCGCCTCAGCAGATATCCGAGGAGAGCGAGCACCAGCAGCAGCAGGACGACGGCGCCGTAGCGAAAGCGCGCCACCGAGTGGGGCAGATCGAGAAAGAGAGTCGCCAGCGCGAGAAGCAGAGTGTAGCCGATGGCGTCGAAGAGTCTCTCGAGGGTGAGTGCGGCGAGAACGCCGGCACTCGAGCCCCCGGTCACGCGCGAGACGAACATCACGCGTGCCGCTTCACCCGCGTTCGCCACCAGAACGTTGTTCAGCCCCGCGCCGGCAACGGTCGCCCGGAGCGCGAGGCCGAGTGAGCAGCCCTGGGGGCGGAGGAAGATCCACCAGCGCGTTCCCTTCACCAGGAGGGAGATGATGTTGAGCACCGCGGCCAGCAGAAGGGGGCGGGGGGCGGCGTCGCTGATGGAGGTCCACGTCGTGTGCCAGTTGATGCGGCGGGCGAAGATGACGAGCAGCGCCACGATCGCGAGCGTGGCCGATGCGCGCAGCGCCCGCTTCACGTTCCGCTTCACGACGCAGGCAGCGCAGAAAACGTGTAGCCAGCCCGCCTCAGCCCGTCGATGATCCGGGGCAGGGCCTCTACCGTTTGCAGCCGATCGCCGCGTGGGTCGTAGCCATCGCCGTCATGCAGCAGGAGGATGGATCCCGGACGCGTTCCGTCGAGTGTCCGCCTCAGAATCTCCTCCACGCCGGGCCGCGCGCTATCCCATACCCCGAGCGACCAGCCGACGACCTGCTGGCCGAGGGAGTGGGCGATGGAGCTCACCCAGGGGCTGCGAAAGCCATGCGGGGCCCGAAAGAGGCGCGGGTGACGGCCGCCCGATGCCTGCACGATGGCGCCCGTCCCGAGCTCGAGATCGCGCCGCACGTAGCCTGGGCCCTTGAAGTGCAGCTTGCGGTGGTGATAGCCGTGATTCGCGAGGCAGTGCCCTTCATCGCCAGCGCGCTTCACGAGCGCGGGCCAGAGCGCGGCATGTCGTCCGAGGATGAAGAAGCTGGCCGGGACCGCTTCCCGTGCCAGCACATCTAGGATCCGCGGGGTAGCGTCCGGATTCGGGCCGTCATCAAAGGTGAGCGCGACGCTGCGCGCGTCACCGGGCAAACGGGTGATGACGCGGCCGAAAAGCGGGCTGTTGCGGTGGAGCGCCCCGTGGAGGGAAAGACCCGCAGCCAGCGCACACCCGGCAGCGATCGCGCCGCCGAGCGACGGGGCAGCGCTCATGCCGTGACGGTTGCGAGCCCGAGGACCTTTGCGTAGACGTCGAGCACCGCATCGGTGACGTGCGGCCAGCTGTAGCCCATCGCCCGCTCCCTGCCGGTGCTGCCGAGTCGCTCTCGCAGCGCATCATCGTCGAGCAGCAGGACGAGCGCATCCGCGAGCGCGTCGACATCCCCGCACGGGGTCATGAGCGCTTCCCGGCCATGCTTCACGACGTCGCGGAAACCGCAGATGTCGGAGCAGACAACCGGTGTCGCGCACGCCATCGCCTCGAGCAGCGTGATGCCGAACGACGCCTTGGTGGTCGGGCAGGCGTAGATCGCGCTGTGCGCGTAGTAGCTGGGCCGCTCCTTGAGCACCGCGCCGACGAACGTGATGTCGGGGTCACCATCCGCGAGCCTGAGGTAATGCGAGCGGAGCGGGCCATCGCCCACGACCACCAGCTGTGCATCGCGCTCCTTTCCCCGCACGCGCCGGAAGGCATCCATGAGCGTTGCTAGTCCGTTGCGCGGGTCGAAGCGCCCCAGAAAGAGGATGGCCGGCACGTCGCCCCGGATCTCCGGCGGTGGCGGCGCGCCAGGATGGAAGGCGTTCACGTCGATCCCGTTCGGGATCACCGTCCAGTCCGCGTCGAAGTAGCGCTCGCAGGCGTGCACCGCGGATGGCGAGACAGCGATCGCCGCGCCCAGCTTGTCGAGCTTCCGCTGCCAGAAGCGGCGAAAGAGCCGATACCCGACCGAGCTGTCGAAGTAGGTGTGAAAGGTGCCCACCACCGGGCAGTCGGCTTCCTCGATCGCCAGCATCGGTAGCACCGGCACCAGGGGTGGGTGACAGTGCACGATGTCGTATCGGCCACGGCGAAGGACGGCGCGCATCTCCCTGCGAAGCCCCATGCCGATGGTGATCCTCGCCATCGAGCTGTTGGCGTACACCGGCTGGCTCCGCCCCATCCGGATGACGTGAGGCTCGGGCGTCTGATCCAGCATGTTCGCGGTGATGATGTCGACATGGTGGCCGCGCTTCCTCGCCTCGCGAGCGAAGAAGTGGACGTGCTCGCAGATGCCCCCTAGGTGCGGATAGTAGTACTCGGTGACGAGCGCAATGCGCAGCTGCCTGTGGCTGGCTCGGCCCTCTGGTCGGGTGAGCGAGGGCGTCGTGATGCGCGGCGCGCTTCCGCGGAGCGTGGGAGCTGTCAAATTCGGCCGGGAAAGGCGACGGTCGGAGCGACCGGCGGCGTGGCGAGCGAATGAAGCGGAAGCGCGAACGGGAAGTTGCGAGGGCCGGAGCCCAGGGTTCCCGGGCACCGCCCCCAATTTAGCGGGCACAGAGGCCCCAAGTCGAGGCCCACCCGCCACTTTTCCCTGGCCCGCTGGCCAGCCTACCGGGGCTTCTCGCCAGCGCTCCCCGGGCGCCGCAGAGGGACGCCGGCCAGGGCGCCGGTGTACGTGCCCGCGACCACCGCGGCGGCTCCATTGACGAAGACATAACGCATTCCGGCTGCGAGCAGCTCCGGCTCGCGGTACGTCGCTCGGTCCGCGAGCTTCTTTTCATCGAAGACGATGACGTCGGCGAACCATCCTTCCCTCAGCTGCCCCCGCTCGACGAGATGAAAAGCTTCCGCCGTGCGCGCCGCGCTGGCACGGATCGCGAAGGGAAGGGTGATCAGCTTCCGGGTGAACACATACTCGTGGAGCTTCTTCGGGAAGGTGCCATACTTCCTCGGGTGACCTTCGGAGCCGTCAGAGCCGGTGGAGACGAAATCCTGCACCATGAATGCGTCGATGTCCGAGTCCTTCATGTTGAACGACGCGACGCCGGCATCGCCTTCGTGAATGATGGACATGGCGGCTTCCACCGGCTCGACCTGGCGCGTGGCCGCGACGGCGGCGAGGGTCTTGCCGAGAATGGTGCTGTCGCGCGACGACGTGATCAGCAGCGACTCGGCCCCGCCCCGGCGCCGCAGATTCTCCTTCATGTCGCTCGCGAGCCTCGCGTGAATCGCGGGATCGTCGATGCGGGCGCGCAGCGAGTCGCGGCCGCCGACCTCCGCCCAGCGGGGGAGGAGTGACGCGCCGACGCTGCTCCCCGACGCGGTGTACGGGTACTGGTCGGCTGTGACGTCGAGCCCCTCTTTTCTGGCGGCCTGGATGAGCGCGATCACCTCGCGGCTCTTTCCCCAGACATCGGCGCCCAATGCCTTGATGTGGGATATGTGAATCGGGATTCGGGCCTCACGGCCGATCCGCAGCGCCTCCGAGACGGCACCGATGAGCCCCACGGTGTACGAGCTCTCGTCGCGCAAATGACTGTCGTAAATCCCACCGGCGGAGGCGGCGACCTTCGCGAGCTCGATCACCTCTTCCGTGCTCGCATAGCTGCCCGGAGCATAGTAGAGCCCCGTGGACATGCCGAGCGCCCCCTCGCTCATCGCACGCGCCACCAGCGCGCGCATGGAATCGAGCTGGACCGGAGTCGGCTTCGCGTCGGACATGCCGAGGACCCGGCGTCGAACGGTGCCCTGTCCTACGAGGAGAGCCGCGTTGGTGCCGATGCCCTGCTTCTGCCAGCGATCGAGCGCGCTCGCGATCTCGATCGGGCCTCCACCGTCGTTGCCGGTGATGACCGTGGTGACGCCCTGCATGAGGTAGGGCACATTGGCCCGCCGTGCGGGACTACCGAGATCGTCAAAGGTGTGCGTGTGCGGGTCAATGAAGCCGGGTGCCACGTACAGGCCGCGCGCGTCGATCGTTTTGCCGGCGACGATGCGGGCCGAAGCCGCATTGCCAATGAACGCGATTCGTTGCCCCTTCAGTCCCACGTCCGCCACTCGTGGCCCACCGCCGCTGCCGTCCACGACCATCCCGCCTCGAATGAGAACGTCCACAGCCCGCCTCTGGGCCGATGCCGCTCGCGCAACGGTCAGGGCGGCGGCGGCAAGGAGCAGAGGGAATCGGGACATGGGAGGCATCGGGGAAAGAGTGGACGGGCGATACGCGGCAATCATAATGCGCGGCGCGGCCCCGCGCATTGACGAGCGCCTCGCAGGGGCGCTACGTTCGCCCGCCGTGCGCATCGAGCCTGCATGCCCCTGTCACTGATCTGGTACGTCGCTGCCGGCAGCGCGGTGGGCGGGGCGTGTCGCTTTTTTCTGGGCGGTCTGATCCAGCAGAGGACGGGATCTTTCTTCCCGACCGGAACGCTGGTGGTCAACATCACGGGGTCATTTCTCATCGGCCTCGTGTTGCGCTACTCGATGCAGTCGTCCGCCATCGAGGATGGCGACTACCGGCGCGCATTTCTCTACGTGGTCGTGAGCGTCGTCGCTGCCATCGCGGGAACGTTCGTGGGCTTCGGCGCCGGTCGCGCGCTCCTCTCATCCCGGCTCGATCGGATCTGACGGCATGGCTATCAGCGCTGCTCCGGGACCGACTCTCGGTATCGATGTCGGCGGCACCAAGATCGAGATCGCGCTGATGGATGCGGCCGGGACGCTGCTCCGTCGCCATCGTCTCTCGACCGAAGCCGGTCATGGTCCCCAACGAGTGATCGCAGCCATTGTCGGCGCGGTGCGAACGCGCTTCTCGGACGTTCTGGCGACGCTCGGCGCGGTAGGGGTGGCGATTGCCGGTCAGGTGGATGGCGACGGCGTCGTGCGAGGTGCTCCCAACCTTGGATGGACAGACGTGCCGCTGCGCGCGGAGCTCGGGATCGCGCTCGGTGTTCCCGTCGTCGTGCTCAACGACGTCCGTGCGGCCGCGTGGGCCGAATGGACGACCGGAGCAGGAGCGGGAGCGAGCGACGTCGTCGTTCTCTTCATCGGCACGGGTGTCGGGGGGGGCGTGATATCGGGCGGCCGGATGCTGATCGGCGCGAGCAACGCCGCCGGAGAGCTGGGGCACGTGACGCTCGTTGCGGGAGGACGACAGTGTCATTGTCGCAATCGCGGCTGCCTCGAAGCGTACGTTGGCGGGTGGGCCATAGGGGAGCGCGCGCGAGAGGCGGCGCGAGCGGATCCGATGGCAGGCTCCTGTCTCCTTCACCTCACTGCGGGGAGCGTGGAGAGGATAACCGGTGCCCAGGTCGCTCAGGCCTTCCATGTCGCTGACCCCCTCGGCATCCGCCTCGTGGAGGAGACCGCAGCGTATCTGGGCGCCGCCGCAGTGGGGATCGTGAACGCGTTCAACCCGACGCGATTGGTATTGGGCGGTGGGGTGATTGACGGCTTGCCGGAGTTGGTGGGGCTGGCGGAGCAGGAGATGCGCGCTCGGGCGCTGCCGTCGTCCGTGAGCGCTGTCACGGTTCGTCCCGCCGCGCTCGCCAACGAAGCGCCCGCGCTGGGGGCGGCGGCGGTAGCCCGCTCGCTCCTTCTGACTACCGCCTAGGGCGGCGCTCGTACCAGGCCGCGCTGGCCGCACCGACACCGATCCCGGCGACCCAACCCCCGATCACGTCGCTGGCCCAGTGCTCGCCCAGAATGACACGACTCGCGCCCACGAAAATCGGGATGGACAGCGCGACCGGCAGCACGACCGCGGGCGATGCCATGCGCTCCCGCAGGATCACGTACGCGACGGCGGTACTCACCGCCGTCGCAGTAGTCGTGTGGCCGCTGGGGAACGCCGGCTCGCGCTTTCCTTGGCGCCACACCTCCGGCGGGCGGGCGCGCCGTTGGATCAGCTTCCAACCCTGATGTGTCGCAACAGCGCCGACAGAAGCGGCGAGGAGCGGCAGCGAACGCCGCGCTCCCTTTCGTCGGCCGACGGCGATCGCGGCCAAGGCCGCGGCTCCCAGATGCGACATGGGCTCTCCGCCCCACGACGCGATTCGGGCTGCTCGCATGAGACGTTCGCTGCGCCCGCGCGCGACCCGGCGATGGACCGAGCGATCGAGAGCGTTCAGCGAGCCCATGCCGATCAGAGCCGCGAGCGCGGCAAGCGACCCGGCACAGCACGCCACGGCCAGGCGCAGCGAGTGCTCGCGCCGGACGGAGTGGCGATTCTGGTCGCGAGACACGCTCCCGGGCATCATCTTCACGGAACCACCAGAGGCACCTTTTGTACCGGCGCCGGGAGCCCGCACCAACTCCGCACGGCGCGCAGTGCACATCGGGCAGCTCCTCTCCCTCTGATTCGGAACCACACCATGTCGGCAGAGCACCCCGCGCGGGATACCCCGTCGGTCACGGACGATTTCTGCGACGATCCCTGCCTCGAGCGGCGGGCCGTCAACGCGGCCCTTCCCCTGCGGGACCGTTGGGCCCGGGCAGAGACGTTCGAGCATCTCCTCGAGCGGGTGACGATCAACAGGGAGCTCTGGCAGGCCCTCGCGTCGCGGGCGACGGTGGCGCCATCCGCCATCGAGCGCGCTCGCGCTCTTCCGGGGCGCTGGCATCTCCTCGTCCTCACGGAGGACTGGTGCGGCGACTCGGTGAACACGCTTCCCGTGCTCGCGCGACTCGTGGCGGGCGCGCCGAATTTGGAGATGCGGCTGCTCGGCCGCGACGAGAACCCCGACATCATGAACTCTCACCTCTCGCGGGGATCGCGCTCCATCCCGGTCGTCATGCTGTTGGACGACGACTTCGTGGAGCGAGGCTGGTGGGGATCGCGACCGGGACCGCTGCAGCAGTGGGTGGTCGGGACCGGTCTCCCTCTGTCCAGAGAGGAGCGCTATCGCGAGGTCCGCAAATGGTACGCGCGCGACCATGGCGCGACGGCCGTGGATGAGATGCTGTCCCTGCTCGAGCGAGGCGCGACTCGGCATCTGCCCTGAGTCTGCCTCGGATACGTCTCACCACCTCCGTGAGGAACTTTCCTTGCCCGGCGTCTCTTGAGCTCGGGTCGACGCTCGAGCACCCACTTCATCACGGAGCACAGCATGGCCACCACTCAGACCCCCGCGCCGAGCACGGCCGCGAGCAACTGGCAGATCGATCCGGCCCACACGCTGGTGGAGTTTTCCGCCAAGCACATGATGATCACGACGGTCAAGGGGCGCTTCCACGACGTCTCCGGCACCGTGGTCGGAGATTCTGCCGACGTGCGGCGCTCCCGCGTCGATGTGACGATCGCGACGGCGTCGCTCACGACCAGCCAGGAGCAGCGGGACACCCACCTGCGCTCCGGCGACTTTCTCGACGCGGAGAAGTATCCGTCGATCCGGTTCGTGAGCAGCCGCATCGAGCCGACCTCGAAGGACAGCTTCCGTTTGATCGGCAATCTCACGATCCGCGACGTGACCAGGGAGATCGTGCTCGAGGTGACCGCCGAAGGGGAGGGAAAGGATCCGTGGGGCGGGCAGCGCGCTGGCTTCAGCGGGCGTGGATCACTGGATCGCCGTCAGTTCGGCCTCGAGTGGAACCAGGCGCTCGAGACGGGCGGCTTCCTTGTGGGCAACGAGATCAAGATCGCTCTCGAGGTGCAGCTGGTGAAGGCCAAGATCTGACGGGGAATCGCGCGTGCGACTTGCCGCTTGGGCGCTTAGATTGAGCGATCGATCGACCCGGTAGCTCAACTGGTAGAGCAACGGACTTTTAATCCGTAGGTCGTGGGTTCGAGACCCACCCGGGTCATGCGAGGAGACAATGACTACGATCC
>JALZAQ010000053.1 GCA_030948255.1 Gemmatimonadota bacterium
GTCGAGCGCGTTCCCGCCCGTCTCGTAGCTCCGAGCCTGCACGAGGAATTCGTCCAGGTCGATCGTATCCTCTTCCCCATCCTCGGACGCCACCGCCGCCATCCGCGCGCTCCCCCCCGCCAACTTGAGGAAGGTACGCATCGCGGCGACCGGATCCTGGACCGCCAGCAGCCCCGCGCGATCGGAAGAGAGCTCACTCTTTCGAAACCACTCGAAGAGCGCCAACTCGATCGGCAGCAGCGCCATTCCGGCGAGGAATGGAAGGTTGCGCATCCCGATCATGATCAGGATCAGGGCAATGGTCCGGTAGGTCGAATGCCCGCTCATGATGTGGCCGAGCTCGTGCCCGAGGATCGAGCGCTGCTCCTCCCGATCGAGGAGGCGAAGCGTACCGGAGTTGAGGATGATGAAGGGGTCGTCGAAGCCAATCGCCCCCGCATTCACCTCTGGAGTCTGCGTGACGTACAGCTGGGGCCGCACCGGCCAGTCGAGCGTCGCCAGCACTTCGGAGTACAGCGCGTCGAGCTTGGGGCGTTGTCGCGGGCCCACCTGCACCGCGTTGGCGAGGAAGAGGTGCCGCACCCCTCGCTCGCCGAAGTAGCCGGCGACTTTCCGCACGACGTCGTCGAAGCCGGGTATCGAGCGCAACGTGTTGAGTGCTGCGCGGTCAGCCGGATGCTCCCAGGCCACCGGCGCGATCTGGGTGAGAACCTTTTGCTCGGCCATCTCGCTCTCCTCGTTAGAGTCCCGCAAATGCCTGGTCGAGATCCTCCAGCAGGTCGGCGGAGTCCTCGACTCCACAGGAAAGGCGGATGAGACCTTCGGTGATGCCGAGCGCGGCACGTCGATCGGGAGGAACCGAGGCATGCGTCATCGATGCCGGATGGCTGATGAGGCTTTCGACTCCCCCTAACGATTCGGCCAGCGAAAAGATTCGCGTGCGCTCGAGCACGTGCGCCGCCCGCTGCTTGGTGCCCATCTCCACGGAGATCATCCCTCCGAACCCTCGCATCTGGCATCGCGCGAGCTCGTGCTGCGGGTGCGACGGGAGACCGGGATAGATCACTCGCTCTTCGCCAACGCGCGCGACGAGCCAAGCGGCGACGAGTCGACCGTTGGCATCGTGTTGCGGCATGCGCAGGTGCAACGTCTTGGTGCCGCGCAGCGCGAGCCAGCAATCGAACGGCCCCGGAACCGCACCTCCGGCGTTCTGGACGAATTGCAGCCGCTCGGCCAGCGCGTCGTCGCGCACCAGCGCGATTCCGCCGATCATGTCGCTGTGGCCGTTGAGGTACTTGGTCGTGGAGTGGAAGACGATGTCCGCGCCGAGGTCGAAGGGCCGCTGGAAGAACGGCGTCGCGAACGTGTTGTCCACGATCAGGAGGGCATCGACACGCCTCGCGATGTCCGCGGCCGCGGCGATGTCCGTGAGGCGCATCAACGGGTTGGTCGGCGTCTCGACCAGGATCGCGGCGGTCTCGCTCGTGCACGCGTCCTCGATCCGCTGCGGGTCACGAGCATCCACGTAGGTGAAGGACAGTCCATGGTGCTGCAGGATCCGGTCGAAGAGCCGGAAGGTGCCGCCGTAGACGTTCTCTCCGCACACGACATGCTGCCCTGCCACGAGCAGCTTCATGATCGAGTCCACCGCCGCCGTGCCGCTGGCGAACGCGAAGCCGTGGGTGGCACCCTCGAGAGCGGCGACGTTTCTCTCCAGAGCCTCGCGGGTCGGATTCTTGCTCCGGGCGTACTCGTACCCTTTGTGCTTGCCAAGCCCCTCCTGCACGTATGTGGAGGTCAGGTACACGGGCGTCATGATCGCGCCGGCCAGGGGCTCCGGTCTCTGTCCTGCGTGGATGGCGCGCGTTGCGAAACGGGCGTTCAGGTCGTCTTCGAAAATGCGCGTCATGTCGTTGTCTGGTTGTCGATCTGCGTAACATAACCGCGACCGGTCGGAGCGGCGAGGCGACTGCCGCGTCGACGTTCCCGACGTCCAAGCTCACTCCCTGACGACATGGCTTCTCCCCTCGCCGCCGAAGCACTGAGCTGCCTTGTCGTCGACGACGAGCCGCGGCTGCGTCAGGCGATCGTCCGCCTCATGCAGAGCGAGGGTTTTCGAACGGTCGAGGCGGCGTCGGCGAAGGAAGCCGTGGAGCTGCTCGACAGCGAGCCGGTCTCCCTCCTGCTGACCGATCTCCGCATGCCCGGCGGCATGGATGGCGTCGACCTGTTGCGCCACGTCCGCGCGACCCATCCGGATATCGCGGTCATGATGCTCACCGCGGTCGCCGAGGTCGAGGTGGCGGTGGACTGCCTGGCGATGGGCGCGATGGATTATCTCACCAAGCCGTTCGTGCTCGAGGAGGTTCGGGTCCGGGTTGGTCAAGCACTCGAGAAGCGGCGCCTTCTGATCGAGAATCGAGACTATCAGGAGCGGCTTCAGGAAAAGGTCGAGGACCAGGCACGGCGTCTCGAGGAGCTCTTCCTGGCGAGTATCCAGTCGCTGGTCGAAGCTCTGGAGCTGAAGGATCCCTACACGCGCGGCCACTCGATACGCGTCAGCCGCTACGCGACGGCGATCGCTCAGACGCTGGGTCTGGACGGCGAGATGCTCCGTCAGGTGGAGCTCGGCGGACACCTGCACGACATCGGCAAGATTGGGGTGCGGGAAGCCGTCCTCAACAAGCCGGGCAAGCTGACCGCCGACGAGTACAAGCACATCATGACACATCCGATGCTCGGCTGGCGCATCCTCAAGCCTCTTCTCGGAGATGCTCCGATCGCGTTGAACATCGTCCGGTGGCATCACGAGCGCTTCGACGGCCGCGGGATCCCCGACGGGCTGGCTGGCCTCGACATTCCCCTCGAGGCGCGCATCGTCAGCGCGGCAGATGCATTCGATGCCATGTTGAGCCGTCGCCCGTACCGCTCGGGACTCTCGCTCGCAGAAGCCATCGACGAAATCCGGCGCAACGCCGGCTCGCAGTTCGAGCCTCTGGTCGTGGATGCCTTCCTGAAGGCAATGGGCTCCGACCTGGTGCAGCGCACGGCAGAGTACGAGATGAACACGCTGGGAGCATCGGAGAGAGTTGCGGTCTGACCCGGCCCAGATACTCTGCTCCCGCGACCATCGCTCTTGCTTGATTGTAACTCCCTCACTGGTAGCTTTCGCGCAACCCGGGGGTGAGGGATTGTTCGACGGATTGATGGTGAGCGTGTCGGGAGTGCGGGGCCGCGTCGGCGAGGCCCTCACCCCGGAAGTGATCGCGCGTTTTGCCGCCGGCTTTGGCGCCTGGGCCAGGGCACGCGAGGGACGCCGCACGATCGTGGTCGGACGTGACTCACGCGTGTCAGGGGCGATGTTTCATCGCGCGACACTGTCTGCCCTGCAGTCGGTCGGATGCGACATCCTCGACGTTGGGATCGCGCCGACGCCAACGATCCAGCTCGCGGTGGAGCATCACCATGCCGCCGGCGGCCTCGCGATCACGGCAAGCCACAACCCGATCGAGTGGAACGCGCTCAAGTTCATCGGACCGAGCGGGCTCTTTCTCGACGCGGACGAGAGCTCGGCGATGCGCCGCGTGGTGGACGGATCCGTAATCGACCGCGCCGGCTGGGATGAGCTGGGAAGCGTCACTCCCGACGCCGGCGCCGTTGCCCGCCACATCGAGCTCATTCTGGCGCTGCCTTTCCTCCAGGTGGAGAGGATTCGAGAGAGAAAATTCCACGTCGCGCTGGATTGCGTTCGGGGAGCGGGGGCCACGATCATGCCGGCGCTCCTCGAGCGCCTGGGCTGCCGGGTGTCGGCGATCAATCTCGAGATGGACGGCCGTTTTCCCCGGCCTCCCGAGCCGATCGCCGAGAATCTGGGTGATCTGGAACGGCTTGTGCGAGCGAGTCGGGCGGATGTCGGTTTCGCCGTGGACCCCGACGTGGACCGGCTGGCGCTGGTTTCGGATGCCGGGCGGGCCATCGGCGAGGACTGGACGCTGGCGCTCGCGGCGCGGCTGGTGTTGCGCTACCGCCACGGTCCTGTCGTGGTCAATCTGTCGACCAGTCGGATCATCGAGGACGTCGCGGCAGAGGCGCGGGCCGCGGTAGTGCGGGCGCCCGTTGGTGAGGCCAACGTGGCGGCGCGGATGCGGGGCGAGGGAGCGGCGATCGGGGGGGAAGGGAATGGTGGGGTGATCCTCGCTGAGCTGCACCTGGGGCGGGATGCCCCGGTTGGGGCAGCGATTCTGCTCCAGATGATGGTGGAGGATGGCGCGCCGATATCGACGGTGGTGGGGCGCTACCCTCGCTACATGATCGTCAAGGAGAAGCTGGATCGGCCGAACGCGCCGCTCGAGGCGGTGTATGATGCGCTACGGCGTGTCTTTCCGGAGGCCAGCGCCGATACTCAGGACGGGCTGCGGCTCGCCTGGCCGGACCGATGGGTGCACATCCGCCTGTCGGGAACTGAGCCGATCGTTCGAGTGATCGCAGAGGGGCCATCCGAGGCGGATGCCCGAATGCTCGTGTCCCGGTCGCGGGCGCCGCTCGACGCGTTGCGCTGACATCTACTTCGAGTCACTGACCATGTGTGGAATCGTCGGATACGTCGGACCGCGGATCGCGACCCCCCTGCTGATCGAGGGGCTCAAGCGGCTGGAATATCGCGGCTATGACTCTGCCGGCGTCGCCGTTCTGAACGGCAAGGGTGTGGAGACGCGCAAGGCCGCCGGCAAGATCTCGCAGCTCGAATCGCTGGTGGCGCTGCATCCGGTGCACGGCACGCTCGGCATCGCGCACACCCGGTGGGCAACGCATGGCGCCCCGAACCAGATGAACGCGCATCCCCACATCGACTGCGAGGGGCAGATCGCGGTCGTCCACAATGGGATCATCGAGAACGCGTCCGCGCTCAAGGAGGCCCTTGCCGACCTGGGACACAGCTTCCGCTCGGATACCGATACCGAGGTTCTGGCTCACCTCATCGAGGAGTTCTACTCCGGAAATCTCGAAGAGGCCGTGATAGCGGCGTTGCACAAGGTCGAGGGGACGTACGGCATCGCGGTCGTCTGCCAGCAGGAGCCGAACAAGATCGTCGCCGCGCGAAAGGGCAGCCCCCTCCTGGTGGGTCTGGGCGACGGGGAATACTTCATCGCCAGCGATGTCTCGGCCATCCTCGCGCACACGCGCGAAGTGGTCTACCTGGACGACGGCGATCTGGCCGTCCTCGAGCGCGACGGCTACCGCATCATCGACATGAGCTCGGCTCCGCAGTCCAAGACGGTGAGCCGCATCGACTGGGATCTCGACATGATCGAGCGCGGAGGCTTCGCGCATTTCATGCTCAAGGAGATCTTCGAGCAGCCGACGACGATCGAGAACACCATGCGAGGAAGGCTCCTGTCGGAGGAGGGAACGGCCAAGCTGGGAGGCCTCAACCTCACCGACGAAGAGCTTCTTCGATTCGACAACATCGTGCTCACGGCCTGCGGCACGAGCTGGCACTCGGCCCTCATCGGCGAGATGATGCTGGAGGACATGGCGCGCATCCCGGTAGAGGTGGAGTACGCGTCGGAGTTCCGCTACCGCAATCCGATCATCACCGACCGGACGCTATGCATCGTCATCTCGCAGTCTGGCGAGACGGCGGACACGCTGGCCGCCATGCGGGAAGCACAGCGGCGCGGAGCAAGGGCTCTCGGAATCGTCAACGTCGTCGGATCCACGATCGCGCGCGAATCGGACGGCGGCATCTACATCCACGCCGGGCCGGAGATCGGCGTTGCATCCACGAAGGCGTTCACCTGCCAGGTGACCGCGCTCGCGCTGCTCGCTCTGAAGCTGGGACGGCTGCGGAACGTGGGGGTGGTGGATGGCATCGGTGTCGTGGAAGCCATGCAACAGCTGCCCTCCCAGATCCAGCACATCCTCGACCACGCCTCGGATATCGAGGAGATCGCCGAGGAATTCAAGGATGTCACGAACTTCCTCTATCTCGGCCGCGGCTACAATTTCCCGGCAGCCCTCGAGGGAGCCCTCAAGCTGAAGGAGATCAGCTACATCCACGCCGAAGGGTACCCGGCAGCCGAGATGAAGCACGGCCCGATCGCCCTCATCGACGAGAACATGCCCGTCACCTTCGTGGCGCCGCACGACGGGGTGTTCGACAAGGTCGTGTCGAACATCGAGGAAGTGAAGGCACGGGGCGGGCGGGTCATCGCTCTCACCAGCCGCTACGAGCCGGCGCTCGCGGGGAAGCTCGACTACGAAATCCGGATTCCCGAGACGATCGACATGTTCACTCCGATCCTCGCGTCGGTGCCGATGCAGCTGCTGGCCTACTACATCGCGGTCAAGCGGGGCTCGGATGTGGACCAGCCCAGGAATCTGGCCAAGTCAGTGACGGTGGAGTAGCGCCGCCGGGAGGCTTCTCCTACTCCTTTTTCTTGGCCGTGGGCGGGAGGAGGCCGTTCAGCCGAAGGTAGATCGCGGCCTGGCTGTAGTGATCGGCCCAGTCCCCGGTGGTGACGGTCATGACTCCGGCGCGCGACATCGTGCGACCCCCAAAGAACGGCAGCTGCTCCCCGAGCTTCGAGTCGTCCACCTGGGCCAGCGACTCATCGCAGAACTTGAAGGTCTCGCGCAGCCGCGCGACGAGCGCATCCTTCTTGTCGCTGGCGGAGATCTTGGTACGGGTCGGCGGCTTGGCGCCCCCGATGGAGCTGCAGAGGTAATCGTTCCCCTGGGCCAGGTGAACGACGATGTCCCCAAAGCTCATCTGCGCCTTCGTCGGTTTGAATCCGTACTTCTTGGCCGGCATCTCATCGGCCGCCGCCATCAGGTTTTTCCCGACGTCCTGCGCGTTGTCGCGAAAGGCCTGTGCGACGGGAGCTGCCTGCTGTGCCGCTCCGAGGCCAGGCAGGAGTGCGACGGCAACGGTCGCGGCGGAGAGACGGAAGCGCATGGGATGACACTCGCGTAGGGAGGGACATCCATATTGCACCGGTCCGGCGGCGCCGTCCAGAGCGCCGTCGCGTCGAGATTACGGGAGTGACCCATGCGAGTTCTGCTACAGCGGGTGTCCCACGCCGAAGTCCGCATCGACGGGGGTGTCGAACCCCGGGTAGCGGGCCGCATCGGCCGCGGCTTCCTCCTCCTCGTTGGTCTGACGCACGCGGATGGAGAGGACGAGCTCGCCTGGATGGCCGACAAGGTCATCGGCCTCCGCCTCTTCGCCGACGCCGAGGGAAAGATGAATCTGGCTCTGGCCGACATCGGAGGGGCGCTGCTCGTCGTGTCGCAATTCACCCTCTATGGCGATGCTCGAAAGGGGCGTCGGCCGAGCTTCATCGACGCCGCTCCCCCGGCGCTGGCCGTGCCTCTCTACGAGCGCTTCCTGGCGCTGCTGCGGGAGCGCGGAGCCGAGGTGGCGACCGGCGAGTTCGGCGCCATGATGGCCGTGGAGCTGGTCAACGACGGTCCGGTGACGCTCTGGCTCGAGCGATGACCGATCTCCCCGTCGTTCTCGCCTCGGCGTCCCCCCGCCGCCACGACCTGCTGAACATGATCGGGATTTCCCACGACGTGATGCCCGCCGACATCGACGAGTCGTATCGCGATGGTGAGCGCCCAAGAGCCTACGCGGAGCGGCTAGCGCGCGAAAAGGGAGCGCTGGTCGCCGCGACCAGGAGGGATTCTCTGGTGATCTCGGCCGACACCATCGTCGTCATCGACGGTCGCGTGCTGGGAAAGCCGGCCAGCGCCGCCGAGGCGGACCGCATGCTGCGCCAGTTGAGCGGGCGGACGCACGAGGTCGTCACTGCAGTGGCAGCGACCCTGGCCGGGCGTACGGAATCCGGGGTGGAAGAGGTCCGCGTCACCTTTCGCCAGCTCTCCGCCGAGCTGGTCGCGCGCTACGTGGCCACCGGAGAGCCCCTCGACAAAGCCGGCGCGTACGGGATTCAGGGCTTTGGCGCGACCATCGTGGAGAGAATCGAGGGCGACTACTTCGCCGTGATGGGGCTGGCCCTGGGGCGCCTGATCGAGCTGGTTGGCGGCCTCGGCCTGGTGTACGGATTCGACGGAGTGAAGCGGCGCGAGTAAAGGGTGCGTCAGGCCGCGGGCTCAGCCCAACGGGGCAACGCCAACGACCGGGGCGTAACGCTCTCGCCAGATCTCGAGCTTCGTCTGCACATCCTCCACCCGGATGCGATGCATACGGTCGCGACGCGTCTCCATGGAGATGGGATACTGCTCTCCAGGGTCGCCATACGCGTCGATCAGGAGATCGTGGAACCGCCGCCAGGGGCCTACACGCTTGGGATTGGTGTAACCCATGAGACTGATGACCGGGCGCTCGAGCGCGACGGCCATGTGAAGGGGACCGGTGTCGATCGAGACGACAAGCGCCGAGCGATCGAGGATGGCCACCAGGCGACGAAGGCCGCTGCCGAGGGCGCTCGCGGCGCGTCCGGGCACCAATTGGGTGACACGCCGCTCGGTTGCTTCCTCGTCTGACGAGCGGGCTCCGACGAGAACGGGTTGGAGGTGGTAGTCGCTGTAGAGAATCTCGGCGAGTCGCGCCCACCGCTCGGCCGGCCAGCCCTTCTGCGGCTTGCTGCTCCCGATGACGAGGGCGGCGACCGGTCGGTCGAAGCGCGCGAAGAACTCGTCCTGCCAGCCGCGCTCTTTCGGCCAGGGGCCGAGCTGCCAGGTGAGCGGATCGCGCGGCACGCCGAGCGCATCGAGGAACTCCAGGTACTCCTCCTGGATGTGCTGGCGGGGACGGGGGGCGAGGTGGCGATTGGTGAACATCCAGTTCAGGTCGCGCGCGCGGGCTCTGTCATAGCCGAGCTTGATCGGAGAGCGGGAGAACGAGGTGATCAGGCCCGCCTTGAAGTAGCTCTGCAGATCGAGAACGACATCGAACTCCCGGCGCGACAGCTCGCGCCGCGCATCGAGGAATGCCCGCATGCCGCGCTGCCGCTCGAAGGTGATGATCTCATCGACGGCGGGGTGGCCCCGCACCAGAGTGGCAGGCCCGGGTTGTAGAACCCAGCTGAGCATCGCGGTCGGCCACTGTCGCTTGAGCGCAGTGACCACCGGAAGTGTGTGCACGACATCGCCGACGGCGCTCAGCATCACGATGCCGATGCGATTACATTGCATTCCCGAGAAATTATCACCCCGCCCGCCGTTCCGACACACCGCTCATGACTCGAACCCTGAAGCGACTCGAGTCCGCGTGGAAGCGGCTGGTGATGCGCACGCTGTCCGGTGTGCTGCGCGGGTCCGGCGCGTCGGGCGAGGCTCCCGACTGGGATGCGCATCCATACCGCGTGCTCTATCTGCGCTACGATCGGATCGGCGACATGATCATGGCGACGGGACTCATCCGCGCCATCGCCAGGTCGCACCCGACGATCGAGCTCGACGTGCTGGCGTCTCCCCTCAACGCGTCCGTGCTGGACGGGAATCCGCACGTGCGTTCGGTCCTTCTCTTCGACCGGCGCCGGGCTTCCTCGTTCCGACGTGTCCTCGCGGTACTCCGGCGGCGGCGATACGATGTCGTGATCGATGGCATGGTGCTGACTCCGTCGGTCACGACGCTGCTCCTCATGCTGGCCACCGGTGCCCGCCACAGGATCGGCATTGGGGGACGGAGCAACGACTTCATCTACACTCTGCCGGTGGCGCCGGCATTGCCCGAGGCACACCAGATCGCCCAGTCTGCCGCGACGGCGAGACCTTTCGGCGTAGACGTGGCGACGACCGACTGGCATCCCGAGCTGTTTCTCACGCCCTCGGAGATCGGGGCCGCCGAGGAGCGCTGGGGCAGCCGGACAGCAGCAGAGCCACGGCCGACGCGGCTTCTCGTCAACGTCTCGGTCATGCTCGCGCACCGAGTCTGGCCGGAAGATCGCTTCGTCGCGCTGCTCCGCCACACGCGTGATCGCTGGCCGGAGCTGCGGACACTCATCGTGGGGTCGCCAGGGGATCGCGCCCGAGTCAGCCGCATCGCCGGCGCTGCCGGCGCGGACGCGGTCGACACCCCCCGGCTTCGCGATGCGCTCGCGCTCGTGGGCACCGCCGACGCGGTCTTCACTCCCGACACGAGCATCGCGCACGCCGCATCGGCTTTCCGGAAGCCCGCGGTCGTCATGCTGGTCGCTGGCAGCGGCCGCTTTGCGCCGTACCATGCTATCGGACACGCGCTTTTCAGCGACGGTCCGACGCTCGATTCCTTGCCTCTCGCGCCCGTGATCTCGGCGCTGGACGAGCTGCTCTCGCGAGCGCAGCCGAGAACGTCCGGGACCGCGGCCGGATGACGAGCGCGTCGCGGCGACCCGCGCGCGTTCTCCTGATCCAGCTGAGACGCCTCGGCGACGTGCTGCTGACGACGCCCCTGCTCGATGACCTGCACGCCGCTTTTCCCTCCGCGCGAACCGACTTTCTCGTCGGTCGGGCCGCGGCGCCGCTTCTGGAGGGACTCTCTCTCGGGGGAGAGAGGATCGTCTACGACCGCGATCGCCCGTGGGCGATGGCGAGGCGCATCAGGGAGCGATGCTACGACTGGATCGTAGATGTGCAGTCGAACCCGCGGACGGCGATGCTGTCACGTCTCTCCGGCGCTCCCATTCGCGTCGGCTGGCAGGTGCGGGGCTGGGCGTGGGTATACACGCACCTGCTCTCGCGAACCGGGCGTCCAATCGAGTACGTGGTGCGCGAGCGACGCCGCCTACTCGAGCTGCTCGGCGTACCCCCTCTCGACACCCGACCTCGTCTCATGCTCACCGCAGCAGAGCGTGCTGCCGGGGAGGAGCGTCTCCGGGTTGCGGGCGCACTGCCGGGAGTTGCGCGGGTGGGGCTGGTGCTCTCGTCAGGGGAGCCGACGAGAGAGTGGCGCGTCGAGGGTTTCGCGACCGTGGCCGACTCCATTGCCGCCGCCGGCCTGAAGCCGATCATCTTCCAGAACCCGGGAGACGACGAGAAGGTCGCGCGGCTCCGATCGCTCTCGAGTGCCGGCATCGTGGCCGCGATTCCCGATCTTCGCGAATTTCTCGGCGCACTCTCGAGCTGTCGGGCTCTTGTCTCGGGCGATACCGGTCCCGCTCACATGGCGGCTGCCCTCGGGGTGCCGACGGTCACGATCTACGGCTCGCAGTCGGCGGTCGCCTGGAATCCGGGTCTTCCCACCAGCCTCGCGTTGCAGGGGCGGGAGACGAGTGCGGAGAGCGTCCTGGCGCGGCTGTTCACGCTGCTGCCTCCTTGATTCCGGGTCCTTGCAGTCCAGCGGCGGAGCGCCAGATTGCGCGCGGGCGCCGTCACGCACGCACCTCCAGCGGATACGGGGATGGACAACAGCGTTGGACAGCTCATCGCACGCCTCGCCCGGACCAACATTGAGCTCTGGCATGAGGAGGATAAAGCGCGGGTGGCCGATGATCATCAGGTGGCGCAGGCGAAGCGGGCGGTGGACCGGCTCAACCAGCAGCGCAACGACCTGATCGAGCAGATCGATGAGGCGGTGATGCAGGTGGCGCGCTCGGCGCGGAGTGCTCGCGATGGCTGAAACTGTGGGATGGCTGGCCGACAAGCTGAGCATCGTCGAGCTCAAGATCTACCACATGGCGGAGCAGTCGCAGCGTGGCGACGCCTCGGCGGAATTCCGCGCGCAGTGCGACCGGAAGCTCGAGGTGCTGCGCCTCCAGCGCGATGATCTCGCCGAGGAGCTGGGGGTGCTGCTCGGGGAGATCACCGATGGGCGCGTCGTTCCGAAGGTGTATCGTCAGTTCAAGATGTACAACGATCCGCAGTACCGCGGCGGCGCTCAGACCGGACGCTGATCTCCCATCGCGACGGGGAGCGGCAGCTCCGAGAGCAGGCCGTCCACCGCGGCGAGGATCGCCTTCGTGGTGACCGCCTCGGGCGAGCTCGTGACCACCTCACGAGATTCCCCAACGCCCTGAAGCCTCGTGCGCGGGTAGAGGCTCGGCGGAAAGACGCCAACGCATGCGGTACCGAGCGCATTGGAGACGTGGAGGGGTCCCGAATCGTTACCGATGTACAATCGAGCGATCGATGCAGCCGCCGCAGCGTCGGCGAAGGAGCCGGGACTGACTCGATCGATGTACCGCCACTCGGGCCGGGCGCTGGCCTCGGCTCGCAGCAGGTCGAGCTCGCGCGAGCTTCCATTCCACAGTACCGCGAGTCCTCGCGAGGGCATCGCGACCGCGAGCTCGAGCCAGATGGGCAGAGGCGCGCGGCGCTCCGGCACGGAGGCGAAGGGGTGAAGCATCACGAAGGGATCGGAACCGAGCACAGCGCGCAGTGCGGCGATGCGGAGGTCGAGTTTTCCGGGCTCGAGCTCGTAGCGCAGGTCGTGCCGCGCGATGCCGAATGGCACGAGCAATCGGGACAGCTCACTGACGATCGGCTGGGAGCGGTCTTCGGCGGGAAGGACCGTGGTCAGGAATGGCGCGTTGCGGTGGCGCGCGAGCGCTATGCGCGAGGCGATGCCGCTCGCCCACACGGCGGCGCAGGCGCGCCACTGCGGCGAGGTGATGATGGCGCAGTCGTAACGTCGGCTGCGAACGGCCAGCAACGTCCGAACGAAGAGACGTCGAGAGCCCTTCCCCCGCCCCGGAGAGCGGTCCCAGAAGGGATCGGAGGCGAACAGCTCATCGATATCCGGAAAGAGCGCCCCGACCTCCTGCGCGTACGCCTTGCACCAGAGTCCGAGACGGGCGCGGGGGAACCGCTCGCGCAGCGGACGGGTCAGCGCCGAGGAGAAGACAAGGTCGCCCGCGTTGTCCAGGCACACCAGCAGAATGCTGCTCGGCGATTGCGGCTCGGCCATGAATGTCGCGAAGCGGGATCCACCCTCGGACGGGCCGCGTAATGTCGCCGGCGGAGGCGAGCGCAGCAAGCGCGGCGATGACGCGTCGCAGCATCCTGCACATCGCGACCGAGCGCGGATGGCGTGGAGGTGAGCGCCAGGCTCTCTGGCTTGCCGATTGGGTACAGCGGATGGGGCACCGGTGCATTCTGGCCGCGCGGCCACATGAGCCCCTGTGGGAGCGCGCCGGCTCGGCGGGCCTGGAGCGGCTTGCGATCGCCCCGCGCTCGGAAGTGGACCTCGGGGCCGTACTCCTGCTGCGCCGCGCGATCGCGCGGGAGGGTGTGCAGATCGTGCATGCCCACACCGCACACGCGGTGGCGCTCGGCGCTCTGGCGACGCTGGGAACGCCGGCCAGGCTGGTGGTCACGCGTCGTGTGGATTTCCGCCTGCGCGCGAACAGGGGGTCGCGATGGAAGTATGGTCGTGCGCGAGCGCTGATCGCCGTGTCGCATGCGGTCGCGAGGGTGCTCGAGGCGGCCGGAGTTCCCCCGCAGCGGATCCACGTCGTTCCCGACGGAGTGGACCTGACGCGCCGCATCCAGCCGGCTTCGCCGCACACGCTCGGCACGTTGGGGGTCGCGGCCGGCAGGCCACTGGTCGTGCAGGTCGCCGCGCTCGTGCCGCACAAGGACCCCCTCACCTTCGTCCGAGGGATCGCCGTCGCGCGCGAGATGGTTCCCGGCCTTCAGGCTCTGATGCTGGGGACGGGAGCGCTCGACAGCCTCGTTCGGGAAGAGATTGCTCAGCTGGAGCTGGGAGGAGTGGTGCACCTCGGCGGCCATCGCGATGATGTCGATGCACTCATGTCGGCCGCCGATGTGGTGACCCTGAGCTCGAAAGAGGAGGGGATGGGCAGCGTTCTCCTCGACGCCGCGGCGTTCGGCAAACCGGTCGCCGCGACGATCGCCGGAGGAATTCCGGAGGTCGTTCGGGATGGAGAAACGGGGCTGCTCGTCGGCACGCACGATCCGGACGCGCTCGGGCGCGCGATCGCGCGGCTGCTCTTCGACGGCGCGCTGGCAACGCGACTGGGAGGTGCCGCCCGGCGTCATGTCGAAGAATTCTCGATGGAGCGCTGTGCGGCGCGAAACGTGGACGTCTATGAGCGCGTGCTGGCGGAGGACGGGGCGGTCCGGTAGAGGCCCTCCCATCGCGCCACCTTCTCGAGCACGTCATCCACGGTGATCCGGGGCATGCGGTTCAGCCGATGCTCGAGGGAGATGGGATAGTCCTCGCCGCGCTCGCCGTACGCATCCACGATGAGGTCATGGTAGCGGCGGTACGGACCCACCCGCCTCGGGTTGTTGTAGCCCATCAGGCTGATCACGGGCCGCTCGAGCGCGACCGCCATGTGCAGCGGCCCCGTATCGAGCGAGATGACGAGCGCCGACCCATCGAGGAGAGCGACCAGATCGCGTAGCGGCGCCCCGAGGGTGGACAGCGGGTGATGGCGGCAGCGCGCGACGATGGTGCGCTCGGTCTCGAGCTCGCGCGGGGACCGTCCTCCGACCAGCAGCGGCTGCAATCCGTGGCGCTCGACGAGGGCGTCCGACAGTGCGGCCCAGCGCTCCGGAAGCCACTCCTTCTGCGTCTCGCTGCTCCCGATCACGAGAGAGGCGAGGGGCCGCTCCGTGACTGACAGCAGCGCGCGCTGTCGCTCTCGCTCGGCTGGCCAGGGGCCAAGTCGCCACTCCACCGGCTCCGGATCGATTCCCAGAGCCAGAAGGAACTCGAAGTACTGATCCTGGACGTGCTGCGGGGCATGCGGGGGGATCCGGCGAGTCGTGAAGAGCCAGTTGAGGTCCCGGGCCCGAGCGCGGTCGAAGCCGAGCTTCTCGGCGGCCGGTGCGAGCCAGGTGATGAGCCCTGCCTTGAAATAGACCTGGAGATCGAGAAGGAGATCGGCCGGATGCGCCTCGAGGGCGCGCCACACGTCGAGAAGGCCTCGCCACCCCCGTCTCTTGTCGAACACCACGATCTCATCGACCGCCGGATGACCGCGCACCAGCGACGCCGGGCCGGGCTGCAGGACCCACGTGATCCGCGCCGTGGGAGAATGTCTCTTGAGCGCGGAGACCACCGGCAGCACGTGCACCGCGTCCCCGATCGCGCTCATCATCACGATCGTGACGCGGTGCAGGGCGCTCATCGCGGCACGGACGCGGCTGAGCGGACCTCGCGCTCCATCCAGGCGAGGTCATCCTCGTCGAGGGGGCATCCGTGAAATCTGCGCCACTTCCGGGCTGAGCGGGCGAAGCGCCGCATGTTGGCCTCGCGGGCCCGACCCATTGCGGGATCATCGAACCACACCCGATCGACATCCAGAAGCAGCGCCTCCAGCTGGCCGTCGTCGTCGCGACGTACGAGCACGTTCTTGAGGTTGAGATCGGGGTGTCGGACGCCGGCGGAGGCGAGCAGGGCGAGGAGGGCGACCGTGGCGGCCAGAAGCTCGCGCCGGGAGTCGGCGTCTTCCGCGTCGATCAGCGCCTCGGCGAGATCCTGCCCCCCGTGGACCTCGCGCGTCACGACATCGGCGCTGCGAAAGACGCTCCCGGCCGGATAGGTCGCGTAGGCGAGGATCTCCGGCGTCGGAACGCCGAGCCTCGTCAACCGAAGGGATGTCCGCAGCTCGTGGGGAGCGCGCGTGGCTCCGAGAAAGCGCTCGCCGGTGAGTGGCGCCAGCAGGCCGCCATGCCGCGAGCGTCGGACGACCACGTCCGCGGCATCGTCGGGGAGCGGGACCGCGTAGGCGATACCGCGGCCGGTCAGCTGCCGGGAACGAGGATGATGAGCCGCGTAGTCGTACACCGTTCCCTCGTCCAGCGCCTCGGTGAGGGAGCGCAACAGGGAGGCCAGGCACATTCCGTCCGCGTCGCCAACGCGAAAGGGGACGTATCCCGGCGCCTCCATCATCACCGGCTCACGTCCTGACGCTGTAGACGGCCACGGGGCGACTCTTTCCCTTGAGCTCGATGGCCGGGCGCTCCGCCATCTGGGGTGGGTTACGCAGCGCCTGACGAAATTCGGCCGTGAGCAGGACCTCGCCACCGTCAGCAACCGAGCAGAGCCGACTGGCCGTGTTCACGGCATCGCCGATGACCGTGAACTCCAGTCGGCGCTCCGAGCCGATGTTGCCGGCGAAGGCTTCGCCGAAGCTCAGGCCGATGCCGATCTGCAGCTCGGGCCGGCGCTCCGCCCGCCAGCGCTCGTTCAGCACGGCGAGCTGCCGCATCATGTCGAGGGAGGCCGCCATCGCGAGGTCGGCATCGTCGACTGTGCCGATGGGCGCTCCCCACTGCGCCATCACCGCATCGCCGATGAACTTGTCGAGCGTGCCATCGTGCCGGAACACGCAGTCCACCATGGCGGTGAAATACTCGCTCAGCAGTGTCGCGACCTCATCCGGGAGCATCGCCTCGGACAGGGCGGTGAAGCCTCGGATGTCGCTGAAGAGGATGGCGACGGGACGCTTGTCGCCCCCCAGCTTGACCGTATCCGGGGCGCGCGCGATGCGGGCGGCGAGCTGCGGAGCGAAGTAGCGCTCGAAGTTGCTTCGCACCACCGCCTCGCGGCGGATGCGCTCCGCGAACGCGCTGTTCTCGATGGCGACGGCGGCGATGTTCGAGAATGCAATGAGGAAGTCGAGGTCATCATCGCCGAACCGCTGGATCGCGTTCACATTGTCCACGTACAGGATCCCGAGGACCGTGTCCTCGGCGCCCAGAAGCGGCGCGCACATCGCAGAGCGCACGCTCTGCATGAGGATGGACTCGCCTCCGAAGCGCTGATCCTCCGGTGCGTTCTCCGACAACACCGCCACCTTGCCCTGAACCACGGTCCGCGCGATCGACTGGGGCACCGGACGGTTGGTGAGCGGTCCGGTCCGGTCGCGCGCAACACGCGGCGTCAGCTCCCCTCCGGCGTCGACGAGCATGATCGCGATGCGATCGACGTCCATGATCTGGAAGACGAATCCCGAGATCTTCTCCAGCAGAGCATCGACGTCGACCGCGCCGGAAAGCCCCTTCGACACCTCGAGCAGGAGCGCGAGCTTCTTCTCGATGCGCGCCCGATGGTCCGGCAGCGTATCCAGCAGACTGGTTCCACTCAGTGCGCTCAGGCCGGTGGCGAGAACGTTGCGCGGAGTGTTGAGAACGGGGCGCTGCCGAACGATCGTGGGCCCGCCAGCGGTCGTGCTCGCTCGCCCGGGCATCGTCGATACGGACGAGGTCGGGGTCTCGCTCGACACCGACGTCTCGATCCGGCGGACGCGGAAGACGACCTTTCCGAAGGTCAGCTCGTCGCCCGCCTGGATCTCGGCGCTCTGGACTCGGTTTCCGTTGTGATAGGTGCCGTTGCTCGAGCCGAGGTCGCGAACGCGCAGGCCATCGCCGTGCGATTCGACCTCGGCGTGTCGCCGGGAGATCGTCGGGTCGAACACCGGGATGTCGCTGTTGACCGCGCGACCGACGGTCAGCGGCACTCCCTCGCGCAGCTCGAAGGCGCGGTCCCCGATGGCACTGATCAGCTGGAACGGCATGGCCGGTGCAATATGTACGAATCCCCCTGGATCGCCTAGCGGGCCGCGGTGCGGCCTATGCCTGCGCGCTCCGACCCGCCGCGACCCTGGGAAGTTGCCCGATCGCCGTCAACAGCGCCCTCGCCTTGTTCTCCGTTTCCTCCCATTCGCGCTCGGCGACTGAATCGGCCACGATTCCGGCGCCCGTCTGAACCGACGCCGTGCCCCCCGCGATGACGCAGGTGCGGATCGTGATGGCGAGGTCCATACGCCGGTCGCCGGCCGCGATGTAGCCAACCGCACCCGCGTACGGCCCGCGGCGCTCCGGCTCGAGCTCATCGATGATCTCCATGGCGCGCACCTTGGGGGCGCCGGTCATCGTGCCGGCGGGAAAGGTCGCTCGGAAGACGTCCAGCGCCGACGCATCCGCGGCGATCTCACCTTCCACCTGGCTGACGATGTGGAGCACGTGACTGTAGCGCTCCACTCCCATCAGCTCGGTCACCTCGACGCTGCCGAAGCGCGCGATCCGGCCGACGTCGTTGCGCCCGAGGTCCACGAGCATGACATGCTCGGCCCGCTCCTTCTCATCGGCGAGCAGCTCGGCGGCGAGCGCGGCATCATCCTCGGGTGTGAGCCCGCGAGGCCGTGTTCCGGCGATCGGGCGAACGGTCACCCGGCCTCCCGCAACACGTACCAGCAGCTCGGGCGAGCTACCGACGAGCTCCACTCCGTCCAGAACGAGATGATACATGTACGGCGATGGATTGAGCGCCCGGAGTGCGCGATAGAGTGCGGCCGGCTCGAAATCCAGAGGAACATCGATGCGACGGGCGAGCAGGGCCTGAAAACAATCCCCGGCCAGGACGTACTCGCGGATTCGCTCGACCGCCCGCATGAAGTCCTCGCGCGCGTACGAGGAGCGACCGCGGACGGGGGGCGCGCTCCGATCCAGCGCGAGCGGCGGCACGCGCGTCGGTGCGGAGAGGCGCTTCGAGATCACCTCCGTCTCCTCCTCCGCTGCGGCGTACAGACTGCGCAGCGCTCGCTCGTCGGATCCCGACGGCACAACCACACCGACGACGATTCGCGCCTGCGAGCGCAGATTGTCGATGATCACGAGCGAGCGGGTGAGCACGAACAGCGCGTCCGGTACATCGAGCGCGCGTGGTGGCGGGTGAGGAAGACGCTCGATCAGACGCACGACGTCATAGCCGAAGAACCCCACGGCTCCGCTCCAGAAGCCGCCGAGCTCCGGAATACTTACCGGCGCTTCACGGACGAGCAGATGACGCAGATCGGCGAACGGGTCTGCCGGACGTCGTTGGCGCTCCCAACCTCGCTCGGGATGCCACTCGTCGACGACGCCGTCACGCAGTCGCCAGGCTCCGCGCGGCTCGGTGCCGAGAAAGGTGTAGCGCGACCATGTCTCGCTTCCTGCCGGAGCGCTCTCGAGAAGAAAGGCGAACGGGCCTCTTCGTAGCTTGGCGAAGGCGGACACCGGTGTCTCCACGTCGAGCAGACAGTCGCGCCACACGGGCACCAGGATATCGGTGCCCGCCTGTCCCGACGCCACGAGGGAGAGAAAACGATCGAGGCTCACGACGCTTGCTGCTCGTGCGGCGTCCGACGATATTCGCAGATCATGCTTCGTTTCCTCGCGGCGATGTCGGCCGCGCTCTGTGTCGTGGGGTCCGGGGTCGCCGCACCGAGCGTCTCGCTGGCGCAGGGATGGAACAGCGCGCGCACTCTGACGCTCGTCCAGCGCGCCACCGAGCTCCGGGCCAGGCAGATCGCGGATACCGCACTGCGCGACTATCAGGCGACCGCGCACGGTTACCTGACCTTTCTCGCCCAGCTCGGCACACACGCGGAGCACGGCCAGCCGGCCGCCGAGCTGTTCACCGAGCCACCCAGGGTGGTCAAGGCAGACGAGCTCGCGCTCACAGTCTATTGGAGAGCGCCGAATCTCAGCAAGCAGGTGATCGAGGGACGGCGTGATTCGCTGCTCCTTCCCACCGATATCCAGTATCACCGCGACCATCTCGCGATCATCCAGAACAACTTTCCGAGCATCATCCGGCTGGGCGAAGGGGATGAAGTGGCGGACGTGCCCCACCCCCTCTCGCCGGTGGGCCTCCGCGAGTACGACTACGCCATTCGCGATTCTCTTCTGATCACCCTTCCCGATCGCAAGCTGGCTGTCTACGAGGTGCGGGTTCGTCCGAAGAACGATCGGGGGCCGAGGGTGATCGGCGCGGTCTACATCGACCGCGAGACAGCGGACGTCGTTCGAATGGCGTTCAACTTCACGCGAGCCGCATTCCTCGACAAGGACCTCGATGATCTGGCGATCGTCCTCGAGAACGGTCTCGTCGAGGGGCGATTCTGGCTTCCCACCCGGCAGGAGGTCGAGATCCGGCGCTCGGGCAGCTGGCTCGATTTTCCGGCGCGCGGAATCATCCGCGGTCGGTGGGAGATCTGCTGCTACCGGGTGAACGCCGGTCTTGCGGCATCGCTTTTCGTGGGTCCCGAGATCGTGGAGCTGCCGCGTCGATTGATGGCGCAGCATAGGTGGTCGGGGCAGATTCTGGACTCGTTGCCGCCCGACGTGCGCGCGGTGACCGACGCGGACGTGCAGCGGGTGCAGCGCGAGGCCCGAGAGCTCGTGCGCGCGGACGCTCTTGCCAGCACCCGGGGGGCGCGCCTCTCCGCGCGGCGGGTGTCGGATTTCGTGCGCGTCGATCGGGTGGAGGGGCTTGCGGGAGGTGGAGCGGCGGTCGTGCGCCTCGGTGCCGGGCGCAGTCTATCGCTCGGCGGGCGTTACGGCCGCGATGACCGGCAGCTCAAAGCTCGCGCCGCCCTGTCGGTGCAACGCGCCAGCGGAGTGGGTGTCGAGCTCTACGCCGAGCGCAGTTATCGGAACGCGGGGGATTTCCCGGAGCGTTCGCTGGTCATCAACAGCGTGGCCGCTCAGGAGTTCGGCTCCGACTACACGGAGCTCTTCGATGCCCGCGGAGGCGGTGTGGGTCTCGAGATCGGGGCGCTCGCGGGACTTCGCTGGCGAGTCGATGCCGCCTACTTCCGCGAAGCGCCGCTCGGGGTCCATGCGGTGCCCTTCGCGGGCCGCTTCGCGCCGACGATCCCGGCCGCGCGGGGCGGAGTGCGTCGTGCCGCTGTGGCGATAGAGCGTCCCACGGCGCTTTTCTGGCAGGGCGCGGAGCTCCATTGGATGGCCGAGCTGCGCGCGGCTTCCTATGGCGCCATCGACTCCGCCGGCGAGGCGCTCGGGCGGGGCCGCCACGATTTCGGGCGCTTCGCACTCTCGGCCGAGCTCGAGCGGCCGGTTCCGTGTGGAGAGCGGCTCGTGACGAGAACCGCCTTCGTGGCTGGGAGCGGTGGCCCAGTGCCGGCGCAGGATCTCGCGTACCTCGGGGGGCCCGTCTCGGCTCCGGGATACGACTTCCATCAGTTCGCGTCGCGCTTGGCGGGGAGCGAGCACGTCGAGTGGAGACTGCGGGTTCCCTTTCCGGCGATCGGCCTTGGGCGCTTCGGTCGCGCGCCCGGCTCGGCCCTGCTGGCACCATTCGCGCATGTCGTTTACGTGGACGACGCGCGCTCGCGCCGCGCGGGTGCGCAGGGGTGGTATCCCAGCGTCGGGCTCGGTGGTCTCCTGTTCTTCGATCTGCTGCGTCTCGACGTCGCGCGGGGGCTTCGCGCAGGGCGGTGGAGCTTCTCGCTGGATGTCACCCGTGAGCTGTGGGGAGTGCTGTGACCGGAGGGCCAACCGAGGCGCGCATTGCGACGGTGGACGCCTACGTGATTCGGTGGCGGGAGGGGCGGTGGGAGGTCCTGCTCCTGCAGCGATCACCCGACACGCGCTGCCCGGGCGCATGGGAGGTGGTGCACGGTCGACTCGAGGACGGGGAGCGCCCCGAGCAGGGCGCGAGGCGCGAAGTGCGAGAGGAGACCGGGCTCGAGGTCGATCGGTTGTACAGTATCGCGGTGCAGCCGTTCTACCTGCACACCATGAGCACGGTCACGCTCGCGGTTGTGTTCGCGGCGGTCGTCACCGCCGAGAGCGTGGTCGTGCTGGGTCCCGAGCACGCTCGCTTCGACTGGCTGTCGCTGCACGCCGGATCGGAGCGCGTGGCCTGGCCCCGCTCCCGCTCGGCGCTCTCGGACATCGAGATGCTGCTCCGTAGCGGAGACGCGGGTGCGGTGGAGGATGTGCTGCGAGTGCCCTGAGGCCGGCTCGGCAGCGCCGCTCTATTCGCCGCGCTTCGTGTGTGTGGACGGATCCAGCGTCAGGCCGGGAGCTGGCGCGTTCGGCTTGACGCGCACCGTCTTGGCGGGGATGCCGACGTTGACGTGATACGGCCGCACGTTCTTCGTCGCCACGGCCACCGCGCCCACCATGGCCTGCGTGCCGACGCGCACTCCCGCGAGCACGGTCGCGTGGTAGGTGATGCGCACCCCGTCCTCCAGGACGGTGGGAAGATTCGCCACGTCCTTCTGTTCGACGATGCTGTGGGTGTGGCTGTAGATATTCGCGTAGTCGCTCACCGAGACCTTGTTCCCCAGCACCAGTCCGCCGCGATCGTCCAGAAGGACGTGGCGGTGGATGACCACGTCGTCGCCGACCTCGAGGTTATAGCCGAAGGAGAACTCGACGTGCTGGAACGCCTTGAAATTGCTGCCGCAGCGCTTGAAGATGTGTGGCGCGAGAACGCGGCGCAGGCGCACTCCGACCTCGACGTTCTGCCCGCCGATCACCGTTCGATCGAAGGAGTACCAGAGCCAGAGCAGCGGCTTCACGATCTGGAAGCGCGCATCGTCGCAGTCCGCGTAATACTCGGGCTCGAGCGTGACGTTACGAGGATCGAGCGAGAGCAGAGCGGCGCGCGTACCGAGGGGAAGATGCTCGTCCTCGACCGCCGCCTCCCAGCTCGCGGCGTACTCCGGGTAGATGATCTCGCAGAGAGTCTCCCGGCAGATGCGCGCCCGGTCCGCAACGGGCTCCGCCAGCCGGGCCGCCAGCCGCTCGACCCAGCGTTCCAGAACGTGCTGTCCCGGCGTGCGGCCCAGGGTGCGCAGAGGCAGGAAGGGCATGGAGTGGATGGTTACGGTTTCTTCGCCGCTCTCGATCGCACCGAGGTGCGTTCCCGATCGATTGTCTGCAGGGTGTTCTGCCAGCTGTTGCTCTGGATGGATTCGACCGACAGGGTGAGCGGCTGGCCGACGTTCACGTCGCCATCGAAGATGTAGATCGCGCTCTGCACCTCGCGCTGTCGCACGCGCTGCTCGCCGAATCCGGAGGAGAGGGGAAGAATCTCGACCGGCCGGTAGTCGCGGCCGCCGCTGATGATCACGATCTCCTGGGGGCTGAAGCGCGCATCCGGCTCGACGCCGTAGAAGGAGATGTACCAGAGGCTCGGGTTGCGGAGGTTGTGGCGGGACGACAGCACCGCCACGGTGTCGCGCTTCCCCTCGACCAGCGCGCGCATCGCCCGATACGAGTCGGGCGAGAGGAGCCGGATCACGCCTTCGTCGAGAGGTATCGCGCGCAGCTGGATGGATTGGAGCTGCACCGATATCGCGATCTGCTCCTGGCGCAGCGTTCCGAATCCGGGCGGCACGAGGTCCGCGCCCGTCGTGTCGACTCGCGTGACGGCGCCGGCGGATGTCGCCTGAGCGCGGGCGGGCGGGCCTGACGCACATCCGGCCGCGAGGGGAATCAGGAAGGCGAGGCGCCGCACGGATCCCGAGCCGGCACCGCGTGAGAGCTGGGAGAGAACGGTCACGGGGATCTCCAGGAGGGCTGGCCGAGGAGCGCCACCAGCGCCGACGCCAGCTCGTCGCGGCCCTCGCCGGTTTCGGCGCTGAAGGGGAGGAGCTGCTCATCCTCGACCGCAAGCTCGCGCGCGATCTCACCGATCCGCGTGCCGCGCTCCTTCCGCGGCAGCTTGTCGATCTTGGTCGCCACCACGATGGCGGGCACGCCGAGCTCGGAGAGGAAGTCGAGCATCTGGACGTCATCGACGCTGGGCGAGTGGCGCGCGTCCACGAGCTGCACGACTCCTCGCAGCTCCGGACTGTCCTTCAGGTAGCCTTCGATCAGAGGTCGCCAGAGCTCTCGCCGCCCCTTCGAGACGCGCGCGTAGCCATAGCCCGGAAGGTCCACCAGAACGAAGATGTCGTTGATGCGGAAAAAATTGATCTCGCGCGTTTTCCCCGGCGTCTGGCTCACGCGCGCCAGCGCCTTCCGCCGCACGAGGCGGTTGAGAAGCGACGACTTTCCGACGTTCGATCGTCCGCTGAAGGCGATCTCCGGCATTCCCGACGAGGGACGCCAGCCACCGGCCTCCGCCATCCCACCGAGAAACTCGATGTCGTGGATGACCAGCGGGTCGGCCACCGGGATGGGGCGCTCGTCCGCAGCCGGTGCGATGCCGCTCAATGGAGGAGCTCCGCCGCGGCGTGCTCGGCCGGAAGGCTCGGTGCGTTCGGCGGCCGGAGGTCGAGGGGCGGCCGCCGCAAGGCGAGCGCGAGCACCTCGTCCATGCTGCTCACCGAGTGCACGCGCAGCTTGTCGCGGATGTCTTCCGCCAGCTCTTCCACCTCGCGCGCGTTGCCCGCGGGAATGATCACCTCGGCGATTCCGCTTCGGAGCGCCGCCACGAGCTTTTCCTTCAAGCCGCCAATCGGCAGTACGCGGCCCCGCAGAGTAATCTCTCCCGTCATGGCGATGTCGCCCCGCGCCGGGATGCCGGTGAGCGCGCTGATGACCGCGACCGCGATCGCGATCCCGGCCGATGGCCCATCCTTGGGAGTCGCGCCAGCCGGAATATGCAGG
>JALZAQ010000007.1 GCA_030948255.1 Gemmatimonadota bacterium
CGAGCGCGCCGCGCGCGCGTGCCCGAGCGCAGCCGCGATGTCTCCGCGCTCGAGAGCGCCCCGCGCGCGCAGAAGTCGCGCCGGCGCGCGGGCGGGAGAGCTCTCGACTAAAGCATCGGAGGCGAGAGAGTCGACGCGCGCCCACCGGCCGCCCGCCCCCGCGATCTCGGCATCGAGGAGCACCACCCACGCCGTGCGCCGAGCCGAGTCGCCGAGCGCCGGCGCGAGCAGCTGCTCGGCGCGCGATGGCCGCCGGTCGGCGAGTTCGGCCAAGGCAGCACGGTACGCGGGGTCGTTGAGCGACCGGATGCGCAGATCGGCGATCGGGGCGGATCGCTCCGGCTTGCTCTCGCACGCGGTCGCGGTCAGCACCAGCAGGATCGGCAGCGAGCGCGCGCAGCGGAGCAGAACGTCGCCGCCCGCCCATCGTGGTGGTGATCTCATGGATACCAGAAGACGGCAGGGCTCCCGGCCGAGTCACGCGTCATCTCGTTACGGCGCCATAGAGAGGGTCCAGTCTCCAGAGGTGCGCTCCCGCCGATCGAGACGCGCTCACCACGGTGAAAGTGCATTTCGCCCCACGCCGATTGGCGGAGGGAGATCGTGGTCGCAGCTTCGCTGCTCGAAGCCCGACGTTCAACCTTCGACCTGAAAAGGATTTGCTCTTGCTGACCGTCCGTCGCACGCTCGTCATCTCGGTGATCTCGATGGGCGCGCTATCCGGCGCCGCGGAGGCCCAGTCGCTGCTCGACCGCTCGCCCAACCTTTCCGGCGGTTGGGTGGGAGGCTCGGGGACGCTGCACTTCAACTTTCTTCATCGCTTTTCTGAGAGCGGCGCACCGACGCGGAAGGTAACAAGCTCGCCGACCTTGTTCGTTGCCGTCGGTTTGCCCCTACAATCTCTGATCGGCTTCGACTATGCCACGAACTCCGATGTCGCCTCCCGCTACCCGAATGAGTGGGAGTTCTTCGCCCGCGTGGCCCCGATCACGCAGCAGACCACGGGGATCGCGGACATCTCCGTGCAGGGCGGCTACAACCTCGCGGCCAGGAGCGCCGACGGCGAGCTCTCGCTGCACCGAGAGCTCGGGCCATTTCATCTGTTGACCGCGGCTCGCGGTTTCTCGAACGCCTTCGACTTGGGGATGGCGCGTTACGCGATCGCCGGCGGGGCGACGCTTCATCTCGGGCGTTTCATCGCACTCGCCGGCGATGTCGGCACCCTCCTCAACCGCAAGAAGGGAGAGGATCTGGCCTGGAGCGGAGCCCTGCAGCTGGCCATCCCCTACACGCCCCACACGCTCTCTCTGCAAACGTCGAATACCAATACGGCGTCGCTCGAGGGCGCCTCGCGCGGTGGAAGGCGGCGCTACGGATTCGAGTTCACCATACCGATCACGCTGCGCCGGTACTTCCCGCGACGCGCCGCGGCCGCGCCGAACAGCGTGCCGCCGCCCGTCACTCCGGTGCCGTCTCGTCCCGCGGCACCCACTCCACCGGCGACTCCCGCCGACAGCGCCCGAGCGGACACGGCCCGGGCGCCGGTCGACAGCACGGTCCGTCTTCCAGTCGCGGTGACGCTGCCCGAGTCGCGCCCGGTTCCCACCGCACCACCGCGGCCGGTGCGTCGCGCGCCAGCCCGAGTCGCCATGCGACAGCTGGCTTTCAGGCCAGCTCGCATCGAGATCGAACGCGGCGCCGCCGTCGTCTGGAAGAACGATGACCAGTTGCAGCACACAGTCACCGCGACCGACGGCAGCTGGGATTCGGGACTGATCGAGCCCGGTGCGAGCTGGAGGCGCGTGTTCGAGCGTGCGGGCACCTATGCCTTTCACTGCACACCGCACCCGTTCATGAAGGGTGTGATCGTGGTGCGCTGAGATATGAGTCGAATCCCGCTGGCCTCTCAGATCGGCGCGATGGCGATCCTCACCGCGGGGACGCTCGCCGTCGCTTCCGGCTGCTTCTCGGAGCGCTCGAGCATCACCGCGCCGCTTCCCGGGCCCGGCACTGCCGAGTGCCGCATTCCGGTCGGCTCCCCGCTACTCGGCGCATCGCAGGCGTTGATCGCCATTCGTGATTACTCGTTCTTCCCCGACACTGTGCGGGTCAAGCGCGGCACCACTGTCACATGGGTGAACTGCGAGCCCGCCACCATCGATCCGCACACCACGACATCCAGCTCCGGTGTCTGGAGCTCTCCGTTTCTCGCGCCCGGGGATATCTACTCGCACACCTTCGACCAGGTCGGGACCTTTCCGTACCACTGCATCCCCCACGAGTTCATGAGGGCGGTCGTGATCGTGGAGTGAGAATCGCTCTGCTTCGGCGCCCATGAAAAAAACGCGGGGTCGATCGCTTTCCGATCGACCCCGCGCGTCCATCGAGAGCGGGGCGGGTTACGTGGTGGCGACCCCGCCCGGTTCTCGAGGTGGCTCTGTTACGGCTGGTGGTTCTGGCCGCGGATCTCGCCGCCGGGATTGAGGGCGGTGTGGACGTTGGTGTACGTCTGCCCGTTCCGCATCAGCGCCAGCAGCTCGGCCAACGAGTTGATCGGCGTCACGCCACTGGGATTGACGATGTTCGTGACTGTGAACTTGCCGGTCGCGATCGTGCCCGTGATCACGGGATTCGTGATCGTCAACGGCACGCGAACGGGCGCATTCGTCACGGAGTCGGCGGGTGCGTGGATGTGCAACCCCGTCGGCGGGCCGCTGAGGCCGCTCACGGTGACGGTGTAGCTCACCGTGTCACCGGTCGCGTTCAACGTGTAGCTGGCGGTGCCGGTTCCGGTGGCCGTCTTCGGCGGATTCTCGCTCGCGCCATTCAGGCTGGCGCTGAAGGTCTCGAGGCGGGCCTGGACGGTGAACGCCACCGGCGCGAGTCCCGACACTGTGGCGGTGACGGTATTCGCGCCCGCGGTGGGTCCGACGGTCCAGGCCGCCTTGGCGATTCCCGCCGCATTGGTCGTCGTCGTGGTCGGGGCCACTGCGCCACCGCCACTCGTGACTGCCCACGTCACTGTGATACCGCTCAGCGGGTTGCCTCCTGAATCCGCGACCTTGACGGCGAGCGAATCGTTGACGCGCTGTCCGACGATTGTGTCCCGGACCGTGTTCACGGCGACGACGGTCGCCGGCCTGGGCGGCGATGTCGAGTCGCTGCACCCGTTGGCGGCCAGCAGCGCGCTCGTCGCAGCGGCGGCAAGCACGATGAATCGTTTCATGGCCCTCTCCTTTGATGTTTCGAGATGTTGGTATCGGCGGGTTCCACTTTTCGCCCGACCGACAGGCACCGGCAACGCAGTTGGGGCGAGCGTCAGCTGGCGCGGGGTGAGCGCATCGCTTGGTGGAGCCCGGCTTCACGCCCCATGCAACGGGAGGGCCACAGGTACCAGGGTGTGACGCAGGTCACAGGGCGATCAAAAGTGAAAAATGCGCCTCACGAGCGTCGAGACCTTGTCACCGACGCTTCGCACCACCACGCCGAGAGGATCGGCATCGGGCGAATGGTGGATCGGACAATAGGCGACCGGTTCCGTGCCGACCTTGAACCACTCGCGCTGGATGTCGGGACACCATTCGGTCGCCAGCTGCCCGCTCTCGGCGTCGATCGCGCGGACGACGAGCCCCGGCGGGGGCAGCCATGCCGGCGAGCGCGCGTCCTCCCGCCATCCACTCAGATAGAAATCCGCCCACGCGGGCGCGGCGAGACGGCCGCCGGAGGCCCCGCCGGGCAGGGGGCGCGGCCTGTCATAACCGAACCAGACGCCGGCGACGAGAGTCGGCGTGTAGCCAATGAACCAGACGTCGGTTCCATCGTTCGTGGTGCCGGTCTTGCCAGCAACGGCGCCCCCCCCTCCTCCACCGGCGCCCATGTCGTGCACGACGCGCCCGGTGCCGCTACTCACCACCGACTGGAGCATCGATGTGAGCTGGAACGCATCGCGCGCATCCAGCACCCGCTGGCCGGACGCGATGCTGCCCGCCCAGAGCACGCGGCCGTCGGGACGCTCGACGCGCGTCACGAGCCGCGGATGGACGCGCAGGCCTCCGTTCGCGAACGGCGCATAGGCCGTGACCAGCTCCAGAGGCGTCACCTCCATCGCACCGAGGGCGATCGAGGGGAGCGGTGTGAGGGGGCTGCTGATGCCGAGGCGCCGAGCCGCTCCGATCACTTGGGGCTCGCCGATGCCGTGACTCACCCGCACCGTCGCCGCGTTGGCGGATCGCATGAGGGCCCGGCGCAGCGTCATCACGCCGCCGTACTCTCCGCCGTAATTGGCCGGCGTCCACACTCGGCCCTGCTGCTGGATCTCCACCGGCGAGTCGTCCACGAGCGTCGCCGGCGTGTAGCCTTGCGCGAGGGCGGCGGCATAGACGAATGGCTTGAAGGCCGAGCCCGGCTGTCGCCGCGCCGACAATGCCCGATCGAAGCCTCCCGGCTCGTAGCTCCGTCCTCCGACGAGGGCACGCAGATCGCCTGTCCGCGGATCGAGGGCGATCATCGCGCCCTGGATGGCACCGTCCTCGTCCCCGCGGCCACCCGCTTCCCGGTCGATCTGCACGGCATGGCGGTGGACTGCGCGCTCGGCGGCGCGCTGGGCGGAGGCGTCGAGCGTCGTGTAGACATCCACGTCACCGGCGTCGAGCGCCTCCGTTCCGATTGCGGAGTCCACCGCGGCAAGCACGGCGTCGAGCGCGTACGAGCGGACGGCAGCGGGTCGCCAGAGCTCGTCCGACACCCTTACGGGCTCGCGCGCCGCCGAGCGCATCGTCTCGGCGGTGATGAATCCCTCGCGGGCCATCAGCGACAGAACGAGATCCCGCCGATTGCGCGCGCGAACGGGATCGTGTCGCGGCGTGTACGCCGAAGGACCCTTGGGAAGAGCGGCGAGCATCGCCCCCTCGGCCAGCGACAGGTCGGCGACGCTCTTCCCGAAGAGGTCGCGGCTCGCGGCCTCGACACCGTACGTGCCATTGCCGAGATAGATGATGTTGAGATAGAGCTCCAGAACGTCCCGCTTCGTGAGCGAGCCCTCGATGCGGCGCGCGATACGCAACTCGATGAGCTTTCTCTTCAGGGAGCGCTCCTGCATGCGCTCACGGGCGAAGCTGTTCCGCGCGACCTGCATGGTGATCGTGCTGAAGCCCTCACGAATCCCGCGCGCGGCCGTGTTTCGAACCGCCGCGCGCACGGCGGCGCGCCAGTCGGCGCTTCCATGCTCGTAGAAGCGCCGATCCTCGGTCGCCAGAAAGGCCTGCTGGACGTGCACCGGCACGACCGAGAGGGGCACGTTCACTCGACGCACGTAGCTCAGCCTGCCCATCATCCGTCCGTCGCGATCGAACACGCGACTTCCTTCGGGAGGGCGAAAGCTCCTGATCTCACCGGGCGTCGGACAGCCACGAAAACCGCAGCTGCCGAGCCACACATCGAAAGAGAGGACGGCCGCGATGCCCGAAGCCAGCGCGATGACGCGCCAGTGATGATGCTTCAGCAACCGCTGCTTCCATTCGGCCATCTTCATGTCGACGCGTACTCGCTCGGGTCGGACCCATCTGTTCTACGCCGGTGTGCCCGGGGGGTTTCGTCCGGGCGTGGCCAGCGGAGTACACAAGCGGCACGGCCGGGATTAATCTTCGATCGCGGCGCGGCCTCCCTGATGACGCGCCCGACCCTCCGGCCGATGTGCGCGTCCATGCTCCGATCTCCCATCGCGATTTCCCCCGGTGCGCCGCTGGCCCTGATCGCGATCTGCGTCGCTCTCGCCGGGTGCCGGCCTCGCGACGCGGAGTCCGCGTCGCAGCGCGGTGACGTACCCAGAGCGGCTGCGACGGCGTCGAGAGACACAGTCCCGGTCGAGCGGCCGCCGAACGAGATGGGACGCGTGCCGATCCTGGAATACCATCTCCTCGGGGACCACGAGAGCCGCTGGACGGTGGAGCGCACGCACTTCTGGCGGAGCCTCGAGCTGCTGTATGCGCGCGGTTACAGGCCGGTGACCGTCTCGGAGCTCGTGGACCGTCGCATCCTTCTGCCGGCAGGCCAGTCGCCGGTGATCTTCACCTTCGACGACGCGTCGCCATCCCAGTTCAGCTACGTCGAGCACGCCGACACACTCGAGATCGACTCGACGAGCGCGGTCGGACTGTGGCTCCGCTTCCACGCCCTCCATCCCGATTGGCGCAACAAGGCCACCTTCTGCCTGCTGCCCGCCGCTGCTGCCGGTCATGCCTTTTTCGGCGACAAGGGCATCGACGGGCAGCGATCGGCCTGGCGCCTTCGCAAGGTGCGGTATCTCGCCGAGCAGGGCTTCGAGCTCTGCGCCCACACGCTCTGGCATGCGAACCTCGGAAAGTACGGCGACGCGATGGTGCAGGAGCAGATCGCGCGTGGCGTGCTCGCGATCGATTCCGCGGTGCCAGGGTATCGCGTGCGCACCTTCGCCCTGCCGCTGGGGGTGTGGCCGAAGAGCCGCGCCCTGGCGCGAGCGGGGGCGTGGCGCGAGGGGCGGAGCGGACGAGAGGTGCGCTACTCCTTCGATGCGATTCTGGAGGTGGCTGGCGGTCCGGCGCGGAGTCCCTTCGACCGGCTCTTCGATCCCCATCGATTGCCGCGCGTGGAGGTCTTCGGGAATGCGCTGGAGATGGTGCTCGATCGCCTCGAGCGGGAGGGATCTCGCTATGTGTCGGACGGCGACTCCACGCGCGTGACGACGGCCGTGAAGCACAATGATCGGTGACTGGTTTAGTGAAGCAGTGGTGTATGAATTTTCTACAGTGTTGGAGAATTGAGCATCGCCATTTATTTCGAGGCTATTCGGCGCGAAAAATGTCCTAAAATGACCTGTGTTTGTCCTAAAAATGTCTTGCGCGGCGAATCGATTCCGGTAGCTTTCATGACGTAGCGCCAGAACGACCGACTCTTAGGAGGTCTGCACGCATGGGCTCCAACAAGAGATTGCTTCGCCACCTCCCCTTCTTCGAGGCGCTCGTCCAGCTGGACGAGTCGTCACCCGAATGGCGTGCGGTCAGCGCCGGCCTCGTGACCCTGCGTCTCGTCGATGCGTGGGTCAGCGAAGGCCCGCACGTGGCGGCCGCGGACTCGTGGACTCTCCGCTCTGTCCGCGACGCCATCGCCGCCGTCGACCAGCGCACCTCGATGCGGGCACTGCTCGCGAGCCTCGTGGACGCGATGACGGCGGCCGTTCCGGTGCGCGTCTCGACGCTGGCTCCGCGCCTCATGGCGTACGCGCGGGCACTCCAGTTCGATGCGCAGTGGTCACTCGCCGCGGATGTCTATCAGTGTGTGGTCTCACACGCGCATCCGGTCGAGGATGCCGACATCATCATCGCGGCGCACCTTCACCTCGGGACGTGCCATCGGCGGAACGCTCAGTGGCAAGACGCAGCCGCCGCGTTCACGATCGCGGGACAGGTCGCGGGGTTGCGCGGTGACGTGATGGGAGTGCTGCGCTCACGGATGTACGAGGCCGACATCGCGATGGACCGGGGAAATTTCCCGCAGGCCGAAGCCATCTTCGAGGAGACGATCACGCGAGCGCGGTCGGCCGGAAATGGCGAGGTGATCGGACTCGCCCTGCACGGGCGCGCCGGCGTCGCCATTCGCCGCGGTGACTATGAGCTATCGGTTCGTCTCGGCTATGAGGCGCTCAATCTTTTGGCCGAGCCGGCTGCGCGCGATCGCGTGCTGTCCGATCTCGCCACGTCGTTCCTCGAGCTGGGCGTGCGCAGCGCGGCCCGCGACGCGCACCTGATCCTTGCCGCGACGGCGCAGGAGCAGTACGTGCGGTGGGCGGCGACGCTCAACCTGATGGAAATCGCGGCGCTGGACGGCCGCGAGCCGGTGTTCGAGCAGTATCGCCGGGAGCTCGCCGACGCGTCGTTGCCGGCGAAGATGGCCGCCCACTATCACCTCTACGTGGGCCGGGGCTATCGGATGTTCCAGCGCCTGGACGCGGCACGCGCCTCTCTGGAGCGCGCGATCGAGCTCGCCGTGCGAAGCCAGATCAACGACGTGCTGATCATCGCCGAGCGCACGCTGGAAGAAATCAAGGACGGTGGTGTGGTGATCATTGCCGCGACCCCGGAGCCGGCACCGGCCGTTCGGGAAGTGGCGACCGCCCTGCGAGAGATGCGCACCATGGCGGGGGTGGGCACGTAGGACCGAGGAACGGATGTGCCAGGGGCCACGAGCGACAACTCGTGGCCCCAGGAAAGCAGAACGCTGGACGACTAGTGTCCGACGACGTAGCCCAGTTCGTCCGCGCTCGGACGGGAGTTCTTGGGGGCGGTGGGGTTGGTGCAGGCGGAGATGGCGACGGTGGCGATCGCGAGCACGAGGAGGGACAGACGACGATTCATTTGGGACCTCGGTGAGACAGGAGTCATCGGAAGTGGCGCCTGTCTCGAAGCTAGGGCCGCCAGCCCCGGGGTAAATGCTCATTTTGAGACACCAGTGTACATTTTTAGGACACTGGTGACTCCCCTGACCGGGTCCGCGCCTCTTGGAGCTCGTCGCCCGTCTCCCGTCGGTCCTCCTCTCCCACCTCCGGATCGCGGTGGGTCGTGACCACACGCTCATTGTCGTCGAGGCGTGGACTGAGCTGGCGGAGATCATCCGCACGCATCCGGTAGACGTCGCGATCGTCGACCCGCGAGCCGATGGCACGGTCAGGACGGCGGAGTTGAAGGCGCTCATGTCGCAGTATCAGTCGCTACCCGTAGTGGTGTACACGTCGTTGACGCCGGACACCCTCAAGGCGACGCTCGAGCTGGCGAAATACGGTGTTCAGCATGTCGTGCTGCGAGGATTCGACGATGAGCCGCAGCGCTTCCGGGAGTTGCTCGAGCGGCAGCTCGCGTACGCGATGGGAGATCAGGTGCTGGAGCAGCTGGCCGAGCAGATGGCTGTTCTGCCGGCCGTGCTGGTGAAGGCGATCGCGCGGCTCTTCAACGCGCCCCACGCCTTTCAGAGTGTTCGGGACCTGGCGATGGCTGCCGGGATGACGCGTCGGACGCTTGATCGATGGTTGGACAAGGCGGAGCTCGCGCCTGCGCGAACTTTGCTGATGGGAGCCCGCCTCGCGCGGGCCTACCATTTCATGCGGGATCCGGGCTATCTGCTGGAAGATGTGACGAAGAAGCTGGGCTACCCGACACCACGGTTGTTCGCGCGACAGGTGCGGGATGCCACGGGACTGGCGCCGTCGGAGCTCCGCCGGCGTCTGGATCCGGAACGGTTCACGGAGCAGTTGGCGGCGCTGCTGCGCCGGCACGGAGGGGGGAGTCGAAACGATGACTCAACGCGTACGGGTGCTGGTCGTCGATGATGAGCCCACGCTCTGCCGTGCGCTCACCATCGTGCTGGAGCGCGAGGGTTATGACGTCATCGCCCTCGAATCGGGCGAGCGCGCGCATACCCTCCTTCGCGAACAGCACTTCGACTGCCTGGTGGTCGACCTGCGCATGCCCGATCTTCGCGGCGACGTCCTGTTCGAGCTCGCGGCCTCCGTTCAGCCCCACCTCCGGCGCCGGACGATCTTCACCACCGGCGACACGAGCGAGCGCGCCCAGGAGCTGGTTGGCGCGTGCGGGTGCGCGATGATCACCAAGCCGTTCGACCTGACCGAGCTCAAGAAGCTCATCCGCGAGATCACGCGAGAGGTCCAGGACGCGAGTGCCTGAGTGCGTGGCCGGTCGCGCTCAGAGGCGCCATGCGCCGAGCACGCTCAGGACGTGCTCCAGAGCGTGACGCTGCTCGGCGTGGATGGCCCTCGACAGCAGCCACTCGTACGTCCGGATGGCGACGGCCAACGCGTCCGGATCGCGTTCGGCGTCGGCGACGCTGGCCGCGTTGTCAGCGAGATTCGCCCGAGCGAGCTCATCGGCGGGAAAGCGCTCGCACACCTGCGCCCAGCGCACCATCCTCGCGCGCGGCTCGCCCTCGGTGAGCGCCCACAGATGCCACGCGCCGCGATTCATCGGGTCCGACGCGATGGCTCGCGCCGCCAATGCTCCGACCGCGTCGGGGCCGCGTCCGGTCAGCCAGTAGGCGTTGGCCAGGATGACGAGGGCGCGCGCGTCGGTGGGACGCATTCGGACGATGTGCTCGTAGACGGGGCCGGCTACTTCGGGAAGCTCGCGGAAGGGCTCGACCGCCGCAGCCAGAAGCTCCGGATCCGCGTCGTGCGCGGCACGGTCCAGACAGTCCAGCAGCTCGGTCACACTGGCGGTGGCGCGATACGCATCGACGGCGCGTGCGATCTCGGCTCGTGGATCGACGGAGGGAGTGACCATGGCGGAGGAAGATAATGAAGCGACCGGCGGGGGCGAATCGAGTCGGAGTTCTCGTGTCGTACCGGACGCAGCCATGAGCGACGGCATTCTCTCCTCCAGCGCCGACCGGCGCTTCGCGGAGCTGCAGGCACTGACGGCGCGGATTCAGCACGAGGTGAACAACCCGCTCGCGGCTCTGCTCGCGGAGACGCAGCTGCTGGCCATGGAGCCGACGCTGCCCGACGAGCACCGGGAGACGGTGGAGCGCGTTGTCGCTCTGGTGCGCCGGGTGGTGGCATCGGTGAGGAAGCTCGATCAGGTGCGCGAAGGCCCCCCGGCCTGAGCGGCCGGGCCATCATCCGGGGTGCCGCTGGCGCGGGTGTTGCGCAAAAGCGGCTTCGAGGTCATTATCGTGGTGGCCATCCCGCACCACCGCGACGGCCTTGTCTCGGAAGCCGAGCCCGAGTGGGCAAGAGCTTCGTCCGGCCGCAGGATGCAGCCGGCCCGAAATCCGTCCCGATAGCAGCGCGCGCCGATTCGTGAAGTGCTTGCGGATCCGCCGCGTCCGATGACCGCTTCCCTGCGCTAGCGAGTGCCGCCAGCGTGCGCGAGCGGCGGCCCACACCGGGCCAGCCCGTCTCCGGATGACGCAGGAGTCCGACCCGCTACCGCCCGTCAGCGCGGCGCGTGATGCCTCGAGGCATCCGACAGTCGCGCGGAGAATCACCCATGACACCACGAGCTGCATGAACGAACGTCGACGTCCCCCCCGGCGCGGTCGCGGACCCCGCCCGCATTCCCGTCCGCCGGCCGATGCCGCTGCGGATTCCAGTCCCTACCGCGATGACGCCGCGCCGCCGGCGATCCCGGCGCAGTATGATGGTGCGCCACCGGAGAGCGACGGCAGCACCCCCCCCGTCCTCCAGCCGGACGCCCAGGCGCCCATTACACCGGGCGTCAACGGCGCTGCCGCTCCGGGAGCGGCGGTCCCGGCGAGCGGAGCGCAGCCGCCCGGTCGCGAGCGATTCCAGAATCAGAACGGCCGCCGCGGACGGCGCGGGCGGCGCGGAGTACCCCGCCAGGAACCGACGGGTACGGCGCCCCCGATCGCGATCGTCGCCGACGGCACGATCGAAGGCTGGTTCGACTCCGGACGCGACGGTGGCTTCGTGCGTCGCGCCTCCGCGAGCTACCTCCCCACCGCCACCGATCCGTTCGTTCCGGCACACATCACCCGTCAGCTCGCCTTGCGACGAGGCGATCTGATCGAGGGAACCACCGGGCGCGACCATCGCGGGCGTTTCACGACGGTGGAGATCCAGCGGGTGAACGGAGAGGACCCCGCGCTCGCGGCGAAGCGCCCCGACTTCAGTTCCCTCACCGCGTCCTACCCGGAGCGCAAGCTGCTGCTCGAGACGGGGAGGCCGGCCAAGAGCGGCCCGGAGCTCACACGACGTGCCATCGACCTGATCGCACCGATCGGATATGGGCAGCGCGCGCTCATCGTCGCTCCGGCGCGCGCCGGAAAGACGATGCTGCTCCAGGCGATCACGGAGGGGGTGGCGATCAATCACCCTGGCGCGACCCTCCTGGTGCTGCTGGTGGATGAGCGTCCCGAGGAAGTGAGCGAGATGATCTCGTGGGGCCGGGGCGAGGTCGTCGCCTCCAGCTTCGACGAGCCGGCGGAGCGTCACGTGGATGTCGCCGATATGGTGCTCGAGCGCTCCCGACGCCTCGTGGAGAGCGGCAAGGACGTGGTAATCGTGCTCGACTCCATCACGCGCCTGGCGCGCGCCCACAACACCGTGGAGCGCGGCACCGGACGCACCCTTAGCGGGGGCCTCGATGCCACCGCCATGGCCAAGCCCAAGGCTTTCTTCGGCTCGGCGCGTGCGGTGCCCGACACCGTCGGCGGAGGCTCGCTCACCATCATCGCGACCGCGCTCGTGGAAACTGGCTCGCGCATGGACGACGTGATCTTCGAGGAGTTCAAGGGCACCGGCAACTGCGAGATCAAGCTCGATCGGGCTCTGGCCGAGCGTCGCATCTATCCCGCGATCGACATCGGGACGAGCGGCACGCGCAAGGAAGACAAGCTGTTTCGCCCCGACCAGATCGATTCCGTCTTCACCCTCCGCCGCGGGCTGCAGCAAATGCCGCCGCAGTCGGCGATGGAATGGCTCATCAAGCGGATCGGAAACACTCCGAACAACGACGCCCTGCTGGCCGGTCTCTGACCGATCGGTTCGGGGGCCTGTCCCTTGCTAGTGCAGAAGGGCATGCTCCCCCGACTCCGCCGCGACTCCCTGGTGGGCCGCGCGGCCGCGATGGCCGTCTCATCGCTGCTGCTCGCTGTCCCATCCGGGGCACAGTCCAAGAACCCCGACAAGGACCAGCGTGAAGCGCCGGAGGTGCGCTCCGTCGTCGCCGCCGGGGTAAAGGGAGTCAATCGGAGCGATCTGCTCCGTGCGCTGGCGACCCAGCCGTCGGTCTGCCGGAGCATCGTCGTGAAACCCTTCTGCATCCTGAACCACTCCCACCTCTGGTGGCAGAAGCACTACCTGGACCGTACCGAGCTCAAGCGCGACGTGCTTCGCGCGAAGGTGTTCTACTTCAAGCATGGATTCCGCTTCGCCCAGGTGGACACGTCGGTGTCCTTCACCAAGGGCGGCGTGCGGGTTCGCTTCGCGATCACCGAAGGAAGGCCGACGCTCGTCTCCGTCATCCGCGTCACCCAGAGGGATTCCGTTCTGGCCGACCGGACGATCAAGCGGCTCATGTTGCTTCGAGCGGGAAAGCCCCTCGACCTGCTCGCCCTGGACTCGAGCCTCGTTCTGCTGCGAAGCACTCTCTGGGACGCCGGCTACTCCGATGCCGTGCTGGACGACAGCATCACCGTCGGCGACAGCGCGCGGATCGCGCAGGTCGAGGTCCGCATCGATCCGCGCTGGAAGGCGCGCATCGGCCAGATCGACATCCGCGGCAACGAGCATATCTCGCGGCGTACGATCATGAACTCGATCACGCTGCGGCCGGGCAACAGCTATCGCCGCACCGATGTGCTGGAGAGTCAGCAGAACCTGTACGAGTCGAGCCTCTTCCGCACGGTCCAGATCATCATCCCTCCCACCGGCGACACGGTGAAGCAGCTGACGATCTCGGTGCGCGAGGCACCTCTCACCGAGGTGCGGACGAGCGTTGGCTTCAACACCATCGACTACCTGCAGGCCGAGCAGCGTCTCACGCGTTACAACTGGCTGGGGGGCGGGCGCCGGCTCGACGTGCGCGGGGTGGTGGGGAATCTGCTGGGTCCTCAGCTCGACGGCGTGTTCCCGTTCCGCGACGCATTTCCCGGTCAGGCACCGGAGCTGCGCGACAGTCTCGCGCGCACGTATCTGACGCCGACCTGGCAGGCGAGCGCGGACGTCACCCAGCCCTGGTTCCGGTCGCCTCGCAACTCGCTCGGTGTGAGTGTGTTCACACATCGTCGCAGCGCGCCGCTGGTGTTCGTCGACAACGGATACGGGACGAGCGCCTCGTTCACCCGCCAGATCGCCGATCGCGTGCCGCTCAGCCTGTCCTACCGCTTCGAGGTGACTCGCGTCGGCGCGAGTGACGTCTACTTCTGCGTGAACTTTGGCGTCTGTGAGTCACGAACCATCGAAGCGCTCAAGGGACACCAGAGACTTTCACCCCTCTCTCTCGGCGGTTACGTCGACCGCACCAATGATCTGTTCGCTCCGACCGGCGGCTACAACGGCCGCATCGAGCTGGAGCACGCGTCCGCCTATACCGCTTCGAGCTTCCGCTACAACCGCGCCGAGGGCTCGCTGGCCGAGTACTGGTCGCTCAGTCCGACGCTCGTCGTCGCGATGCGCGGACGGTCCGGATGGGTGCGCGCACTCGCCAGCACCGGGCGGTCGATCGGAGAGACGACCACCGGCATCGACATCATCCACCCGCGCAAGCGCTTCTATGCCGGGGGGTCGAGCTCGGTGCGCGGCTACGGCGAGACTCAGCTCGGGCCGAAGGTGTTGACCGTCGATGCGAAGGAGCTTCTCTCGCGCGGCTGCGATCCGGCGGCGCCCGCAGCGTGCTCGCCCACGGTGCTGGACAGCATCCCGGCGAGCCGTTTCGTGCAGCGCCCTCTCGGCGGCACCTCGCTGCTCGAGGGGAGCGTCGAGCTCCGCTTTCCTCTGCCCATTCGTCACCTCGGCGGCGCGGTTTTTCTCGACGGCGGGTTCGTCGGCTCGGGGGCACTCCGGGACGTCGCCAGCGGAGAAGGTGCGCTCACCCCCGGATTCGGCTTCCGTTTCTTCTCGTCGGCTGGGGTCATCCGCGCCGACCTCGGCATCCGGCCGTCGCTCGTGGAGAACCGGAGCGTCATCACCGAGACGATCGACGCGAGCGGCGCGCACCGCATCGTGCAGCTGCCGGGAATCAAGCACTACGACCCGCTGAAGGGCGCATCCGGCATCCGTCAGGTGCTCGACCGCCTGACGCTTCACCTCTCGCTCGGTCAGGCTTTCTGATGCGGCGTGTGGCAACCATCGCTCTCGGCTCTCTCGCCGTGCTGGTGACGCTCGCCATCATCGCGCTGCTCGCCATGACCAACAGCGACATCGGCCGCGCGAAGATGAGGAGCGTCGTCTTCAACGGGCTGCGCGGACGGGCGCACGGCATCGTGCACATGGGACGGCTCGAGGGAAACCTGCTCACCGGCTTCACGATTCACGACCTGTCGATCGCCGACAGCACCGGGCAGCCCTTTCTGAGCGCCGAGCAGGTGACCGTGCATTACCGGATCGGCTCCTTTCTGTCGAAGCGGATCCACCTGACCGGCGTGCGGCTCGTTCGACCGATCGTCGTGCTGAGCCGTCTGTCCGGCGGAAAGTGGAACTATCGCCGCATCTTCAGGAGCGCCCCCTCAGGGAAGCCCGCGACCGGCCCCGGCTTCGGCAGCTGGGTGACGCTGGATGACGTGACCGTCGACCAGGGCCAGCTGATGGTGCGCACCCCCTGGACCCCGAACGACACGCTCTCGGGGGCCGCACGCGACAGCGCCATCGCGGTCGCCCTCGGAGGGGAGAGCCGCACGCGTGTGGAGCGCGTCCCCGGCGGATTCCAGAAAGTCACGCTCTTTCGTGATGTCACCGGCGCCCTGCCGTATCTTCGCGTCGCCGATCCGGACAGCAGCGATATCGTGGTCAATGTCCGGGCGCTTCGCATGGTCGCGGAGCTCTTCCGACCGCCGGCCGCGAACGTCACCGACCTGAACGGCACGTTCACCATCGCGTCCGACTCGGTCTGGTTCCGGGGCATTCGTGCCGCGCTCACGGCGTCACGGATCAGCGGAGATGGCGCCTATTTCCTGGGGGGAGGCGATCTCGCGCTACGTCTGCACGGCGACCCGGTTGCGCTCTCGGATCTGCGCTGGCTCTATCCGAGACTGCCATCGCAGGGCGGCGGTCGCCTCGATTTCGTCATGCGCACCTCCGGACATGCGAGCGACTACGCCGCGCGGAACGCGGCCGTTCGGGTCGGCGACGCTACCGCGACGGGGAGCTTCGGCATCCGGCTCGGCGACACCACCATTTTTCACGACACCGATCTGCGGGTCGCTTCTCTGGACACGCGCCTCATCGAACAGCTCGTCCCGCACCTCACGATGCCGCGGCGCGGAGTCGTTGGTGGGCGCGCGGCGCTGTCGGGGCCGCTCGAGCGCCTGCGCGTCAACGCCGACATCTCGTTCGCCGATGCGCGCTCGGGGACGAGCCGCCTCGCGGCGCTGGGTGAGGTGGGCATCGGCAAGGGAGTCGGTTTCCGCGCCCGAGATCTTCACCTCCGCCTCTCTCCGGTGCAGGTGGATCTGCTGCGCATCGCGGTGCCATCGCTGCCCGTAGGCGGATCGCTGGCCGGCACGGCGCTCGTGAACGGTGCCACCCAATCCCGGCTCGTCGCGAGCGGCGATCTCACCCATCGCGACGGCGTCGCGCTCTCCCGGTTCGTGGGGCGAGGCGCGGTGCAGCTCCGTCCCACCAAGTGGTTCGACATCGACATCGCCGCACGCCCGATCGATCTGGCCGAAGCGGGACGCTTCGCTCCCTCGCTCGGACTTCGCGGCAAGGCGACGGGACCGATTCGACTCACCGGCCCGCTCGCCGATCTCGCCCTCACGTCCGATCTGCTCCTTCCCGATGGCGGCAGCCTGATCACACGCGGACGGCTCGATCTCGCTAGCGCACAGAAGGGATACGATCTGACTGCGTCGGCGAAATTGTTCAACCTCCATGCTGTTCTCGAGAAGGGTCCCGCGTCGGAGGTGACGGCTGAGATCGCGGCGCGCGGACGGGGCTTCTCGCCGGCGACGATGACGCTCGCGCTCGCGGCCGACCTGTCGCGCTCGCAGGTGGACAGCGTGCCCCTCGACTCGGTGCATCTGAGGATGAGCATCGCGGACGGCCTCGCGCGCGTGGACTCGACGACCATCCGGACTCCGTTCGCGCGCGCCACTCTCGGCGGCGACATCGGACTGGTGGCGGAGCGCACGGGCGAGATCAGCTACGTGGTCCAGGTGGACTCGCTCAGCGGCCTGCGCCGCTGGCTCCCCCCGGGCGACACCGCGGCCGTGCAGCCGGCGAGCGGGCGGATGGCTCGCCGGCTGGCACAGGCCCGGCGAGACTCCGCCAAGCTGGCCCAGGCCACGGAAGTGGAGCGCGAAGCCACGGGACGTCCGGCTGCGCCCCAGACGAAAGCATCATCCATCCCCGCCGTGCGGGGTGATTCGCTCGCCGGATCCATCCATGCGGCTGGCAGAGTGCGCGGGAGCCTTGCCGACTTCGATCTACGCGGACGGGCCGCCTTCGCCGACATCGTCGCGCGCGGATCCACGCTCCGACGCGGCAAGGCCGAATACGCCTGGACGCGCGCGCGGACGCCGAGCTCGACGATTGCCGTTGGCGTCTCCCTCGACTCGCTGCAGGCAGTGGGGCTCGAGCTGGACAGCGTCGAGGCGCGGGTGAGCTTCCGGAAGCCGGGGGGTCGGATCGAGCTCGCGGTGTACCAGGACACCGGCATCAATTACAGCTTTCGCGGCGACTACGAGCTCCACGAGACGCATCGCGAGCTCCACCTCGCCAACCTGCGATTGCAGATCGACACCACGCTCTGGTACGCGGCAAATCCGAGCGCCATCCAGTGGGGTCCCGCCGGCATCGATGTGAAGACCCTCGACCTGCGGAGTGGCACGACCGGCCGCGTGTACGTGAACGGTCTCCTGCCCACGAAGGGGAACGCGAATCTCGAGGTCGCGATCAGCGGATTGCAGATCGCCGATGTCACGGCTCTCCTCCAGCGAGACCTCGCCGCGACCGGCATGCTCGCACTCGACGGAAAGGTTCAGGGAACCCAGAGCGATCCCCGCTTCCGCGGTGCGGCCGGCATCTCGTCGTTCACTTTCCGCGGCACCGCGGTACCGGACATCCGGACCACGTTCGATTACGAGCGCGCTCGGCTCGTGACAAAGACGGAGCTTCTCCGCAGCAACGGTCTGCCGCTCGCCGTCGCAACCGGATCGCTGCCCATCAACCTCTCCATGGGCGGCTACACCGGACCCCGGATGCTCGACGAGCCACTGGTCCTCGATTTTCGCGCGGACAGCCTCCCGCTCGACGCCGTTCCCAGGCTGACCGATGCCGTGGCCGATATTCACGGCCGGGTGATGGGCACCGTCGCCGTGCGCGGATCGCTGCAGCATCCGCGTGTCGCCGGGGCGATGGCACTCGACCTCGGATCCTTCCGCATCGTCTCATCCGGCACGTCGCTCCGCGACATCACCGGCATGCTGCACATGCAGAACGATTCGATCGTCATCGACTCCATCGTCGGCAACGCGCATGGCCGCATCGCGATTCGTGGAGGACTGGGCATCCGCACGCTCTCGCAACCGAGCTTCGATCTCACGCTCGACGCGAAGGACGCGCTGATCCTGGACAACGACCAGGGGCGGCTGTTCGCGGACGCGGACATCCGGATGACCGGGCCGTTCGACAAGGCGGTGGTGCGCGGAGACGCGTACGTGACCCGGGGCGTGGTGTACGTGCCCGAGCCCACGAGCCACAAGGTGATCAGCGCCAGCGATCCGGCGGTGTTCAGCGTCATCGACACGTCCGTGGCGTCCAACCGCGCGCTCGTACCGACCCAGTCCGCGCTGATGAGCAATCTCGTCATCAACGTGGGCCTCCGCATCAACCGCGGCACCTGGGTGCGCTCACCCGATGGGAACATCGAGATCTTCACCCCTGACGACATCGGCCCGCTCCGCATCCGGATCAATGAGCGTCGGGCAAGGATCACGGTGGCGGGGTCGGTGGCGACGGAGCGGGGGGACTATGCCGTGGCCGGCCGGCGCTTCACGATCACGCACGGATCGGTCACCTTCATCCCGGCCGAGGATCAGCTCACGAATCCGCTGCTCCAGCTCGCGGGCGAGCACGAGGTTCAGTTCCCGGGACGTGAGGCGCTCGTGATCCAGGTGATCATCGGAGGTACGGCCCACCATCCGCGGCTCACCCTCACCAGCAACGCCCAGCCACCGATCTCCGAGTCCGATCTGCTGAGCTACCTGGCCTTCGGGCGCTCGTCGTCCTCACTGCTGCAGCAGGAAGGGTCGAGCGTGTCGGGACAGTCCAACGGCGGGGGCTCGCTCGCCGGCAATCTGGCGGCACTCGCCACCCGCCAGCTGGCGAGCGTCGCCCTCGGCGCGGTGGCGCATCAGTTCACCGGTGAAGCTGCCCGCTCGCTCGGCGCCGATGAATTCAACATCCAGCCGGCCGACGTGCCGGCCGAGCTCAGCACCAGCGGCGCGCTGAGCCTGCTGCAGGGCACCCAGATCGAGGCCGGCAAGTACATCAATCCCAGTACCTTCCTGGCGCTTCAGGTTCGGCCCTCGCCCGACGCCGTGCCCGGCATCCGACTGGAGCGCCGCCTGCCGAAGGGGTTGCAGATCCAGGCGAGCTTCGAGCCGCGTTATCTGGTGCGCGAGCCCACCTTCTCCACGGCGAGCAACGTCACGCCCACGGGCGTACTCGGTCTCTTCCTCATCCGCGAGCGACGCTTCTAGTAGCTCGCGTCTGGTGACACAATCAACGGCGAAAGGCGGCCGCGGATTCTCGCGGCAAAAGACGACGCCGATCGCTCCATGGTAGGGGCCGGGTGCCGAGCGCCAGGCGAAGGACAGGATAGAGGGGAAAGGACTACCCCTTCGGACAGTCACCGTACCCGCGGGCACCCGGGCTCATCTGCGGCGACGGCCGTGGCCCTTCCCCCAAAGTCGTGCCGCTCGCTCGGCGCTCGGCACCCAGCTCCCTCACGGAGCGATCCGCGTCGTCTTTCGCCGCGAACATCCGCGGCCGCCTTTCGCCGTTGAATTTGTCCCCCGCGTTCACCCGCGATCATCCGCGGCGCCGAGCTCGTCCCACAGAGCCGCCACCGCCGCCATCCCCTTCACGAAGTTGTCGTCGCTCATCCACTCGTTGGGCGCGTGGGCATTCTCGCCCGGCAACCCGAAGCCCATGAGCAGGACAGGTGCGCCGAGGATACGCTCGAAGTCCCCGACTACCGGGATCGAGCCCCCCTCGCCGGTGATCACCGGCTCCCGGCCGAACGCCGCCGCAAGCGCCCGGCGTGCGGCGTCGAACAGCGGCCCCTCGAGCTCGGCGCGCCAGGGGCGTCCGCCATGGAGATGCGTCACCGTCACCGTCACTCCGGCGGGCGCGACACGCCCGACGTGCTCGGCCATCGCGCGCTCGATCGTCTCCGGCATCTGGTCCGGCACCAGCCGGCAGCTCACCTTGGCCATCGCCTTCGCCGGCAGCACGGTCTTGGCACCTTCGCCGGTGTAGCCGCTCAGGAGGCCGTTGACCTCACAGGTGGGTCGCGTCCAGATCCGCTCCAGCGTGGTGTAACCCGCCTCCCCGCCGAGCGCCGTGGCGCCGACGTCGGCCAGAAACTCGGCATCGCTGAAGGGCAGCGAATGCATCTGCTCGCGAACACGAGCCGGCCATTCGCGTACCGCGTCGTAGAATCCGGCGATCGCGATCCGACCACGATCGTCATGGAAGGTCGCGAGAAGGCGAGCCAGCGCCATCGCCGGATTCACGACCGCCCCTCCATAGCTTCCCGAGTGCAGATCGCCGGAGGGTCCCTGCACGTCGATCTGGAAGTAGGCCAGTCCCCGGAGCGACGACAGGATGGACGGCAAGCCCGGGGCGAACATCGATGAGTCCGAGATGACCACCGCGTCGCACTTCAGCCGGGCAGCATGCTCGGCGATGAAGGGCGCCAGATGCTCGCTCCCCACCTCCTCCTCGCCTTCCGCAATGAAGATGATGTTCACCGGAAGCGTGCCGCGCACGCGCAGGTGCGCCTCGATCGCCTTGACGTGCACGAAGAGCTGTCCCTTGTCGTCCACCGACCCGCGCGCGTAGATGCGTCCGTTGCGAACCGTCGGCTCGAAGGGTGGCGTCTCCCAGAGATCGAGGGGCTCCGCGGGCTGAACGTCGTAGTGTCCGTACACGAGCACCGTCTGCGCTCCCGCGGCTGCCCCACGCCACTCGCCGAGAACAACGGGGTGGCCGGCGGTCGAGAAGATCTCCGCCGTCAGGCCCGCATCGCGCATGGAATCGGCCACCCATTCGGCCGCGCGAGCCGTATCGCCCCGATGCTCGGAGCGCGCGCTCACACTCGGGATTCTCAGCAGGGCGAACAGCTCGTCGTGAAAGCGGCGATCGTGCTCGGTGAGGTAGCGGCGGAGATCGGGGGCGAGCGCGATGGTCACGGGAGTGCGCGGAACGAGGGGACGGTCGAGTGGCGAGATGCCACGATGATAACGCGGCGCCGGCCGCGCGTCACCGTGGTGGCCGGCCGGCCTGGCAGCGCCGGACGGTCCGGAGAAAGCTGTCCACGAGAGTAGGCCACTGGCAGCGCCAGCCGCGAAGCACCCAGATGCGCCGCCTCTCCACTTCCCCCTGTCCGCGCCGAAGCACCACGAGCGCTCCTGCGTGGACGCTCTCGAAGTGCGGAGTGAGCATCTCCACCGGTCGCGGGATGTCGGGTCCATCGTCTGCCACCAGCACCAGCTGGTCGCCCGCGCCGGCCCGATCGAAGAAGGTCGGCCAGAGATCGTATTGATTGGCGCGGCCCGAGAGATTGAGCGAGAAGACCTCCGGCTGGTCGGGCAGGTGAAAGGCGAGCTCCGAGGCATCCTGGTAGCGGTTGGCGGCGATCCACGTCCGACCTCCCTGCGGTGCGGCGGCGACGACGGCGCGCCGCGCGTCGTCCGTCCGCATCGCCAGCGTGTCGAAGCCGAAGGAGCGCGCCACGGGATCCGCGCTGGCCGCAATCGGAAGAATGGGCACGACGGCGTGGATGTAGGTCACCACCACCAGCGCTCCTCCCAGCATCAGTCCGGCGGTGCGCCAGCGACGCCACCACTCGCCACCGCCGGTCGCGCCGAGGACCACGACCGCCGCCAGGATCGCGGGCGCCGGCCAGTTCGCTTCCACCGGCCGGCGCAGCGCGCTGATGAGAAAGAAGACGAACGGAGTCAGAGCGACCACTGACACCAGTGCCCGCCGGTGGTCGCCTTCTCGCCGCAGGGCGCCGACACAGGAGGCGATCATGAGTGCGAACAGGATCGGCGACGCCAGTCCCGCCTGCGCGCCGACGAGCTCGAGCTCGCGCCGGAGCGCGGAACCGTGAGGGGCGCCCAGACCGTGCGTGAGCTGAAAGCGAAAGGAGATCCAGTCGTGATGGGCGTTCCAGAGGATGACGGGCGCGAACAGCAGCAGCGCCACGAGCACGCCGAGATACGGCCCCCACTCGGCGAACCGACTGCGCAGCGTGGGCAGAGCCAGTAGCCCCGCGAGAATTCCCAGAGGGAGAAGGACAGCGGTGTACTTGGAGTCAAGACACAGACCCAGCGCCCCGCCCGCCAGCAGCCACCACCGCAGCGAGCCCGCGCCTCGCGGCGGATGTGATACCGCCCTCAGGAGGGCGTAGAGCGCCATGGCATCGGCGAGGAGCAGCGGGGCGTCCGGAGTGGCGAGCAGGAGTCCCCCGGCCGCCAGGGGGAGACAGGCCATGGTCAGCGAGGCGAGCAGCGCGCCGGCGTCTCCGGCAAGGCGGCGCGTCATCGCGAGCACCAGGAGCACGGTCGCGAAACCCGCCAGCACGGCTCCGAGACGCACTCCCAGTGCATTGTCTCCCAGAAGCAGCGTCCCGATCCGAATGAGGAAGGCGATGCCGAAGGGATGATCGAAGTAGCCAGGCGCGAGATGTCGCGACCACACCCAGTAGTAGGTCTCGTCCGGGAAGAGCGGGACGACCGCAGCGAGCACCAGGTGGATCGCCAGGGTGCTCGCGGCGATCGCAACGGCGAGTCTCCAGGTGCCGGAGTCGCGCTGCCTGTCGTCAACCGGGTCGTTCGGCTGGGTCACGCGGCGAACGGGCGAGCGGCGCGTCGCACGCGAAGCCGCGGTGCCATCCAGAGCACCCACGCCCAGGCGATCCAGGAGAGGCGCTCCGCGGGCGACATTGTCGTGAGCACGCTCCAGATCACGGCTGGCAGGGTGAGAGCGAGCGCAATGCCGGAGCCGCGCGGATCAGGGGTTCGCCGACCGATCACGCGCACGGCGCGGCGGCGAGCGACCGTCATCCGATGCTGGATCGCGGCGCCCAGCTCCCGCGGCGAAAGAGCGCGCCACCCGGGCAGCGTCATGACGCTCCACGCAACGGCGGTGCGTCCCCACCCGTGATTGTTGGATCCGGCGACGACCGAGAGGTCGAGGCTGTCGGCGATTCGAAGGATGAGGTCGTGATCGCGCTGCGCCTGCGCGATGCCGCGAGGCGCGCCATCCGACAGCTCTATGGCCTGCACTCCTCGTCGCCCGGCCCGGTCGGCGACCGGCACTCGGGAGAGGTCCTCGGGAATCGTCTGGAGGAGGACGACGGCTCCGAGGAGCGACGAAGGCGGCGACGGTGCCGGTGCCGGTGCGGGGAGCGTGAGGAAGCGCTGGTCGGACTCGGAGAGGCCGAGCACGTTGATGTGCTCATCGCGATAGATGAGCTCGAGTCCGCTCAGCGACACCACGCCGTCGGCGGCGCGCCGGGGATTCTCGCGCTCCGCGGCCGCGACTCCGTCGAAGCTAGCATGGTCGGTGATGTACGACGCGTTGAAGCCGGCCGCGCGGTGCCAGGCGACGTTGCGGCTCGCGGTGAAGTCCGGCCGGCCGTCGTGCGACGCATTGGTGTGGCTGTGAAAGTCCACGGCCAGCGCGTCGGGATCATCGAGTGCCAGCGCAGCCATCGGACGGGGTGCCAGCGCAGCCGCGCCGTAGAACGCGACGATGACGCCGAGCAGGCGCACACCAGCACGAAGCTCGCTCCCTGCTGACCGCGGCGCCCGTCGCGCTGCCCTCCAGAGGGCGTAGAGCGTGATCGCTCCGACGACGAGCGCCACCGACTGAGTTACGGAGAGGAGCGACAGAGCGTCCATGCTGTCGCACAGCGGAGCGAGGAGCAGGAAGGCGGGCGAGAGGCGGAGCGACGCGCCGACGACGTGCGTGTCGCGCTCCAGGTCGTGAATGGGCGGCGTCGCGGCGAGCCAGGCGAGCAACAGGGCCGCGCTGAGGAAGGCGGCCCACGGGACGCGACGTCGCGGCATGCGCGTAGTCTATGGCTGCCACCACGGCTTGGCAAAAGACGCCCGATGGGCAAGGATTCAGAGCCGCGCCACCTCTCCGACCCGAGCCATGGCCAATCGCCTCGAGCACGAGACCAGCCCTTATCTGCTCCAGCACGCCGACAACCCGGTGGATTGGTTTCCGTGGGGCTCGGAGGCATTCGCGCGAGCTCGCGAGCTGAACAAGCCGATCCTGCTCAGTATCGGCTACGCCGCCTGTCACTGGTGCCACGTGATGGAGCGCGAGTCGTTCGAGGACGAGAAGACGGCGCGCCTCATGAACGATCTCTTTGTGAGCATCAAGGTGGACCGGGAGGAGCGTCCCGAGATCGATTCGATTTACATGAGCGCTGTACAGGCGATGACCGGACACGGCGGGTGGCCGATGACGATGTTTCTGACGCCGGACGGCGCTCCGTTCTACGGCGGGACGTACTACCCCCCCGTGGATCGCCCAGGCATGCCCTCATTCTCCCGCGTGCTCACGTCCGTCGCGACCACCTACCGGGAGCGTCCCGCGGATGTCGCCAAGAGCGCCGAGCGACTTCGCCAGATCTTCCGCCACACGCTCGGAACCACGCAGTCCACCGGCCCGCTGTCTCCCGCGCTGCTGGAAGGAGCATATCGCGCGATCTCGCAGCGCTACGACGCGCGCGATGGTGGCTTCACCGGGGCGCCGAAGTTCCCGCAGGCGATGGCGCTGGATTTTCTGCTGCGGTACTGGAGGCGCACCGGGGCCGGGTTCGCTCTCGAGATGGCGCTCGGCTCCTTCCGGAAGATGTCCCGGGGGGGCATCTGCGATCAGGTGGGCGGCGGCTTTCACCGCTATTCGGTGGATGCGCACTGGTTGGTGCCGCACTTCGAGAAGATGCTCTACGACAATGCGCTTCTGGGGCTCCTCGGTGTCCGTCTCTTTCAGGCGACGGGGGATGCGGAGGTGAGGCGGGTGACCGAGGCGCTGCTCGACTGGCTGGGGCGCGAGATGACGTCGCCGTCGGGCGGATTCTACTCCACCCTCGATGCCGACAGCGAAGGGGAAGAGGGTCGCTTCTACGTCTGGAGCGACGCCGAGCTCGACCGCGCGCTCGGTGCCGACGCTCGTGCGGTGAAGGCCCACTGGGGAGTCACGCCGGGTGGAAATTTCGAGGGCCACAACATCCTTCACGTGGGCGACGAGATCGGCGCCGCCGCGGCGCGTGCCGGGGTCGATGTGCCAACTGTCGAGCGGGCGATCGAGACCGCGCGCCGCACGCTGTACGACGTGCGCGCACGGCGTGTGTGGCCGGCGCGCGATGAGAAGATCCTCGCGTCCTGGAACGGCCTCATGTTGCGGGCGGTCGCCGAGGCGGCCCGCGTGCTCGGACGAGCCAAGGATCGCGCGCTCGCGATCGCGAACGGCGAGTTTCTCTTTCGCGAGATGGTTCATGACGGACGGGTGATGCGCTCGCACACGGATGGCGTCACACGGATCCAGGGCTATCTCGAGGATCACGCGGCCGTCGGACTCGGGGCTCTCGCCCTCTACGATCTCACCTTCGAATCCATCTGGCTGGAGCGAGCGCGCACGATCGCCGAGAGGACCGTGACCTGGTTCTGGGATGAGCAGGCGCGAGCATTCTTCGACACGGCTCACGATCACGAGGCGCTGATCGCGCGCCCCCGCGAAGTCACCGACAACGCCACTCCCTCGGGAACCTCGCTCGCCATCGACCTTCTGCTGCGCCTCTCCGTGATCACGGACGACGCCGACATGCGGCACCGGGCGCTCTGGGTTCTGGAGACGCTCGCCGAGCCGATGGAGCGCCACGCACCGGCGTTCGGGCACGCGCTGGGGGTGGCCGACATGGCGGTGCACGGCACGGTGGAGCTCGCGCTGGTCGGAGAGCCGGGGAGCGAGGGATTCGAGGAGCTGGCGAGAGAAGCCGCGCGACACTATCTGCCGGCGCTCGTTCTCGCGGGCGGGGCCCCGGACGGCGCGGAGGGTGTGGCGTTGCTCGCGGGGCGGACCATGGTGGACGGTCAAGCCACCGCGTACGTCTGCAGACACTCCACCTGCGAAGCGCCGGTCACGAGCACCGGGCCGTTGGGCGAGCAGCTCGAGGCCGCCGCCACCCTGCAGCTGGCGCCATGAGCGACCACACCCCCTCCTTCACTCGCGGGCTCTTCTCGAACGCGGTGCACGAATCACTGCTCTTCCCGTATCCCTCCTCGCTCGCGGAGCGCGATCCGGACGAGGCACGCGTGGTGCGGCGCCTGATCGCCGATCTGCGCGCTCTGGAGGCGGGCGGGGTGATCGACGCCGCGCGCTTCGATGAGGAGGAAAGCGTCTCCGAGGAGCTCATCCGCGCCTTCGCCGGTATCGGCATGCTGTCCCTCACGATCCCGAAGGACTATGGCGGTCTCGGGCTCTCGGCCACGGGATACGCCAGCGTGTTCGGCGCCCTCTCGACGATCGACCCCTCCTCCGCGGTGCTGGTGGGCGTGCATTGCGGGCTCGGCTCCAAGGCCATCGTGCTCTACGGCAGCGAGGAGCAGAAGGCACGCTACCTGCCCGTGCTGGCCCGGGGCGAGACGCTGGCGGCGTACGCGCTCACGGAGCCCGAGACCGGCTCGGACGCGCAGAACATCCGGACCACTGCCCGCCTCTCGGACGACGGCCGGCAATGGATCCTCGATGGCCGCAAGCTCTGGATCGGCAACGGTCAGCGCGCCGGCGTGATCGCGACCTTCGCCCAGACGGCGGTGGAGCGCCGTGGCGTGAGCGTGATGCGGCCGACGGCCTTCATCATCAGGCCGGACATGCCCGGCTTTCACGTCGTCGGCACCGTGCGCAAGCTCGGCATCCGCGGCTCCACGCAGGCCGAGCTCGCGTATGAGCGACTCGAGGTGCCGGCGGATCACGTGCTCGGCACCGTCGGCAAGGGTTTCAGCGTCGCCGTGCACGTGTTGAACGGAGGCCGGATGACGCTCGCCGCTGGCTGCACTGCCGGGGTGAAGAAGATTCTCGGGCAGATGACGGAGTATGCGGAGCAGCGCGTGCAGTTCGGCCGTCCGCTGGCGGGATTCGAGATCACGCAACGGAAGCTCGCGGAGATCGCGACCGACGCGTACGCGGCGGATGCGATGCTGGGCGTGCTGGCCGCGCTCGCGGACCGGCCGGAGAGCGACTACTCGCTCGAGGCCGCCTGCTGCAAGGTGTTCGTGAGCGAGCTACTCTGGCGCGCCGCGGACGAGATGGTCCAGCTCGCCGGCGGCCGCGGCTTCGTCAAGCCCTATCCCTACGAGCGGGCGCTTCGCGACTCCCGGATCAACCGGATCTTCGAGGGGGCGAACGAAGTGCTTCGCCTCTTCATCTCTCTCAACGGCATCCAGGGTCCCGCGAGCCGGCTCACCGAAGTGGGCTCGGCGCTGCGCCACCCGATCCGCCAGTTCGGGTTGCTGAGCGGTTACGCGACCGACCGGGTGCGCAGCGCCATCGGCGCGACGCCCACACTGGACGTCCCGCTTCACCAGCGGTTGGGGGCGCACAAGCGCTATTTCGAGAAGCACGTCGCCGAGCTGTCGGCGGCGGCGGACAGGGTGGTTCTGCGCCACCGGAAGGAGATCGTGGAGCGGCAGATGGTGCTCGAGCGGCTTGCCAACATGGCGATCGAGCTCGTCGCGACGGCGGCCGTTCTCGCCCGCACGCAGCGACTGATCGAGACGCGGGGGTTGGAGCACTGCGAGCGGGAGCTGACCTTGTGCGACGGCTTCTGCGTCGCCGCGGGACGGCGCTTCCGACACAACCGGCTGACGTTGGATGGCGGGGAGGAGGATGAGACGCGGCGCTCGGTGGCGGGGATGATTCGCTCGGCGGGGGGCTACTTCGTCGAGGATGCCATCCTTCCGGAGGAGCGTCCTCCCGCTCGCTGACCGTGGGGCGGTGTCTGGCTGGCGCCCCGGGAAGGGCCTATGTTGGTCGGTCTCCGGGGACCGGGTCGTTCATGCCCGACTTGCTGCACCGCTTCGAGTCACTGATCGCCGAGCGCTACGAGGTCGAGCGTGAGCTCGGACACGGCGGCATGGCGGTGGTGTACCTGGCGCGCGACATCCGCCACTCCCGTTCCGTCGCGATCAAGGTGATGCGCCCGGAGATCGCGCTCTCGCTCGGCACCGATCGTTTCCTGCGCGAGATCCGGATCGCCGCGGGCCTACACCATCCGAACATCCTCGCGCTCTTCGATTCGGGGCAGACCGACGGGCTGCTGTACTTCGTCATGCCGTACGTGGCCGGCGAGACGCTGCGCCAGCGGCTGGAGCGGGAACAGCAGCTCCGGACGGAGGATGCGCTGAGCATCACGCGGCAGGTCGCGTCTGCGCTGGACTACGCCCACGCGCAGGGCGTCGTGCATCGCGACATCAAGCCCGAGAACATCCTGCTGACGGACAACCGGGTGTGCGTCGCCGACTTCGGGCTGGCGCGTGCGGTGACCACGGCCGCCGGGGAGCGGCTCACGGATTCCGGCATCGCGATGGGCACGCCTGCGTACATGAGTCCGGAGCAGGCGAGCGCCGACCGTGAGGTGGGCGCGCGGAGTGACGTCTACAGTCTCGGCTGCGTGGTCTATGAGATGTTCGCCGGGATTCCGCCCTTCAGCGGTCCGAATGTGCAGACCATCGCGATGCGCCACATGACCGACACGGCATCGCCGCTGCGGCGGTTGAGGCCGTCGACGCCGGAGGCGGTGGAGGTCGCGGTCGCGAAGGCGCTGGAGAAGGTGCCGGCCGATCGGTTCGAGACGGCGAGTCAGCTCATCACGGCGATGGAGGCGCCAGCGCCGATCCGGATTGGTGGAGGCGCGACGCCGGCGACGGTTCCCGCGACGGCGCTCCCGGCGCGTCGCCGATTTCTGCAGCCTGTCGCGCGATGGATCGCCGGTGTGGGCGCGGCGATCGCGGTGCTGGCGACCCTCTGGCTGGCGCAGCGGGCGCGCGATCGGAGCGCTGCTCAAGCTCTGGATGCGTCGCGCTACGTCGTGCTCCCCTTTCAGGGCGATTCCGGCGCCGTCGGCGCCCTGAGCGGAGAGCAGGTGAGCGCGCGCGTGCGAGATGCGTTCGCCCGGTGGCGAGGAGTGAAGATCGTTGGCGAGTTGAGCATGAACGAGGCGCTGCGGAGCGGCGGTGAACCTTTGACGCAGCCGGGCGCGCTCCGCGTCGCGAGGGCGCTCGGCGCCGGACGACTGGTGTGGGGCCGGACAACGAGTCGAGGCGATTCCACGCTCGTCAGCGCCACACTGTTCGACGTGGGCGATGGCCGCGTGGTCCGAGAGCGGCGCATCACGATGTCGCGGAGCTTGCGAGAGGCCGACGCCAGACTGGGCGAGATGGCCGCCTCGCTGCTCTCCGACGCGGACGAGGCAGATGTGGCCACGCCGGCGACCATCGGCACGACATCCCTGGGAGCGGCGCGTGCTTTCGATCGCGGGCGTGTGGCGTTGCGGGCGTGGGACCTTTCGGCCGCGGAGACGCACTTTCGCGCGGCTCTGGACTCGGACGCGACTTATTCACAGGCCAGCCTCTGGCTCGCCCAGGTCCTGCAATGGTCGGAGCAGGCGCCGGTGCTCGAGCGCCGGAGCGCCGCGCAGCGCGCCTTTGCTCTGCGCGGGCGCATGTCGCCGCACGACAGCACCGTTGCGGAAGGGCTGCTCGCTCTTGCCGAGTCGCGCTTCCCTGGTGCATGCCGGGTCTTCGACCGGCTCGTGGCCATCGATTCCACCGATGTCCCGGCGCTGCTCGGCTCCGGCGACTGCCGCAGCGGTGACTCGCTCGTACTTGCGGACGCGCGGAGTCCGTCCCGTTGGGCGTTTCGCGCCAGCGCAGAGGCGGCGTCGCGAGCGTACCGCCGCGCGCTGTTTCTGGTGCCGTCTGCGAGTCGCGCGTTTGCGCTGAAACGGCTCACTGGAGTTCTACCCACCGATGCCAATCGCACTCGACTCGGTTTTGGTTTCTCCGGACGCGACACGATCATGTTCGCGGCCTTCCCTTCCTTAGAGCACGACACAATCGGCTTTGTCCCGTATCTCAGTGGCGACAGCTCAGTCATGCTGCGGCGACTGGATTCCGACCTCTCGGCAGCCCTTCAGCACAACCGGTTGATTTTCAGGGATGTCGCCGCTGGCTGGGTTCGCGCGTTTCCCAAGTCCGCGGACGCGCTCGAGAGCCTGGCGAGAGCGCTGGAGACGGCAGGGGAGCTCACCACCGGCAGTGCCAGCGGGATCTCCGCGCTGGAGGCCTTACGTCGGGCCCGCGAACTGGCGACCGACGATGATCAGCGTCTGCGGCTGGCCGTGGCAGATGTTCGCTTGCGAGTTAAGATCGGCGCCTTCGACAGCGCCACGACACTCGCGGACTCGCTGCTCGCGGGCGCGTTAGCCCAGCCGAGGGAAACTCACGGGTACACCGCGGTGCTTGCGGTCCTTCGGGGACGGGCTCATCTCGCGGCCCAACTACTCCGGACTCTCGGAGCCGCCAAACAACTTGCCACCATCCAAGGCAAGATCGTCTCGGCTCACACCCAGCTCGGTGGGGAAGCGCAGGCCCTGCTCGTGTACTCTTGCATGGGTGGCCCGCTCGACAGCATTCGTATTATTGCCAAACGCGTGGAGCATCTGCTCGCAAGCACCTACGGGCCGCGCGAGGCCCCGATGGTGAGGTACGGCGTCCTCACCCGACCCCTGAGTCTTGCAGTGCCGTTTCTTGGTCCGGGGGCGGTGCTTGGTGAGCGCGCGAGCGGCGATTACCTCGTGGGGATGCAACAGCTCCTCGCGCGCGGCCAGCTTCCTGAGCTTCGCCGCCGCGTCCGCGCGCTGCAAGCTTCCCGAACGGGGGTTCCGAGCGACGTCTCACCGGAAGCGATCTTCCAGGAATCCTGGATTCTGCTCGCCATGGGAGACACCGCCGCAGCGACGTCGAGACTGGACGCATCACTCGATGCGCTTCCTTCCATGAGCGCGCGCATTTTCGATCTGGTCTTCGCAACTGCGGCACTCCCGCAGATGATGGTCTTGCGAGCCGACATCGCGCACGCGCATCAGGACAGGGCTACCGCGAGCCGATGGGCAGGAGCCGTACTCTCGCTCTGGCGCGGTGCGGATCCTGAGCTCGCGCCGGTGTTGCGACGTATGCAAGCGCTTGCTCCGCCCGGCCGATAGGACGACAAACAGACCACCCCGGAGGATCTCATGCAAGAAATGCGATCGGACAAGCAACGTCGTGGCTCCATCTTTCTCACAGTCACGCTGGCGATGCTCCTTGCTGCGTGTTCGAAGAGCACTCAAAAGACGTCCGATTCGACATCCGCGGCACCCCCAGCGAAGCCTTCTCTCACAGGCTACGCGGACTCGGGAAAGGCATGCACGAAAGCCAACCCCTCGCCCTGCCCGCTTCCCAAGGGTAGCCTGGGGAAATTGGATTCTGCGCAAGTCCAGGCACTCCTCTCAGCCTACGATTTCGAGGACGACCCGTATTCGGCCCATGATGCTCGCGCCGGGTGCGGTGGCACCTGCAAGGTCAAGATCAAGGTGAGGCCAGAAAAGCGAGCGCAGGAGCTCGACGAACTGTCCATCAAGCCCAATGACCTGCCTGTGCTCATCGGGCTCGTAACGGTTGAACACCCAACTCCAAACTCCAAGGACGTCGCGGACGAATTCGGGATCAAAGGCAACGAGCAAGCACTTTGGCTGGTCTGGAGAAACAAGGACGCGGCGCTACAGCATTATTTTGTGTCGACGTCTGACTTAACTCGACCCCTCACGGGCTATAGGACTTTTCAGCGTTGCGACTCAGCGGGCCCTCAGCCGGACAAGAAATCAAAGGCATCGTTCGTGCCGAAGAAGTGCACCGCCGCTCCCATCGGATTCCGTAACCCACCCCCGCTCTGGGTGACGTGCAAGAATGGTTGCTGCACAGGGACGCTGTGACGCAGAGACCTTGAGTGCCCCACTCCATCGCAGCGGGCCAAGGTTACGCAGAACTATGACCTGCGCAGAGCTTTGCAGGCCGGTACTTTCTCAACCATCATGGAGGAATATGCAGAAGTTACCAGGGCTTGCGTCCGATCGCCTCGTGGCAATTTCGCTGGCACTTCTGCTGACGGGAATGATCACCGGATGTGGCGGTGGGTCGGATACGCGCCGCGACAGCATTCCACCGTCGCCCAGCCGCGTGGCGGGAAACTGCACCCTTGCCAATCCGATTCCCTGCCCGCTTCCCTCCAACTTTCCCGATAGCGCCAGCGCGCGAGACGCCGAGATCCTCGACATGTACAGCTGGGAGGATGACGCGCATTCCGCGCACGGCGAGCGGAGTTGCGGCACCGGATGCAAGGTGATGATCGTGGTGACTCCCGAAACGAGGGCCAAGAATTTGGACGCCGGAGCGCTCGCGACGAGCGGCCATTTTATCGGGCGAGTGCGGAATACCGATCCGAGCGCGGCCAAGATCTCTCGGGAATTCGGGATCGGCGGCGGTGACACCGCTTATTGGGTCGTGAGGCGCACTGGTGGTACTGCGGCCCGCTCCGAGTTCTGGAGCCACAAAACGGGGACGTGGAAGCAGGTCGGCGACCAGACCGCGTATGGGCGCTGTGACAACCACCCGTTGTACCCACGTTCCGAGGCTGATTTCTCATCCAAGCCCTGTCCGCTGAAAACATGGAGTAGCGTCCCCGCGAAGAGGGCACGGGCAATTCTGACCAGTTGGCCGCCACCGAGGCCCAGCGCCCCCGCGCTGCCGACGTTCGACGTGCCCCCGCTCTGGGTGACCTGCAAGTACGGATGCTGCACGGTTAACAGCGCGTGATGCGTAGCGGTGCAGCAATGGGTCACGACATGGTGGGCAGGGTGAACCAGAACTCGGTCCCCTGCCCCACCATGCTCTCCACGCCGATCTTCTCCCCGTGCGCCTCCACGATCCCCTTGGCGATCGTGAGACCGAGACCGATGCCGCGCCGATCGGTCGGCTTCGCCTGCCAGAAGCGCCCGAATATCTGACCCATCTGCTCGGGCGCGATCCCCGGACCGGTGTCGATCACGGCGAAGCGCACTTTCTTCCCCACGACATCGGCCCTCACGGTGATCCGGCCTCCGGCCGGCGTGAACTTGATCGCGTTACCGATCAAATTCGAGAACACCTGCATCACCCGCTCGTAGTCGGCTCGGAGGGGCGGCGCGCCCTCCGGCGACTGGGTCTCCAGCTCGAGCTTCTTCGCCGCCGCGTGCGGTCGCATGCTCTCCGACACGTCACGCAGCAGCGACGCCACGCTCATCCGCCGCGGCTCGATCGCGAGCCGCCCGGCCTCCATGCGCGCCACGTCCAGCAGATCGTGGATCAGGGTGCCCATCCGCTCTCCGGTGCGCTTGATCACCTTGAGATGCCCGACCCGTTGCTCCTCGGTGGTCTGCATCTCCAGAAGCAGATCAGTGGTCATCGCGATCGTGCCCAGCGGATTCCGAAGGTCGTGGGAGATGATCTTGAGCACCTCCTCCCGCGCGTTGATGTCCTCCTGCGCATCGCTGTACAGACGCTGCAGCTGCATCCGGCCGACCTCGGTCGTCACCACGCGGCGGATGATCGTCGTGATGCGCGTGCTCAGCACTCCCGTCGCCGCCAGAATCACCAGCACGACCGCGAGCTGCAGCCACTGCATTCCCGCCACCACTCCCACGAAGGCGAAGATCACGATCGCGAGCACCGCCGTGAGACGGCCCGATGACCGGGAGAGCCTGAGCGATCCGGAGAAGCTGAGAAGGACGCAGACCGTGGCGAGGATGACGACCACTCCCTGCGGCACCTCCTGCCGTCCAAGATGAAGACTGAGCCAGAGCACCAGGAAGCTGAGCCAGATGAGCATGCCATCCGCCGCCGGAATGCCATAGCGGAGCCAGCTTCGGTACCACCCTCCTCGCAGCCGCAGCAGAAGCCCGGTGAAGATCGCGGCCCAGACGACCGAGAGAATCCCGTTCGCCAGCGAGAAGCGCGGCAGGCTCACCAGCGCGGGGCGCGCCCAGAGGACGAGCTCGAGCAGCGCCAGCGCGAGGACGGCCGGCGCCCTCATCCACGCCAGCGCCAGCTCGTTCGCGCGGGACTCGGCCCGCAGCGCCTCGCGGACGTTGGCCGCGATACGCTCCTTCGGCTCGGTGTCGGGCAGCTGCTTCTGCACCGCCAGCACCATCGACAGCTGGGTCTCGTTCGCCCGCGAGTCGCGCGATTCGTTCACCGGTTTCCTCACCGAGTCAGTGCGCCACGTCCGGCCGGCGGCCCCGCTCCCGCTCGCCCTTGAAGACCCGAAGCAGATACAGGAGCGACGGCAGCAGCACCACGCTGCCGGCGATCAGAGCGCCGAGGATGAGGCGGAGCGTCGCATCGGGAGCGGCCGCCGCCGCGATCGTCATGCGTCCGGGCAGCATCTCCGGATATTGCGCCAGCGCCCACCCGCCGACGATCAGCGCCGCCTCCGCCGCGGCGGCGAGGCGGGCCCAGAGCCAGCGTCTCGTGACCAGCGCGCCGAGCGCGCCCGCGCCGGAGATCACCCCTCCCGCGAGCACGGCGAGCGACGACGGCCGCGACCAGAAGCGGAGCCACATCGACGGTGCCTCCGACCGCGCGATGACGAGCACCAGCGCGGCGAGGATGGCGTGAGCTCCGCCGGCTATCAGCGCTCGACGCCGAAAATCCTCCCGAAGGGCCGCGTCGTCCGTCTCGAGCGTGAGGTACACCGCCGCGAGCATGGCGAACGTGGCCAGAGCGAGCAGCCCCACCCCGAGTGGAAAGGGACGCAGCCAGGGAAAGATGTAGAGGGAGGCGAAGCTCCCGCCGCGATGCACAGCGTCCGAGGCCAGTGCCGCCGGTGACGCGAGCTCTCCACTCGCGATCGCACCGACGCAGATGCCGAGGAGCACCGGCGTCACCACGCTCGAGATCGCGAACAGGCGCCCCCACCGCAGCCGGGCGGCACGCTGGTCGCCGCCGTACGCTCGGAAAACGAACGCCGAGCCGCGCAGCACGATCCCCACCAGCATCAGGCTGAGCGGCACGTGCAACATCGTCGCGATCTCGGAGTACACGCGCGGGAAGGAGCTGAACAGGATCACCACCACGATGATCAGCCAGACGTGATTGGCCTCCCACACCGGGGCGATCGCATCGGCGATCAGCGCGCGCTGCGCCTCGCGACGGGGTCCGGACGCCAGCATGTCCCACACCCCTCCACCGAAATCGGCACCGGCGAGCACCACGTAGCCGATCAGCGCCACGAGCATGAGCCCCACGAGCAGGAGCGGGAGGAGCGGCGTCCCGATCACGGCATCTCCGTCGCGAGGTTCACCGCCGGTGGGGCGGGATCGCTCTTCTCCGGGCTCTGGCCAAACTGCCGGGCGAGCAGCCAGACCACGATCGCGGCGAGCAGCAGATAGAGGAGCGTGAAGCCGAGGAAGGGCACGACGAGTCCCGGCATCGGCGTCACGGCGTCGGCGGTGCGCGTGACGCCGTAGATGATCCACGGTTGCCGTCCGACCTCCGTGACCGTCCACCCCGCCTCGACTGCCAGAAAGCCCATCGGGCCGCCGGCCGCGATCGCCGCCAGCATCCAGCGATGGCTGGCAATGTCGCGCCGGCGAATGGTGAGCCAGACTGCGGCCAGCGACACCAGCGCGAGGAAGCCGCCGAACGCCACCATCACCTGGAAGCCGACGTGAACCGGCCGCAGCGGGGGCCACTCATCCACCGGGAACGACTCGAGCCCGCGCACTTCGGCGTTCGGGTCGTGGAACGCCAGCAGTGAGAGTCCCCGCGGGATCTCGATCGCGTAGCGCGTGACGCGCGCGTCTCGATCGGGCCATCCGCCCACCCGTAGCGGCGCCCCGCGCTGGCTCCGGAACTGCCCTTCCATCGCCGCCAGCTTCACCGGCTGCCATCGCGCCACGTAGCGAGCGCTCAGGTCTCCGGAGAGCGGCTGTACGATCGCGGTCGGCGCCGCGACGAGCAGAGCGATCCCGAGCGCGCGGCGGTGAAAGATGTTGTCGCGGCCGCGCAGGATGAGGAAAGCGTGCACCCCGGCGACCGCGAAGCCGGTCGCCGCATATGCCGCCAGCACCATGTGCAGCGTCTGGGGCAGCGCGGCCGGCGTCATCATCGCCGCAACCGGATCGACATGGGCCGGGCGACCGTCCACCAGCGTGAAGCCGCGCGGGGTATTCATCCAGGCGTTGGCGATGACGACGAAGACCGCGGACATCGCCCCGCTCACCGCCACCAGCACGCCGGCCGCCAGGTGCGCGCGCGGACCTACGCGATCCCAGCCGTGCAGATACACCCCGAGAAAGATCGCCTCGGTGAAGAACGCGAACCCTTCGAGCGAGAACGGCATCCCGACGAGCGGACCGGCAAAGGCCATGAAGCCCGGCCAGAGCAATCCCAGCTCGAAGCTGAGAACCGTGCCCGAGACCGCTCCGACGGCGAACAGGATCGCGCTCCCCGTCGCCCAGCGCTTGGCGAGATCCAGATACACCGCCTCGCCGGTGCGAAGCCAGCGCGCCTCCGCCACCACCATCAGCACCGGCATCCCGATGCCGACCACGGCAAAGATGATGTGGAAGGCCAGCGACATCCCCATCTGCGATCGGGCGGCGAGCAGGTCGGGCATCGGTGCGCGTCGGGCGAGGGTCGAAGACTGGAAGCACTACCGTGTCATGAAGCTACGCGTGAATCCTCGCGCCGCGAGCGCCGTCCTTGCCGCAGCCCCCGCCGGGAGTGATTCTACCTGCGATGCGAAAGCTGCTGATCGCCGTCGCCGTTCTGCTCGTGGCGCACGTGGCGCTCCTGTTCGCCCACCCGCGCGGTGCGGCGGCGGGCGCGGCTGCCTCCGCGATGAACGTCGGCATCGTCTTCGATGTCGGCGGACGAGGTGACAAGTCCTTCAACGATGGCGCGTACGCGGGCGCCGAGCGCGCCGAGCGCCAGCTCGGGGTGAAGGCGCGATTCATCGAGCCGGGCGACGGATCCGACCGCGAGGCCGGGCTCCGTTTGCTCGCCGCCGAGGGCATGTCGCTGGTCACCGGAGTCGGGTTCATCTTCACCGACGATCTCACCGAGCTGGCGAAGGATTATCCCGGGATCGCCTTCGCCGGCGTGGACTACGCGATCACCACGGATGCCAAAGGGAACGTCGTCCTGCCACCGCCCAATCTCGCCGCGCTCAAGTTCCGCGAGGAGGAAGGGAGCTTTCTCGTCGGCGCGATGGCAGCGCTGGTCGGGGGCTCGAAGCGCGTCGGCTTCGTCGGCGGCATGGACATCCCGCTGATCCACAAGTTCGAGGCTGGGTATCGCGCCGGTGTCCGACATGTCTGTCCGGACTGCACGGTGATCGCGCAGTACGCCGGCGTGACCCCCGAGGCCTTTCGCAATCCCGGCAAGGGCAAGGAGCTGGCTCTCAGTCAGTACCAGTCCGGGGTGAACATCATCTTCCACGCGTCCGGCTCCACCGGGCTCGGTGTCTTCGAGGCCGCGCGCCAGCAGGATCGGCTCGCCATCGGTGTCGATGCCGATCAGTACAAGGAAGCTCCGGGACACGTGCTCAGCTCGATGGTCAAGGGCGTTGACGCGGCCGTGTTCGATGTCATCCGGCGCCGCAAGGAGGGGAGCTTCAAGGGAGGCATCTACTCCTACGGGCTGGCGGAGCAGGGGGTGGGCTACGTGTACGATGAGCACAACCGCGCGCTCATCCCCGACAGCGTGCACACGCGCCTCGAGCAGCTCAGGAAGGAGATCATCGCCGGACAGATCAGGGTGCCATCCGCGCGATGACCGATGCGCGCGCCGGCAGCCCCATCATCGCCATGCGCGGCATCGATAAGCGATTCGGCGCGGTGCGGGCTAATCGCGGCGCATCGCTGGAAGTCGCGGCGGCCGAGATCCACGCCCTGGTCGGCGAAAACGGCGCCGGCAAGTCCACGCTCATGCGTATCCTCGCCGGCCTGTACACGCCGGACGCCGGAGTCGTGGAGGTAAACGGGCGCGATGTCACCGGGTGGAGCACCGCACAATCGATCTCCGCCGGCGTCGGGATGGTGCACCAGCACTTCATGCTCGTGCCCCCCCTCACGATCGCGGAGAACGTGGTGCTGGGCCGTGAGCCGAGACGTGGCGTCGCGGTGGACATGGCCCGGGCGGTGCTCGAGGTACAGGGGATCGCGGAGCAGTTCGGCTTCGCCGTGGACGCCCGAAGGTGCGTGAAGGAGCTTTCGGTGGGCGAGGCGCAACGGGTCGAGATCCTGAAGACTCTCTTCCGCGGCGCGCGCATCCTGATCCTCGACGAGCCCACGGCGGTGCTCTCCCCGCCCGAGGTGCGGGAGCTCTGGCGCGTGCTCCGGCGGCTGCGCGATGGCGGTGGGACGATCGTGCTCATCACGCACAAGCTGGACGAGGTCATGGACGTGTCGGACCAGATCACGGTCATGCGCCAGGGACGCACTGTCGGCCGCATGCCCACGGCCGGCACGACTCCGGCCGAGATCGCGCGGGCGATGGTGGGCCGTGACGTGACGCTGATGCAGGATGTGCTGCAGCCGGAGCGGCCCGACGTCTCCCATCCGGTCTCCGAAGGGTCCGGCGCACCGCCCGTGCTCGTCGTTCGTGATCTCGTCGTCGGTGGCCCGAACAAGCCGCGCGCCGTGGACGGCGCGAGCTTCACCATCGCCGCGGGAGAGATTCTCGGTATCGCCGGTGTGGAGGGGAATGGGCAGACCGAGCTGATCGAAGCGCTCGCGGGACTGAGACCCGTCCTCTCCGGTGCGATCGAGCTGCGCGGGGCCGACGGCGCGATGCGCGCCATCACGACTCTCCCGGTGAGCGATCGCGGCGACCTCGGCGTGGCTCACATCCCCGAGGACCGCCACCGGCGCGGCCTGGTGCTCGACTATTCGGTGGCCGATAACCTCATCCTCGGGGCACAGCGGCGCTTCACCCGCGGACCCGTTCTCGATACCGCGCGCATCGCCGTGAATGCACGCGACAAGACGCGCGCGTTCGACATCCGCCCCGCGGATCCTGCCCTCGCCGCGCGTGCGCTCTCCGGGGGAAACCAGCAGAAAGTCGTGATCGCACGCGAGATGGGGAGCGCCTTTCGCGTCCTTTTCGCTGCCCAGCCGACGCGCGGGGTGGACGTCGGGGCGATCGAGTTCATCCACGCGCAGCTCCGGGCGGCTCGCGACGCGGGGAAGGCAATCCTCCTCGTCTCCGCCGAGCTCACCGAGATCCTGGCGCTGTCCGATCGCATCGCCGTGATGTACCGCGGTCGCATCGTCGCGACCCTCGCTCGAGCGAAGGCGAGTCAGGAGATTCTCGGCCCACTGATGACCGGAGCCAGCAGCGACGGGGTGAACGTCGCATGACCGAGACGCTCTCTCCGACCGCCGCGGCCGCGAGCCCGGGACCCGCGACTGGTGACCGCGGGCGACATCTCGAGGAGGCGCTGCTGCCTCCCCTGGTCGCGCTCCTCATCGCGCTGCTCGCGGGTGACGCGCTCATCCTCACCTTCGGACAGTCGCCCGGCGCCGTCTATCGATTGCTGCTCGAGGGCACGTGGGGTAACTGGTATGGCTTCGGACAGGTGCTGTACAAGACGACCACGCTCGTCTTCACCGGTCTCGCGATCTCACTCGGTCTCCGCGCCGGACTCTTCAACATCGGCGCCGAGGGACAGCTCGCGGCCGGCGGATTCGCCGCCGCCATCGTCGGGCTGCTCCTCCCGGCCAGCGTTCCGTCCCTGGCCGTCGCGATCCTCGCGATGACCGCCGCGGGCGCCGGAGGCGGGATCGTGGGCTGGGTGCCGGGGGCGCTCAAGGCGCGATTCGGCGCCCACGAGGTGATCACGACGATCATGCTCAATTTCATCGTGCTCGCCCTTCTCAACTGGATCGTCGCCGCTCACGTTCACGTGCCCGAGACGCTGCACACTCCGGAGATCCACGGCGGCAGCCTGGCCCGCCTGGCCGATATCTCGGCTCGCTTCCACGGCTCGGCCGCCAACCTCACGATCCTTCTCGCCCTCGTCGCGGCGGCGATCACGGGCTGGTGGCTCTTCCGCACCCGGGGCGGCTACGAGTTGCGTGCCGCCGGCCTGCAGCCCGACGCGGCCGAGTACGGCGGGATCCGCGTCGGCTCGGTGTGGGTGCGAGCGATGATGATGTCCGGCGCCCTCGCCGGACTCGGTGGGGTGAACTACGTGCTCGGGTACAAGCACTACTACGAGGAGGGTTTCGCCGGTGGCGCGGGATTTCTCGGCATCGCGGTCGCGCTCGTCGGCCGAAACCATCCGCTGGGAGTCGTGCTCGCCGCGCTCTTCTTTGCGACCCTGTCACAGGGCGGGCTCGCGATTCATGCGCTCGTGCCCAAGCAGATGGTGGAGGTCCTGCAGGGTATCGTGATCCTGTCGGTGGCGGCGGCGGTGCCGGAAGTGCGCCGGCTACTCCACGCGACGCGAACGGAGGGCGAGTCGTGAGAGCGCTCGACTTCCTCACTCAGACCATCCGCATCGCCATTCCCTACCTGTTCGCGGCAGCCGGGGGTGTGATCGCCGAGCGTTCCGGTGTGGTGAGCCTCGCTCTCGAGGGCTTCATGCTCAGTGGCGCCTTCAGCGCCGCGCTCGGTGCGTACTTCAGCGGGAGCGCGTGGACGGGGGTGCTCTGCGGCATCGCCGGCGGGCTCCTGTTCGGGCTCATCCACGCCATCGCCTCGATCCGCTACCGGGCCGACCAGATCGTGGTCGGGATCGCCATCAACCTGCTCGTCGTGGGACTCACGCGCTTCTTCCTCCGGCTCGCCTTCGAGAGCTCGTCGAACTCGCCGCGCATTGCCGGGCTCGACGCGCACGGGGGGCTCGGGCACCCTCTCATCTGGATCGGACTGCTCGTCATTCCCATGCTCACGTGGGTCGTCTATCGTACTCCCTTTGGCCTGCGCGTGCGCGCCGCGGGCGAGCACCCCGAGGCTGCGGCCACGCTGGGAGTCGCCGTGAGTCGAATCCGATATGTGGCGGTCGCGCTCTCGGGCATGCTCGCTGGCCTTGGCGGAACGTATCTCGCGCTCGACCAGCACCAGTTCACGGACGGGATGACCGCCGGTCGCGGATTCATTGCTCTGGCGGCGGTGATCTTCGGCCGGTGGGATCCGGCCCGCGCCGGGCTCGCCTGCTTGCTCTTCGCGGCAGCCGAGACGCTCCAGATCCGGCTCCAGGGGACCCAGGCGATTCCGTCGCAATTCGTGCAGATGATTCCCTACGCGCTCACCATCGTGGCGCTCGCTGGCGTCGTCGGACGCTCCACGGCTCCGGCGGCGCTGGGCCGCGCCGAGTAGTGCTCCCGCCACAGGAATTGCCGCGTTGACGAACATCTTCAGCCGCCGATACGACACGATGCGCGCGGGACCCATGGGCAAGATCTGGGTGCTGATGTTCGCCGCGTTCGTGGACATGGTGGGCGCGCTGATGGTGATCCCGATCCTGCCGTTCTACGCCAAGCACCTGGGGGCGAGCGCGACCTCGCTCCAGCTCATCGTCGCCTCCTTCTCGGCGGCACAGCTTCTCAGCGCGCCGCTCTGGGGACGGGTATCGGACCGCTATGGGCGGAAGCCGATGCTGCTCATCGGCCTCACCGCTTCGGTGATCTCGTACGTGCTGTTCGCGTTCGCCGGGACGATCTGGATGCTGCTCCTCTCGCGCATCATTCAGGGCGCGGGCGGGGGCACCGTGGGAGTGATCCAGGCCTACGTGGCGGACGCGGTCGAGCCGAAAAACCGCGCCAAGGGACTCGGCTGGCTCTCGGCGGCGACCAACGTCGGAGTGGTGATCGGCCCCGTGATCGGTTCGTACGCGACCTACATGGGGCGCCCGGGACCGGGGCTCACCGCCGCCGTGCTCTGCGTGATGAACATGTACTTCGTCTACCGGTATCTGCCGGAATCCCACGGCCAGGCGGCGCGCGCCAAGTCTCGCACGGCCCGATCGCCGCTCGATCTCGTTCTGCGGGTGCTCATCCATCCGCGCGAGCCTGCGTCGCGCCTCATCTGGATCTACGCGCTCGCGATCGGCGCCTTCTACAGCGTGAATCCGTTGATCGTGCTCCTGCTCGGCCAGCGCTTCGGCGTGACCGAGCGCACGATCGGATTCTACTTCCTGTACATCGGCTTCCTGAACGTCGTCTTCCGAGTCGGCTTGCTGGGCCGGGTCATCGACCGCATCGGCGAGGTGCGCTCGGCCCGGCTCGGGACGCTCTTCCTCGCGACCGGCTTGGCGACGGTTTCGCTCACCCATCATTTCCCCCTTCTCCTGCTCTGCACCGGACTGCTCCCTCTGGGCGCGTCGCTCACCTTTCCCGCCGTCACCGGTCTCCTGTCGCAGGCGGTCGGAGATCACGAGCGGGGGGCGTACATGGGAGTGCAGCAGACCTATGGCGGCATCATCCGCTCTGGCTACCCGTACGTCGCGGGCCGTCTCTGGGATGCGTACGGCGTCGGCATGCCCTTCTTCACCTCGGCCGGGCTGGTCGTTGCGACGATGCTGATGGCGTTCGGCGTTCAGCCGCGCCCGCGCACCGCGGAGCTTCCGATACAGAAGGCGGCCGTGGCCGAGCAGGGAGCGGAGGAGCAGGCCGAGAAGCCGCAGGCAGCGCGATGACGTGATCGGCCCCTCCGTCCTCTCGCCCCTCGTCTCGAATTCCGAGCTCGAGCTGTCCGTCGTCCTGCCCTGTCTCAACGAGGCGGACACCCTCGCCACGTGCGTCGAGAAGGCGAAGCGGGCGATCGCGTCTGAAGGAATCTCGGGGGAGGTCGTCGTCGCCGACAACGGGAGCAGCGACGGCTCGCAGACGATCGCGACCGCGCACGGAGCGCGGGTGGTTCCGGTGAGCGCCAAGGGATACGGGAACGCGCTCATGGGCGGGATCGCCGCGAGCCGCGGCCGCTGGGTGATCATGGGCGACGCGGACGACAGCTATGACTTTCTGGAGATACCGAAATTCGTCGCCAAGCTGCGCGAGGGATACGATCTCGTGCAGGGGTGCAGGCTGCCGGCGGGCGGCGGACGCGTGCTACCCGGCGCGATGCCGTGGCTCCACCGCTGGATCGGCAATCCCCTGCTCTCCTTCCTCGCGCGCCGCTGGTTTCACGGCGCGACTACGGACGTGTACTGCGGGATGCGCGGCTTCCGCCGAGAGCTTGTCGAGCGATTGGAGCAGCGATGCACAGGGATGGAGTTCGCCACCGAGATGATCATCAAGGCGAGTCTCGCGAAGGTGAAGATGGCGGAGGTGCCGATCACCCTGCATCCCGACGGGCGCCGGGCGCACGCGCCGCATCTCAAGACCTTCCGCGATGGCTGGCGGACGCTTCGACTCTTTCTGCTCTTCAGCCCGCGCTGGCTCTTTCTCCTGCCCGGGGCCCTGCTCATGGCGGTTGGCATCGCCGGCTACGCGATCGCGCTGCCGAGTCTCCGGATAGAGGGAGTGACCTTCGGGGCGCATACGCTCCTCTTCTCCAGTCTCGCGATGATCTGCGGCTACCAGTCGATACTCTTCGGTATCTCGGCCAAGACGTTCGCGATCGGGCAGGGGATGCTTCCCCTCGACGAGCGGATGGCGCGCTTCTACCGCACGCTCGACCTCGAGCGCGCGATCGTGCTCAGCCTTCTGGTGATGGCGGCGGGGATCACGCTCCTGGTCGTGTCGGTGAACCACTGGCGGACAGTGCACTTCGGCGCGCTCGACTATGCGCGGACCATGCGTGTGGCCATTCCCGGGGTCACCCTCACGGCGATCGGTTTCCAGACGCTGCTCTCGAGCTTCTTCGCCAGCGTTCTGGGCATGGGCCGGCGTTGAACTGGCTCGACCGGGTGCACGGCGGGTTGGTGGCGCCGCGCCGGGTTCGTGTGCTGCGCGATCAGATCGCCGCGATCCTGCCTCCGGGCGCACGCGTTCTCGATGTCGGGTGTGGCGATGGCGAGCTCGCAGCCGCGGTCGCGAGTGTGCGACCGGACATCGACATCCGCGGCATCGACGTGCTGGTGCGTCGGGAGACGCGCATCCCGGTCGCACCGTTCGACGGTCGCAACATTCCCGAGCCGGACTCGAGCCTGGATGTGGTGCTGCTCCTCGACGTCCTGCATCACGCCGAGGATGCGCCGGCGCTGCTGCGCGAGGCGGCGCGAGTGGCGCGGGCCGTGATCGTGAAGGATCACCTGCGAGAAGGCTGGTTGGCCGAGCGCACGCTGCGGCTCATGGACTGGGTGGGAAATGCACGACACGGCGTGCGCCTCTCCTATTCCTACTGGTCGGAGGCCGAGTGGGAGAGGGAATTCGCGAGCACCGGTCTGCATGTCGATTGGCGGCGGACGGCGCTTGGACTCTATCCCCTGCCCGCGAGCTGGCTGTTCGAGCGCGGCCTTCACTTCATGGCGCGGCTGCGGCCCGTGGGGGGGGGAGTGTTGAGGACGGCTCGTGACGGGGAGTGACATAGCGGCGCACGCAATGAGCCCGTGGGAAGCAGCGTACGCCCGCTTCGAGACACCGGAAGAGGAGATCCGGAAGTTCGAGCGCCGGCTGCGCGAGCTCGGCGTGCACGAGTGGCCGAAGTCCGGTCCCACGGTGGAGCTCTTCTGCGGCCGGGGGAATGGCCTCCACGCGCTCCGGCGACTCGGTTTCACCAGCATCGCCGGGATGGACCTGTCACCGGCGCTCCTCGAGCGCTATCTCGGCGAGGATCCTCTCATCGCCGCGGACTGTCGCCGGCTCCCTCTCGCCAGCGCGTCGTGCGGACTCGCGATCGTTCAGGGTGGGCTGCACCATCTACCGGATCTGCCGGCGGATCTCGACCGCACGCTCGCGGAGGTGCACCGCGTGCTGAGGCCCGGGGCACGGCTAGTCGTCATCGAGCCCTGGCTCACGCCCTTTCTTCGGATCGTGCACGCAGTAGCGCAGCGGAGCATCGTGCGGCGTTTGTGGGGGAAGCTCGACGCGCTGGCGACGATGATCGAGCACGAGCGCGAGACCTATGAGCGATGGCTCGGGGCGCCCGGGTTCATAGAGGGCGCGATGCAGCGCTGGTTCGAGGTCGAGAGACGTTCCGCGCGGTGGGGCAAGCTGATGTTCGTGGGAAGGCGGCGAGAGAACGGCGATTGAAGCGGACAAATTCAACGGCGAAAGGGGCCGCGGATGTTAGCGGCGAAGGACGACGCGGATCGCTCCGTGTGGAGGCGGGACACGGTGCGCGGGGCAAAACCGGGAAATTGGGGACAGACTAACGGCGGTCCCGAGCAGTCTACCCCGGTCGCCGTTGTCGTTCCCCCCTGCTCCCGTCCCTGGGGTATCCGCGTCCCTCCGCGAAAATCCGCGGCCGCCGTTGCCCTGCCGTTCCCCCTGCTCCCCGCCCTTGGGGTATCCGCGTCCCTCCGCGAAAATCCGCGGCCGCCGTCGCCGTTCCACCACCGCCCTAACCGTACCAAGCATGGCCCCGCCGCGCCGATCCGCGGCCCCGGCGCTCACCACGCTATCCCGTAATCCTCCCCGTGATTGCTCGACCCGCCCCACAGGGTGCCATGCTTCCGGTCGAAGAAGATGGCGTTGATCGGTCCGGAAGTGCGCTCATCGAGCTCCAGCGTGTACCCCATCTGTCGCAACGCCTCGCGCGTGGCCAGCGGAAGCGACGTCGCCACGAGCATGCGTCCGGGCCGGGACTCATGGGCTCCGAAGGAGGAGCGCATCTGGTAGCTGTTGATGTTCGGCGCCTCGGTGGCCTGCTGCACCGTCATCCCGAACTCCACCACGTTGAGGAAGAACTGCAGGAGGTTCTCGTCTTGCGAGTCACCGCCCTGCACCGCGAAAGCGAGGAAGGGCAGGCCATCCTTGAGCGCGAGCGTGGGAGTCAGAGTGACGCGGGGGTGCTTCCCCGGCTCGATGACGTTGAAGGGTCCGTCCCTCTGATCCGTCACGAAGCTCTGCGCGCGCTGGCTGAGCCCGATACCGGTATGACCGGCGATCACGGCTGGCACCCACCCGCCGCTCGGTGTGACCGAGACCACCCAGCCGTCCTCGTCCGCCGCCTCGATCGAGGTCGTGCCCCGGTAGAACGCATCCACGAACGCCGGATCTGATTCGGGCGCTGGGACCACTCTGTCCTGTTGTCCGCTCTTCGGCTGGGAATCCGGTCGCACGAAGTCGCTCACCTTCCATTGAGCGAGCAGCGAGGAGAAGGGATTCGATCCATTCTGGAACGGGTACGGGTCCCCCGGCTTCGTCGTCGGATCGTTCCTGCTCCAATCGATCTGCGCGTAGCGTGACCTGGCATAGTCCTTCGACAGGAGACCTTTGATTGGTTCTTCCGGGGGGAAATACGGATCGCCGTAATAGAAGTCACGATCCGCGAAGGCCAGGCTGATCGCCTGGTACACGGCGTGGATGTATCGTGGCGAGTTGTAGCCCATGCCCTTCACATCCGCGTTCTCGAGGATGTTGAGCGCCTGCAACATCGCCGGACCCTGTTGCCATGCCGGAAGCTTGTAGACCTCGATCCCCCGGTAGCTGGTGTGGAGCGGCTCCTCGATGTGCACCTTCCAGCTCGCAAGGTCCCGCATCGTGATGAGCCCGCTGTCCTCCTGCACGCCGCGCACGAGCTCGACCGCGATGTCGCCCTTGTAGAAGCGGTCGTACGCGGCGTAGATCGCATCGCGGCGGCTCTTACCCGACGCCAGCGCCTGTCGCTCGGCGTCGACGAGCTTGCGCCAGGTCGTCGCGAGATCTTTCTGCACGAACAGCTCGCCCGCCTCGGGGGCTTCCCGCCTCTCACCCGGGTGGGTGAGCATGATTCCCGGTGCGTACTTCCAGCGCTTGATCCACCCCTTGTTTCGCTCGATGGTGTTCGCCAGCTGCGCCTCGATCGCGTAGCCGTCCGCCATCTGGATCGCCGGCGCCAGGATCTGCGCGAGCGACAGTCGGCCGTACTCGGCCAGCATCGTCAAGAGCCCGCCAACGGTGCCCGGCGTGACGGCAGCGAGCGGACCGTACTCGGGTGGAAACTTGTAGCCTTTGCTCCGGTAGAACGCGGCCGTGGCGCCCGACGGAGCGACGCCGAGCGCGTTGATTCCGATCACCTTGCCGCTCTTCGGATTGAAGAGCAGCGCCTGTGTCTCGCCGCCGCAGGAGAGGGTGTCCCACATCGTGCATCCGGCGGCGAGCATCGCCGCGGCCGCGTCCACCGCGTTGCCGCCGGCCTGGAACGCCATCGCGCCCGCGGTGGCCGACAGCGGCTTGCCGGTGACCGCCAGCCAATGTTTTCCGTGAAGCGGCGGCTTCTGGGTCTGAGAGAGGCGCGGATCGACCGACTGAACCGGCTGACCCGGAAGCGTGCCGCGTCGCTGGGCCGGTAGCGGAGAAGCGGAAAGCGACGCAGCCAGGGCGGCGATGACAATGACCAGAGGAAGTCGGCAGAGCGTCGAGAGCGGCATGCTGGCGCGAGATGTCAGAAGGTCGAATGAACGGCGGAGAGCGGAGGTCGGCGAAAAAGACGAGTCGTATGCTCCGTTCAATCTGCGCCAGGGGGCATGGCGTCACCACTGCGCGGAGTGATCAACCGCGCACCCCGCTCGTAGGTGAAGTACGCAAATGCCCACTGCACGAGCACGCTCAGGCGGTTCCGGAAGCCGGCCAGATACAGGATGTGCACGAACAGCCAGAGCCACCACGCCGGCCGGCCGGTGACGTGCAGCCAGCCGAAATCGGCCACCGCCTTCCGACGACCGATCGTCGCGAGATCCCCCTTGTTGCGGTAGCGGAACGGCTTGCGCGGCTCACCGCGGATGCTCCGGACGATGTTTCGCGCCGCGGTACGCCCCTCCTGCATGGCCGCCGGCGCGACTCCCGGCACCAGGCTACCGTCGGCCCGGGGCACGGCCGCGAGATCGCCTGCCACGAAGATCTCTGGATGGCCCGGCACGGAGAGATCCGCTTCGACCAGCACGCGCCCCACGCGGTCGAGTGGCGCCCCGAGCGATTGCGCCAGGGGCGACGCCTCGTTTCCCGCCGCCCAGAAGACGTTGCGCGCGGCGATCCTCTCCTCGCCGAGGTACACCGCATCGCGCTTGATCCGCGTCACCAGCGCGCCCGTCCGCACCTCCACCCCCAGCTCCTCGAGGTCGCGTCGCGCGTGCCTGGACAGCTCCTCGGGAAAAGCGGGGAGCAGGCGCTCGCCTCCTTCCAGCAGGAGCACGCGTGCGCGACTGGTGTCGACGCGGCGGAAATCCTTCCGCATCGCCTTTCGCATGACGTCGGGCAGCATGCCGGCGAGCTCCACCCCGGTCGGGCCGCCACCGACGATGACGAAGGTCAGCAGCTCCGCCTGCTCGCCCGGATCGCTGATCTTCTCCGCCTTCTCGAATGCCATCAGGAAGCGCCGGCGAATCTCGCGGGCGTCATCGATGCTCTTGAGTCCCGGCGCGAGCGCCTCCCATTCCGGGCGCGCGAAGTACGAGTGCCGTGTGCCCGCGGCTACCAGGAGGTAGTCGTACGGAGTCTCCCTCGCTCCCCCCTCCGAGATCACCACACGGCGCGCCTGATCCACGCGATCCACATCGGACAGGAGAACGCTCGTGTTCTCCTGGTGTCGTAGGAGATGGCGGATGGGTGAGGTGATGTCGGTCGGGGCGAGCACCGCGGTCGCCACCTGGTAGAGAAGCGGCTGGAAGAGGTGATGGTTCGTCCGGTCGAGCACGGTCACGCTGGCTCGCGCGCGCCCGAGCGCGCGAGCCGCGTAGAGTCCCGCGAAGCCGCCGCCGATGATCACGACACGCGGCCGTTGCGGGGCTCGCGCGCCAGTCGTCGAACGCTCGACGACCGGCGCGTCTCCGTGTCCCGCTGCCTCCTCTGCCGTCACGCCTCTTCCCTCCCCCGATCAACCGTTTGCCGCGCTCCCCCTCCGACATCCCGCGCATCGCCACCGTCGCCGACGATCCTACACCCCACGACGCGCGCGCGCGAGCCGTCGTGCCGGTCGCCATCGCTCTGTTCCTCGCGGTGCTGGCCTTCGTGCCCCTCGCCAACCGGATCCCCCCCAACGGCGCCTCCGCTCCCTGGTTCCCCGCCATGCTGTCGTACTGGGGATGGGGCACGCTGCTCGTTGGAGGCGCGGCGTTCGTGCTCGCGCTCCTGTCGCGCAACGTCGATGCGCTCTGGCCGGCTACGCTGGTGGGCGGGCTTCGCACCTTCTTCATTGGATCTCCAACGCGAACCGTGCTGCTCATCGCCGTTCTCGCCGGAGGCTGCTATCTCGCCGTCTCGCTGCTCATCTTCGGCGGTCGCCCCCTCCACATCGACGAGCTCGCGCAGCTGCAACAGGCGCGCATCTTCGCCAGCGGCGCGCTCTGGCACTCGGCCCCAGCCCATCCCGAGTTCTTCGGCAGCATGCACATGATCGACAGCCTCGGGCGCGTCTACTCGCAGTATCCGGCCGGCGGGCCGGCGATGCTGGCGCTCGGTGTGCTCGCGCACGCCGCATGGGCCATCGTCCCTCTCTGCGGTCTGATCACGGTGATCGCGTTCGCGGCGTATCTGCGCATCGCCGAGCCGCGAACCGGAGTCGGCCTGCTCGCCACCGGGCTGTTCGCCTTCGCGCCGTTCGTGATCTTCATGTCGGGCACCGAGCTGAACCATGCTCCGCTTCTCATGTGGATCGCGATCGCCATCGCCTGCATGGCGTGCGTCGTCGCCTCCGCGGAGCCGCGTCCCTGGTGGGCGCTCGCCAGCGGTCTCGCCTTCGGCGCTGCTGCGACGGTGCGTCCGGGAGACGCGGTGGCGTTCGCGCTTCCAGCCGCCTTCTGGTATCTCGCCCAGGCATTCAGGGATCGCGCCCGGTGGGCGGACGTGCTCTTCGCCGGCGTGGGACTCGCGATCCCGGTGGCGATCCTCTGCTGGGTGAACCTCCGCACCACCGGCGCGCCGCTCCGCTTCGGCTACGAGGTGATGTGGGGACCGGGCCAGGCTCCCGGCTTCCACCTCGATCCCTTCGGCGATCCCCACACGCCGATACGGGGCCTTCGCTTCATCAGCCTGTATTTCATGCGGCTGCAGATGTACATGTTCGAGGCGCCGATCCCGTCACTCCTGCCGGTGATCCTCGCGCTGGCCCTCGCTACCCGCGTCGACGCCTTCGACCGCTACCTGCTCGCGGCGAGCGCCCTGCTGGTAATCCTCTACTTCGGATACTTCTTCGACGGGTTCTATCCCGGCCCGCGCTACGTCTATCCCCTAGCACTGCCGATCGCACTCTGGACGGCGCGGTTGCCGCGCCTCGTGCGTGAGCGCTTCACGTCGCCTCTGCCCTACCGCGGCGTCGCCTATGGCTATCTGCTGGCGGGCGGAATGGCCCTTGCCGGTGGTGTGCCGAGCCGAGTGCATCAGTACGCGGGCATGCTGCCACCGATGCGCTGGAATCCGGACTCGGCGTCCGCAGCGGCCGGCGTGCGCGACGCGCTGGTGTTCGTGCGAGTGAGCTGGGGCGCCGAGATCATCGTGCGCCTCTGGGCGCTCGGGGTGCCCCGCGGAACGGTCGAGCAGCTCTATCGCCACGTGGACAGCTGCCTCCTCGATCAGATGGCGGCGCGCCTCGAGCGCGCCGGCGTGCACGGTCCCCTCGCCACGGATTCGCTCCGTCCGCTGCTTCGCGATTCGGCGCAGGTGGTGCCCTCACCGCTGTCGCCCGACCACAGCGAGCGAGTGCGGGAAAACGCGACCTACACTCCGGGCTGCGTGTCCCACATCCGCGAGGACCGCCGGGGTTTCACCGTCTATCCGCCGGTCCTTCTCGCCGAGAAGGGGAACAACGTGTGGGCGTACGATCTGCGCGGCCGTGACACTCTGCTGCTCGCACAGTACCCCGCGCGCCCGATCTACCTCCTGCGCCCCGAGAGCGCCGATGTGGGTGCGCCACTGCGCTTCCTGCCGCTGTCACGCGACTCGCTCTGGCAGGCGGCGCGACGCGGCGACTGACCCACCCGATCACCAATAGCGGGCGACGATCGCGATCGCGATCGCGCTCAGGCCCTCAGGTGATCTGCCCGCCACTGGGTGATCAGACCCTTGATCGCGCGCGGGTCAGTGAGCTTTTCCGCCAGCACCCGGCGGGTGAGGCCGGGAAGCTCCGCGTCGGAGGCGAAGCGCAATGCCACCAGTTGCCGCGGAGTGAGCTCATCGATACGCGCCTGCAGATCCGGGGGCAGGAGGCGCGTGAGCCGTAGCCGCTCCTCGAGACGGATGACCCGATCCTGAACTACCAGCGGAAACTGGCGCAGGTACCAGAAGAGCTGGAGAAGAATGACGGCCACGAGGAGCATCTTCGCGGAATCGGCACCGGGCCTCGTCACCAGCCGGTAGATGCTCCAGATGAGGTTCGCGAGAGCCAGCGTACCGGCGACGTAGTGAAAGCCGGGCACGAAGCGCGCGTGACGCGCGGCGCTCTGTTCGGGAGCTGTCGTCATTCGAGGAATCCTCGGTGGGTGGGAGGCGGCGTCAATGCGCCTCGTGGTCGCGTGTCGTCTCGCGCAGTGGATTCCGGGCGGATCCGCGGAGCCGCCGCTGCTCGGCCTCGATCAGCTCCGGAGCGAGCCAGAGGCCGGTGAACTCGACGCCGACCGCGCGGTTCTGGATCCGGACGACGACACCTTCGATCGACGCGAGGGCGCCGCCGGGAAACCGAATCGTCGCGGCGATCTCGGTGCCGATCGCGGGCACCGGCTCCGCGTCCAGGAGGTAGCGGAGCCCGCGTTCCGAGCAGTCCAATACCTGTACCACGCGCTCACCCATCGCGAGGACGGGACGCTCACCGCTGGCGAACTCGAGACGCGGCGCCGCGCGCCGCTCGGAGAAGTCCATCTTGGACGCTATCGCGTTCGAGGGTCCCGCGCCAGCAGGCGCCCGCGCGGCCGCGGCAGTCTCTGGCGAATCGCGTCGGAAGGAGGCAGCGTTTCCACAGTGCCCGGCGTAAAAAGGGAGCCACCCCCGCGCATCGCTGCCCTGTCTTCTCTCCCGTTCGGAGCCTGCATGCCTTCTCACGTCAGTCGCTGCCGAGCTCGCGCTCTCCTCGCGACCGCGTCTCTCCCGATTGCGCTCTCACTGGCCGTCGCGCCACCCGCCCGCGCACAGCAGGAATCCGCGAGGAGCGATTGGTCGCCACGAGAGGTCCTGGCGAAGGAGAGCTACGTGAGGCCTCCCGCGGAGATCGAGCGGCTCGTGACCGCGCCGCGCCAGAACAACCGGGTTCTCTCGAATCAGAGCCCCGACCGGAAGCACTTTCTCGAGCTCCACGGCGACGGGCTGCCGAGCGTGAAGCTGTTCGGGAAGCCGCACTACTATTTCGCCGGCCTGCAGGTGGATTACAGGGCGAATCGCGCCCGCACCCTCACCACGCGCGGCGCGACGAGCGTCGAGATCGTGGATGCCGCCACCGGTCGGGCACGCGCGGTGGAGATCCCGCAGGGAGCCACGGCGAGCAGCGCGCAGTGGTCGCCTGACGGAGCGCGTCTGGCATTCATCGCGAATTTCGACGATGCGTCGCGTCTGTACGTCGCGGACGTCGCCTCGGGCAAGTCACATCAGGTGACCGACGCGCCGCTGCTCGCCACTCTCGTCACCGAGCTCGGATGGACCGCGGATGGGCGCGGCATGCTCACGGTGCTCATCCCCGGGGGCAGGAAGGCGGTGCCGCAGCGGCCGCCGATCGAGACGGGCCCACTCGTGCGCATGACCGATGGGCACAAGGACAGGACGCGCACCTATGCCAGCCTGCTCCGCGATCCGTACGAGCGCGAGATGATGGAGTACTACGTCACCGGACAGCTCGCGCTGGTGGATGTCGGCTCCGGCGCCGTGCGACGGATCGGAGCGCCGGCCATGATTTTTGCCGCCGATCCGTCGCCGGACGCGAAGTACTTCCACGTGACACTGCTGCAGAAGCCGTTCTCCTACATCGTCCAGTACACCAACTTCCCGCAGTCGGAGCAGATCTGGGACGCCGACGGGAAAATGCTGGTGGAGCTGGCGAAGCGGCCGCTGCGCGAGAGCGATGGGCCGGCCGACGACCAGACTCCGGGCGCTCCGCCGGCGCGGGGAGACACGCTGCGCCGGAGCGTCGGCTGGCTGCCCAGCGGGAGCGGGATCTACTTCCTGCGCCAGGAGCCGCCTCCGAAGCGCGACAACTCCCCCGATACGCTCGATGCGCCAAAGGGCCCCGCCAACGCCTCGCCTGTTGGCGGGACGGCCCGACAGAAAGACCGCCTCTACCAGTGGCTTCCTCCATTCGACTCGACCAGCCAGAAGGTGCTGGTGGAGAGTGACAACCGTATCAACAGCGTGCTCTTCTCCGACGATGGCCGGATGGTCTTCGTGGCCGAGAACGGGAATGGCGTGGGACACGTGTACGCAACGTACTTCGACGAGCCGGGCAAGCGCTACACGATCTGGCGTCTGAGGGGACTCACGGCCAGCCTCGGCGCCGGTGGCCGCGGATTGTTCGCCGGCGGAGGTCCCCGCGGGGGGACGGGGGCAGACTCCATCACGTTCTATCAGGCGGCGGGCGACGTGATGAGCCGTCGCGGGCGCGCTGGCCAGGTGGCGCTGCTGTCGCCCGATGGGAAATCGGCGTATCTGGCCGGCATCCGTTACTACAAGAACTGGCAGCAGCAGGCCCCGCGCGGCTTCGTGGACCGGATCGACATCAGGACCGGGCAGAAGACATCGGTGTTCCAGGGAGCGAGCGATGTGTTCGAGACGGTCAGCGCAACTCTCGACGACGACCTGTCGAAGCTCGTCGTCGTGCGCGAGTCGCCGACGATAGTGCCCGACTCGTATCTGCGCGACACCAAGAGCGGCCAGCTCACCAGGCTCACCAGCAACAAGGACTACACGCCGGAGTTCACGAGCGCCATCCGCAAGCGCATCACGGTCACGCGCCCGGACGGATACCATTTCGTCGTCAACCTCACCCTGCCCGCCGACTACAAAGAGGGCACGCGCCTTCCCGGGATGTTCTGGTTCTACCCGTACGAGTACACCGACCAGGCGGCGTACGAGCGAACCCTTCGGACCGAGAACATCAATCGCTTCCCGCAGGCCGGCCCCCGCACGATCGAATACCTCATCACGCAGGGCTACGCGGTCGCCAACTTCGACCCACCGATCGTCGGAGCGCAGGGACGGATGAACGACAACTACGTGTCGGACCTGCAGAACAATCTCTTTGCCGTCATCGACGAGCTCGACCGCCAGGGCTACATCGACCGCACCCGGCTGGGCATCGGCGGGCATAGCTACGGCGCCTTCAGCACCGTGAACGCAATGGTGCACACGCCCTACTTCAAGGCGGGGATCGCCGGCGATGGGATGTACAATCGCTCGCTGACGCCCACGGGATTCCAGAACGAGCGCCGCGACTTCTGGGAGGGCCAGAAGACCTACCTCGAGATGTCGCCCTTCCTCTCCGCCGACAAGCTCACCGGCGCCCTGCTCATGTATCACTCGCTGGAAGACCAGAATACCGGCACCGACCCGATCAGCTCGATCCGCATGATGCACGCGCTTCAGGGGCTCGGAAAGACGGCGGCGCTCTACATGTACCCCTACGAGGACCACGGTCCGGCGACGAAGGAGACGCTGCTCGACCAGTGGGCTCGCTGGACGGCCTGGCTCGACCTCTATGTGAAGAACGCGTCGAAGCAGCCGGCCAAGGTCGCGTCAGCAAGTCCGTAGCGGGAACCATTGGGCGGCCGGACGGATATCTACGGCAGCTTGCGGATGTCCGTCCGCGCGTGAGTTGGACCTCGATCACATTGGGAAGGAGACGATATGCCCCGCTCGATCCAGCGCGCCGTGCTTCTCGGAAGTGCCTGTGCCGCGGTGTTCCTGGCCGCCGGCCGGGTAGGCGCGACCACCGCGATCCCGCCGAGCAAGAGCGAGCAGACAGTCGTCTTCGCGGGCGGCTGCTTCTGGGGAATCCAGGCCGTCTTCCAGCACGTCAAGGGAGTGACGAGCGCCGTGTCCGGGTACGCCGGCGGAGCCGGGTCCACTGCGACGTACGATCAGGTCAGCTCGGGCTCGAGCGGTCACGCCGAAGCGGTACGCGTGACGTTCGATTCGACCCAGGTCTCCTACGCGCAGCTGCTCCGCGTGTTCTTCTCGGTCGCGCACGACCCGACGCAGCTGAACCGTCAGGGGCCCGACCACGGCACGCAGTACCGGTCGGCGATCTTCTATTCCACCGACGAGCAGAAGCGACTCGCGCAGGCGTACATCGCCCAGCTCGAGCAGGCCAAGACCTTTCGCCGGCCGATCGTGACGCAGATCGTGCCGCTCCAGGGGTTCTACGCGGCCGAGGAGTACCACCAGAACTACGCGACCCGCCACCCGCACGACCCCTACATCTGGATCAACGATCGCCCGAAGGTCGAGAATCTGAAGAGCCAGCTCCCGGAGCTCTACCGGGAGCCGCTCACTCCCTGACGAATCGGGAGGGGGGGATCTCTAGCAGTTCTCATATTTCCAGTTGCGGGATTTGCCCTCGGCGATCCACTCGATCGCCGTCTCGAGCCGGCGCTTGCGGGTGTCTTCGCGCTTCGCTTCCGTGATCCACTCGACGTACTCCCGCTTGTGACTCGGTGAAAGTTCCTCGAAGGCGGTGAGCGCCTTCCTGTTCTTCTTCATCGCAGCCGCGAGATCTTTCGGCACGACGACGGGCTTCTTCACCTTCGCCTTCGAGCGTGCGTGCGGGGTCACTCCGTCATCGTTGAGCTTCATCGCCTGCTTGATGTAGCCGGTGAGGATCTTCTTCGATGGGAGATCCGCCAGCGACGTGATGCGGCCGAACTGCCCCATCGCCGCCCCGGCGCTCTTCCCCTGGTCGTCCACGATCAGCGATCCCTTCCAGAAGCCGAAGGTGGCGTGCTGCTTGAACGCCGCCATCCCGCAGAGCATCCCCTTGAACGTGAAGGTGGGCATCCCCCATTTGAGCGTCTCTTCCGCTTCGGGACAGGCGGCGTGGACGACCTCGCGGATGTGCGTCAGGATCGGCTTCGCGAAATCGGCGGAGCTGGCGATGTATGTATCGATGCGGGGGTCTCGCTTTCCCATGGCATCTCCCGGAAGGTCGTCGCGTGTGCTTGGCTTCCCGCCAAGGTGCACCGGGCAGCAGCTCCTTGCCAGATCACTCGTTCGCCCGCTCGCGCCCGCAGCCTTTCGGGGCTATCGTGCGCGATTGTCGTGAGCAGCTGCGTAGTCCTCATTCCCAGGAGGTGACGCATGTCCATACTCGCTCGCGTTGCAACCGTAGTGGCGCTCGCCGCGACGACGATCGCCTGGCAGTGCAACGATTCCTCGAGCCCCAACGATTGGACGCTCGACCCGAAGACCCCGGCGAACGGCCTCGAGGGCCCTTCCCATATCATCAACAACTGGGCGAAGCTGGGGCATGACACCAAGGATGGCGACCCCTCCTCGTCCGTCTCTCGCAAATGCGATTGTGGAGAGAGCAATCCCGAGAAGTGGTGCACCATGACCTTCAACATTCTCTTCCAGGCGCTCGACAAGGAGCGCCTCAAGCTGACGCTCGGGAGCGGGGCCGGAGCGAAGACCATCTACCTGACCGAGGGCACGTATGCACCCGCTGCTCCTCGATCCTCGCACGACTACACCATCAGTGTCCGGGGATGCACCAAGGACACACCCATCACGGCGTCACTCACCGCCGGAGACAAGGCCAACCTCCAGTCGAACGCCGAGATCTCCAAGGGAACCGGCCAATGCACGGACAAGGATGAGACGAACAGGGAGAAGCGGACCGGCATCCTCGACGCACAGGGTGGGAAGATCACCGGCGAGCCCTGACCGCTCAGAGGGGCGGCGTAGCTCCGGGCGACTCCTCAGGCACGGTCCTCGCTTGCAGTGCCAGGAGTCGCCTATCACAGGAGATTTCATGGGCAAGAACAAGCACCATGGGGGACGCAAGCAGGTAGAGGCGGACGCGGCCCTGCACCCACCGGCTGACAGCTCGCGCCAGGTCCAGACGGAGACCCTTCACTCTCAGGTCGGGCAGCATCGAACCGCACCGGGGCCGACCCATGATCCGGCCGCGATCAGAGCCCATGATGATGCCGGTCGGGATCGCCTCTTCGAGGGCCGGCAGCAGCACGACGACGCGGAGAAGAGTAGCGAGAAGACCCGTCTGGCCCGCGATGTGGACAAGCACAAGCACGCCGACGACGGGTCGGCATCACAGCCGGGACGTGCCCGGGTCAAGCGCAAGAAATGACTCTCCACTCGCTCCACTCCGACGAGGGAGATCCCCGGAGGCCTCGCGCCCTCCACCTGCGAAAGTTTGCCGTGCTCGTCGCCTGGTATCTCGCGGCCTGCGTGACTCCTCCGCCGGGCGAGGGCGGCCCGGTGGCGACGGGCAGCCCGGCGCCCGCGCCGACGCCAGCCACTACTCCGGTGGCGTCACCCCCACCAGCGTCGTCACTCCCTCCCGTGGCGTCAGCCCCGCCCACAGTATCGCCCGCGCCCTCGGCGTCACCCGCGCCCGCGACGTCGCCCGCGATCAAGACCGCCGCTGACGCCGAGCGCTGTCCCAAGGGGGTGCTTCCGCCTGGCGGTGAGGAGCTGCGACCGTACTTCGGCTATGAGGTCGATCGCAAAGCCGAGCTCATCGAGCGGTGGCCGACGCCGATCCGGGCACCCGGTCGCGAGGGGGCGAAGGCGCGGGTGAACGTGATGTTCCTGGTGGACACGACGGGGCTGGTCGTGCCCGGAACGGCCACGCTCGTCGCCTCCTCCGGTCCGCTCGACACCCGGGCGGTATGCGACGCGCTGTCGCTGCTACGCTACCGTCCTGCGCGTCTCACGGGCCGGCTGGTTCGGATGTGGGACCAGCACGAGTTCCGCTTCTGAAGCGTCACTCCTCCCGCAATGCCACCAGCGGATCGACGCGGGTCGCGCGGAGCGCCGGGAGAAAGGTGGCGAGCAGCGCGATCCCACTCAGCAGCGCAGCGACCGCCGCGAAGGTGACCGGGTCGGTGGGCGTCACCGAGTAGAGCTGACTGGCGATGAGACGCGTGAGCGCGAACGCCCCCACGAGCCCGATCATCACGCCGGTCAGGGCGAGCGCCATCCCCTGGCGCATGACCAGACCGAGCACGCTCCCCCGCGCGGCGCCGAGCGCCATGCGCACACCGATCTCGCGGGTGCGCTGGGTGACGGAGTACGACATCACGCCGTAAATGCCGAGCGAGGCCAGCAGCAGCGCGAGTCCGGCAAACACTCCGAGCAGCACCATCGAGAGCCGGCGCTGGCCCATCGACTGCTCCACGAGCTCGTCGAGAGTGCGGATGCGCGACATCGGGAGGTCGCGGTCCTGCGCCCGGATGGCGCTGCGAACCGCGGCGACGTAGCGCATCGGGTCACCGGCCGTGCGGACGGCGAACGCGAGCGAGTTCACGCCGAATCGCCCGGTCTGGTCGAGAGGCAGGTACAGCTGCACCCGTGGGTCGGCGTCGAGCCCTTCGTGCTTGGTGTGTCCGACCACGCCGACGATGGTGATGTAGCGCGTGCTGTCGTTCGGTGGGCCGCCGAACCAGAGGCGCTTGCCGATGGCGTCGACTCCCGGCTTGTAGAAGTGCTTCACGAACTCGTCGTCCACCACGGCCACCGCGGGCGCGGTCGCCGCGTCCTGCTCTCCCAGTGCGCGCCCGCGCCGGAGGGGCACCTGCATTGCGCTGAAAAAGCCCGGTGTGATGACGCGGATGTCCCCCCACGGCCCGTTGGCGTTCTGCGGACGCTCGTAACCCTCGACGTTGAAGCTGCCGGTGGACCAGTCGCCGCCGAAAGGCAGCACGCTCGTGGCCGCGGCGGCCTTCACACCGGGCACCTGAGCGATGCGGGGAACCAGCGCCGCGAAGAGTGCGCGCTGCGCGGTGTCGTTCGGATATTTTGCCTTGGGCAGCGAGATGTTGAAGGTGAGCACGTCGCGCGGATCGAAGCCCGGATCGACCCCCTGCAGTCGGGCGAAGCTCTTGATGAGCAGGCCGGCGCCGGTGAGAAGGGTGAGCGCCAGCGCCACCTCCGCGACGACCAGCGTTCGGCGCAGCCACTTACCGGAGCGATCGCCGCCCGCACGCCCGCTCTCTCGCAGCGTGATCTGCAGATCGGTGCGCGACGTCTGCAGCGCCGGCGCGATTCCGAACAGAATTCCGGTGACGACCGAGAGTCCCAAGGTGAAGAGCATCACCGGGCCGTCCACACCGAGCTCCTGCACGCGCGGAATGTTGCCGGGGTTGAATGCGACCAGAGTGCGTACGCTCCAGTAGGCGAGCCCGAGCCCGAGCAGGCCACCCCCCAACGAGAGGATCACGCTCTCGGTGAGGAGCTGACGGGCGAGCTCCCACCGCTTCGCACCGAGTGCGGTTCGGATCGCCACCTCCTTGATGCGGCTGGCGGAGCGGGCCAGGAGCAGGTTGGCGACGTTGGCGCAGGCGATCAGCAGCACGAAGCCAACGGCGACGAGCAGCACCAGCAGCGCGGGGCGGATGTTCCCCGTGCCGATCTCGTTCAGCGTGGTGACCTTGAGCGACCAGTCGGGCGGAAAGTTGTTCGGGTACTCCCGCTTGAGCTGCTGGGCGAACGCGCGCATGTCGCGCCGGGCCTGGTCGATGGTGAGGCCCGGTTTGACGCGCGCGGTGAGGTTGAGGAATTCGTTCGTGTAGTTGTTGGTCACGAACAGCTCGGGCGGGAGAGCGAGCGGCGTCCAGAGATCCGTCTCGCGATTCCAGAAGTCCCGGAACGACGGCGGCATCACGCCGACGATGTCGTAGCTCTCTCCGTTCAGGAGTATCTTCTGCCCGACCGCAGTGCGCAGCCCGCCGTACAGCCGCTTCCACAGGCCGTCGCTGAGCACCACGACGCGGTTCTTCCCCGGCTCATCCTCCTCGGCGAGGAGGACGCGGCCGAGCGCCGCGGGCACGCCCATCGTCCGGAAGTAGAGTCCGCTCACGCGCTCGGCGCGCAGCCGCTCCGGCTCACCGAGTCCGGTGAGGTTGGCGTTCCAACCGGTCTCGACGGCCACGCCGTCGAAGCTTCGGGTCCGGTCGCGGTAGTCTCTGAAACCAGGCGCCGACACCGGTGCATCGAGCTTGAGCGCGGGATAGAAATGCTGGATGGTCACCAGACGGTCGGGCTGGCCGTAGGGCAGCGGCTTGAGCAGCACGCCGTCCACCACCGAGAAGATCGCCGTGTTGGCCCCGATGCCGAGCGCGAGCGTCAGAACGACGACCGCCGTGAAGGCGGGGGCGTTGCGCAGCCGCCGCGCGCTGTACCGCACTTCCGACAGGAGGGTATCCATGTGCGATTCCGATTGGAGTGGGAGCTCGCGCGGTTGTGCCGGAGATCTCGAGAGAAGCCCTCTTTCGACAGCTGGTCGAGGAAAAGGGTTGTATGACCACCTGCCGCCCGTGCCCGCTCCCTTTCCGCCCCGCTCCCTTTGGCGTAAGTCTGGTGAGCGCCGGCGATGGTGCGCCAGGGCGGGATCCCGCCCGCAGCCAGACGACTCCACTCACGCGACTTCATGATTCGCCGATTGACCGACAGCACCGGACGGGAGTGGGAGTGCGCCGAGTCGGCGTTCGTGGGCGATCCGCTCTCGGACCCGCGGCGCAGGGCGCTCATCCGCCTCTCCCTCGCCATGCTGCACTGTTCCTGCGGCGACCAGCGTGTGACCTTCTCGGTCCCGCGCGGGTGGGAGAACTTGCCGGACGAGAAGCTGGTCCGCCGACTGGAAGCCAAGCTCAGCGGAACGCTGTAGGGCGAGCTCCCCGCGAGCCGACGGTTGCGGATTTCACGGAAAGGATGACGGCGATGAGGACGCGAATCATGATGGCACTCCTGGCGATCGCAGTGGCAACCGTGCCGGCTACGCTTTCCGCCCAGCTTCCACTTCGCGCGGGGATCGGACCAGCGAGACCGGCTGGGTTACCACTGATTCTCGCAACGGCGGGTGCGGACAGTGTCCGCCGCCTGGACAAAAAGAGTGGGCTGCTGGCAGATCGTCTGTTCATGGGGGCGCTTGCGGTGCTGCTTGGGGGGTTGGGGGGCGCCGTCATTGGCAGCAACCTGCAAGGCCCTTGTGGCTGCGATGATCCCGGGCTGGCGGGGGCAGCCGACGGTTTTTTCTCGTCGGAAGCGTCATCGGGGGCGCGATCCTCGGCGCTGTCTATAGCGAGGGGACGCAATGCTCCTATCGCCGCCGCTTTCTTGTCTCCCTGGCCGGCGGCGCCGTCGGCACGGTGGCCGGTGTGGCCCTCTCCGGCAGTATCAAGAGTACTCCGCTCTTCATTCCACTCGGCACCATCGTGGGAGGCGCGATCTTTACGCCCGCGTGCTGAATGGGAATCGGGTTCAACAGCGGACGATCGCCGACTGGCCCCCGCCGCGCAGGTCACTATGTTTCCCCACATGCCAATGCGCATCCGGGATTCCACTATCGAGCTCGGTGTCCGAGACGAGCGAGTCGCTCCCGGCGACCATGTCGCGTACTTCTGGGACACGCGCCCCGACTTTGTCCGCGGCATCGCCTTCCTCGAGCGCGGCCTGCGGGGCGAGGACCACGGCGTCATCTTCGGGCACGAGGACGCAAATGCCGAGGTGCTTCAGGTCCTTCGTGAGCACGGTCTCGACCCCGACGTGCTCGCTGCCGAGGGCCGGCTCTCTGTGCTCGGGAGCGCGGCCACGGGCGACGCCATGCTGGCGAACATCGGCGAGGTGTTCGAGCGCGCGGTCGCTCGCGGCGCACCGCTCATCCGGCTCCTCGGCAACATCGGCTGGGGCCGCCCCGGCTGGCCCGGCGAAGAGGACATCCTGGCGTTCGAGGCCAAGGTCACGGGCGCCGCGCGCGCCTTTCCGTGCGTGGTGCTCTGCATGTACGACGTCCAGGCCCTGCCGGGACGCGTGATGGTACATGGAGCGTACGAGACGCATCCGCTGACGATCTGCGGCAACGTGCTGCGCGAGAATCCGTACTACGTCGGCGTCGATACCTTTCTCGCGCGGATGTCCGCGACAGAGAAGACCGAATAGGGGGCAGGACCGCCTCAGCTCCCGAGCGCCGCCCCTTCCCCCGCCGCGAAGCGTCCCTCCGTTAACCGCGCCGCCAGCGTGATGCCGAGGACGAGGAAGATCAGGAGCACGCTGTACGCGGCCGCCGTGCCGAAGGCCAGATCCCGCAGCTGGGAAAGGATCTCCACCGAGATCGGCCGGTTCGCGTGCGTGAATAGCACGACGCTCGCGACGAACTCGCCAACGGCGGTCACGGCCGCCAGCATCGCTCCGGCCACCAGGCCGGGCCGCGCCGCCGGCAGGATCACCCGCCGGAGGGTCAGCCACCACGACGCCCCGAGCCCGCGCGCCGCGTCCTCGAGCGAGGGATCCATCTGCCGGAGCGACGCCTCGGTGGCGCTCGCGACGAGCGGGATGCCGCGGACGAAATAGGCGAGGGGGAGAATCCAGAAGGTCCCGACGAGCAGCAGCCGAGCCGTGAGCGGACTCGTTCGATTGAAGGTGGATGCCAGCCCGATCGCGATCGCGGTCGCAGGAATGGCCCACGGCAGCGCCACCAGCAGCTGCAGCAGCTGGCGTCCGCGGAAGCGACGCAGCACCAGCAGGTAGGCCGCAATGAAGCAGACGACGATGTTCGCCGCCGTGGATAGCGCCGCCATCAGCACGCTGTTCCTGATCGGCACCCAGAGCTGCGGGTCGGTTGCGAGCCGGCGGAAGTTGTCCATCGTGTACACCGGCGGAAGAAGCTGCGTCGTCCACGCGCCGTCTTTCGCGAACGAGACGAGGATCACCATCGCGTGCGGCAGGACGAGCACGATCACCAGGAGTGCCGCGAGCACCGGGCTCGCGGCGCGGGCGATCGGCGATCGCACGACGATGCGCGTCGCCCGCCCCTTTCCCGACATCGCATAGCTCCTCCGGCGCTCCACCCACCGCAGCAGCGCCAGCGCCGTCACCGCGCTCAATGCCAGCACCGTGGTCTCGACGTAGGCGAGCCCCATCGCTCCGTTGAGCTTCGACGCCACGATCTGGGTGGACAGCACCCGCAGTCCGCCGCCGAACACGTACGGCGCCGAGAAGGAGCTGAGCGAGCTCATGAACACGAGCAGCATCGCGCCCGCAATGGAAGGCGTCAGCAGCGGCAGGGTGATCACCCTGAGCCGCAAGCCGCGCGATGCGCCGAGGCCGGCCGCGGCGTCGTCCAGGCTGGTGTCGAAGCGCTCCAGACCGGCCGAGACGAAGAGGAAGACGTACACGTACATCGTGTACGCGTGCACGAAGATGATCGCCCACACGCCGGTGAGCGTCCACGGCGACCTGGGGAGACGCAGTGCCGCCTGAACACCTCGGGTCACAATACCGCTCTCTCCGTACAGAAAGAGAAATGCGACCACGCCGACCAGCGGGGGGAGCGCGGCCGGCAGCGTCGCGATGGCGCCGAGCACGCGGCGGCCGCGGAACTCGAATCGGGTGAGGAGAAAGGCCAGGGGTACGCCGATCAGCGTCGCGGCGGCCATCGACCCGAGCGCGATCTCCATCGTCGTGACCAGCGCTTCCCGGTCTGCCGGGCTGTGCGCGAATTCCCGCCACAGACCGAGCCCCTGAGCGAAGCTTCCGGCGATCACCGAGATGTTCGGGTAGACGACGCTCCAGAGGAGAAGGAGCAGCGTCGGAGCGGCGAGCAGCCAGGTGCGGCCGCGCGACGTCATGGCGCCACGACCGCCACCGGCTCGCGCATGACCCGCACCATCACGCGCTCGCCCTGTGTCGGCGTGCGATCCACGCTGTGCAGCTCGACGATCACCTCATCGGACAGCTTCACACGATAGGCCATGAGCGCTCCGGCGAATCGGCGCTCCACGATCGTCCCGGGCCAGGCCTGGAGCGTGTCACCAGAACAGAATTCCAGCGCGTCCGGCCGCAGAACCGCCAGCACCTCGCCGTTCGTCGTCACACCCTCCGGAACCTCGGCCAGGAACTGCGCCTCGCGCTTCCCGATCCGCAGCGTCGCCGACCTCCCCCTGAGCTGTGCCGGCACGAGCGCCGCGCGCCCGATGAACTCCGCAACCTGCCGCGTCCGCGGATGGTCGTACAGCTCTTCGGGGGTCCCCACCTGAAGGAGGCGTCCGCGCTCGAGCAGCGCCACCCGATCGGCGACGGCGAAGGCATCCTCCTGGTCGTGGGTGACGAACAGCGCTGTCACCCCGAGTCGGTGCAGCGTCGCGCGCAGCTCCTCACGCGTACTCCGCCGCAGCGTCGGATCGAGGTTGGAGAGCGGCTCGTCGAGGAGAAGCACGCGAGGCTCGAAGACGAGCGCTCGCGCCAGCGCCACCCGCTGCTGCTCGCCCCCCGACAGCGACTGCACCTCCCGCCGCTCGGCGCCACCCAGTCCGACGTTCTGCAGCGCAGCGGCTGCCTTCGCGAGTCGCTCGGCCTTGCCCCCGCCGCGCGCCTGGAGGCCAAACGCGACGTTGTCGCCGACGTTCATGTGCGGAAAGAGCGCGTAGTGCTGGAACACCATCCCGAAATCGCGGCGCTCGGGAGGCAGGGCGGTGATGTCGCGCCCGTCGATCAGCACGCGGCCGGCATCGGGAACCTCGTAGCCGGCCACCATCCGCAGCGTCGTCGTCTTCCCGGAGCCCGACGCGCCGATCAGCGCCAACAGCTCGCCCGGCGCAAGCTCGAGCGACAGGGCATCCACCGCCGTATGCGACGCGAAGCGCCGGGTGAGGCCGGCCAGCGCCAGCGTGCCGGCGCTCACGAGCCCCGGCTGCGATTCCGGATGTTCGCGTCCCAGTACTTCATCCACTCATCGAGATGCAGCTCGAGAGCCTGCCGGTCCACCACCATCGGCTTGAGCTGCGGCATCGCCTCGCGGATCCACTGGGGCAGCGAATCGGGGGCGATGTCGGTGCGCGCCGGGATCCGCACGAACTTGTCCGCCGCCTCGATGAGGGAGTGCTGGGTGGTTACGAATTCGTAGAACAGCTTCGCCTCGCGCGGATGCTTGCTGCCGTGGACGAGCGCGATCGCGTCGACCAGCACCGGTGTGCCGCTCGACGGAACGACGTATTTCACCGGGATCCCGATGCGCTGCTGGAGCGTCGCGATGTCCGGCATGTTGTAGAGGGTGATGACTCCCTCTTGCCGGCCGAGCTTCTGATAGAGAATGCTCGGATTCAGGGTGTATTCCTTGGTGTTCCCGTCCAGCCGCCGCAGCCAGTCGTAGCCGGCATTGGGCGACCCCGTCTGCGCCACCGAGCGGGCGATGATTCCGCCGAAGATGGCGCGCATCGACCCGGAGGCGATCGGGTCGCGAATGAGCACCTTCCCCTTCCACTTGGGGTCGACGACGTCGTCCCAGTCGCGCGGTGCCTCGGAGTCGCTCACCGCCTTGCTGTTGTAGGCGATGACCTCGGGAGTGAGATACGTCCCGAACCAGCGCCCCTGCGGGTCGCGTGCATCCGGCGGAACCGCGCTCGCCCAGCTCGGCAGGTAGGGATCGAGAAGTTTATCCGCCGCGCCATGCCGGAAACTCTCCGCCGGCGCGCCGAACCAGACATCGGCCTGCGGGTTCGCCGCTTCGGCGCGCAGCCGGTCGAGAACCTCCTGCGATCCCATGTCCACCCACTGGACATCGATCTCCGGATGCGCCTGCTCGAACTCCTGCTCGAAATAGCCGAGGAGGTCCTTGCCGTGGGGAGAGTAGACAGTGAGAACAGTTCGCCGGTCGCCGCCCGAGCACGCAGCGAGGATCGCCAGCGCCGCGCTGGTCTGCCACCAGCGATGTGGCGTCACGGCGTGGCCGATGGCGCCATCGCGCCGAGAAGATTGGCGAACAGTCGCGCCGCGCCCGGATTGCCGGCGGGGAGCTGGCGGAAGAAGGCGAGCGCGGTATACACGTACGTGCCGCGCCCGTAGGGAGCGATGAGCAGTGATCCGCTGTTCGGCGGCTCCCCCGGGTCGTTCATCGAGATGAGCGGCGCGTAGTGCGAATCGAAGCTGCGCGCCATGTAGAGCGATCGCTCCTGCACCCAGTTGGAGAAATCAGCGGACGTGATCCGATTCGGGGTGGTGAAGACGGGGTGATCCGGTACCAACAGGCGGAGCGGCGCGTTCTCGTCCGTGACCCGGTCGTGCGGCTGCGCGATGGTAATCGGGTAGGGCATCATCCCAGGGCGCGTCATCTCGTACTGACCGTACTGCACGATCATCGTGCCGCCGTTCTTCACGTAGTCGAGCAGCCGTGAGTTGTTCGCCACGAGCTCGGGGCTCGACTCGTAGGCGCGCGGGCCGACGACCACGGTGCTGTACCCGCCGAGGTTGGTACTGGCGAGCGCCGCCGGATCGATGAGCGTAAGCGGCACGCCGAGCTGCTGGAGCATCGGGGCCACGTTGTCGCCCACACCCAGGATGTAGGCGACATGGAGCCGCGGGGGCAGCTTCACGTCCACCGCCTCAAGCGACATCGCCGCGTCCCGGTAGATCCTCTGAGGATGGATATGATCGTACTCGATTGGGATGTAGCCGGCCGTGTAGTGCTGCCCCGCGCTCTCCACGCTGGCGGACACGGTGTGTCGGCCGGGCGCGAGCGAGCCCCGCACGGTGAAGGTGACGCTGCGCACGGATCCCGCCTGGGGAAGCTCCACGGAGCGCCGGGAGGAGTCGGCGGTGAGGCCGGCCGGAAGCCGTAGCGACACCACCCCGGTTCGCGCATCCGCGGCCGCACTCCGGATCTCGACCCTGACGGTGCGCGTGAGCGGGGTGTTGGCGCGCGCGTACTCGACCGTGCGGTCGAGGGTGAGGGAGAGTGGGGGGGCTGCGGCAAGCGGCCGGTTGATGTCGCCGCGCACCGGATCGGCATAGTGGAACACCACCGGAAGCGTGACGACAAATCGGGCCGGACCCGCCTGGACGTAGGCACTCACCTCGGTGGCAATGCGCTGCTCGGCGGTGGACCCATCGATGCGGGTGGAAAAGAGATCGCCGACGCGTGGTGTCTCGAGCCACCACGGGCTCGTGCGGGCGACCGCCTTCATGGCGAAGGTCACCGAGGCCGAGCTGTCGGGGGCGATGCTGAGTGGCGCTGTGGCGGGCACGCCGCCAAAGCTTTCCCCTCCGGCCGTGAGTTGCGCCAGCGTCACCGACTGGCGTCCGCGGTCGTACACCGTGACGGTAACGGGCACGCTGTCGCCGATGGCGACGACCTCGCGCGGTGCGTTCGCCTCGATCGCGACGCCGGTCGCCAGCTGCAGCGCCTGGTCGATGCGCCCGAGCAGCAGTAGCAGAGCGTCGCCGAGTCGCACCTCGGCGTCGGTCGGGCGGCGCTCGAGCTTGGCAGGCACCATGGCGGCGGCGAGCTCACCGGCGCGCGCCAGCGACGCCACGACTCCCGACGGCTCGGCCAGGTTCAGCCGCTGCTGCACGCCCGCAATCAGGGAGCGCAGCGAGTCGAGCTTTGCCCGGTCCGCCGACGCGAGCAGCGGCCGGATGCCGTACACCGTGGTGTCCATCCCGTCGAACAGCGACGTCTCCTGCTTGGGATCGGCGGACGCACTGACACGCGACGCCTCGCGCTTCACGCAGTCCAGTCTCGCTCCCTTGCGCTGGAGCACGCCGAAGCCCTGCGATTTGTGCTGCGACCGGCTCTCGGCGGCGATCTCGGCGTACGACTCCCCGAGCAACGGACTGTACTCTCCCACGTTCATGCAGAGCGTCGACGTGGCCTGCGCGAAGAAAGCGCCGCGGTAGAACTTGAGTGGCGTCCATCCCCCCAGGCCGAGCGTCTTCTCGCGCGGAAAGCGCACGGTGTCGGCAGCCGCATCGAAGGCCTCGCGCGCGAGCTGGCCGGCGACCTGATGCTGTCCATGACCATCCCGTGGCGTGCCGGAGAAGACGCTGATGATCACCTGCGGACGGAAGGAGCGGATCACCGTCACGGCGTCGCCCAGCAGCGAATCGTGGGGCCAGTGGGAGAAGGCCTCGTCGGCGCTCTTGGAGAAGCCGAAGTCGTAGGCGCGGGTGAAGAACTGGTGGGCACCGTCCACGCGCCGCGCAGCCAGGAGCTCCTCGGTGCGGATCACGCCCAGCGCTTCACCCAGCTGGTTGCCAATGAGGTTCTGTCCGCCATCTCCGCGGGTGAGCGACAGGTAGGCCGTTTCCACGTGCCGGCCTCGAGCGAGCCAGGTGATGAGTCGCGTGTCCTCGTCGTCGGGGTGGGCGCCGATCATCAGCACCCGCGTCGAGATGGGGAGCCCGGCGATGACCTCTCCCAGCGCAGCGGCGCCGCGCCCCTGGGCAGTGGCGGGGCG
>JALZAQ010000054.1 GCA_030948255.1 Gemmatimonadota bacterium
AACCCTCCTGCACGAGAGTCTCAAAGATGGCACGGCCGACGTCATTGCGGAATTCCACATCGGTGAGCCGAGGCGCAACACCGATGGCGAGGCAAACGAAGCCCAATTGTGAGCGGAGTACTGCCGCTACCGTCCTCCGCGATGCAGAGGTGGGATTTCCCCCGTGGCGACGCTCGGCCGGTGGATCTCGTGGCAGATCGGCCCTGGACGCGTTCCCCCGGATCAGGCTGCGCTGGGTCGACTCGCCCATGTTGTGATGCTCGTGGCGGCCCTCGCGGGATGCTTCGGAACTCTGGGCGGCCTCGCCAGCAGGATCTTTCTAGCCCCCACCGTTGAGGTACCCGTAGAGGTACCCAAACTGCTGCCGAATCGTGCTGCGATGTGCCGCGTTACTCCGCCTTTTCCCTGGGCGGCGTGTCATCTTCCTGGGGCAGGTTCGATCTCATAATGCCGGGGTCGCGGGTTCGAGTCCCGCCCCTGCTATCGGAGAGCCAATCACTTCCGGGTGGTTGGCTCTTGTCGTGTCGAGGCGCGGTGCCCGTCGAGGTACCCAATTTCTCCGCGATTTGTTTGGCGAATTGCTCGTGATGCTTCGATACCAACCGGCCGTACACTCGCGCAACCATGACGACGTCGACGTGGCCGAACTGGCGCGCGACGAGCTCGAGCGGCATGCCCGCACGGACCATGCGGACGGCCCAGTGATGCCGGGCGTCATGCAACCGGTAACCGAGAAGACCGAGCGCGCGGAATCGCTCCCGGTGCGCATCTCCCGCGTGCCAGCGAGACAGCCCGCGGAAGAGCCGCTCGCCCGGCATGACGGTCGCGAGGCGCTTTGACTTACGGCTTTCCCGCGGCCCAGGCGCTCACAAGCAGCACCACGGCGATCGCGCCGGAGAACACCAAGGGGGCGATGAAGAAGTATCGCCAGCTCAGCAACGTGACGGCGACGAAAGAGGCCGCCAGTGCCCAGGTGATAATGGGCATCCGCTTCAGCACATCTGTCGGGATGTCCCCGAGCTGCCACGCCAAGGCAGCAGCGAAGAGGAGCAGAACGGTCACGAAGAGGCCGAAGCCCGTATAGAAGTCCCAGTAGGTCCGGCTGAACCCCTGCACGTCGAACCGCGTCGATCGCAGAGACGCGATAATGGAGTCCAGGCCCCATCGCGGCTCGACGCGGCGAAAGCCCAGCGTGTGCCCGATCGCGAACAGCAGGAGGAGACCAGAGGCAATTCGATAGAGCAGGGACGCTTTCACCTGATGATCCTCTGTAGGGTGGCAAGCAGGCTTCAGCGTGGTGATTGATCAGTGCTGAGAGCCCCTCAAGGCCAACTTACTTCGGGTCGGTCATTCTGCGAGCGGCGGCGTGAAATTGTGCGGAACCTGGAGTGACCCCCTGAGGCCGGACAGGTGGGGTGCGTCCGGCCTCACCTCTTGAGGCGTGCATGACAATTCTGGGAGTGAGGTGCGAAGGGCCGTCTTTCGATTGGTTCGATCTTATCGTCCTGGCTCGGCGTCCTGCTCGCTCCGTCGCCTAGCGGGGCGGACGCCCCCGGGGATGAGGCCGCTGCATGACTCGCGCATTGGCGGCACGGTTGAGCAGCGCCCGCCGCATCGTCTCCTCGTCAGACTCCTGGTAGCAAATGAGGTCGACACGGCAACCACGCGGTTTCGAGAGTCCGGACTGTTGGCCAGACTTCTTCGGGGCGGCTGCACGATGGTGTTGGCGTATACGGCCGCTGAGCATCTACATGCCTTCGCTTCGTTCACGACCCGGCTCAGCGGCGACTCGCCAACGGCTGGAAAGTCGGTGGGGAGTGGAACGACCGGAGCCTCGCGGACGACGCGTACCAACCCTTGGCTTGCGGGCGCTGTCGAAACGTACGAAGGCGAGCAACGTAGGGCTCCGAGTGAACGCTCATCAGGCGAGCTCATGGAAACGCTGACGCAGGATCTTCGCTACGTCGCGCGCTCCTTCGCGCGAAGTCCGGGCTTCCTCTTCACCACGGTCCTCACGCTGGCGCTGGGGATAGGAGCGACGACAGCGATCTTCAGCGTCGTGAACAGCGTGCTGCTGCGGCCGTTGCCGTACCCGGAGTCGGACCGGATCGTCCAGCTCTTTCAGTCGACGAAGGATGGGACGAGGAATAGCGTCACTGAACCGAACTTCATCGACTGGAAGGCCCAGACCCGCAGCTTCTCGGCGATCGGACTGTCGTCGTCGGCGAGCGTCGTCACGGTGAACGGGCTGAGCGAGCCGACACGCGCGCCGGCCGCCGCGGTATCGCGCGATTTCTTCCGGGTGTTCGGACTTCGGCCGGAGATCGGCCGGACGTTCGTCGAGGAGGAGGTCGCGGCGGGAGCGCCCACGTCGGTGATCGTGAGCCACAGCTTCTGGCGCGCACACTTGAGCGGCTCGACTGCCGTGGCGGGCAAGACGATCAGGATCGGCACCGACCTGCTCACGATCGTCGGTGTGATGCCGGAGGCGATGGACTATCCCGCCGGAACCGACCTGTGGATTCCGCACGAGCCGAACTCGCGATCGAGCAGGACGACGGGCGGATGGCGCGCGGTGGCGCGAATCAAGAACGGCATGACGCTCGAGCAGGCCAGACGGGACGTCAGCTCCCTCTCGCGTCGCCTCAAGCAGCAGTACGGGGACGAGACGGGAATGTTCGATGCGGAGACCGTTCCGCTCCACGAGCTCGTCGTCGGCAAGGTGCGCGGCACGCTGATGATCCTCCTCGGGGCGTCGGCATTTCTGCTGCTCATCGCCTGCGCCAACGTCGTGAACCTGCTCGTCGCACGGATGAGCATCCGCCGGAGCGAGATCGGGTTACGCATGGCGCTCGGAGCAAGCCGCGCTCGTCTCGCCCGGCAGCTTCTCACCGAAGCGGGCGTGTTGTCGCTTGCCGGCGGGCTCATCGGCATGGGGTTGGCCACGCTTGGCGTGCGCGCGCTGCTCGCCATGCAGACGTCGAGCATTCCCCGCTCCGGTGAAGTGCACGCGGACTGGCGGGTGATGCTGTTCGCGCTGGGGACGGCGCTGGTCGCCGCGGTCGCCCTGGGGCTCGTGACGGCCTGGCACGGGACACGAAGCGACATCCGGGACACGCTCTCGTCGTCGCAGCGCACCCAGGCCAGCTCGGGGTCGAGCGGGAGGATTCGCCGCTCGCTCGTGGTGCTGCAGATGGCGCTCACCGTCGTGCTCCTCGTGGGCGCCAGCCTGCTCGGCCGCAGCTTCGTGCGGCTGCTCGAGCTGAACCCGGGATTCCGAACCCAGCATCTCGTCATCCTCGACGCCGCGCTCCCCTTCGAAAGTGGGGCCAGCGCCGGAGTGCGCCGCGCAGCATTCTATGAAGAGCTGATGGCGCGCGTGCGCACGATTCCTGGCATCACGAGGGTCGGGGGAGCCAGCGGCGTACCGCTCGTCGGTGGCGGGAGCGACGGGACCTTCCTCGTCATGAGCCGTCCGGACGAGCCGCTGCGCATGGAAGACTTTTCCCGTCTGGCAAAGGATCCACAGCGAAGCGGGTACGCCAACTACATGGTCGTCGACGGAAACTACTTCGCAGCCATGAACATTCCGATCATCACCGGACGTTCCTTCACCAGCAGCGATACGCCGGAGGCGGCGCACGCCGCCGTGATCAGCGCATCCCTGGCCAAATCCAAGTGGCCGAACGAGAGTCCGATCGGCAAGATCATTCAGTACGGGAACATGGACGGCGACATGCGTCCGTTCACGATTGTGGGCGTCGTCGGCGATGTGCGCGACCAGAATCTGGCCGTTGAGCCGACACCGACCTTCTACGCCTTCCAACCGCAACGCACAAGTGCGGCGCAGACGTTCCACGTCGTCATGCAGACGTCGATCGAGCCGGCCTCGGTGATCGCCTCCGCGCGCGCGATCGCGCGGCAGCTCCGTCCCGACATCCCGGCGGTGCTGCGCACGATGGAAACGGTGGTCGCCGAATCGGTCGCCGACCGCCGCTTCGCCCTCGTGCTCGTGGGCGTGTTCGGGGGCGCCGCGCTCCTGCTCGCGACGTTGGGTGTGTACAGCGTGGTGTCCTATCTCGTGACGCAGCGGCGGCAGGAAATCGGGGTGCGCATCGCGCTCGGCGCGCAGCGAGGGGATGTGCTCGGGCTGGTGTTGCGTCAGGGCGCGAACCTCGCCTTTCTGGGGATCGCGATCGGCGGCCTGGGCGCGCTCTTTCTCACGCGGCTGCTCAAGGGACTGGTATTCGGCGTGAGCACGACGGATCCGCTGGCATTTGGGGGGGTCATGGTGCTGCTGACCAGCGTGGCATTGCTGGCGAGCTGGCTGCCGGCGAGGAGGGCGACGCGGGTGGATCCAATGAATGTGTTGCGGGGGTTGTAGGGGGCAGGGCGCTTTCGCGCACCAACATGGTGATCATCGCTCCGGCCGTAGACGCCGCTAGTATTGCCTCGATCCGGACGCTCTTCCTCGAGTACGCCGCGTCCCTCGATGTCGACCTGACCTATCAGAGTTTTCAGGACGAGGTGGCAAAGCTACCTGGTGACTACGCGCCGCCGCGCGGATGCCTGTTCCTCGCCCGGCAAAGACTGAATGCCGTCGCCTGTGTCGGCGTCAGGCCGCTCGATGGAGACGTCTGCGAAATGAAACGGCTCTATGTCAGGCCGGAGGCGCGCGGATCCGGAATCGGCCGCCAATTGGCGGCTGCTGCGATTGAATTCGGGCGGGCGGCAGGTTTTCGCGCGATGCGACTCGACACGCTTCCATCCATGGCGAGCGCTCACTCGCTCTACCGTGCCCTCGGGTTTCGGAGCATAGCGCCCTACCGCTTCAGTCCCGTCGCGGGCAACCTGTTCATGGAGTTAGTGCTAGTTCCGCAGTAACCTGCGGCGCAACCGAACCACTCGCGTCGACCCCGTAAACTCCGCAACTCACAATCGAGAGACTGACCATGTCGCCCGCCCGGCTCACGCTAGGCCTAATCTTGTCCATTGGCAGTGCAGCGGCGGCGGCGTCGGTGAGTGCGACGTGTACCGTCGGCGGTCCGGATATTGTGTGGACCGAGCAGGGCGCGGTGCGCGGGGTGGTCGAGGGAGACTATTCGCCGGACAACGACGCCTATTTAGAAATCAGCGCACACACGGCCGCGAAGAGAGGTCGAGACAGGGCCAGCTGCGACTCTTGGGATACGGTGATGTCCCTCTGGCCGCATCTGTGAGTTGGAAAGCGGCCGGTACTTGCCGGGAAGCGACGTGCCGTGATGTCGCTCAGTGATGATCGTGGAACGGCACACCGAGCGGTGGGTCAGCGAAGGCCCAACCGGTGAAGCAGATGCGCGAACCGGGCATCCGATCGGATGGGGTCGTACATGGGAAAACGAACCCCGAAGCCCAGCGGGCAGCTCCGTTCGGCGTACGCCTCTTCGAGGTACCGAAACGCGAGATCGGGCTCACCACTGCTCGCATGGATCCACGACCGGAAAAACGGAGCGACATACGACGTGGCAGAGCGCCGATCGAACTCGTCCAACACGCTGGAGGCCTTGTCCCGATCGCCGGCTGCCCCGCATACGGCGCCCAGAAGTCCCTGAAGGAAAATGGCATCGGGGGAGAGCCGCAGCCCTTCGGTGGCGTGCTCGATTGCGGCGGAGTAATTGCGCTGCGCGGCATGCGAGAGGGTGATCGTCAAGAGGAACAGAAAGGAAGTGGGTTCGATGTCCAATGCCCGCTCGGATTCGCGAATCGCCCGCTCGTAGTCGCGGGCACCGTAGGCCACCAAGGCGGCGATGCCATTGGTTGCCGGCGACAATGGATCGAGCTCCTGCCCACGTCTCGTCGCAGCTTCAGCCTCCCCTTCGCGACCTACGGTGGAGAGCAACCAGCCGTAGAAGCTGTAGGCAAGAGCATAGTTCGGGTTCAGGTGCATGGCCGCACGCAGGGTGCGCTCGGCGTCGGCCCAACTCCAAGTGAGGAGCTGCAGGTAGCCCTGCGAGGTGCGCACTTCGGCGAGCGAGGGCGCGAGCTCCACCGCTCGTGCCACTGCCACGGCGGCCTTCGGAACGACCTCGCCAGCCGGGGCGAAGCCATACATGGCCTGAGTGCAGAATCCGTCCGCCAGCCCGTGATAGGCGAGCCCATACTCCGGATCCTTTTCCAGTGCCTGCTCGAAGTGACGCATGGCTTTTTTCATCATTCCGCGCCGAGACCAACAGTGCCGGCCGCGCAGGTAATGCTCGTACGCCTCCAGGTTATTGGTCTGACGCTTACCGAGCGTGTCGCCCTCGACGCTCGTCAGCCGTACCCGCAACGTCTCGACGATCGTGCGCGCAATGTCTTCCTGAATGGCGAAGACATCCTGTAGCTCACGATCGTAACGTTCCGACCACATCGTGTAGCCATCGAGTGCGTTGATGAGCTGAGCGGTGATGCGAATCCGATTGCCGTCCTTTCGCAGGCTTCCCTCCAGAACGGTTCGCACGTTCAACCGTTTGGCGATGGTGATTGCTCCGACCGTCTGTCCCTTGAAGGCGAACGAGGAACTTCGTGGAGCAACCCGAAGTGCGGGGATGCTCGCCAGCGCGTTGAGAATCTCCTCAGTCACTCCCTCCGACAGATACTCGTTCGCGGCGTCCGCACTGAGATTCAGGAACGGCAGAACGGCGATCGACGCGTGTTCGGGTGCCGGAGGCGGCGCCGGCGAGACGTCCGACATGGCATCGAGAAGCGCCTCCGCGACCGCCGTACCCGTTGCATACCGGTCTGCCGGATTCTTGGCGATCAGACGTTGTACCACGACGTCGAGTGCGGGTGAGACGGTCGGACGCAATGTGCGAACGGACGGAACCGATGCGGCCATGTGTTGAACGATAAGGGACATCGCCGTGGGGCCGCTGAATGGCGGTTGGCCGGTCAGCATCTCGTAGAGCACACAGCCGAGCGCATACAGATCGGCGCGGCCATCGACACTGCGCGATTCCGCGGCTTGCTCCGGGCTCATGTACGCGGGCGTACCGAGGGCCAGGCTCGTTCCCGTGAGCTCGTCGGCCGCCTGGCTCAGGGCACGCGCTATCCCGAAGTCGGCGACAAGAACACTGCCATCGTGCAGCAGTATGTTCTCGGGCTTGATGTCGCGGTGAACAACGCCCTGACGGTGCGCGTAATCGAGCGCGGCGGCGGACTCGCGCGCGATTCGAACGGACTCGTCGATGGCGAGCTGGTGCTCGCTCTGCAGGCGATGCCTGAGCGATTGTCCCGCGAGGTACGGCATCACGTAGTAGAGCGACCCGGCCGCCCCGCCCGAGTCGTACAGCGCGAGGATATGCGGATGAGAGAGCGCCGCGGCGATACCGATCTCGCGACGAAAGCGCTCGGCATCAATCGTCGCGCCGAGATTGGTCTTGAGCACTTTGATGGCGACGTGACGATCATGCTTCAGGTCGCGCGCGAGCAAAACGATCGCCATCCCGCCGCGCCCGAGCTCGCGCTGGATTTCATAGCGGCCGGCGAGCATCGCCCGCAATCGTGCAAAGTCGTCGCTGTCCGCCGAGAGCGAATCGCCTCGCTCCGCGGCCGGCGGGTTCGAAAGCACCGCACCGGGTTCGCGTTCGGCTGCCGGGTGTTCGGCGTCCGCGCGCCGCTGTCGATCGTCGCCGCGCGCCTCGTTCAGGAATGCGTGGCGCGGAGTCGGGCCTTGGGCTGGTGTGCTGGCTGCGTCGCCCATACACGCACCAATCACAGGCTGGTGGAGTGGAGCACCGACCGCGGCGTTGTCGATCCCTTGGAAGGTCCTGCTGCGGCGCAAACATGTGGCGAGAATGGTGCGGCCGCAAGGCTTGGCGGCCACTGTCGAGCGTCAGTAGGCCTGTCTGCCGAGTTAGTTCAGTAGACACATCCTGGGTGCCTGACATCCGTGCGCGGTACCAGCGCCGGGTGGGCCAGGGTGCGTACGGCTGATGCCGGTCCAATCACCCTCCCCTGTCATATGAGATCCCGGATCGCGCCACCCATTCTCGGAGTCGCCGAAGCCGAGGAGCGTGCCATGGATGAGGTCGAGCTGAGACGACAGCTCGAGCGGGCGCACGCCGACTGCTTCGGCTGGGCGATGGCCTGTTGTGGACGCGATCCCGACGACGCCGAGGAGGTGCTGCAAACCGTGTATCTGAGCGTGCTGGATGGGCATGCGCGTTACGACGCGCGCTCGAGCTTCCGCACCTGGCTCTTCGGCGTGATACGCCGCACGGCCGCGTCGGAGCGGCGCAAGGCATGGCTGCATGGGCTATTGTTGAAGCGCGAAGCCGGAAGCCTGGAGCCGACAGCGCCTGCCCCGCCGGACGCGGGGGTCGACGGCGCCGCCCACTGCCACGGCTTGCGTGACGCGCTCGCGCGCCTGGCCGCACGCCAGCGCGAGGTGATCCAGCTCGTGTTCTACCACGACCTGACGGTCGACGAAGCCGCGGCTGTCATGGGCGTGAGTGTTGGCTCGGCTCGAACCCATTATGCGCGCGGCAAGGTGCGACTCGCCACGCTGCTCCGCGACGCGAGGGAGCCGTAACGATGATGGACGAGAGCGAGCTTCGCCGCCGCTTCGCGCAGCTTCGCGAGGCTGATCGAGAGCGCGTGCCGAGCTTCGCGCAGACCTACGGGCGCGCGCGCCGGAGCCGGCGTGCGACGCTGCGCGTGCGGCCGATCGTGATCGGCGCGGTGGCGGCCGTTGCGATCGCGGCCGTCTGGCTCGAGCATGCGCGGTCGTTCTCGCCGTCCGCGACTCCACCCACGATCGCGACCTGGCGCGCGCCGACGGACGTCCTCCTTCGGACCCCAGGGAGCGAGCTGCTCGGCGCGCTGCCCGCTCTGGGCGCGTCAGTTCTCGACACAATGATTCCTACACATTTCAAGAGAGGAGCCTGACCATGAGACGTTCCATTCTTGCGTTGGCGTTTGTACTCAGTGCCGCGAGTCTCTCGGCACAGGCGGGAGGACCGCCGCCGGGACAGCACGGCCCGGGCCCGGACGACTGGGGGCGCAACTTCTTCCCTCCGGAACTGGTGATGCAGCACCAGACAGAAATCGGACTGCAGGACGCGCAGCGCACCGCGCTCACATCCGTCGTTCAGCAGGCGCAGGCCAAGTTCATGGACGTGCAGTGGAAGCTGAGCGCCGAAGGTGAGAAGATGGGCCGTCTCCTGCAGAGTACTCCGGTGGACGAGGCCCAGGTGCTCGAGCAGGTGGACCGCATTCTCGCGTTGGAGCGCGAGATCAAGAGGGCGCAGATCTCCCTGATGGTGCGCATCAAGAACACGCTCACGCCGGCGCAGCAGGCGAAACTGGCGGAGATGCGGAGCCGGAAGGACTAGCCGCCGCCCGACGCGACCCGGTCGTAGATGGCCATCGCCCGCTCGCGCCAGGCCGCTCGTCCGAACCGGCTCACGATGCGCTCCCGAATGCGCGCGCCGTCGAACGAGTCCCGGCGCGCGTACGCTGCCCGGATCCCGTCGGCGAATGCCTCGGGATCGTCGGGCGGGACCATGACCCCATCTTCTCGCGTCACGAACTCCTCCGGCCCGCCGCAACGCGTGACGATCAGCGGGGTGCCGCACGCCATCGCTTCCGCCGCCACCGAGCAGAACGTCTCGCGCCGGGTGGAGGAGATCGCGACGAACGCGCACCGGCGCATCGCCTCCGCCACCCCGGCGGGTTCGACACCGTTGACGATCGTCACGGCCGACTCGAGTCCCAGCGACGCGATGAGCGCATGCATCTCGCTGCGGTCGGCGGCGTAGGTCCGAAACGCGCTCGCCGAGATGATGCGCAGGCGGAGCTGCGGCATCGTGCCGCGGACATCGGCCAGCGCGCGGAGGAGCACATCCACGCGTTTGACTCGGCGAATGAGTCCGACGAAGAGCAGCTCGTTCGGATCGCGTGCGCGAGACCCGGGCGTGAATACCTGATCGTCGACGACGTTCGGAAGCACGCCGGTCGCGACGCGCCCCCCGGCGTAGGCCTCGATCCCCTGTCGCAGGAAATCGCTGACGGCGGTGACGAGGCGAATGCCGGGAAGCGCGGCGTCGACCTGCGCGCCGACCCGCGGTCGATCCAGGAGCCAGGGCGTCCAGAAGGCGTGCTCCGACGTCATGACCGGAATCCCGAGAGCCTGACCGATCCGGCACGCGGCCACTCCGTCGGGGTAGATGAAATGGGCGTGGATGAGGTCGAACGGGCTCTCCGCATGTAGACGACGTGCGACGGCGAGCAGTCGCGGAAGGGCAAGGCGTGCGTCGAAGTCCTGGGTCGTGTACTGGATCGACCCGGGGACGCGCGGAAAGTGGAGATCCACCGTACCGCGCCGCTCGCGCGCAGGAACGCCACGGAAGCGGCTCAGAGACGATATCGGAACGAACGGTGGCACCCAGGGCGTGGGCGCGATCACCGTCACGTCCGCCTCCTGCGACGCGGCGTCGCACATGCGCTCGACCCAGAGTGCACGCTGTGGCGCGGCTGGCGTGGGGTATTGCCAGGAGAGAACGAGAACGCGAAGACGTCGGCGATTCACTGAGGGAGCCTCGTGCGCTAGCGCAGATCGTGCGGCGCGGCAGGACCCACCTGACGCTTGAGCAGGTGCGCGACACCGTCTCGGAGTCGCGCGCGGTCTTCTGTCGGAATCAGCGCGAGCGAGGCCAGCCAGAGCGACGCACAGACGACCGCCTTGGAGGCGAGCACGGCAGGGGAGAGGCCAGGATACCGGCTTCCGACTCCGCCCGCGATGAGCACAATGATCACTGCGACCGCGGTCGTGCGCACCGCGGGTGCTGACATCCGAACGCCGTACTGCCGATGGAGAAACACCAGGGTGCTCCCGAACAGGACCACTTGCGCCGACAGGGCGGCCAGTCCCGCCCCGGCCAGTCCGACGCGTGGCAGCAGGATGGCCGCCAGCCCGACGAGGAGGAGCTGCGCGCCGAGATTCTGGACGACGTGAAATCGCATCCGGTCGACGGCGATGATCAGCGCCTGGTAGGTTCCCGACAGCATGCTGATGACCTCCGTCGCGACGAACAGCGCCACGAACGCCGAGCCGGCAAGGAAGCCCGGTGCGTACAGGAGGCGGAGGGCGAAGTCGGGGAAGAGCAGCAGCGGCGGAAGCGTCGCCACGAAGAGCAGGCCGATGGCGCGCTGAAACTCGTTCGCCCACGCCATGCGAGAGCCGGAGTCGATCTGCCGGTTGATGTTCGGCGTGAGAAACACCGCGTGCGCCGCGCCGAGCACCACACGAACCGAGAGCGAGATGCCGATGGCGCCCTGCAGGATGCCGGCGCTGTTGACGCCGTACAGCCGGAGCGTGGAGTACTTCACGTACCAGATGGCATAGGGCGCAGCGAACGTGAGCGGGAGCAGCCACGCGGCGAATCGCCACACCGCCGGCGGCAGCCGGAATGCGTCCCGGAGGCGAATCGGGTGACGCTCCGCCTTCACGAGTCCCGGTACTGTGAGGCGGCTCGCGGCCGCGATGACGAAAATCGTGCCCGCGAGGGCGTAGACGGCGTAGAACCCATCGACGCCTCCCCCCAGGCCGGCCGCGGCCGCGGCGGCCGCGAGCACCATCACCCCGGCGTGCGCAACCGTCAGACGCATGGACTGCATGTGCCCCACCGCGCCGGCGTAGGCGTTCGTCAGGAAAGGCACGAGGCCGACCACGGGCAGTCCGGCGAAGGCGAGCACCATCGTCCGGCGATACGGGACGAGCGCCTCGCCGAACCGGTGCGGCGCCGCCAGTGCGACGCCGATGCATATTGCCGTCGCCGGCAGCAGCATGGTGATCAACACGAGCCGCATCCGGCGGTAGAGCAGATCGGTCTCCGCCGGCGAATCGCGGAGCGCCGCCGGAAGGAAGCGAAGCGTGGCGAACGGGAGCGACAGCGAGAGCGTCTGCGCGATGACCGCCGCGAGCGCATCCACGTTCGCGATCGTCCCGATGCCGCCGACGCCGACGGTCATCGCGAGGACCTTGGTCCGCGTCAGCAGCAGGAGCATCGACACGAGCTGGAGCAGCCCGATTCCGACGAGCGCTCGAATCACCCTGGTGGCCGCTTCACGTGCCAGCGGTTGAACATCCGCTTCGCCACGGCTTCCAGTCGCGGAAGGCGAAGTAACCCCCACATGCCAGCCGTGAGAGCTGTGACCCGCCACCGCTGGAGCTGCGGCGAGCGCGCGATCGCGCCGAGCCGGACGTCGCGGAGCGCGACCCGGCCAGAGGGCAGCTCATCCCGGATGTAATGGCTGATCGCCGCCATCAGGCGATCCTCGGATCGGTGGGCCTCGTAGTTGACGAGCGCCTGCCGCGTGGCGAGACGGCGATCACCCGCGTCGAGGCGTTCATCGAGAATGGTGAAGTAGTTGTCGGGCGCGATGCGAAGATGGTTGTACTGCTGGGATGCGTTGCCGTGAAAGTGGCGGTACTTCATCAGATGCGACTCGAGCACCGCGATCGGATACCGCCGGGCGATTCGCAGCCACATGTCGAGGTCCGACGCGATGCCGTAGCGATCCTGGCGGTACACGCCCACGTCGCGGTGAACGGCGGCGCGCACCATCGCGCTCGGGCAGACCAGAAAACGATTCTTGTACTTGAGCAGCGCGTCGAGCACGGCTGCGTAGTCGAGCGGCCGTTCGCCGCGCACCTCCGGCGGGAGCGTCAGGCGACCGTACTCGCGGCCCGCCGAGTCCACGAAGATGTCTGAGCTGAACACCGCGCCGACTTCGGGGTGCCCCTCCAGATAGGCGACTTGCGACTCGACGATCGTGGGGAGGTAGAGGTCGTCGGCATGATACGTCGCGATCATCTCACCCCGCGCGCGCGCGATTCCGTCGTTCACGTTGTCGTAGATGTAGCGGTTCACGGGCTGGCGGACGTACGTGATTCGCCCGGCGTAATGGGCGGCGATCTCTGGCGTCTCGTCGGTGGACGCATCGTCGAGCAGGATGATCTCGATGTTCTCGTACGTCTGCGCGAGCAGGGAATCGAGCGCCTCGCGGAGGAACTGGGCGCCATTGTAGCTCGGAACGAGAATCGATACGAGCGGCCGTCGGGTGGTGCCGGTCGCCGGAATTGCTCGGGTCGCAGTCATGGCATAAATTACGATTGCGGCGCGTCAGACGGCAGCGCAGCGCGTAGGTTCCGGTCCGGGTGTCGAGGATCGAGGACGTTGGCCGAACGGGCCGGCACCCGGAAAGACGCCTCGCATCGGCCAAAGGACACGCTGTCGAGCGCCAAGGGGCTCCTTCTGACGGCTTCAGCCGCATGAGCGTCGGTATCGCCGGCGACCTGCTGCAATCTCTGCGCTGCCCCATCTGCCGCGTCGCGCTTGTGCACGAATCGGAGGCGCTGCGCTGCTCCGGGTGCAGCCGGAGCTTTCCCATCGTCCTCGGCATTCCGGACTTGCGGGTCTACGACGATCCCCTGATTCCGCGGGTCGACGACTACCGCAAGGGAGAGAAGCTTCAGAGGGCGGCGGAATCCATGACGTTCGCGGAGCTGGTCGCGTACTACTGGACGCTCCCGACCTACCCGCCCACTCCCGACGACCTGACGGCGCGCTTCATCCACCACGTCCTGACCGATGAGCGCCGGATCGCTGGCTGGGAGGAGCATCTCGGCAGCGGAGACGCGCTTCTCGATGTGGGGTGCGGCGCCGGCGTGCTCGTCCGTCTCGCGCACCGCCGCTACCGGCGCGCAGTCGGCGTGGACGTCGGGTTCCGGTGGCTGATCGTGGCCCGCCGGGGGCTCGAGGAGGTCGGGATCGCGCCACGGCTGGTGTGCGCGTGCGCCGACCATCTGCCGTTCGATGACGGCACTTTCGACACGGTGACGTCGGTGGCACTCCTCGAGCACGTTCCAGATCCCCAGCTGGCGCTGAGCGAGTTCGCCCGGGTGCAGATGCCTGCCGGGCGGACGATCGTCTGGACCTCGAATCGCTTCTCTCTGGCGCCGGAGCCACACGTCCGGGTCTGGGGTGTTGGCTTTCTGCCACGTCGGTTCATGTCCGGCTTCGTGCGGTGGCGCCGCGGCCTCGCCTACACCGGAAAGACTCTGCTGTCCCGATTCGAGCTCGCGCGAATGGCACGTCGTGCCGGTTACCGCCATGCCGAGTTTCGCCTGCCGTCCATCGTCGCGCAGGATCTCGAGCAAGCCGGTCGCCTGGAGCTGATGGCGGTGCCGGCGTACGATGCGCTCCGTCGCATTCCATGGCTGCGTTCCCCGATCACGGCCGTGTTCCCAGCCCTTCTCGCCGTGCTATCGCGTCCGGCGTCGACCGGAGAGGGCGCGTGATCCTCGGCGTCAACGGTATTCGCCTCGTTGCCGCGCGGTCGGGCGTGGCACGCGCGATCGAGGCGATTCTGCGATGCCTCGGCGAGCTGGATCATCCCTTCCGGACGATTCGCGTGTACTCGCCCACCCCGATCCCGGAAGAGGTGCGACTTCCGGCCATCGCCGAAAGCGTCGTCGTGCCGAGTCGGGGAGGGCCGGCGCTCTGGGAGCAGGTCGCCCTCCCCCGCGCGCACGGCCAGCGCGGACTCCTGCTCTGTCCCTCGTACGTGATTCCGCTGCTGGCCAGGTGCCCCACCTTTGTGATCCATCATGGATCGTACGAGGGGTACCCGCAGGCCTTCAGCAGCTGGGTGCTGAACAAGGCGCGTGTCGCCTACGCGCTGAGTGCCTGGCGCGCGACCGGGGTATCCACGGTGAGCGAGTTCAGCCGGCGAGACATGCATCGGTACTATGGCATCTCGCCCTCACGCGTGCACGTGGTTCCCGAGGGCGTGGACACGGCGATCTTCCGCCCGATGGCCGACCGCGCGCGACTCACCTCCTTCCGGCGCGACTACGTGGGGGGGGACGAGCCGTACGTCGCGTACGTGGGGAAGCCGACCGAGCGTCGCAACTTGACACCGCTGCTTCACGCCTTCGCCCGGCTCCGGAGGGAGCGCGGGCTCCCACACAAGATGCTGATCGTCGGCGCTGCCCTGCCGGGCGGATCGCCGTTCAGGCAGGTGATCCGCGAGCTCCGTCTCGACGGTGATGTGGTCGTTCGCGACTATGCGACGCACGAGGAGATGCCGCTGGTGTACAACGCCGCCGACCTGTTCATCTATCCCTCCTCGTACGAGGGCTTCGGCATGCCCGTGCTCGAGGCGATGGCGTGCGGAACGCCTACGATCGCGCTCGACAATACGGCGTTCCCCGAGTTCGCCGGCGGAGTCGCGCATCTCCTTCCTGATGCGAAGGTCGATACGCTGCTCGAGGGCATGCACGCCGTGCTGCGTGATCAGGCATGGCGCGCGCGGATGGCCACCGATGGTCCCAAGCGGGCCGAAGCCTATGACTGGCACCGGGTCACGCGTCGTTACCTCGATCTTCTGATTCCGATCGCCGAGGCCGCCGAGGCGCACCGCTGATGGACGTCGCGCTCGCTGGCGCGCAGCCGTTGTCCGTGGTCGTCGCGGCGTGGAACAGCCCGGCGCTACTCCGCAGCTGCCTCCAGTCACTGGCGGTGGCCGGCGGGGAGCTCGAGATCGTCGTCGCGTGTCCTGCGGAGCGCGGCTTCAACGAGCTGTTGGCAGTCGAGTTTCCGACGGTCATCAGGGCGACGCTCGGCCCCACGGCAACGGTTCCTCAGCTGCGGAAGGCGGGGCTCGCCCGGGCGTCCGGTGACATCGTGGCGTTCATCGAGGATCACGCTACGGTGGCTCCGGAGTGGGCCGCCGCCCTGCGCGCGGGCTACGAGGCCGACGATCGCGCTGCTCTGGGCGGTCCCGTCGCGCAGGGCGCCGGTCTCTCTTCGGTCGACTGGGCCGCGTACCTCTTCGACTACGGCCGTTTCATGCCGCCCCACCACGGGGGGCCGGTCCCTGAGCTCTCGGGGCTCAACATGTCATTCGCGCGCTCCCTCCTCGACGGGATGGGCGAGGTTCTCCGCGATGGGGTCTTCGAGGGCGCTCTTCACCAGGAGCTCGCCCGCCGCCGGGTCGCCCTCTACGTGGCGCCGTCCGCGATCGTCTGCCAGAACAAGCGATTTTCATTGCGGCAGGCCCTGTCGTCCGTGTATTATCTGGGCCGAGGCTATGCCGGTCGGCGACTGGCGCACGCGGGTCGGATCGCTCGGCTCGCCCGGGCGGCGGCCTGCCCGCTGCTACCGGTCGTCCTGCTCTGGCGCATCCTGTCGGTGGTGCTGCCGAAGGGCCGAGACACGTGGCGCGTGATGAGGTCGCTGGGATTTCTGGCGATGATCGCGCTATCGTGGTCGGCCGGCGAGTGCGTGGGCTGCCTCGCGGGTTCAGGCGACAGCGATTCCCGCTGGCGCTGACTATAGGGCTGGATGCCCGTCTGCCAATCATGTCCGAGGCCGACCTGTGTCGATCGTGTCGAGAATTCAGAGGCATGCGGCGATCTCGCTGCGCGCGCGCGAGCATCGGGAGCGCGAGACGCCGCCGTTCCTCATCGTCTTCATCAATTCGATCTGTAACCTCACGTGCGAGCATTGCTTCTACTGGAAGGAGCTCAACCAGCGCAACGACCTCGCCTTCTCCGATTTCGAGCAGCTGACGAGCGATCTGGGACAGTTCGACACCCTGAATCTCTCGGGTGGAGAGCCGTTCATCCGTGCCGATTTCGGGGAGATCTGCGGGCTGTTCATCACGAAGAACGGTGTCAAGCAGATCTACGTCCCCACCAACGGTTACTTCACCGACAAGTGCGAGAAGTCGCTGCGCAAGGTGCTGCAGCACAAGTCGCTCGACCGTTTCGTCTGCGAGATCTCGTTGGATGGGATGCCGGAATACCACAACCGGTTTCGCGGCAACCCGAAATCCTTCGGCAAGGCGATGGAGACGTACGCCATGCTCGCGAGGCTTCAGGACGAGGATCCGCGCTTGCGAATCCATGTCAACACCGTCGCCATGAGCGAGAATATCGGGGAGGTCTGGCGGCTGACCGAGTACATGCACGACAACTATCCGCGTGTCGAGCACCACAACCTCGCGGTCATCCGCGGCGACCGGAAAAATCCGACGCTCACCGGTCCGGCGCTGGAGCAGTACAAGCGCCTTTACGACCACATCCGCGAGGTCTGGCGGGATCGTGAGGAGGGCCGGTTCGGCTCGGTCGTGGAGCCGATGCTCCAGTACGTGAAGGTGAAGACGATCGAGGCGGAGTCGCAGTACGTGCCCTGCAAGGCCGGGGTGCTGTCGGCCGTCATCTACGCCAACGGCGACGTGTCGGTCTGTGAGACGCACGAGCCCCTCGGTAATCTGCGCCAGAAGCGGTTCTTCGAGATCTGGGATTCGCCCGAGGCCAAGACGTTGCGGGCGCAGATCAAGGCGAAGGAGTGCTTCTGCACGAACGAAGTGTTCATGTGGCCGAGCATCGTGTTCCAGCCGATGCAGCTCACGCGGGCCTTCGTCGGGGCGGGCCTTCGCAGCCGCACCCCCGCCAGTGACAGGTCGATCCCGCCGTCGGCCGCGCTTCCCCCACAGCGTCCGGTGCCGGCCGAGATCCCGTAATAGGATCGGCGCGGTCGCGCCGAGAGAAGGCGAGCGGCAATTCTGGTCTCGGGCACGGCAGATGCATAGCACGCCGTGGTGCCACGCCCTTCACCGATGACCGAGTCGCACCCGACCCCGCGCGAACTGACCGGGCCCCGTGTGCTCGGCGCTGCGGCCGCGGCGGTCGTGGTCGTCCTGATCGTCGTGAAGATCCTGACCCACGTCCTGGCACCTCGGCTCCTCACGCACTACGAGCGCTTTCCAGCGCTCGCGCACGCGCCGAAGCGAACGGTGGACGTCAAAGGCACCGACGCCGATCCGGTCAATGTCGTCTTGGTGGGAACCGAGGACGAGATCACGGGCGCCTTCCGAGCGGCGGGCTGGACCGTGGCCGACTCGCTGTCGCGAGCGAGCGACATCGCCATCGCGAAGAGCGTGTTGCTGAATCGCCCGGATTCCGCCGCTCCCGTGAGCTCCCTTTTCCTGTTCGACCGCAGGCAGGACCTTGCCTATGAGCAAGAGGTGGGTCCGAGCGCGCGCCGACGCCATCATGTGCGGCTCTGGCGTGATCGAGAGCTCACGTATGGTGGCCGCCCTGTGTGGATTGGAGGCGCCACCTACGACGCCCGCGCCGGGTTGAGCCATCGCGGTCTTCACCCGACACACCATATCGCCCCGGACATCGACGAAGAGCGAGATGGACTGGAAGAGGCACTCGCCAACGCAGGGCAGGTGCGCGAGACGTTCCGGGTCACCGGGATCGGCGTGCGAGTGGATGCACACAACGCCGAGGGCGACCGCTACGACACCGATGGGGAGCAGCGCGTTGTGGTCGTCTCACCGGGAAACGTCCGCCATGCGCCACCGGCCGATCCCGGAGTTCCGTTTCTGGTGGCGATGAAAGATCGATTCTGGCGGTGGGGACATCACCTGCGGCGTGCGACCTAGCTCTCTCTACCGGATTCTCCGCGTCCTCGCAGGACTGTCCGTCGGCGCCCTCGCCGCTGCGATAGTCCCGACGGGTGCCCTGCGGGCGCAGGCGCCGGACAGCTCGGAGCACCTGTCGAGATGGCACGCGGAAGCGGCATCGGCCGAGCGGTCGGGCTTGCCGGACCGACCAACGGCGATGTCATCCGGCAGGGGACGGCCGATCTCGGCAAAGGTCCGTACGTCGCGCGCGCCTATGTCCGCTACGCGGTGTCGCTTGCCGGTGGGACCCTGGATACCCTCGAGCGCGCGCAGGATCAAATGCCGGGAGCGCAAGCATCGCGGCGTCTCGAGATCGTCGCCGGGAAGCTGGCGGCGAGTGACCTGTTCGATGTCAATCGGTACGCGAACTCCACACGCACACAGTTCATGGACTGGGGCCTCTTCCAGAACACCGCGTGGGACTTCGCTGCCGACACGCGCGGATACACGAACGGCGTCGCATTCGCCCTCATCACACCCCGATGGGCGATCCGCGCCGGAAGCTTCCAGATGCCCACACTGGCGAACGGCAACAAGTTCGATCCGAACCTCGGCCTGGCGCGCGGAGACAACGCCGAACTGACCCTCACGCCGATGTCGGGCGGCCCGACGATCCGCCTGCTCGGCTTTCTCAACCACGCCCGCATGGGCAGATACGCCGACGCTCTCGTTGCTGCCCGCGCGACCGGCGCCGCGCCGGACATCGTGGCCGACGACCAGCCGGGCCGTGTGAAGTACGGAGCCGGGCTCAACGCCGAGCAGCCAATTGACCACGCAGGCGAGACGGGCGCTTTTCTGCGCCTTGGTTGGAACGACGGCCGGACCGAGAGCTTCGCGTTCGCCGAAGTCGAGACGCATGCCAGCGCCGGACTGCAACTCAGCGGCGCCCACTGGCGTCGCGCGTCCGACCGCTTCGCGATCGCGCTTCTGTCGAGCGGGCTTTCCTCGCCGCACCGCGAGTACCTCGCCGTGGGTGGCACCGGATTCCTCCTCGGCGATGGCGCGCTGGATTACGGTCGGGAGCTGATCGTCGAGTCGTACTACCGCGCTCAGGTCGGTGCGTACGCGCAAGTGAGCCCCGACGTCCAGCTGATCCGGAATCCCGGATATAACCGCGCACGCGGCCCAGCCGCCGTCGCCTCGTTGCGTGTCAACGTGCGCTACTGATGGCCACAGTCCGCGAGAGCATTTGGTGTCGGATCCGAGAATAGTCGACCCGCGAGAGGGCGACGCGACCGATCGGCGGGCCTCGGATCGGCGCGTAGGAGTTCGCGATCCGGAGCGTGCGTCGGGCGGTCCGCTCAGGCGCATCTGGAACGCCATCGGACCTGGCGTCATCACGGGGGCGGCGGACGACGATCCGTCCGGGATCGCGACCTACTCCGTCGCCGGCGCGCAGTTCGGCACCGCGCTCCTCTGGACCGCGCTGATCACCTGGCCACTCATGGCGGCGGTCCAGACCATGTGCGCTCGGATCGGCATGGTCACGGGCCGTGGGCTCATGAGCGCCCTCCGGCGCAAGGTGCCCAGGCCCGTGCTCGTGATCGCGGCGGTGGCGCTGTTCGGCGCAAACACGATAAACGTCGGCGCCGATCTGTCGGGCATGGCCGACGCCGCCGAGCTGCTGACCGGCGTCGATTCGCACGTCTGGGTCGTGGTCTTCGGCGCACTCATCGCCGTGGCGACGATCCGCCTGCGGTACATCTCATTCGCTCGAGCGCTCAAGTGGCTCGCGCTCGTCCTGTTCGCGTATGTCGCCGATGCTCTCATCGTCGGCCCCGACTGGCGATCGATGCTGCACGACACGGTCGTGCCGTCCCTGCCGCACGGCGGGGCAATGTGGGGAATGCTCGTCGCAATCCTCGGAACAACCATCAGCCCGTATCTCTTTTTCTGGCAGGCATCGCAGGAAGTCGAAGAAGAGAAGTCGCTCGGGCGCCGGCGGGTTGCCGATCGCGTGGGAGCTACGCGGCAGGAGATTCGCACCCGCAAGCTCGATGTCGGCGCGGGGACGCTGTTTTCCAATCTGGCGATGTACTTCATCATCCTCGCCGCGGCGGTCACGCTCCACCAACACGGGATGATGCATCCCGAGACCTCTCGGGACGTGGCGCAGGCCCTGACGCCGCTCGCCGGTCGGTTCGCGGCGCTGCTGTACACGATCGGACTCATCGGCACGGGCGTCCTCGCGATCCCGACTCTTGCCGGATCGGCGGCATACGCGTTCGCGGAGATCTTTGGCTGGCGTCAGGGGATGGACGAACCGTATCCAAGGGCACGCGCCTTTTATTCTGCGTTCGCGGTCTCGATCGCGCTCGGTGTCATCCTCGACTTTCTCGACGTCAATCCCGTGAAGGCGCTCTACCTGACCGCGGTTCTCAATGGCCTTCTCGCGCCCTTCCTGTTGATCGGCGTTCTCGTCGTGGCGTCCGATCCCGCCCTGATGGCCGGTCAGCCGAGCTCGCGGCTAGGACGGGCGGTGGTGGCGATCACGACGATCGCCATGTTCGGCGCCGCGATCGGCATGCTCGTCTTCTAGATACGACTGCACCTGCGCTAGGACGGCGCTTCGGTGCGTGCCGTTCGTGAGACCGCGAACGTGGCGAGGAACAGAAGTTCGCACGCGAGCGACGCGACTCCGATGGGCTCCAGCCACGCATCGGGCTCGGCCGGCAACCCGGGCAATCCGATCGTTCGGCTCGCCACGTACCCCAGAAGCGCACCCGCTGCGATGACGACGCCGAGCAACCAGCCCCAGTCGCGGCCACGCTGAATTCCATAGGCCGCGACCGCGGCGCCGATGCCATTGGCGACGAAGAGCGCCCCCTTGTACGTCGCCTCCGAAAACGAATCCCGCGCTTCCAGCACGTGGATCAGTCCGGTCGCCACGATCGCGGCAATGGCCAGCCACTTCACGGCGGGTGAGGTCGTCCTCATCTGTCCGGTCCTCGGGGTGGAAGGTTCTGCCCGCACGTAACATGGACGCGCCACTGCTCCTTCGGGAGGCTCCTCGAACCGGTTGTGCGCGGGGGATCTTGCGCTGCATCCGGCGGACCATCCACTTAGAGACCGTCCCTCGGGTGCCCGCAAAGGAGGCGTCGCCATCCCCAGTGTGATCGGTCCGCTCCCGAGCTCCACGCCGCACGACCTCGATCGCTCGCGCGATCACCAGCGGGGCGTGCCGGTCGATTTGCTGCGGGACGCATCACACCGACTGGCCATCGGCTCGCTGCTCGCGGCCGTGCTCTGGGTCGTGGGCCCGGTTCTGGGCCACGCCGCCGATTGGGCCCTCAGTCAGGGCGCCGTGCCGTTCTCCCAACTCCGGATTTCCGATGCGATCGCGGCGGCGAGCGTGCTCGTCTCCCTCACTCTCTTCCTCTATGTGCGCGCGAGCGACCGAGACCCGGCCTTCATCCTGGATCTCGGGCTCGGGTACATGGTGCTCACGTCGCTCGCGCTGGGAATGTCGTCACACTGGGATGCCTCTGGCGGCGGGCCCATTCGTCCCATGATCAGCTGGGTGGGCGTCGTGGTGATCATCTTTGCCGCGATCGTGCCTAGTTCACCGCGAAAGACCCTGGTGGCTGGGCTCGTCGCCGCATCCATGAACCCTCTCAGCATGCTGATCTTCCCCGCCCATGGCGGCTGGGACTTGGGCGCGACGAGGAACGCCCTCCTGATGCACTACAACGACTACGTTCTGGTCGGCGTGGCCATCGTCATCTCCCATGTCGTCACGAATCTGGGGCGGCAGGTCGGCCGGGCGCGCGAGATGGGCAGCTACCGATTGGGCGACCTGCTGGGCCGCGGCGGCATGGGCGAGGTCTACCGGGCGACGCACCGCATGCTCGCTCGGCCGGCAGCGATCAAGCTGATCCGGCCGGAGATGCTCGGTGCGGCGGATGGCGAGGCGGCCAAGCTCGCGGTGAAGCGATTCCGACGTGAGGCCGAGGCGGCGGCCAATCTGAGGTCATCGCACACGGTGGCGCTGTACGATTTCGGCGTCGCCGAAGACAGGACCCTCTATTTCGTGATGGAGCTGCTGGACGGGCTCGATCTCGAGACGCTCGTTCGCGAATCTGGTCCGCTTCCGTCGAACCGGGTGATCCACATTGTCTGCCAGGTGTGCGACTCGCTGGAGGAGGCACATGCGGCCGGTCTCGTGCACCGGGACATCAAGCCGGCGAACATCCACCTCGGCCGCGTGGGTCTTCGCCATGATTTCGTCAAGGTGCTCGACTTCGGTCTGGTCAAGCCAGTAGCCGAAGCGAGCACCGGACACTCGCTGGCGACGGAGGTCGGAGTCACGCCCGGCACACCGGCCTACATGGCGCCCGAGATGGCGCTCGGGGAGACAGTGGATGGGCGTTCCGATATCTACGCGCTCGGGTGCGTCGCCTATTTCCTGCTCACTGGCCAGCTCGTATTCGACTCGGAGAACAGCTACCAGTTGATCGCGAAGCATCTGAACGCCCAGCCCGTCCCGCCGTCGCAGCGCTCTGAGCTCACGATCCCGCCGGAGCTGGATGAGGTCGTGCTGGCCTGTCTCGAGAAGGACCCGAGAGACCGCCCACAGACCGCGACAGCTCTCGCCCGGTTGCTGGCAGCGATTCCGGTGGAACGGTGGAGTGAGGAGCAGGCGACGAAGTGGTGGACCGTGAATCGACTCGCGAAGGAGGCGAGCGCCCTGCCCACAGCCCCGGGCTGAAGAGATACGCCGGGAGACGAAAACCACCGGAGCCGCGGCGCGATCTTGCCGCGGCGGACCGCACATCATATGTTGCACGGATCCGCAGTACCACCCGCACAGGGAAATCCAAAGCTGCTCATGCAATCCTCCTACCTTCTCGCCTCCACGCTCCGGCGTCGCGCGCCGGTGGCGTTCGTGCGCCCGGACGTCGTGCGCACCGGAGCGCCGGCTGTCGACGGGATCACCGTCGGAGGACGAGCACCCTAGGGGACCAGGATTCGATGTCGTGATCCGGCCTTTCGGGTGCAGCAGACCCGAAAGGCCTTTTTGCTGCTCATTACTCAGCGGATCACGGACATGGATCAGGAAATCATCACTCGCTACCTCGGTCAGCCGGCGCGTCTCCCGGCCGATCTTCGCGCACGCATCGAGCGCGAGTGGGACGGCCAGCCGGTGCAGCTGTACGCTCTCGCCGATCTCGATCACGCGCTGAGGCTGAGCGAATCGTGGCTCGCGCTCGGCCCCAGCCACATCGCCCTTGCCAGCCCCACGGGTAAGGGCGTGTGGGACGTGCGCTCAGTGGAGCGCGCCCGTCTGCAGGCCGTGCACGAGTCGCCAGGGCTGAGCGCGAACGTGCTGCTGCTCCTGGGACGCCCCGACGATCCGCCACTGGCGATGGTTCGCTACACACAGCGCCAGCGCGGTGCGTTCGAGAACATCCGCTTCGTGCTGGATGAAGCGCTGGCCGGCCGGACGATCACCTCCGATGATGCCGATCACATCTATGCCGATGCCGTCGCGCGTCCC
>JALZAQ010000087.1 GCA_030948255.1 Gemmatimonadota bacterium
CAACCCGCTGAAGCTCTTCGGCACGGAGGAGCAGAAGAAGAAGTATTTCCCGCGGCTCGCCAAGGGGGCGATCTCCGCCTTCGCGCTGACCGAGACCGACGCGGGCTCCGATCCGGCCAACATGCGCACCAGCGCGACGCCGAGCGAGGATGGAACTCACTACCTGCTCAACGGAACGAAGCTCTGGTGCACCAACGGCACGCGCGCCGATCTGATGGTCGTGATGGCGCGCACCCCGGACCGCATCGTGAACGGCAAGCCGAAGAAGCAGATCACGGCGTTCATCGTCGAGACGGCCTGGCCGGGCGTGGAGGTCATCCATCGCTGTCACTTCATGGGGCTCAAGGCGATCGAGAACGGCGTCATCCGCTTCGACGACGTGCGGGTGCCGCGCGAGAACATTCTCTGGGGAGAGGGACGCGGCCTCAAACTCGCGCTGATCACGCTCAACACGGGACGGCTGACGCTGCCCGCGAGCGCCGCCGGCGGGGCGAAGCAAATGCTTCGCGTCTCACGCCAGTGGGCGATTGAGCGGGTCCAGTGGGGTCAGCCCATCGGCAAGCACGAGGCGGTCGCCCAGAAGATCGCGAAGATGGCCGCCAACACCTTCGCCATGGAATCCGTGGCCGAGCTGGCGTCCGCCCTCTCCGACCGTGGGGGCTCCGACATCCGGCTCGAAGCCGCGGTCGCCAAGATGTGGAACACGGAAGCCGGGTGGAGAATCATCGACGACACGCTCCAGATCCGCGGCGGGCGGGGCTACGAGACCGCGCAGTCGCTCGCCGCCCGGGGAGAGCCGCCGATCGCGATCGAGAGGGCGATGCGCGACTTCCGTATCAACCTCATCTTCGAGGGGTCCTCGGAGATCATGCGCCTCTTCATCGCGCGCGAGGCTGTTGACACGCACCTCAAGATCGCCGGCAACATCATCAATCCGGAGGCGACCACGCGGGAGAAGCTGGCCGCCTTCGCGAAGGCGGGCGGCTACTACTCCACCTGGTACCCCAGCCGCTGGCTCGGATGGGGTCGCTGGCCGCGCTACGCCGAATTCGGCCGGCTGGCCCGACACGTCCGCTACTGCGAGCGCACGGCCCGCCACCTCGCCCGCTCGATCTTCCACGCCATGGTTCGATTCGGCCCGAAGCTCGAGAGAAAGCAGGCAGTGCTTTTCCGGGCGGTGGACATCGGCGCCGAGCTGTTCGCGATGGCGGCCACCTGCTCGCGGGCCCACATGGTCGCCAGCAAGGGCGATCGCAATGCTGTCGCGCTGGCGGACCTCTTCTGCCGTGAGGCGCGGCTCCGAATCGCGGATCACTTCCGCTATCTGTTCGGTCCCAACGACAACGCTCTGTACGCCACGGCGCAGCAGGTGCTGAAGGGCGAGTACGAGTGGCTCGAGCGGGGGATCGTCGGGATGGGGGTGACCTCGACGAAGGCCACCACCCCTTCACCGGGCATGGCCAGCGTCGCACGCTCCCGCGTGGAGGCTGTTGTCGGCGATTAGGTCGACTGCGTCTGAAATAATGATTGCATTCCGCGGCCGCGGCACCCCGCTCCGCGGACAGATGCAACCGCGAAATGCGACCGCGGATGTTCGCGCCGGAGGGCGACGCGGATCGCTTCGTGACGGGGGTGGCTGCTGGGCGCCGGGCAGGGGCAGGAGATGGGGGAAAGGGCAACGGCCATTGCGGTCGCATCCTCCTCATCGAGTGATCGAATTGGTGCTATCCACACCACTGACGCAGGCCACCAGTCGACTGCGTCTGAAATGTCGTTAGCGCCAAAAGGAGGGCAAGACGGCCGCGGATTGTCGCGGGTGGACCCGGATCCGGCGAGTGCACGGAGGGGGTGGTCCTTTCCTCTCTGTCCTGCCGGTCGCGCGGCGCTGGGAAGCTGGCTCCGCGCGGAGCGATCCGCGCCGCCCTTCGCCGCGACCATCCGCGGCCGCCTTTCGCCGTTGATTTTGCCCCGACGAGCACCGATGCGGAGCGGGGCGCACCGGCTGCCGAATGCGATCGACCACCACTCCCATGTCAACATCCGGCCGGCCGCCGGCCGGCGAGATTGAGCCTCCAGTAGTCCAGCGAGTACGGCGGCTCGTCACCGGCCGCCGCCGCCGTGAGGTCGCCGAGGTAGGCCTCGGCCAGGCTCTCGGAGGGGAGGTAGGCGAGGTAGGGTCGGATCACCACCGTGCGGAGGAAGAGACGATAGGCTTGTGCGCTCTCGAGGATGAGCGGTGCCGGATGGATGCTCGTCTCGATGTCCTCGAAGCCAGCCTCCTCGAGCCGGGCGGACGTCGTCTCGGCGCTGGCGAACTCCCAAGGATCCCGCCACTCGGTGAAGTGCCGCGCATAGCGAGGCGAGCGGGAGAGGGCGGTCGCCCGCGCGTGCAGACCGGACAAATTGTGACTGCCGCCGCACTGCGCGTGCAAGCACCCGCGCGGCCGCAACACCCTCAGGATCTCCCGGAAGAGTCGCGGGTGGTCGGGTATCCAGTGAAAGGTCGCGGTGCTGAAGACGATGTCGAACGAAGCAGGGAAGGGAAGCCGGTCACCGCTTGCGAGCACGACGTCCCATCGGTCGGGGAATCGCGCGGCCAGCAGCTCACGCGCCGCGCCGACCATACTCGAGGATGCATCGAGGGCGACGACCGAGCCGCTGCCGAGGCGCGTGCGGAGCTCCGCGGTGAGCCTCCCGCTGCCGCAGCCGATGTCCAGCACCCGCTCGCGACCATCGAGCTGTAACTGATCGAGCACCGCCATTCCCCACCCGAACTGGGGATCCGAGACGCGATGGTAGGCGCTGGCGTCCCAGTCGGGCCCTGCGGTCACAGCAGGGTGCCCCGCAGGATGACGAGTGCGACGTAGAAGTAGATGCTGAGCCCCGTCACATCCACCAGCGTGGCGACGAACGGTGCCGATGCGCTCGCCGGATCGAAGCCGAATCGGCGCAGCACGAACGGGAGCATCGATCCGGCCAGGGAGCCGAAGGTCACGATCCCCACCAGAGCGCAGCCGACGGTCAGCGCGACCAGCCGGTAGTGGGTGCCGTAGTCGTAGCCGAGGCGGAAGGTGCCGAGGTGGCTGTCGTGAAGCCACATCGTCTGCCACGCCAGCACGCGGATGATGCCGATCACGCCGAGGATCGCGCCGAGCACGACCCCCGACGCGATCTCCCGGCGCGCGACCTGCCACCAGTCTGAAAGCCGGATCTCGCCCAGCGCCATGGCCCGGATGATGAGCGACGTCGCCTGAGAGCCCGAGTTTCCACCCGAGCTCATCACCAGGGGCACGAAGAGAACGAGAACGGCGGCCCGCTGCAGCTCCATGTCGAAATGCTGCATCGCCGTCGCAGTGAGCATCTCGCTGAGGAAGAGCGCGCTGAGCCACCCTCCGCGCTTCCGGATCATCGATAGGAAGCCGATCTGGGTGTACGGCTCGTCGAGGGCCGCCATGCCGCCGAGCTTCTGGACATCCTCGGTCTGCTCCTCCTGCATGGCGTCGATGACGTCATCTACCGTCACGACGCCGCGCACCCGGTTGGTCTCATCCACCACCGGCACCGACACGAGGTCGTACTTCGAGATGATGCGCTGCACCTCCTCGCGGTCGGTGGTCGGCGACACGGCCACGACGTCCGTCCACGCGACGTCCGAGACCCTGGTTCCCTCGGGTGCGGCGAGCAGCTCGCGCAGGGAGAGCACACCCTGCAGCCGTCCCTGGGCGTCGGTGACGTAGATATTGTGCATGGCCTCGTTGCGCCCGCTTCGCGCCAACGCCCGCACGACCCCGAGGGCCTCATCGACGGTGATGTCCCGGAGCACCGATCCGAACTGGGTCGTCATCAGGCCGCCTGCCGTATCGGGCGCGAACGCGAGCAGCTCCTCGGTCTCGCCCCGAGCCTCGGACGAGATCTCGGAGAGAATCTCGTCCGCGTGCTCCTCCTCCAGCTCCTCGAGCGCGTCGGCCCGGTCGTCCGGGGTCATCCGCGTGACGATGGCGGCAGCCTGAACGGCGCTCATCGCCTCGAGCACCTGGGTGCGCAGCTCCTCGTCCAGATACTCGAGGATGTCGGCCGCGCGATCGGAGGGGAGCGCGCGCAGAAGCTCCGGGACCCGGTCCGGCGGCAGGAGCGCCGCCACGTCCGCGAGATCCGCCGGATGGATCTCGCTCGTCTCCGCTTCGATGTCACCCGGTCGCTCCTGGAGGAGCACCAGGATGTCGGGCGCGATGAGCGCCGCGATCGGACGCTCCTCCGTTCGCTGTGGTGTCATCGTCACGACCGTCCGCAAGGGGCGCGTGAACTTATGCGAGCGTCCCCGGTGCTACAAGCTCCGCGTCAGAGGAGTGGCAGCGACCGCCGGTCCTCGATGCATTCCTCGACATCGTAGCCGGCCATCGCGACCGCACGCTGCAGAGCATCGCAGCCTGCTCTGCCGTCGTGATCGATCGTCGCGCGGCCGAGCGCGACATCGGCGGCGATGATCCCGTCGACCGACGTGAGGGCCGTGTGAATCGCGCGAACCGCGTGAACCGCGGTCATGCCTCGGATGATCAGTCGGGTGCGCATGCTGCCGACAAAGTTAGCGGACTGCGTCCGAGACGCGGATCGCATGGGGCGGCCGTTGACGTGCCCACCAACCGCCACGATGTTTCTCCCTCTCTCACCACTCGCAACATGACTCGTGTGGCTTTTCTCGGGCTCGGCGCCATCGGCGCGCCGATGGCCCGCCACCTGGCCGCGCCGCCCTTCGAGCTGTCGGTCTGGAACCGCACGCGCGAGAAGGCCTCAAGTCTCGCTGCGGACGGTCGCGTCAGGCTCGCCGAGTCGCCCGCAGACGCGGCACGCCGGGCCGAGGTCGTGATCACCTGCCTCCCAACATCGCGCGAGGTGGAGACCCTGCTCGATGGCGACGGTGGCCTGCTCGCCTCGCTCGAGCGCGGCGCCACTCTCGTGGACTGCACGTCCGGCGATCCCGCGACCTCACGCCGGATTGCGGGGCGGCTGGCTGAGCGCGGGATCGCCTTTCTCGATGCGCCCGTGAGCGGCGGGGTGAAGGGCGCCGTGGCGGGCACGCTGACGGTGATGGTCGGCGGCGATCCGGCGACCCTCGAGCGCGTGCGTCCGGTGTTGCAGGCGTTCGGCAAAACAATCGTGCGATGCGGGCCGGTGGGAGCCGGCCACGCGCTCAAGGCGATGAACCAGTATCTGCTCGGCCTGCACATCTGGTCGCTCGCCGAAGGGCTCGCGGTGCTGAGCCGCGAGGGCGTCTCGGCTCAGATCGCGCTGCAGGTGATCAACGCCTCGAGCGGGCGATCGAACAGCTCCGAGAACCTGTTCCCCGAGCGCGTGCTCGGCCGCGCCTTTCACCGCACCTTCCGTCAGGCGCTTCTCGACAAAGACGTCGGCATCGCGGCCGCAGTCGCGCGCGAGCACCGGATCCCGGCGCCGATGCTCCAACTCACCGCCGAGCTGATGCACCTCGCTCACCGCTCTCTCGGGGAGGAAGCCGACCACGTCGAGACGGTGCGCTATGTCGAGCAGCTCACCGGAACGGAGATCTCCTGATGGACGCGCTCTCCGCTACCGCCGTCGCCCCCGTCGACCTGATCAGGTCGCACTTCCCAGCGCTCGAGCGCGTTCATCGCGGGCAGCCGGTCGCCTATTTTGACGGGCCCGGCGGCACCCAGGTGCCCCGCGCCGTCGCGGACGCGATGACCGGCTACCTGCTGCGCCACAACGCCAACACGCACTGGGCGTATCCGAGCAGCGCCGAGACGGACGCGATCATCGATGAGTCGCGGCTCGCTCTCGCTGATTTCCTGGGCGCACGGCCGACCGAGATCGCTTTCGGCGCGAACATGACCAGCCTCACCTTCCATCTCGGGCGCGCTCTCGGACGGCGCATGGCGGCCGGCGACGAGATCATCGTGACGGAGCTGGACCACCACGCCAACAGCGACCCCTGGCGCGAGCTGGCCCGCGACCACGGCCTCGTCGTCCGCACTGCCCGGATGATCGCGGAGAGCGGCCAGCTCGACTGGGCCGACCTCGAGTCGAAGCTGTCCTCTCGCACCAGGCTGATCGCCATGGGGGCCGCATCGAACGCGATCGGGACGATCAACGACGTCGCCCGCGCCGTGGCGCTGGCCCGAGAGATCGGCGCGCTGAGCTTCATCGACGCGGTGCACTATGCTCCGCACGTGCTGGTGAATGTCCGCTCGCTGGGCTGCGACTTCCTGGCCTGCTCTGCCTACAAGTTCTACGGTCCCCATATCGGAGTGCTCTACGGGCGGGAGGAGCTGCTCGCGTCGCTCGACATCCCCCGTCTCGTGCCTGCTCCGAGCAATGCACCCGACCGCATCGAGACGGGGACCCAGAACCACGAGGGGATCGCCGGCGCCGCGGCCGCGGTGGACTTCCTGGGGTCGCTCGCGACTGGCGAGACGCGACGCGAGCGTCTCGCGACCGTCTTCGCGACGCTGCACGTGCGGGGCACGGGACTGTTCGCCAGACTCTGGCGCTCGCTGGCGAGCATGCCCGGCGTCACGCTCTATGGCCCACCTGCCACCGCGCCGCGCACGCCGACGATCGGTTTCACGGTGCACGGCGTGCGATCGGAGGAGGTCGCCCGCCGCCTGGCCGGGCGGGGAATCTTCGCATCGCACGGCGACTTCTACGCGCTCACAGTGATCGAGCGACTCGGCCTCGGAGAGGAAGGTCTCGTCCGCGCCGGATGCGCCTGCTACACCAGCCCCGCCGAGGTGGACCGCCTGATCACCGCTGTGGGAGAGATCAGCGGGGTGTAGGAGCGGGCGTCCACGGCTTCTTGCGAGAGACGAGTGTCTTTTCCAGCCCGGCCTCCACCGCATCGTAATTCGAGCCGGGGTGCCAGAGCACCCAGCCGTCGTAGCCGGCGGCGTACACCGCGCGCTTCTGCTCTTCCAGCTCGTGCGCTCCATAGCGCGGTGCGCCGAGCGTGAACGCCTGCAGCCAGGGACGCACGTGCTCGGGCTGGGTGATGCCGAGCTTCAAGTCCCGCTTGTGCGCTCGGGCGATCGCCGAATCGACGATGAGGTAGGGGTCGGCGTTCGGGTGGCCGACTCCGAAAGAGCCGTGCGGATAATGAGAGGGGTACACCATCGGAAGCAGCACGTCCGTCACCGGCGCGAGGTGCTCCCACTGCTGCCCGATCTCGAGTGCGCCCGGCACCGTCGTGACGAGCCCGAAGATGTCCGCGGTGCAGCGCGCATTGAGCTTGTGCAGCCGACCGCACGCCTGGCGGAGAAAATCCTGCAGCGCCTGCGGCTTGGATTCGCTTGTCGCGCCGGGAAAGACCTGCGTGGGCAGGCTCTGGAACGGCTCGGGAAAGCGGATGTAGTCGAACTGGATCTCCGCGAAACCCAACCGCGCCACTTCCTCGGCCACGCGGATGTCGTATTCGCGAATCTGCGCGTCGAAGGGATTCACCCAGCTGATGCCCTTGTGGTCGCGCCATGGATCGCCGTTCGGCTGGCGAATGATGTGCTGGGGGTTCATGCGGGCGGCCACCGAATCCTTGAACGTCACGATCCGGGCGATCGCCACGATCTTGTGCGCCCTGAGCGTGTCGAGCAGCGCGGCAAGCTTCGGGATCGTTCCCGCCCTGCCGGCATTGCGCTTCACCAGGGAGTCGGCCGATGCGTAGTTGAGACCGAACTCATCCTTGATGTCGATCACGAAGGCGTTGATCTCGGTGGAGTCGGCGAGGGCGATCAGGCGCCGCATCTTGTTTGGGCTCTGGGCGGCGAACCGGTTCACATACAGTCCGCGAATCGCCGGGGCGTCGACGAGAACGACCTTCTCGTCAC